>JBAJNJ010000004.1:0-341200 GCA_036881925.1 Desulfobacter sp.
CAGGGATACCGGAATCAGGGGCGCCGGCCAATTGAGACATTTAGAATGGGACTAAAACTGAGATCTGAGATTGTAAACGAAGCTGCTTAAAGCATAACTCTGAGAGGCCGAACTGTTTGGGAGGTTCTTGACTTTTACATTTTATTGTTGATACTTTTTCTTATTAAAAAAAGTCAACAACTGAATTATCCCCTATATCATATCACTCTATTGCGTAAACCAGACACAAGATTAGTCTTCATATATTTCTGGTATTTCATCGACGATTTCAAAATATAGGCGCGCCCCTCAACCACAAAGCCATCCAAATTATGCTCTACAGTATAGGCTGAAAGATCATCTATTTTGTTTATAAAGCCCCTACCATTGAAGTTCAGCGATGTGTTACACAAGACACCGAAACCTGTGCGCACTTTAAATGCGAGGAGTAAGTTGTATAAGCTTTGGTTACTTTCATATGACACAGTCTGAATACGGGCGGTCTTATTCACATGAGTGACAGCCTCCAGAGCATCAGTTCTGGCTTTATACGTATAAAGCATATGCGGACTCGGGTCGTCGCAACCAAACCATCGTTTTGCATCGTCTTCTAAACAGACAGGAGCAATCGGACGAAATTGCTCTCGCTGTTTGATCTCATTTAAACGCATTCTGGAACTTTCTCGAAATGGTGCAGCAAGAATTGAACGGTTGCCTAACGCACGCGGACCAATTTCAAATTTTCCGCTCACCCATGCTAAAATGATATCATTCGCCAACATATCAGCAATAATTTCATTATCAACCATGTAGATATCATACTGAGTTTGATCGAAGGACCAAGTCATATCAAAATGAAGGCCTGAATAAACATCCCAATCAACCTTTGGATTCCCCGTATAGTGGAACTGTGCATCGATCGCAGTCCCGATAGCAGAACCAGAATCGTTAGCAACAGGCGGCACAAATACTTCGGTAAAAAGTCCCGACTCTTTCCACTTGCTATTCCAATCGCAATTCAGACCACACCCACCCGCGATAATTAGTGGCATCCTTTTTGTTAAATTTTCTTTGGCAAATTGATAAAATATATCGAATATCTTATCGCTAAAAATACCTGCAAAATTTCGAAACTCTGGGTCATCCACACCTACGTTGTAGTATCGAGAATACTTAAGGTCTTTATATAAACTCAGTTTGACATGTTGGGAGCTCAACAAAAAATCGATAAGTTTTTCCTCTTCTGTTGAAGGCGTGCTACGATTTGCAAATGAAGCTAAAGCCATAAGCTTCCCTGAATCAGAGAAGCGAGAAAAAGGGGCATCCTTTGGAAAAGTTGGGTCAGCTAAACCATAAATAGAAGTATAGCGATTTCCCGGTTCATTCAGAACATCTGCGAGTAGTTTTATATTCAAATGATGGTCAATCTCATAAAAAGCTCCAATTGCACCTTCCCATATCAAAGCATAGCATGGAGTTCCTTTCGGTAGGTCTGACATACCAAAAGCACATAGTAAATGCGACCGTTCATGAGAGGATGAAAAATAGTGGACAGGTTTTCCGAATAAGCGCCGTTCTTCTTGTATGATGTCACTCATCGCCAGGCCACGGTAGCCTACCGTAGATTGCTGCCCAAGTAATTTTGCTTCACGCGGCCACCAACCACCAGCACATATAATGTCAGGTAATTCGCCGGGCTCTCCAAGAACGCTGAACATGTCATGAATAGATATCGGCGAATATCTATAATTCGAATTTTTCTCGGCTTCAATTGAAAACTGTAAGCGCCCGTCTTTAATATAAGCGACCGCACCATCATGATCTGGTTTGTAAGAAAGAATTTTCATAATAACTATGATTTCCTCTGTCGATTCGCTTCCAACCTGATCGACTTTATATAAATGGTCGCTGGTAATTTTTTGTTCGCTAACCGTCCAGCAAGCTCTTTGGAACGAGAAGGCCATACGTTAGCATGAAGAGCCATTGGTAGTTGGGGAATCGGTGTTGGATCCCAGTTGACACGCCTGAGAACCAAATGGTTGTCAACAAACCAACAAATCTCGCTCGCCTTCCATTCTATTGTGAACAGATGATCTGATTCCGAAGCATCGAAACCAAGATCGACATAGCTTGGTGCGCCCCTATATCCGTAATCAAACTTCGCGCCCTCGACACCAGGATTATAGAAGACATTGATTAGGAGACGGTCTGGTCGATTTCCCGCAATTTCGATGTCAATCTCTTGTCTTGGTGAATCACGATGGAGAAAAAAACCGGTCACCACACCGGGTATATTCGATGCCCTTATAATTGCTTCAAATTTTCCGAATAAGTACTGATCACGACTAGTTAACGATGCAGCACTATATTCTCGAACACCCAAAGACTCCTTTTTAATAGTGAGTGCAGCTCCAAGCCCATTATGGAACTTAATGTTAGAGGGACGAAACAGTGCCAAGTTATCTGTGAATGTATCGTTTCGTACAAGCCAATGTTTTGTGTTGAGAGATTCTAAACAGTCGCTGAATCTAACGGAATTACCTGCAATCGTCGTTTTCCCTTCTATCTGGACGGAATCTATGCCTTGCCAACATTGAGGAGAATCAATAATCCATGGAGACTTATCACGTTTAGGTCTCTTACAACTCAAAGTTGTCTTGTCTTCAATGGCTTTGCAAAGAAGTCGTCTTTGTCCAAACTCAGCTAAGTCAGGATAAGAGCAAGGTGGTGGTGCGCATCGAAGGTGTTCGCAGATCACCTGCCATTTATTGACTGCCTCTAAATAAAGAATAGTGACATCAGCACCCATCAAATCATCTATAATTTTTAAATTTTTGTTATCTAACACACCAGTCTTGTTCATGGTAATAATGAATTTAGCTTGAGGATAAAGCTCTCTGAGAGTCCGAGCTTCTCTATTCAATGACTTAATGTTCACATATGCATCAAAAATTCGGTTACCAAATCCTTCAAGGAGTATATCCATTTCAGGACACGGAAGCTCTTCAAGGTCGCTACAACATCTGTATCCGAGCATAGACAGTGCCATTGCGAGAGATGAAAGTCCAGAATCTCCTGGTCCAAATGCAAACACAGGCTTCTCAGTAGGACGGCCATGAAACAAGGATGCACTCTCACTATTGATAGCTCCAATTTTCGTGAGTGCGGGTAGTATTGAATAAGAGTTAGTTGAGCTAACATCGCGTCGCTGGCTAATGATAGAGTGTTTGGTTGCACGAACATCTAATACTTCAAACTGTTGATTTATCCATAGATCTACTGGTCCTCGACATGGAAGGAGTTGAAGAAGTTTTTCAGCGCCTTCTCGGGAAAGAACGTATCCAGACAAATGCCAAAGCCCCCGTTTTGGTCGGAATACGTTACTTGAAAGAAAAGTCTTAGGAGCGCCGTGTTTCACTTCCTCATAGGACAAATAAAGCATGTCGAAGTTGCTTTTCCCATCACCTTCATCCCCAAGTTCGCTCCATGCTTGGTTCAAGTGTCGGGCAAATCCATGGCGGAACCACACATCGTCCTCAAGGATCAACACATACTTATGATTACTCGCCGCGATCTGTCGCCATATACCGATGTGTGAGCGAGCAACCGCAATCTCAGGTCGACTCATTCGGATTGGAGAGTTGAGTTCAAACCGAGTGGGTTGGGTTAAGGGCTGTGGCTCCACAAAAAGCTGATCGCCGAGTGTATAAATTGGATCAATTTCGGCATCTTTTAGGGGTACCACAATAAAGTCATTAGCATCAACGGCGACATAACGCTCAGTAAGCTTCCAAAGCTCAACTCCAGAACAATCTAACTCATGCCGTAACTCCTGTTCCATTTTGGCCCAACGGGTTGGTTGTCGATTCAGGTTGATGACGTAAATATGCTCTATTCCCCGACGCTTTTTTTTAGATGGAGGGCCGAAAGCTTGGGATCGCTTCTTCGGTAATAGCCTCCGACATTTCAACGCGATGTGGAATAAGAATTTCGAAGGAAAATTCCAAGGAGAAGAGAGATTCATTTATCCTACTTTACATATTCCAAGCATATTAACCTTGATATTTTAAACAGTTAGAGAGTCTCCAGTTCCTTGGGTCGTTCCTATAGCTGAGATCCCATACGGTTTTAGCAATTTTTTCCCAATCTCGGAGAACAAAAATGGTTTCTTCTAACTCACTGCTATCATTTACAACATCAAATATCGATTTGGTTAGATTCCCTGGGCCAGTCGTAGATTGAATCTCTGGCAGGCCATTCGTCATATCCTGTTCAAGATATCGTGTGGCCTGATCGAGAGCGTGACATATTAAAGGGTGTCTTCTACCAGCAATCAACGGATTATTGTTGAAATAAAAAATCCAGCTCGCAACATTTGCGCCTGGTTTCATAAAAACCGATGGTGGCACCATCATATTCGTCTGCATGTCATAGCATAAAGGTTGAATTTTTAACTTACAGTCGTTGAAGAGATGTTGGACTTGATTCCCATTGTACACATCATCAACATCTATGTAACAGCCACCCTCCACAAAAATAT
This sequence comes from Desulfobacter sp., assembly GCA_036881925.1. GTDB lineage: Bacteria > Desulfobacterota > Desulfobacteria > Desulfobacterales > Desulfobacteraceae > Desulfobacter. The sequence continues at coordinate 4,520 of JBAJNJ010000004.1, forward strand.
AACAGAGTCGAAAATAGTCTGACTGCATTGCCGGATGATAGCACTTGTCGTATGCATTTTTGTAGCGTGCCCCCAGCTTTCGACGAATAAATTCTCTTGCTTGATGACTATCATAGAGGAGTCTCTCAATACCCAACACCTCCACCTTGCTCCATGTCTCAATGCATTTATGCACATCAATAGGCAATCGACTCAAGTCGTTCCAAAACTGTATAACCCTTCGAGGAAGCTTTTTGGCACATGAAGAGGATAAAGTATCAGAATAACTGGAACGCTGAACAAGCTCCCGGATGAAATCAGAGCGAGCTCGGTGACTTTCTTCTGTTGGATTCTCAGCATTCATAAAAATTTCCCGTCATTTTATATACCATTCAATAGAGAAGCAAAAATCACTTTCAAACAGGACAAATTACATTCAGAAACGGTGGCTTTTCCTCATTATGTATATGCTCAAGGTTAATTCCACGTATCCGGTTATTCTTAATATTCAGATACAAAGCTTCACAAATCACAAAAACAGGGTGACAATCGGAATGGTTATTATCTTAAATATTTGTTCAAGCTGTATACCAATATGACTATGTCATGTAAAGAAAATCCGGCCAAGATGCTTTAGAAAACGTATTCACTTAAAACCACCCCCTTTCACATTAAAAACAGCCCACCTCAAAACCACACTTATAGTATAAAAATCAGAAAGTTAGACTCCAGTGAACTCACAACACCTTGTGGCTACTTTAAATTCAGATTCTGCTAAATAAAAAATCTTTCAAAAAACGAAGAAACACTTTTGCTCAGTACAATAATATCGGAGGGTTAATGAAGATATCCAATCAAGCCAGCTTGAAAAAAAGCGTCTTTTAGCAGAATAATAGGGCCGGATAAAAGTGGTTTAAAATCGATTTGTTATTTCTCCGGGGAACAATTCACTCGTTTTGATTTAAAAAACCATTCTACCCGTAACATGCTAAATGCCACGCCTATCCAAAAATCAACAATGTGATACACAGATAAAAAAATTCTCAGAAATGGGCAGTGATACATTGCAATCGATTAAAAAGAGACGATTAATTTAAATGTGTTGCGTACCAGAAAAGTTTATAGCGCTCCTTAGATGGCAAACAATTTGGCGTATCCCGGAGTCCGGTAAGGGAAGTGCTACGGTAACTGGTCTATACAGTTTATCATGAAGACTTTCAAGCTCTCGTATCGGCTATAAAACTGTGAATCGCTATGCTATGCCAATCACTTTCAAAAAATACTATTACCATTTTGAAAAATCACATTGAAAAGCATGCAATACGATTGCGGCCTGATAATCATGGATTTAAAAGGATCAGCAATAGATACACTGAACATTTCGTTTCCAAGATCAATCCGGATTTTGATCCATGGGTCGCCATTAGAGCCTGCATGCACAATACAAGGGTGTTTTGAATGATATACCAAAACAAAATAATCCTTGAAATAATCAGCCGATGCAATTAAGTTGCACTATGTGGTCCGATGGCACGGATCATCGTAGTTTACCCTCACGAAAGTGAACAACACTGGATTTTAATAAGGATCAAAAGGAGTAAGACCAATGGCGAACTGTTGTGACATGAAAGAAAACGATGTGTATTTTTGTGATGCTTGCGGCCTTGAATTAAAGGTGAGCAAAGCTTGTACCTGTAAAGCAGGATCTGAAGAAGCCTGCTCGGTTCCGCTGTCATGCTGCGGAAAAGAAATGCAGAAAAAGTAGTACCTGATATTTCCGGGATAAATACAAATCTATCCTGACAGCCAACTGTATCTGCTGCACCATACAAAAAGATGTGTTCACCAGGATTATTAATCGACTGAAACAAGGCGATACATCTGAATACGAAATTGTTACGTGCAGCGGGTCAGTTGTCCTGTCACACACTGTCACGCAGGGTAAGCCTACCCGAAATCGGTCCATTTTTAAGTCACACTCAAATCATTCGGCTCAAACGCAATATGGGCTGTCCCTGGTCTGCCATGAATTCGTCGTTGAAATCGTTCAGCTTGCGGATTTCACTCCGGACCCAACCTTTTGTGGCGGCGTGAACATCAACGCCTGCCGGGAGTCATAAGTCCGGATACAAGTGTCAGCAAAACAGAGTTGCCTGCCACACCACTCTTAATTCAAAGAATGGTTGAAAATTTTTCGCTTGACCCGTAACATGTTACATGCTATCCCTATTCAAAATTCAACAATTTGAGATGCAGATAAAAGGGTTTTTACCAATGGGCAGTGATACATTGCAGCCAATCAAAGAGTCGGTCAGCCTCAAGGAAAAGGTTAATAAAGCGGTTAAAGAGGCAATTATATCAAATGTGTTGCGTCCTGGGAAAATCTACAGTGTGCCGGAACTGGCCAATCGGTTCGGCGTATCCAGGAGCCCGGTAAGGGAGGCGCTGCTGGAACTGGCCTGCCAGGGATTTGTCACCTTTACCCCCAGGCGCGGGGTGGTTGTGAATGAAATCACGGAAAAAGAGTTGAAGCAGTTGTGCAGGTTCCGGAAGACCCTGGAACTGGCGGTGCTGGAGGATCTTTTTGAAAACAGAGCCATTACCGGAGCCCATTTGGCTAGGATTGAAAAATTCCAGGTAAAGCTTGAAGATGCGGTTGAAGACAATGCACTGTTTTTGTCCATTGACAGGGAGTTCCACATGTACCTGGCCCGCATGACAGATAACCGGTTCCTGATTTCGGCCCTGGAAGGCGTGAGCGACCTGATCAACTGGACAAACAATAAGCTGTTCCTGGGATATGCGAGATCCGTGGGCGTGCTCAAAGAACACCAAGCCATTGTGGATTCCCTGAAACACGGGGATTTTGACACGGCAGCCGGCAGCATGGAAAAGCACTTGGATATTGCATTGACCATTATGATTGAGAATTTTTTTGAAAATTCGCCGGGATCATCCCCGGCATAATTACCGGGAACCCCTTTGATTTAACCCCATTACAAAAAACGGGAAAGGAGAAGCGCGCTTTATTGTAACATGTTACGTGTTACATGTTGTTTATAATATTTAACAGATCGTTTGAAAAAGGAGCATCATGAAAAAAATTGCCATTATTATCGGGACCTTATTCGTGTTCATCACAATGGGCAGCCATGCAGTTGCGAAAACCACCTTGAAGCTGGCGACCATTACCCCGGACCACCATGCATACGGCCAGGGCGCAAGGGAATTCGCAAGGCTTGTCAAGGAGAGAACCAATGGGGAGGTGGTTGTAAAAGTGTATACCGGGGGGCAGCTCGGAAAAGGGGAACGGGAATTGCTGGAATCCATGCAGCTCGGCCTGACCGACCTTGCCATCACGGCCACAGGACCGGTTTCCAATTTCAGCCAAGAAATGGGTGTTGTTGATCTTCCTTTTTTATTTACCTCCAATGCACACGCAGACAGACACCTAGACGGCGATGTGGGGGATGATCTGATGAAAAGCCTGGAGAAAAACGGTATCAAAGGACTGGCGTTTTTTGAGAATGGATTTCGTAACTTCACCAGCAAAAACACCCCGCTTCTTACGCCTGAGGATTTTAAAGGCCTGAAATTCCGCACCATGGAAAATCCCGTGCATTTGAAATCCGTCAGGCAGCTCGGCGCAAAAGCCGTGCCCATGAGCTGGAGTGAGGTGTACACCTCCATGCAGACCGGGGTGATCGACGGGCACGAAAACTCCATCGGGATCATTTATGCCTTTAAAATCAACGAAGTGCAGAAAAAATTAAGCATGACCGGCCATTTTTACTCTCCCGCCCCCCTGACAATGAGCCTCAGAAAATTCAACAAACTAACGCCGGAACACCAGGATATCGTTCTCCAGGCGGCAAAAGACGCGGCTGTTTTTGAGAGGAAAATCATCAGGGAAAATGAACGCAAGGAATTAAAACAGCTGGAAGCCGGGGGCATGGAAATCTCTTACCCGGATAAAGCGCCTTTTATGGAGGCCATGCAGCCCGTATACGACTATTATGCGGACAAATATCCATCCTGGAAGGGCATTCTGGAACGCATCCAGGCAGATAAAAACCAATAATCCCGGCAACCCATCCCACGTGCGGCTCAGGCACAGGCTTCCGCCTGAAAGGGAGGATATCCTGCAATATGCATAAAAGGATATCCAAGGAATTAAGGAGTGTTTTATGCGGCTTGTCAGCGACATACTGGACAACATCAGCAGATATCTTTTGGTCTTTACCTTATCAACCATGGCAGTGGTTGTGTTTACCCAGGTTCTTTTCAGGTACCTGCTGAACTTCCCGTTATTCTGGACGGAAGAGCTTGGACGCTACCTGCTTGTCTGGTCCTCTCTTTTGGGCGGAGCCATTGCCCTGAAACGGCATGAGCATATTGCAGTGACGTTCCTGACCGACCGTGTTCCCAAAAAGTTCAGGGCGGTCATCGGAAAGTGCGCCATGCTCTTGATCATATTCCAGATTGCCATCCTTACGGTGGGTGGTGTGGAACTGGTCTACCTGACAAAGCTCCAGACCAGCCCTGCCCTGCGCATTCCAATGGCGCTGCCGTACCTGGCCCTGCCCGTGGGTGGATGCATCATGCTGGTGCATGCCCTTGCCCATCTTTTTGATCCCGGGCAACCCGGCGGCAATGATGGGAATACACCGGATTAACAGGAGACAGAAATGGTTATCACGATAATGGTTATATCCTTTGCCGTGTTTTTATTGATGGGCGTGCCTATCGCGTTTGTACTGGGGCTTGTTCCGGCCACGACCCTGCTGATTACCGGGACCATAGACCCGCTGCATATTACACAGCTTGCCGCCCAGAAAATGTTCACCGGCATTGATTCAGCCATATTAATGGCGGTTCCCTTTTTTATCATGGCCGGCAACCTGATGGCGGCCGGGGGAATGACCCGCCGCCTCTTGAAATTCTGTAACTTGCTCGTAGGCTGGCTGCGTGGGGGGCTGGCTTACATTAACGTGGCCATCTCCATGATTTTCGCGGGTATCACAGGGGCGGCCGTGGCTGATACCTCTGCCGTGGGTTCCATTTTGATTCCCGCGATGAAAGAAGAGGGATATGATGTTGATTTCGCCGCTGCCGTAACCGCGACATCGTCGACGATCGGCCCGATCATTCCTCCGTCCATACCGTTCATCATCTACGGGTCGCTCAGCGAGACCTCCATTGCGGCCCTGTTTCTTGCCGGGATGGTTCCGGGCCTGCTTCTCGGAATTGCCATGATGGGGGTTGTGGGATACTTTTCCAGAAAAAGAAACTATCCCAAGGGCAAGATGCTGGCACTGAAAGAAGTGCCGGGCGTTGTTGTTGAGGCGGGCCTTGTCCTGATCCTGCCCCTGATTATTCTCGGCGGCATCCTCACAGGGGTGTTCACGCCCACGGAAAGCGCATGTGTGGCCTGTTTTTATGCCCTGCTCATCAGCTTGTTTGTCTATAAGGATATCACTCTGAAAAAATTGCAGCGGATCATCATCTCCACCGGGGCCACAAGTTCCCTTGTCATGCTTGTGGTCGGGATGGCCAGTCTGTTTTCATGGCTGCTGGCCATTGAAGAGGTGCCTCAGCTGATCACGCATCTGATCATGGGGTTCACGGAAAACAAGTTCCTCATCCTGATCCTGATCAACATTCTTTTGCTGGTCATTGGTACATTTATGGAGACCACGGCCTCCCTGATCATCCTGACGCCTGTGCTCCTGCCAATCGTTACCAAATTCGGGGTGGACCCCATCCATTTCGGCGTGATGATGGTGTTAAACCTTGTCATTGGATTGACCACGCCGCCGGTGGGGGTCTGCCTGTTTATTGCCTGTTCCATTGCCGAAACAACCCTTGAGCGCGTGACACGGGCGATTGTTCCTTTTTTAGCGGCGTCTTTTGCCGTACTGGTCATCTGTACCTATTGGGAATGGATTATCCTTGCCCTGCCGCGCCTGTTCAACTTCTAATTTTTCAAATTATTAATACAAACATAAGGTTCATGTATGAAAATCACAAAAATCGAGACCATTCGCATTAAAAAACGCCAAAACCTTCTCTGGGTGAAGGTTCACACGGATGAAGGCATCGTCGGCCTGGGCGAGACCTGGTTCGGGACCGGGCCTGCCGAGGCAGATATCCACGAACGGATTGCAGGACTGATCCTGGGTGAAGATCCGTCAAAAATTGAAATGCTCAACAGGAAAATGCGGCCCTATGTGGGGTTTTATGGCACCAGCGCAGAGATCCGGGCCTGCTCGGCCGTTGATGTGGCGCTTTGGGATATTGCCGGCAAGGTGTCGGGCAAACCGGTATGCGCGCTGCTCGGGGGAAAGACACGGGAGAACATCAAAGTGTACAATACCTGTGCAGGGCCGGACTACATTTCCGAAACCTCGGATGTCAAGCCGGACAACTTCGGGCTGGATTCCAATGTGGCTTACCAGGGCAGAATTTATCAGGATCTTGACGGTTTTTTGCACCGGGCGGACGAGGTGGCGGCAGAACTTTTGGAGATGGGAATCGATTCCATGAAAATATGGCCCTTTGATTTCACCCAGGGGGCTGTTGACGGTGTGGATATCTCTGTGGCCGACCTTAAAAAAGCAGTGGAACCTTTTGAGAAAATCAGGAAGGCCCATGGGGATAAAATGAAAATCAAGGCGGAACTGCACGGGTTGTGGAGTGTTCCTGCGGCCAAAAAAATCATCTCCGCCCTTGCCCCCATCGGTATGGACTGGATCGAAGACCCCATCTGGATGGACCGCATTTCAGACATCCGGGAAATTGTCGACTACACGGACCAGCCCATCTCCGGCGGGGAAAGCCTTGGCGGTCTCGGCCAGATGAGGGAACTGCTTGAACTGGGAAGGATCTCGGTCCCCATTATTGATGTGACCTGGGGGGGCGGTATCACCTTTTCAAAGAAATCCGCCGCCCTTGCGGAATCATTCGGCAAATCCATTGCATTCCATGACTGCTCCGGCCCGGTTACCCTTGCCGCTTCAACCCACCTTGCCCTGGCCTGCCCCACTGTTTCCGAGCAGGAAATCACCCGGGCATTTTATTACGGCTGGTACCACGAGATCACAGAGACAGCGCCTCCCATTGAAAACGGGTTTATCACCGTCCCGGACGCCCCCGGGCATGGTGTATCGCTCAGGGAGGACTTTACGAAACGGGACGATGCAACCCTGAGAATTACTGAAATTTAAACGAAACAAATCGAGAATAACGGGGGTAGAAATGAAAAGAAAAAGTATATTTGACCTTTACAAGATGAAGGAAAACAACGAAAAAATCACGTGGCTCACATCCTATGATTTCCCGACAGCCCGGTTTGCCCAGGATGCGGGCATGGAAATGATCCTGGTCGGGGACAGCCTGGGGATGTGTGTGTACGGCTACAACGGCACGGTTCCCGTTACCATGGACCAGTGTATTGTCCATTGCGAGGCGGTCCGCCGGGGGGCGCCCGACTGTTTTCTGGTCGGCGACCTTCCCCTGGGAAGTTACCAGGCATCTGACGAACAGGCCGTGAACAACAGTATCCGGTTCCTCAAAGAGGCGGATGTGGACGCGGTAAAACTTGAGGGCGGCGTCCGGGTTGCCGACCGGATCAGGGCCATTACCGACGCCGGTGTCAATGTGATCGGCCATATCGGCCTTACGCCCCAAAGTTCGGGCCAGCTGGGCGGCCACAAGGCCCAGGGCCGGACCGCCGAGACAGCCAAACTGGTTGTCCAGGATGCATTGGCGGTTGAAGCGGCCGGTGCGAAAATGCTTTTGGTGGAAGGGGTGCCGCCAGAAGTGACCCGGTATATCTGGGAACATCTTGACATTCCGGTGATGTCCATTGGCGCAGGCCCGCATTGTGACGGCCAGTTGCTGATCGTCAGCGATCTCATCGGCCAGTTCCAGGCGTTCACCCCCAAATTTGTGAAAAAATATTGTGATGTCGCCCAGGTGATCACGGATGCAATGAAAGACTATGTGTCTGAAGTCAGACAGAGCAATTTCCCGGATGAAGACCAGTATTGCTATCATATGGTGGCTGGTGAAGAGGACAAGTTCATTGCATTAATGAAAGAATAGAGATGAAAAAACAGATCTGATTCATTGCACACGGCAATCAACGGCACGTCCATGGCGCGTTTCAGTATAGCGCCCAATATAGCGCTGTGGGGCGTGCCGTATTGTTGTAAAGAATTCTATGTCATCCCGGCGTTCAGATCAGCGCCTGGAATTCCTTCATGAAATCTTTGGGCGGACAGTCAAAAAAAACACCCGTGTCCCTGTCCGGGGCCATGCCCCGGATAAACAGATAAAAGATGCCGCCGAAATGGGCATCATAGTCGTAGTCTTTCAGGCGCAGGGCCAGGTACCGGTCAAGGGCTACCAGGTAGAGGTGGTACTGAAGGATATAGTCATGTTCGGCCATGGCATGGTCAAGGGCCCGGGCCGAATAATCCCCGAACACCGGTCCGAGATGGTTGGATTTATAATCCAGGATATACCATTTGCCGTCGTGGCGGACCACAAGGTCGATAAATCCTTTTATAAAGCCCTTAAATGGCAAAATGTCCATACCGGCCAGGCGGTCGGCGTATGCCGCGGTTTCAGGCCGGGTTCCAAAAAGCCGGGCCAGACCCGGCGCATCAAACCCGCTCACATCAAAACAGAACTCCAGTTCCGTGAACCGCCGGCCCCCGGAAATCTCCTCAAGGGCAAACGCCCTGCCCTTGCCGGCCGCTGACAGGGGCGTGGCAAGGATGTCATTAACGGCACGGACCGCTGTCTTGGTAAGTCCCATGCCGTCGAACCCGTACCGGTCCAGGTTGATGTCCACCCCGGGCGGTATGGTGGCGGGATCGGTAAAGTCCAGGGATTCAAACACGGCATGAAAAAAATCCCCTGCCCCGGCCCCTCTGGGAAAGGCATCCAGGGGAACGGGATCTGCCTGTTCAGCCTGTGGTGCCGGGGTATCCTCCATGACGACAGGGGTGTTCGGGGACCGGCCTGAAATCAGGGCGGAATAGCTGGAAATCCGCCAGTTGATCTCAACCTGCCGGTTCATGGTTTCCGGGGCCAGGTTCTTCCGGAGTGCAGCACCGGAGGCGTAAGGACCGGTATCCGGGGGGGCATCATATGAGAGGATCTCAATACAGTCTTCCATCCCGGCAGCGCATTGTTCCAAATCCCTGACCATGGCACCGTCCTCCCCGCATCCGTCCGGGTGCAGCAGGCGGCCCAGGGCCGACGCCTCCGCTCCTGCAAATCCCCCCCAGTAGATCCGGCACATGGCCGAGGCACGGGTAAGGGCCACGTAAAGCAGCCGCATTTCCTCGGCGCGTTCCGCTTCGGCCGCCTGTGTCCTGGCCGTATCGATATCCGGGGAGCCAAGGTCGAGACAGAGCCGGTGGCCGTCACCGGGATCATGGTAAAGGGCCGGACCTTTGGAAACAGAGCCGGTGCTGCCGGCCCAGAGATAGGGCAGGAACACCATGGGGTATTCCAGCCCCTTGCTTTTATGGATGGTGACGATGGCCACGGCACGGGCATCACTTTCCAGGCGAAGCTCGTCTGCAGCGTCCTCCCGGGTTTCCGGGGTTAACTGCCGCTCATACCATTTGACCAGGTAAGGCCTGGACAGGTGCTGGTGAAGTGCGGCCCGGGAAACCAGCTCGATCAGATGGTAGAAATTCGTCAGCGACCGTTCCGACACCAGGGAACAAGGCGCCGGGGACACGGCATCATCATGGAAAAGCCGGGAAATCATGGCGACAAAGCCCTTTTCCTCCCACAGGTCATGGTAGGTCCGGAACCGGTCCTGCCACTGCCACATCAGTCTCTCGTCATTGTCCAGGCCCCTGATCTTCACGGCATCCCACCCATAGACCGGGGATGCCAGTGCCGCCTTTAAAAGCCCGGTGTGGCCGGTATTGTCCACAGCGGACAACAGGTCAAACAGCGCCACCGCTTCAGGGGAGTCAAACACAGACCCGGTTTTGGAAACAAATGACGGGATGTCGGCCCGGGACAAGGCCTGCTGAACCGCCTCGGCCTGGCTGTTTGTCCTCACCAGGACAGCCATGTCCCCCGGGGAAAGCGCGTCGGCAATATCCGGGGACACGTCAGTGCCGGCAAATCCCATGGCGTTCCCGGTATGCTCTGCCGGTGCGGAATTGTCCTTTGCCCTGCCCCCCCGGTTCAGGATGTCAAGGATATCTGCGGCAAGGATATCGGGAACGCTGGCCAGGGCAGCGGCTTTTTTCACAAGTCCGCTGCGGTCTTTGCCCATGCCCTCCCGGGAGATAAAAACCATGTTCAGGGGCGGCAGAAACCCGGTACCGTCTGAAAGCCGGTCTGTTGCCGTATCCGGTGTGGACACGGGGATAAACGGGATTTCCCTGAACCCGAACGGATCCGGGATGCGGGAGAACAGGTGGTTGACGCCCCGGACCAGCCGGGGAGCGGACCGGTAGTTCACCGGCAGGGTAAACGCCTGGTCCGAAGCCTTTGAAGCGGAAAGATACGCAAAGATATCACCGCCCCGGAACGCGTAAATGGCCTGTTTGGGATCGCCGATCATCAAAAAGGGGCGCTGGGGTTCTTCTGCCGGGGAGGTACCGAACAGCCGGGAAAAAATGGCGTACTGGCCCGGGTCCGTGTCCTGGAACTCATCAATCAGGCAGGCCCGGTACCGGTCAAGCACGGCACGTTTGAGCCGGTGGCCGTCTCCGGCAGCCAGGGCAGCATCAAGGTCGTTGATCAAATCGTCAAAAAAACAGGCGCCCTGCGTGGATTTCATCTCTTTGAGGCGGCCGCGCAGATAGGCAAGGAACTCAAGCTTGACCGCGATGAGGTTCCCGGCCAGGGCCTGGTGCAGAACAAGCAACTCTTCGCACAGGTCGAAAAACGGATGATCCGGCGGAACGTGGCCGGACTTTGTTTTTTGGGCCAGCCGGGTCCGGGTGAATTTGTAAAGCGGGTCCCCCTTTTCCGCCATCTCAACCACCGGGGCGTGTCCCTGGCCGTTGAGCATCTCCAGGCTATCGTCCAGCCATTTGGGCAGGTTTTTCTTGCTGTAGCTGCGCTTGTCCACGCCGTTGTGGGTTTGGATCAGGTCCAGGACCGTGTCCCGTTCACGCCCCAGCACCTCTGAAAGCTGTTTTACGATATCCCTGTAATCGTCCCAGACTTCACTGAACTCGGCCGTTTCCGGAATAATCCGGATACCGGGGCGCGCCAGGGCCCGGTATAACGCCTCCCCAAGCCGCTCCGGGGTAACCCCTTGTTTGGCAAGAAATTTAAGAAACAGCGGGTCCTGGTCATTGATCCTGGCGTAAAAATAATCCATGGCAGCTTGGCGGAAAAACCCGGAACTGTCCGGAAGCAGCTCCATATCAAAGTAGGCGTTGCTTTCAAAGGCATTGTCTTTAAGCACGGAAAAACAAAAGGAATGGATGGTCATGACTGCGGCCTGGTCAAAGCAGGCCAGGGCCAGGCGCAGCCGCCTGAAAATCAGGTCCGCATCCGGCCGGCCGCGAAAAAACGCCGCCAGTTCGTCCGCGTGTGGCTCATGGCCGCACGCCTTGCCGGACGGAAAACCGGCAGAAACACAGGCAGAAATCCGCTTCCGGATCCGCAGTTTGAGCTCTGCTGCTGCGGCTTCGGTAAAGGTGACCACCAGGATGGACTCGACCGGGTATCCCCGGGCCACCAGCCTGGCAAACAAGGTGGTGATGGTATAGGTTTTTCCCGTGCCTGCACTGGCCTCGATCAGGGTGGTCCGGTCAAGCTCCAGGCCCAGGGGATCCAGGGGGGCAATCTTCCGGGACCGGGTGCCGGCACCGTCCGGGACAAAATCTTTTTCATGCGTCATCGGGCCAGGTTCTCCAAAAGTGGGGTAAAAACGGCCAGGCCTGTGTCCAGTAAACCTGACCCGGCCAGGGCGTCCGCGCCGGAAAAGGGGTCCTGGTCCCCGAACGCAAGTGCGGTGTACCGGTTCCGGCATTCGCCCGGCATATAAGCGTTTCCTGTCCAATAGGGCCGGGCCTTGGCCATGGCTTTTGCCAGGGCATCCCCGGACGGGTCACTGCCCCCGGCCACAAGGCTTTGGGCCAGATGAAAACAGGGTACGGGCAGAAAAGGCACCACCTGCTCCCGGCCATGCCAATACAGCCGTGCCAGGGTATGCAGCATATCTTTCGCCCCTTTGAAGTCGCCGGTAAATCCCAGGGCGTCTGCCCCTTTGCTCTTGCCGGCACCACGGCCCAGTATCCAGGTCTCTTTCCGGTCTGACCCGCCAAGGGTATACAACAAATGATAGACCCATTGGGTGAGCAGGCGGACCGGTGTCAGGGTGCCGAAGCCCTTGACAAACCTGCCCGTGGAAAAAAGTTCCCCGACCTGTCCCCGGAACCGGTAGGGCCCGGTTCCAAGATCCATATCCGGGTCGATCCTCAATATACCGGGCGTCTCGTCGGGAATCCGCTCATTTGCCAGGCGGTTTACCGGCGCGGCAAGGCCCTGGATCCGCTCCCACTCCATCCGGCCCTTCCGCCCCAGGGGCAGCAGGCCGCCGGCACGGATGCGTTCGTAAATCCCGGGCTCACAGGCCCGGTCCATGCTGATGGTGCCCAGGTGGTACTGGGCCAGGCCCGACACCTGGAAGGGTTCCCGGTCTTCCGACCAGGACCGGGGTTCCCCATAGGTCAGCCCGAGGGTGTGGGTGACAAAGGCCTGGACCGGATGGCGAAAAAAACGGATCAACTCCTGGATATCGATCACAGCAGGTGCGTCCGTTGCCGTGTCCGGTTCCGGAAAAACCGGGGATATGGTGCCGATAAAAGGGCCGGTTTCTTCTGAGCGTCCTGTTTTACGGTCTTCCTGGGCCCTGGCGATCCGGCACTGGGGCTTGGAGTAGGAAAACAAACCGGATACGGAAGGGTCAAAATACGCAGGACTGAACGGGTGAAGGGGATGGGTCACAACCGGGCCATGGCCGCCGGTAAATACAAATCCGGCAGTTACGGCATCCAGCAGCTCCGCCACCGGACCGGCACAGGGCACGGGCGAGTTGTCACTGATGCGCATTCCCGTATAGGTGATGATAAAACGCTCCCTGGCAGAGAGCAGGGATTCCAGGAAAAGATAGCAGTCTTCTTCCCGCTCCTGTTTATCCCCGGCTCTGGGGTGCGCCCGGACCAGGTCAAACCCCGGTGCGCCGCCGCCCCTGGGAAACCCTTTCTCATCCATTCCCATCAGGCATACGATTTTAAAGGGAATGCTCCGCATGGGCATGAGGTTGCAGAAGGTTAAACTGCCGGCAAGGAAACTGCCCTGGGAAATGCGCCGGTCCAGTATATCCCTGATGATGTCACGGATCACGGGAAATCCCAGCTCCCGGTCAAAACCGGCGGTGTCGGCATGGGTTCCCATTTCGTCGATGGCGGTCAGCAAAAAACCGATGTCCGCCTCGCTTGACGCATCTTCGGCCATCATGGCCCGGACCATCTGTTTGAGGCAAAGCCCCCACGCCTCCGGGGTCTGTTCGGTTGTCAGTTTTTTAAGGTGGCGGAACAGGGTGGACAAAAAATGGACCGCCCTTCCCAGGACATCTGCATCCAGCCCCTCAAACCCGTCGCTGGGAAGCACATTCCCCACCAGCGCATCTTCTCCGCCCGGCACGGCATATCCGGTGACAAGACGCCGGATCCCGAATGCCCATGTGTTTTCATCATATCCCCTGCCCATGATCTCCCGCCTGTGGGATTTGTCCCTTCCCCATAAGACACCGGAGGCGTCAAACGCCTCATCCACAAGCGCCAGTTCCTCCAGTGAAAGGCCGAACTTTGCGGCAATCACCGGGCAGAGCAACAGATCCATGACCTCTGACTTCTCAAGCCGGGTCTCTTCCAGTTTCAGGATCTTTAAAAACGCATCAAGGGTTTTTGATTCCGACCGTTTTCTCCGGTCGGACACGGTATAGGGAATACGGGGCTCCTGGGAAAACACCGCTTCCAGAAACGGAGCATATGATTCGATATCCGGCATCATGACGATGATGTCATGGGGTGCCAGATCCGGGCTGGTGTTAAAGGCGTCCAGAAGCAGGTCCTTGAGCACCTGGGCCTCCCGCATGGGTGAATGGCAGGCATGGACGGCAATTGACCGGTCCCGGGGATCTGCCGGGATAGGCGGATACGGCCCGCCGGCACGTCGGTTGACCAGGTTGAGAATATCGGACTGGAGCACCGCCAGAACCGGTGGAGAAACCCTGCTGTCCGGATCATCCCCCGGCTCCCCGGACAGCCCGGGGGCAGGCTCTGCAAACACATCCCCGAACGGTTCATGGTAATCAAAATTTTCCAGGATGCTGTGAAATTCCCTGCCGCTCTTCCCCAGTGCGGCCAGCAGGGGATTGGTGTCATCGTCCGGTGCCGGGAACAGCTCTTCGTCTCCGCTGGTTAGGTCAACCTCTTGTGTTCCGGATAGCGAAAGCCCTGCCAGCGCCTCCCGTTCCCGGGCCTGCCGGGATTTCAGGTCAAAGAAAAACTGGCTGGACGGGGTCAGGAGGAACAAATTGATCTCAGCGGTGCGGGCCAGTGCATGAAAGGCGTCCAGAAACCGGGGCGGCATGGCCGAGACTCCGAACAGGGAGACCCGCTCCGGCAGATACCCTGCGGCGGTTTTACCGGCCAGGAACGCGTCCAGGCGTTCTGATAAGGGGACGCCTTTGCGAACCAGTTTTTTCCAGATTCCCGTCTGCCATTCCACATGGGGGGCCGGCGGTCCTGCCGCCCTGCCCCGGCCCTCCCAGGCAGCCAGCATGTCCGGCCGGTACACCTGGTAATCGTCAAATACACCCGCGATTTTACGGCTTAACTGCAGGGCCTTTCTTCCGGTGGCGTCGTTGTTAATATAATTTGCCGGGCCTGCGCCGTTAAACAGGTCCTGTCCGGAAGAAACAGCCATGAGCATGTCCATCACGGCCCAGGTCATGATCTCCCGGTTCAACACAGCCTTATCCCCATCATCCGGGGTGCCCAGGGCAAGTTCAAGAATCTCCCGCGGAAAGGCAAACCTGACATTGGCACAGATTCCGAAATGGGCGGCAATTGCCGTTGTCAGCCATTGCTTCATCCCCCGGGACTGGATGCCGATGACTTCGGGCGCCATGGGATCTTCAAGCACCCGGGAGATAACGGCGCACAGGGCCTCCACAAGATATTCCATGCGGTTGCTTTTAATCAGGTTGAGCAAAACCATTCATTCCTTATGTTCAAAGCCGGCAGGTTCCGTGTCGTATACCGGCATTGGGAACAATACCAGACCCGCACCCGGCGATCAAACCCAAATCTGTTTTCTGCAGCAGTTTTGACGGGGCACAGGCCCCTTGAAAGCCTTGACAAATGCGGAAGTGGAACCGTATACTAGCCGTTATGCTTCACACGGGTCGGAACGAAATGACCCGTTACAATAACAGGTATCATATGATGCATTGGTGAACATATCATTCGCCGTTTCAAGGAGGCGTATTGGTTTCTGAGAATATTCCCATCAACATCCTGATTGCAGATGATGACCCGGCGGTCCACGACATCACGGAAATGACCCTGGCCGACGTCACCTTCAACGAGCGGCCCGTCAATTTCTTCCGTGCCTTTAACGGGGAGCAGACCGTTGAGATGCTGACCCGGCACCCGGATATTGCCGTGATTTTCCTGGATGTGGGCATGGCAACCGAAACCGACGGGCTGGATGCCGTAAAAACCATCCGCAGAACCCTGGGCAACCGGCGCGTAAGAATTGTCATCCGGACCGGCCGGCTTGCCACCATTCCTGAAAAAGATATTATCCGCACCTATGACATCAACGATTATGCATTAAAAACCGAGCTGACCAGCACCCGCCTTTATATTACCCTGTACAGCGCCCTCAGAACCTATTTTGACATGCAGGACCTCGAGGCGGCCCGCCTGGACCTTTTGGAAAGCCGGGAAAAAATACAGAGAAACGAGAACCGCCATAAAAGCTGGTACCAGAACGTACCGGTAATGATCCATTCCATTGACGAAAACGGCTGTCTGATTGATGTGAACACCCACTGGCTCAACACCTTGAAGTACAGCCGTGAAGAGGTCATCGGCCGGCCGTCCACCGAATTCCTGACCGAAGCCTCCCGCATCCTTGCCCGGACACGTGTGCTTCCGGAATTCTGGAACCAGGGTAAAGTCGTTGATGTGCCCTACCAGATGGTTGCCAAAGACGGCTGTATTCTGGACGTATTGTTATCCGCCACCCTGGAACGGGACCCTGCAGGCCCCCACTCCATTGCGGTGATCAAGGATATCACCAGCCAGCGGCAGGCTGAGGATGCCCTGAAAAAAAGCGAACAACGCCTCAACCTGGCGGTAAAGGGCGGTAACCTGGGCTTCTGGGACTGGGATATGCGCTCCAACAAGGTCACGTACAACAGCCGGTGGGCGGATATTATCGGCCACAGCATCGACGAAATCGAACAATCCTATGCAAGCTGGGAAACAAGGCTTCACCCGGATGATAAGGGCCTCATCCAGGAGCGGCTTGCAGGCCACATCAACGGCACCTATCCTTTTTTCGAGGCGGAACACCGGTTAAAGACCAAGGACGGGGCATGGCGCTGGGTGCTTGGGGTGGGCAAGATTAGCCGCCGTACCCGGTCTGACGGCGCCCCATTACGGATGACCGGTATCATGGTGGATATTGACCAGCGCAAGCAGGTTGAAGAAAAACTCAAGGAATCTGAAAAGCGCTTCCGAAACGTTGCCCTGGCATCCGGGGACTGGATCTGGGAAACCGATGCAGACGGACGTTACACATACGCGTCCCAGGGGGTAACGGAAATCTTAGGGTTTGCGCCCGGCGAACTGATCGGTAAAACCCCGTTTGATCTGACCGGCCCCCAGGACACCGGCAGTTTTCGCGAAGCGTTCCAGGCCATGATGGCCCAAAAAAAGCCGGTATACGACCTTGAAAAATGGCATATGACAAAATCAGGGGCCCAGGTCTGCCTGTTGACCAACGGGGTGCCCCTTATCGGCGAAAACGGGTCGCTTTACGGATATTTCGGCGTTGACAAGGATATCACGGCCCAGAAAAACGCCCAGACTGAAATCCAGACCACTCTGGGAGAACTGACCGCCCTGAACCGCCTGGGCAGGGAAGTCAATTCCGAGCTTTCGCTTGAAGGGGTCCTGGAGCATGCACTTGTTCCTGTCTCAGAGGCGATCCAGCCGGCCCTGGCCCTTGTTTTTCTGGTGGACGATACCAGACTGGTGGTCCGGCAAAGCTACTCTTTCGACAACATGACCCTGAACGCCCGGGCCCCCGGCGTGACGGAGATTGCCCTGCCCCTGTGCCGGGAGGCGTTTGAGAAGAAAATTGCCGTGTTTACCACAGACATCACCCGGGAGACCCGCAAAGCGCCTGCCGCGAGCGGGAACGGTCCCCCTGAAATCAGGGGGTTTGCCGCGATTCCCCTGATCATCGGCCAGGAAACCATTGGTGTGCTGGCATTGGGATGCCTCACGCCCAGGCCCTTTAACCAGCGTCAGGATTTTTTGTTTTCCATTGCCGAAATCATGGCTGCCGGCATCAATAACGCCATGCTGCACGAAAAAAACCAGAGCTATGCGGAATACCTGGAAAAAAGCGTTGAACAGCGGACCCGCGAACTCACCCGGACCAACCGGCAGTTGAAAACCGAAATCGAAGAGCGCAAGCTCATGGCTGCGGAGCTTGAGGCACGGGAGGCAATGCTGAACCGGACCGGCTCCATGGCCAGGGTCGGGGGATGGGAGCTGGACCTGACCACGGAAAAACTGGCCTGGACCCGTGCGGTCTATGATATCCACCAGGTTGAAGAGACATATGCCCCGGATATCCATACGGCCATCAACTTTTACATCCCGGAACACCGGGAAAAGGTGAACGCCCTGGTAATGGCCTGCATGGAAAATGGCACCCCTTATGACGGGGAATTCCAGATGATTTCCGCCAAGGGAAACAGGCTTTGGGTCAGGGCCAAGGGAGAGCCGGTATACCGGGACGGTAAGGTGGCCAAGCTTGTAGGGTCATTCCAGGACATCAGCGACCGTAAAAAGGCCGAGGCGGAACTTCTGCTGGCCAAGGAAGAGGCGGAAAATGCAAGCCTGGCAAAAACCGAATTCCTGGCCAGGATGAGCCATGAGATCCGCACCCCCATGAATGCCATTCTCAATCTCACGGAATTTGTTCTCAATACCCGCCTCAACAGGGAGCAGGAGGATTACCTCAAAGTGGTCAGGCAATCCGGCCGCCACCTTCTCAGTGTCATCAACGATATCCTTGACCTGTCCAAAATAGAATCCGGGCGGATGGAACTGGAACATGCCGCCTTTGACCTGTCTATGGTGCTTGAGGCAACCATAGCCTCCCTGTCCCAGCAGGCCAGGGAAAAAGGCCTTTACCTGGAAACCAAGATTGCAAAGGACCTGCCCGTACTTTTCAAAGGGGATTCAAGCCGGCTTCAGCAGATCCTTCTGAATCTCACGGGCAATGCCATCAAATTTACCCGGAGCGGCGGCATCGTCGTCAGTGTAAGCTGCAGCGATATTGCCTGTACGCCCCGGGATGGGAAATCCGGTGCCGACACCACCCGGATCCAGTTCAGGATCGAAGATACCGGTATCGGCATTGATGATGCCCACAATGACATCATTTTCCAGGCATTTGGACAGGCAGATATCAGCACAAGCCGGAAATACGGGGGAACCGGCCTGGGACTGACCATTTCCAAACAGATTATCGAACTGATGGGCGGGGATATCTGGTTTGCCAGCGCCCCGGGCAAAGGCACCGTTTTTCATTTCAGCATCTGCCTGGAGCAGGGCAGCACAGAGGAACTGGACAGGGAAGCCGATGCCCCGGACCGTTTCAGCACCCGGACAAGCCCGGCAAACATTCTGCTGGCCGAGGACAATGCCGCCAACATCAAGGTGGCCAAAGCCATGGTCGATGTTTTGGGCCATCATATGTCCATTGCCAAAAACGGGGTGGAAGCCATTGAACTGCTCCGCACGGCTGATTTTGACCTGGTCTTAATGGACGTGGAAATGCCGGTGATGGACGGAATTGCCACCACCCGGAAAATCAGGGCCGGAGATGCCGGGGAAAACAACCGGAACATCCGTATTGTGGCCCTTACCGCCCACGCCCTTACCGGATACCGTGAAAAGTGCCTGGCAGCGGGCATGGACCACTATATCTCAAAACCGTTCAGGCTGAATGAACTGGCAGCGATCATCGGCAGGGTCCCCGGGTCGTCCGGGCACGACCGCCAGGCCCCTGCTCCGTATGTCGAAGATACCGGGGACAAGGTGCTTGACAGCGCATCGGCAATCCGGCGCCTGAACGGAGATCTGGAGCTTTACTCCAGCCTGTGCAATGATTTTATAAAAAAACATGCGGGCCAGCTTGACGGCCTCAACACCCATATTCAAAACGGGGAAATGGACAAGGCCGCGATTCTTGCCCATACCCTCAAAGGCAACTGCGGCAACATCGGGGCCCTGGCGTGCGAGGCAATTGCCGGTACGCTTGAAACCGCAGTGCGGCGAAAGGATCCGGCAACGGCCCGGGAGTGCTTTGGTCAGCTTGTCAAGGCTGCCGCCGAAATCCGGCAGGTCATCTATACCCGGCAGATACCCGAAACGCCGCTCCCCACGCCTGCCTCTGAAACCTCGCCGGCCCCTGTGCCCAACGCAGATACCCCTTTCAGGGAAAGCATTGCCCGTCTCAAGGAGAAGCTGGTCCAGGGCCGGGAAGACGACAGGCTGCTCCGGATGATCTCCGACCGGTGGCCTGCCGGCACCGATACCGGCCTCAGGGACGAACTGATTGAAAATATAGACAACTTTGATTTTGCCCAGGCAAGGGCCACCCTGGAAAAAATCGAACAAACCATTTGATGGTGTATTCACCGGATAGGACGCATAATTTGACTGACACGATGGCACACCCCAGGATCCTGATCGTTGACGACGAGGCCACAAACCTCAGGATAATGAAAAAACTGCTGGCAAATACATTTACACTGTTTTACGCCAAAACCGGCGAGGATGCACTGACCATTGCGTTTAAAGAAAAACCCCACCTCATTCTTCTTGATATTGTCATGCCCGGAATGGACGGGCTTGAGGCATGCCGGCGCCTGAAAGCAGACCCCAGGACCGAAAAAACACCGGTCATCTTTGTCACGGCCAGAAATGAAATTGATGATGAAACCCACGGATTTGCCGCGGGCGGGGTGGACTATATCACCAAACCGGTCAGCCGGGCCATTCTGTCCGCAAGAATCAACACCCACCTGGCCCTGTACGACCAGAACCGCTCCCTTGAGGAAAAGGTCAAGTTGCAGACCGCAGAAATCAACAGCACCCGCCTTGAAATCATCCAGCGCCTGGGGCGGGCTGCCGAATACAAAGATAACGAGACCGGCCACCATATCATGCGGATCTCCCATTACTGCCGCCTTCTGGCGGAGAAATACGGCCTGGACCAGGACACCTGTGAACTGATTTTCCAGGCATCGCCCATGCATGATATCGGCAAAATCGGTATTCCGGACCATATCCTGCTCAAGCCGGGAAAGCTGTCCCCGGCCGAATGGAAGGTCATGCAGAGCCATACTGAGATCGGGGCCGAGATTATCGGCCATCATGCCTCGCGCCTGCTCCAGTATGCCAGGATCATCGCCCTGAGCCACCACGAAAAATGGGACGGCACCGGATATCCCAAGGCGCTTTCAGGAGAGGATATTCCCCTTCTGGGAAGGATCGTGGCCATTTCAGATGTTTACGATGCCCTGATCACCGAACGGGTTTACAAAAAAGCCTGGCCCGTTAAAAAGGCGGTGGCTTATATTCAGGAACAGGCCGGGGCCCACTTTGATCCCCGTCTTGTGGACTGCTTCATGGCCCAACTGTCCGAAATCAAACAGATCAAGAGCCAGTATCCGGAACCGCCGGTGTCCCCTTCCGTTCTCCAGTAAAAGAGACAACGAAAGGCACAGACAAAAAAAAGCCATGGCTTCGCTCCTTTCAGAGACGATGCCATGGCTTTTTTATCAGGAAATATCCTTGAGGGATTATTGCATGCCCGGCATGATAATCCTGGAATCCTGGGCTTTTTTCTGCTGCTCGTGCATCCGCTTCAGGTTTTCAACCACTTTTTTGGTCTCTTCTTCCATGGCTTTGGGGAAGACATCCATTGCCTGCTCAAGTGTTGAAGCCTCGAGTTTCGCCTGCATGGGAATCGGGCCCTGGGGTGTTCCCAGCTGCGTACTCCCGATAAATACGGGCTCTCTGGTCTTGTCGTCGGAGCCGTCCGCCAAAATCGGGATCAATTGCCGGATGGTGGCAATCTTGAGATCTGTAATGGTCTCCTCGCGATACAGATGTGCTTTGTCGACCATAAAATCAATGCTGCTGGGTGAGCCGCCGTTGTCATTCATATTATTCTCCCTTCTGGGGTTAAAATTCTGTGGATATCACAGGGGATACGTATCAACATACCTTTTTTCACTCCGGCAATACAAGAAAAGAAAAATATCCGCCCGCATGCCATACCTGCGCAAAAATCAAATCCCTGAAACACCTTCCGGTGTTTTCAGGGATTCAGCCCCGGAAAAGGGGGGATGTGAAACAGATGCAGGTGTTGATCAATACCCGCCGCGAAACCCCGATTCGGAGTTCGGCCGGTAGGGATTGAACACCTCCACGACCTTGCCTGCCTCATCCACGACCACACCGGTGGTGTTATAATAAGAAAACCACACCCCGACCGGTTTGTCACCGGGTCCGAGAATATCCTTGCCGTAAACCATGTCATGGTAAGGCTCAAGGTTGCTCAGGTTTTCAATCTTGCTGTACAGCGCGTCCCGGGACTCAATTTTAAACCAGGTTTTTCCCTTAAAGGTATATGCCGGATCAATCCCGATCACGGCATAGGGAAGCAACGCCCTGCCGGTGTAATAATAGTTGAGATTTTCGGGTAGTTTTTTGTCCCGGTAATCGGCTATCAGGTCACGGTTATGTTTCAGATACCCTGCGGATCCGCCCGCACATCCGGCCAGGACCAGCATCATCATGGCGAATATGAGTGAAACAGCAGGCATCGCTTTATTTTTACGTGTAAAGGATGTCATGACTCCTCCGTTTTATGTTTTGCTGCCGGGCGGAGTTCGTGGAGTCCTGGGACCCGGCATCTTGCATTACGTGCCTTCGAATTCCGTAATCGCAAACACCTTGCAGTCCGGAATCTGTTCCCGGCCGTTGAGGTCGGGCAGCTCCACGATAAAGGCACACTCGATCAGGTCCGCGCCAAGCTTTTTGACCAGTTTCACCGTGGCTCCCACGGTGCCGCCGGTGGCAATCAGGTCATCCACGATCACCACTTTTTCCCCCTGTGTAATGGCATCCTCATGGATTTCAAGGGTATCCTGGCCATATTCAAGGCTATAGCTTTCCTCGATCGTTTTATAGGGCAACTTGCCCTTTTTCCGTACCGGGATAAACCCGATACCCAGCTTGTAAGCCAGAACCGCACCAAAGACAAACCCCCTGGCGTCAATGCCCACGATTTTGTCCACCCCCATGTCCTTGTACCTCTGGTAAAGGATATCGCAGGATTCCCTGAATGCGTCCGGGTCCTGCATCAACGTGGTCAAATCCCTGAAAATAACACCTTCGATGGGCCAGCCGGGAATGCTTCGGATTGTTTCTTTCAGCGTCATAGATATCAGCTCCGTTCCTCTTCTCATTGTTTATGTAAAAATTATAATCATGTTTAACGGGTTGTTAACTGCTCAACGGTTCTGACGAGCAGGTTTTTTACGTTATCCGCGTTTTTGTTGAATACCGCCAGGATCTCCTCCCAGGTCACCGGGGCCTCGTCTTCCTTCCAGCAGTCATAATCCGTTGACATGGCAACGGCAGCGTAGGAAATACCGGCTTCATTGGCCAACATGGCTTCAGGCGCCGTGGACATATTGATGACATCCGCACCCCAGAGGCGGAACATCTTGGATTCGGCAACAGTTGAAAACCGAGGCCCTTCAATGGTGACCACACATCCGGACGAATGAACATCCAGTTCCAGGGCCCGGGCCGACTCGTACAGATTCATCCGCAAATCATTATCAAAGGGATGGGCCATGGCCGTATGCACGGCACCGTTTTCAAAGGAATCCGCAAATGTATTTTTCCGGAACCGGGTAAAGTCGATAAATTGATCCAGTATCACAAAATGGCCGCGGCCGATCTCCTGCCGCAGACTGCCGCAGGCGGTGGTGGCCAGGATATGGGTGGCACCGGCCTGTTTCAGTGCATGAATATTGGCCGGGTTGTTTACCTGGGTCGGGCTGTATTGGTGTTTTCGGCCGTGCCGGGCAAGGAGCAGCACCTCTGTCTGTCCGATTTTGCCGGAGCTGAGCACGGAAGAGGGTCTGCCATAGGGGGTGTCTGCGTCAATTTCTTTTGGATCCTTCAGAATATCGGGGTCATCCAGTCCGGACCCGCCGATGATACCGACCCGTACCATTGTGTTCTCCTTTTGCAAAAAATTATATATCGTGGTGTCAATGAATATTGAAGGCCGCTCGACATCAGCGAACCATACACCTCATTGCGCTACCACAATCAGTGCCGGGAATCAAGCGAATCCGCCCTGTCCCGTGAAAAAACACCGGTTCATGCCCTTGCCGCGGTCCGGTCCCAGTGCATCACAGTGATCCGGGTGTCAGTGTGAACCGGTCCAGGACCCCGACCCCTGTCATTGCGGCTGCACTCCCGTTTTTCACTGCAATTTCCATGAACCCGTGGGACCCGGCCAGGACAAAAGGCGTGTTTTCCACTGCCTGTCCATAAGTCGTACAGACCTTGCTGATCCTTACATCTCCGGATTCAAGCCGGAACCGGCTGCCGGCAAATTGAAAAAACGATTCATGGGAAATGTTCAGGACCAGGTTACCGTAAGTATCCTGGTCCAATATGGTCAGTACACATGTTTTCCCGCGAAATTCCGGTTCCGGAAACTCAAGCCTGCAAAGAGTATCGGCTTTCCGGCCCATCTTCTCCAAAGGCGTTCCCATCCACAGGTGTGCCGCCACCGGCGCAAAGATATCCCGGCCGTGAAACGTGGTGGATATTCTGTCCAGGAAAAACTCAGAATTTTCCAGGCAGACCGACGTATCAATTCCGCAGGCATGGGCGGACGGCCAGAGCAGGCCGTTGTCAGGCCCCACAAAAAGATAGTCGTGTGTCCTGACGGCCACGGGCATCCGCCCGGTACCGACGCCCGGGTCCACCACAGCACAGAAAATACTTCCCTTTGGGAAATACGCGTAAGACCGGTACAGGGCAAAGGCCCCGTGCCGTATATCCTGGGGCCGTATACCATGGGAGAGGTCAATGATCCCGGCGTGGGGGGCAATGCCGTGGATCACCCCTTTCAAAATGCCGACATAAGGGTCTAAATGGCCGAAATCGGTCATCAGCACAATGGGAGGCAAAGATGGCTTCAAAGTGATGTTCTCCTGAACAGGCAGTATCCTGTTAGCGGGGGGTATGGCTGTTCTCAACATTCCGTTTCGATTCAATGTTTAACTCGGGGGGTTGCACGGCAGATACAGCTTAAATGTTCAGAACTTTTTACTGAACCGGTATTCTGCCGGCGTCTTTTCCGGAACATATGTTTATCATTTGGTATCAGCGCTCGGACACCATACATTTATACCTTTTATCGGCAAAAATGAAAAGTACCGGCCTTACAAAAGGCCGGAACATGCCCATGTACAGGAGGTCGTTCACAGAGCCTTTGATTTTCATCAAAAACTAAAGAAAAACCATTTCAAATTCCCTGAAAAATAGCTATACTTTCACACAGCAGAATTTGAAAATTCATAGAAAAAGACACACCTGAAGGAAAATCGTTACATGCGTATCCTTGTTGTGGATGACGAAGTTGTCAGCCGTAAAAAAATGATGAAAAGTGTCAGCGAACTGGGCCCCTGTGAAGGGGTGCAGAACGGGAATGCAGCATTGAGTGCCGTGAGGACCGCTCTGGAGGATTGGAAGCTTTACAACCTGATCACCCTGGATATTTCCATGCCGGATATCAGTGGTACGGAAGTCCTGTCCAAAATCCGTGAACTTGAAACGGAAAGGGGCCTGGATGATGAGGAACGGGCCACGATTCTGATGGTGACTTCCCACTCGGACATTGAAACGGTCAAGGCCTGTGTGGGCAAATGTGACGGTTACGTCATCAAACCGTTTAACAAAGATATGATCATGGAGAAACTCAAAAAGACCGGTTTCATCAGATAAGGCCGCATGTTTACCCTCTCCTTTTCCCCCGCAGTATACGGCCCGGCCGGCAGGACGGCTAATGTACCCACCCTTTCCGGGCCATCAGGGTAACACCCGACACAATGAGCAGGGCAATGCAGCATGCCAGATGGAAGATGTTCATCAGGTGGATGGTCATATGGGAAAAATAAATCCCGGGCATATTTCTCATCACCATCAGACTTCCCGACACAATCAGTCCTGTAATCATCAGCCCCTTTATCCGGCCCGCCATTGTCAGGTCGGCCGGCGGCCGGCGGTTCAGCACCCATGTGGTTACGGCATATCCGCTGAGACCAAGGAGCACACATGCCGCTATATAATGGATGCCGTGGGTGACGTAAAATTGGGCCAGCCACCCCAGGCCGGGAATGTCCGCGATATAATACCGTTTAAAAACCGGCATCTGGGCAAATCCGGACAAGGTAATAAAAAAAAGGGTGGTGCGATACATCAGGGCCATGGCGTTTCCTTTCATCTTCATTCCCCCTTTACCCGGCTGTAAAACTTGCCCAATGCCGCAGCCGCACCTGCAAGCGGTGCAATCGCCATGGCCATGGCCAGGTTGCTTCCCAGGGCCATCCGGTCTTTTACCGGGGTCATCCCGGGCCGGCCCCTGCCGGTCTCCATTACCAGCCGGTCAAACGGTACCGGAGATACATAGATGGTATTTGTCCCCCCGTTTTCCGCCAGCCCGTAAAGATAACCGTTTGTATCCCTGGCCAGATCTTTGGCAAACCCGGCCATCTCTGACCTGGGCCCCATGGTCTGGACTGTTTCCGGGCAGGCCTCGATACAGGCCGGGGAACCGCCTTTTTCGATTTCCTGATAGCAGCGGTCGCATTTATACATGACACCGTTTCCGGCAAACCGGGGCAGAATATCCAGGTAAAGGCCCACACCGGTCTGGCGTTGGGGAATATCCCAGGGACAGACCTTGTTGCACTTGGAGCCCCCCAAGCAGATATCCGCGTCAATCCGGGACAGTCCCGAGGGTTCCTGCTTTGCAGCCCCCCAGGGGCACAGCTTTACGCAAGGCGGGTTATTGCAGTGCATACACCGCCTGGGAATGGTCAACTCAATTTCTTGGTTGTCCACCACAGCCGTTGCCTGCTGGATGTAGAGCCAGTTGTAAGGGGTGAGGCGGTCGGAGACATCTTTGCGGCCGGACCAGTCCTCCACCGGAACCCGCCCGGGAAACATGGCTGGAAACGGCTTTTCAGGCCTGGGGAATTTCGGAGTATTGATCTCCCGGCATGCATATACACATGCCTCGCATCCGGTGCAGCGGGAAATATCAATAACGGTGACCAGAGGGTCTTCCGGGGGCTGTGCTGCACGGGCCGAGACGGCCAGGGGAGAGGCCGCAACAGCAGAGCCTGCGGCAGTGAGGGTTCCCTTTAAAAAGGCGCGCCTGGATATTTTTTGTGTCATTTCTGATCTGCCTTTCATCCGGAACCCGCCATGGAAAAGGGTCCCGGCTTATCCTTGCTTTACAAATTCGCTGAACTCCATGGTGGTGTAGCTTTTGGTGTGAATGAACTTAAGAATCTGGAGCAGTTGTCCCGCATCCACATACCCGGGCATGTTATTGATCTTTCCGCCGTCAGGCTCTAAAAACCACATGGTCGGCAGTCCTTTGACGCGCCACTTGCTTGCAAGCTGCTTGTCTTCATCCGTATTGACCTGGATGCTGACAAAATTTGCATTTAAATATGCCAGAACCTGTTCGTCCTTGAAGGATGTTTTTTTCAGTTTCACACAATAGGTACACCACGGGGCGTGAAAATAGAGAAAGATGCTTTTGTTTTCTTTCCTGGCCATGGCCATGCCCGGCGTGTAATCTTTCCACTGAATGCCGGATGATGTTCCCGCATAGGCAAGACCCTGCTCAGACCCATCCCGGGCATCCGGGGCAGAAGCGGTTGCAACCAAAGCCTCACCTGTGTCCCCCCCTTTGCTGTTCAGGGCATTGAATACGTAAATTCCACCCATTGCAATCACAATAAGCGCCACGACCAATACATTTTCTTTCTTCATTTTCAATCCTTTATTCATCAGGTATCCATTGAGTGCCTGTTTTTCAACTCAGTACGCCTCCAATGTTACCCGTCATACGGTTACAGCAAAGATAATGCCATGAACATGGTTACATGCTTCCGGGCATATGGGCTTATTTCCCAAACGTCTTGATTCACAACCCTTTTACCGGACTTTCATGTGGCATGTACATGCTTTTTATGCCTGATGTCCGGAAAAACTGTTAACCAACTATTAACACCTGTTGCCGCTCATCATCTGCCGGCCAAACTATCATAAAACAAGTGTATAAAAAAGAGACTACCACAGAGTGTCTTTACAAACGAGGGGAACCTGTCATATGACCAAAAAATCATTTTTCCGGCACGCGCAACACCACGGCTCAACCAACCATTCTCATAACATAAGGAGCAAGACATGACTGACAACGTACTGATTACCATTGCATGCGGAACCGACGATCCCAACCGCGCCACCCGGGGGCTTTTCCTTGCGGCAGCCGCCCAGAGAAAAGGAAAAAACGTAACGGTTTTTCTGCTGGACGAGGGCGTTTACCTGGCCCGCCAAGGGGCTGTGGAAAACCTGAGAGCTGCCACGGGGGATTCTGCGGACGATTCCCTGGCCCACCTCCAGGCTCATGGCGTCCCCGTCCTCGTCTGCACCCCCTGCGCAACCGCCAGGTTTATTCAAGAGGATGATCTGGCCGAATCCTGCAGGATGGCGACGGCGGCCGAACTGATTGATCTTGCCTGTGATGCGGCCTGTATAAGCCTTTAACCTGTTTTTACACGAATATTATACTTTTTCATCCGCTTCCACACGGTGATCCGGGAAACGCCCAGGATACCGGCGGCCCGGGTCTGGTTGCCGCCGGCTTTGTGAAGGGCGTCGATCAGTTCCCGGCGCTCGTTTCCCCGGATCATCACCGTGGTGGGCCCGGCCGGTTCCGGTTCCACATCATTGCCGGCTGTCATTGCCTCTTCGCCCTGTGCCGGCGGGTAAGGCGGCATGCCGTGAATTTTTTCCGGCAGGTGTTCCGGACGTATGCCCTTGCCTTTTGCCAGGACAAAGGCATATTCCACCGTGTTTCTCAACTCCCGGATATTGCCCGGCCATGGATAGGCCACCATGAGGCGCATGGCTTCAGGTGTGAATCCCAGGATGTTCTTGCCTGTTTTTTCCGCATGTACGGTGATGAAGTGCTGGATGATCAGGGTGATGTCGTCTTTGCGGTGGCGCAGGGGCGGACAGGTCAATGGAAACACATTGATACGGAAAAAAAGATCTTCCCTGAACGCCCCCTGGGCGATCAATGCCTCAAGATTTTTATTGGTGGCCGTGATAATCCGGACATCAATGGGAATGGACCTGTTTTCTCCCACACGCTGTATCTTCCGCTCTTCCAGCACCCGGAGCAGCTTGACCTGTACGGACAAAGGAATATCCCCGATTTCATCCAGAAAAATGGTGCCCATGTGGGCGGCCTCAAAACGCCCCACACGGTCGTTGTCCGCGCCAGTGTAAGCCCCTTTGACATGACCGAACAACTCGCTTTCCAGGATACTCTCGCTCAGGGCGGCGCAGTTGACCTTGATGAACGGCTTGTCCGCACGGGTGCCGGTTTCGTGGAGGGCCTTGGCCACCATCTCTTTGCCGGTCCCGCTTTCGCCAAGAATCATCACCGGAGTATCCAGAGAGGCCACACTCTCAATATGCTCGTACAGGTTCATCATCACCGGCGTTCTGCCGATAATGCCATGGAATCCGTCGTCAATATGGTACATGCGCCGGATGGAGGCCAACTCGTTTTTATAATGTATATTTTGTGAAATATCCTTAAGGGTTTCCACGGCCCCGAGAATCTCACCACCCCTGCCGGACAGAACCGTAGCGGTTTTTACAATGGGAATGGCCCTGTTGGAGGCGGATGTGATCACACACTTTTTATCTCTCACCAGCCCTGCCGAAAAAAGACCGCACCATTGTTTTCCCGGCCCCTTGCCCAGTATTTCACACCCGGTGCAGTTGAGCAGGCGGCAGGACTTGCCCCGCAATTCATCCTCGGTGTACCCGGTCATGAGTTGGGCCGAGTGATTGGCCGCAATAAAGTTGCCGTGGGCATCCACGATAATGATGCCGTCCTGCACGGAATCAATAATGTGGCGCCACTGGGAACCGATATCCATACCCAAATCCCCTTTGTTAATCATGTTAACAGCAACATTAACACACAGTTAACACAAGAGCAACAACAGGATGCATTTCAGCAGGGGTAAAGCACCTTAATGAAAAGCGTTTTTTACTTTAATATCAAATCGTTAAATCGATTACTCCCCCTCCTTTTTTTTATTGGCACAGCCTTTGCTCTTAAACGGCGTGACGGCCCGGCCTTATCACAGGGCTGATTTGCTGAAATTCCGGTGAGATGCATGTATGCACACACCTTAACTGTATAAGTATTTAACTCGTTTTTAACCCGTTTATCTAAGGAGACCAGATGACACCAAACAGATTCACCCCATTGACCCGGCGCCTGGCAATCATCCTGCTGATTCTGGCAGGCATGATCATGGCATCCCCGTCCCAGGCCAAAGAACCCTGGATGTTCGACGAGATCGCGGATGTTGATTTTGTGATTTCCAAAATCACCGTGCCCATGGCCGAGGATGTGATGATTATCGATGCAAGGCCATACAAGACCAAATATGTGAAAGGGTTCATTCCCGGTGCGGTCAGTATCCCTTTTTCCGAATTCGACAAAAAAACGGATCTGCTGCCGAAAAATAAAGACGCACTGCTGATCTACTATTGCGGCGGTGTGAAGTGCAAGCTCAGCCACAAGTCCGCCCATAAAGCCCGGAAACTGGGCTATACCAATGTAAAGGTGTTTGCCAAAGGATATCCCGAGTATAAAAAGCAGCCCGGGGCATACCCGGCCATTACCGCCGAGCAGGTGGCGGCCCAGATCGTGGAAAACAAAACCCTGGTCGTGGATTCCAGGCCCAGAAAGCCCAAGTATGACAAAGGACATATTCCAACGGCCATCAGTATCCCCTTTTCCAAATTTGATGTCCTTAAGGGCAAACTGCCCCGGGAACTGGACACCCCCATCATCTTCTATTGTGGCGGTTTGAAGTGCAAACTGAGCCACAAGTCGGCAGCAAGGGCCATTGCCATGGGATATACCCAAGTTTCCGTATTCACCTATGGATATCCGGCCTGGAAAAAAGCCTTTGGCGAACAAGGCGGTCAAGTGGCGGTCAAGGCAGGAGAGATTGAGGGTTCCATTGATCTTGAACGGTTCCGGAAAATACTGGCTGAAAACCCGGATTCCATCACCCTGATCGATGTGCGGGATGCAGATGAATATGAAAAAGGCCATTTTAAAACCGCCCGGCACATTCCCGTGGAAAACCTGGAGCCGCAGATCAAAGACCTTCCGGCCGGCAAACCGGTTGTTTTTGTCTGCTCGACAGGAGCCCGGAGCGGCGAAGGCTATTATATGGTCAAGGATGTCAGGCCCGAGCTTGATGTCTATTACGTGGAAGCCACCATTGATTTCAAAAAAGACGGCTCTTACGAGATGAAGAAAAATTAACCCGGATCACACATACACATTTAAGGAGACAAAAAAATGATTAAAAGAATGATAATTGCATCGGCTCTGGTCATGTTTACCCTGGCACCCCTGGGAGCGGCACTTGCCGCCGAAGGCCCCGGCGGCAATAAGAGAAAAGGAAAATACACCTACCGCAAACTTGTAAAAGCCTGTTTTGAAAGGGGAGCGGTGGAGTCGGCATCCCCCAGCGTCAGCCCGTCCGATAAAAAAATGTCCGAATGGACAAGCATTTTCCAAGGCAAGGATTTCAGTGCATTTGGATGCGATGAGGAATGGGCCGCTGCCAAAGATAAAGATATCCAGGATATCTACGCCTACTTTTACAGCTTTGCTGCAGATTCCCCCACGCCGGCAACATGTAAATAACCACACATCTTTTCCTGTGCGGCCTGCTGCCGTACAGGAAATCTTTCAACGGGAGGAGCTATGGGAGTAAAAGACCCCGCCATGGGGCGACTGCACATCCCTGCAACGTACATCATTATAATGATTCTGGGCCTGGCATGGTGCCTGGGCCTGGTGACAGGGCTCAGCGTTCGTACTGCCGCTGCAGAAACCGGCGTTATGGGTGAGGCACTGGGCATGAAACTGGCCAAACAGGCAGTCAAGGCCAATAAGCGCTGGACCACTGCGGACCATTCAAAGGTCGACGCCCTGAACCGGGATTTCACGTCCGGAAGCCAGATTACCGAGGCCTGCCTGTCATGCCACACGGATGCATCCATGCAGTTTGAGAAAACCATCCACTGGACCTGGCGCGTGGACTCTGAAAAACCCGGCATCATGAACGGCAAGGCCGGCCATGCCGTCAACAACTTCTGTATCTCCGGCAATGCCATGGAAGACAAAAGCTGCCTGGCATGCCATGTGGGATGGAATGGGGTTGAAGACGGTGTCAACTGCCTGAACTGTCACGGCGGTGAAACATACAACTACCAGGAAGCGTTTGGCGATATCCAGGCATTTATGGGAGATGATGACCCCGAGACACTTGAAATCATCAAGGAACTCCAGGGAGAAATCAAAGCAGCCGTAAAAAATATTACCATGCCCCAGCGGGGACACTGCGGCGAATGCCACTTCAAAGGCGGCGGCGGAGACGGAGTCAAACACGGCGATTTGGATACCTCCCTGATCAAACCCAATAAAATGCTGGATGTGCATATGGCTGCCGAAGGAGCGGATTTTACCTGCACCCGCTGCCATACCACGGTAAAACACAATATCGCGGGCCGCCTGTATACCCGGCCGGCGTCTGCCGAGCGCAAAAGCCTGATCCAGGATGATATGGCGACCAAAATCACCTGTGAGTCCTGCCACGGTACCCTGCCCCACACCACAGACTCAAAGATGAACGACCACGTTGACAAGGTGGCCTGCCAATCCTGCCACATTCCCGCATATGCCCGGGTCAACCCGACCAAAATGTGGTGGGACTGGACCAAAGCCGGGGAACTCAAAGACGGGAAGCCCTATTCGGTCAAAGGTGAATTCGGCAAACCGGTTTACAAGTCCATCAAAGGCGAATTCAGCTGGGACAAGAACGTCCAGCCCGAATACTTCTGGTACAACGGCTCCTTTTCCAACATCGGGATCAAGGATGGAATTGATCCGGCAGAGATCGTAAAGGTCAGCCACCCTGTGGGCGGTTCCGCAGATCCGGATTCCCGGATCCACCCCTTTAAAATCCACAGGGGCAAACAGCCCTACGATAAAGTCAATAAACAGTTGGTGGCCCCCATGCTGTCCGGCCCCAACGGGTTCTGGTCGACCCTTGATATGAACGACGCCATCACCCACGGAAACAAAAGCCTTGATGTGCCATTTTCCGGAGAATTTGATTATGTGGAAACCACTTATGCCTTTCCCATCACCCATATGGTGGCGCCGGGGAAAAACGCCCTGAGTTGTGAAGAGTGCCATATCCGGGGGAGCTCCAGGCTGGCCAATATCACGGATATTTACCTGCCCGGCAGGGACAAGAACGATTTGCTTGACGGCATTGGAATGATTGCCGTTCTCGGTGCGCTTTTCGGCGTGATGCTTCACGGCCTAGGCCGTTTTTTCACCCGGAACGGAAAGGAGGATTGATGTCATGACGGAACGAAAACTGACAAAAGTTTATCTGTACACCCGGTTTGAACGCCTGTGGCACTGGCTCCAGGCCCTGATGGTGACGGTTCTTCTGGTGACCGGATTCGAGGTCCACGGCACCTATGCTTTCCTGGGGTTTAAAACCGCTGTCACGGTCCACAATTACGTGGGGCTGACCTGGCTCATTCTTTTTGCCTTTTTTGTATTCTGGCTGTTTACCACGGGAGAATGGAAACAGTATATTCCCACCACAAAAAAGCTTTTTGATGTGGTCTTGTATTATGCATTCGGCATATTCAAAGGTCAGGAGCATCCCGTGCAAAAATCCAGGGGAGCCAAACACAACCCCCTGCAGCGGATCGCCTATCTCGGGATTTCCGCCATGCTGCTGCCGGTCCAGATGCTGACAGGGCTTTTGTACTATCTGTATAACGTGCTGCCGGGCGGCATTGACCTTTCCGTGCTGGCCGTGGCCCATACCTTTGTGGCATTTTTACTGGTTAATTTTTTGATCATCCACCTGTATATGACCACCACCGGCCATTCCCTGTTCAGCCATATTTCAGGAATGATCACCGGTTGGGAAGAAATATACGAAACCACCAAAATTCAGGAGTGGGAAAACAAGGCCACCAAAAAAGCCTGACACCCGCCCCGGATCCGCCCCCCCAATCCCCGGACAGGCCCGGCCTGCCCGGGTTTTTTTTGTGCAGCCGTCCCCATGCCACGGTCTCTGGTACCAAAGTTGTATCAGCCAAATGATACACACATGTTCCAACACATTTTTCAACCTGATACAAAACCGGCCCATAATTTTCTCCACGGCATTTTATTCCTTTTTTCGCCACAACCATAACAAACTTGAAAACACGCTGTGAATCCGGTATGCTGGCTCTGATTTCAAGTCATCTTTCGGTTCCGGATCTGTCCACTTTCAAATAATGGCATACTAATTGCTGATCTTTTGAAAGAAATATATATCATTCAACTTTCACTCTTAAGGAGCCATCAATGGAACAAGATGTATTAACCGCCATGAAACAAGCCGGAAAACCGGTCCGTCCCGGAGATATCGCCAAAGCGCTGGATGTTGACAGCAAAGCGGTCTCCAAAGCCATCAAAAGCCTGCGGGAAAAAGGGCAGGTCATCTCCCCCAAACGCTGCTATTACGCGCCTGCGTAAGGGAGCGCTTAGAAGAATGCCAGAATTTCAGAAATTAAGAACAACCCGTATAATCATTACATCTTAATCACTTATAATCTTAACTTTGGAGGAGTTTATGGATCCGGTTTTTCTATCAAGACTGCAGTTTGCTGCGGCCACCATTTTCCATTTTCTTTTTGTACCCCTCACCCTCGGACTTTCCATTCTCATCGCTTATATGGAGACCAAATACGCCAGGACCGGCGAAGAGGTTTACCTGAGGATGACCAAGTTCTGGGGAAAACTGTTTCTCATCAACTTTGCCGTTGGCGTGGTCACAGGCATCACCCTGGAGTTCCAGTTCGGCACCAACTGGTCCCGGTATTCGGCATATGTGGGTGACGTGTTCGGCTCTCTTCTGGCCATTGAGGCATCTGTGGCCTTTTTCCTGGAGTCCACCTTTATCGGAATCTGGATTTTCGGATGGAAAAAGCTCAGCGCCAAGGCCCATGCCGGTGTTATGTGGCTGGTGGCCATTGCCGGAAATTTTTCTGCCATCTGGATTCTCCTGGCCAACGGGTTCATGCAGAACCCTGTGGGATACGCCATTCGCAACGGCCGCGCAGAACTGACCGATTTTATCGCCGTCATCACCAACAAGCACGGCCTGCTTGAGATCGTCCATGTGGTGCCGGCGTCCCTGCTCCTGGCAGCATTTTTCATCATGGGTATTTCCGCCTACCACCTGCTGAGAAAACAGCATGTCGAAATTTTCCAGAAATCGTTCAAGATCGCATTGGTCGTAGGACTGACCACGTCAATCTTCACTGCGGTTTCCGGTGATATGCATGGCGTAAATGTCGCCAAGACCCAGCCGGCCAAGCTGGCTGCCATGGAAGCCCACTGGGAAACCCAGGAACGGGCCCCCATTGTCATGTTTGCCATTCCCAGCGAAACCCAGGAAAAAAATATTATCGAAATCGGCTCCATCCCCGGGATACTCAGTTTTCTGGGGTTCCACGATTTCAATGCCAAGGTCACGGGCCTCAGGGACATTCCCAAAGATGAACGGCCGCCGGTGATGCTGACATTCATCAGCTTCAGGGTCATGGTCGGCCTGGGCACCCTGATGATCCTTCTGACCGTGTACGGGTGGTTCAGAAGAAATAAACTCACGGAGAGCCCCACATTTTTAAAGATCATGCTGTTTTCCATCCCCATCCCCTATATTGCCATGGAAGCCGGATGGATGGTCACCGAGGTGGGACGCCAGCCCTGGATCGTATACGGGTTGATGAAAACCGCTGATGCGGCATCACCCATTGTCACCTCACAGGTACTTGTCTCGCTGATCGGGTTTATCCTGGTCTACGGCCTTTTGGGTGCCGTAGGCTTTTACCTGATTGCCAAATCCGTAAAAGAAGGCCCTGAGGCCGCAACCAATTAAGGAGAATAGAACTTATGGAACTTCAATCGATCTGGTTTTTCTTGTGGGGGCTGTTGTGGGCCGTGTTCTTCCTGACCGACGGATTTGACTTCGGCATCGGCACCATTTACCCCTTTATCGGCAAAACAGACAAGGACAGGCGGGTGATGCTCAACTCCATGGGCCCGCTGTGGGACGGCAACGAGGTCTGGCTGATCACTGCGGGCGGCGTTACGTTCGCCGCATTTCCCCAGGTATACGCCACCATGTTTTCATCCCTGTACACCCCGTTAATGCTCATTCTTTTCGCCCTTATTTTCAGGGGGGTATCCCTTCATTTCAGGGGCAAAATAGACAGCCCGGGCTGGAAAAAGCTATGGGACACCTTTATTTTCCTGGGCAGCTTCCTGCCGGCCCTGCTTTTTGGTGTGGCTTTTGCCAATATTTTCCAGGGTATTCCGTTTGACAATGAAGGCCTTTACCACGGCAACACCCTGAAACTGCTGAATCCTTACGGGCTTCTGGGCGGTCTTCTGTTTGTGCTGCTCTTTGTCCTTCACGGTGCAAACTGGATGGCCATCAAGGCAACCGGCGAGCTTCAGGAACGGGCCGTGGCCGTATCCGCCAAGACCTGGCTGATACTGGTGCCCGTGGCGGTGGCATTCCTTATTGCGTCTTATTTTGCCACGGATCTTTACGACAATTATTTTAAATACCCCATCCTGTTCCTGGTGATTCTCGCAGATGTGGCCGCCCTGTTCGCCATCCGGTTTTTCTCGGCCAAGAAGGCGTATTTCAAAGCCTGGTTCGCATCGGGGCTCACCATTGTCCTGTGTACCTTTTACGGGGTGATCGGCCTGTTTCCGGCTCTGTTCCCCTCATCCATGAACCCGGAATGGGACCTGACCGCATTCAACGCCTCTTCCAGCCCCCTGACGCTGAAAATCATGCTGGGAGTGGTTCTGGTATTCATTCCCATTGTCATCTGTTACCAGGTGTGGGCATATTACCTGTTCAAAGATCCCATCACAGATGAAGATCTAGGACTGGACGAAGCCTACTAAATTAAGCTATAGTCACCCTGGCAACCCCTGTTACCGGGGTGACGATTCCACCATATAAAACTGGCAGAATGACAACATTAAATGTAAGGAGAACGACTCATGGACAAATATGTATGCGGCCCCTGCGGTTACGTGTATGACCCTGCTGAAGGCGATCCCGACAACGACATTGATCCCAATACTG
The DNA here is from genome assembly GCA_036881925.1 of Desulfobacter sp. Taxonomy (GTDB): domain Bacteria; phylum Desulfobacterota; class Desulfobacteria; order Desulfobacterales; family Desulfobacteraceae; genus Desulfobacter. Next base: position 41,514 of record JBAJNJ010000004.1, read on the forward strand.
CGTTTGAAGATCTTCCCGAAGATTGGTGCTGCCCCATCTGCGGCGCATCCAAGGATGAGTTTGAAAAAGAATAACGCACCCCTGAATGATTCGGACCATCGGTCTGAATCTCCGGATTAATCCACTGCCGGCCAGGAATTTTTTCCTGCCCGGCAGTGTGTTTTTATGGAGGCGGCATGGCACTTTCCGTTGTGGACCTGTATGCGAAAATCCTTCCCAGAACCAATTGCGGGGATTGCGGTTATCCCACATGCATTGCATTTGCCGGCATGGTGGTTTCCGAGAAATTCCCCCTGAAAAACTGCCCCCATATTGCCCCGGACCTCCTGGAAAACGCCCAGGCGGAACTGGACGAACAATATGCCCAGGGCAAGTGGCTGAAAAAAGACATGGCCGCCGAAGCTCTTTCCCTGGCCAGACAACGGGCGGCCTCCACGGACCTCAAAGAGATGGCCGGGCGTATCGGCGGGACGTTTGAAGACGGAAAGGCACCGGGGCTGTTCAGCGGTACCTCCCATATCCGCCTGCCCTACTTCAACACCTCGCTTCTGGTATCCAAAGAGCGGGTGGCGGACGAAACCGGCCGGGAGCTGAGCCGGAACGAGCAGACCTTTGTCTATATTCACCTGGCATCCGGCGGCACCGCACCTCCCACGGGAAATATGAAAAGCCTGAAAGAGTTTCCCAATACCGTATCAAAAATCAGATCCATGCAGGATCATGTGGAAGCCCCCTTGAGAAACGCGTTTTCCGGGCGGATGGAAGAATTGAGAACCACATGTGAACAAAACGGCGGCGCAGATGTTAAAAACCGTTACGAATCCCCGGATATGGCATTTCAGTTCCGGGTGTTCCCAAAGGTGTATATGACCCTGTTGTTCTGGGATGCCCGGGACGGATTTGATGCAGATGCCAAACTGATGTTTGACGACACCATTTTGGCGCATATGGATATTGAGGCGATGATGTTCATGAGCGAACATTTGTGCGCCCTGCTGACAAGTGGAGGAGATTAAAAAACCGGCCCGGGGAAATGGCCGGCAGGTTTAGCGGACGAACGTTTTCGCTACTACCTTCTGAGTGTTAACGTATTATTCGATTTTTTTGCCCGCGGTCTGGGAAATCCGGTCCAGTACCCATTCGGCCAGGGCATCTTGATTCACTCTCTTAATCTCTTTGCGGATCAGGCGGATATCCAGTTCCGCCCGTGCCATGGTTTTATGCCCCCCGGCAGATCCAAATTTCCCAAAAGCGTCCCGGGCCGTATTTCCAGCCCCTTTTCTCAGCCCGTCATTGCGCAGGATCACAATAAGTTTATTCTCAAATACCCCGGAGATCACACTCCAGTTGACCCCGGCAATGGTCAGGAAAAAGTCTGCGGCCACCACCAGTTCATCCGGCTTGGATATGTTTCCGGCATGGAAAAAGACCCGGTTGTTGATGACCCGCCGTTTTTTAATGGCGCTGCTCAAAAAATCCAGGTCTGATTCCGTAAACAATGCCCGTTCCACTTTAGTGACGATGTTCATGTCCGCAAATCGGTACAAGTGCTGGAATGCTCTGATGTCACGCAGGGTGGTCTGCCGCGTGAACTCCGCAGTGTCGGTCTTGATTCCCAGCATCAGGGCAGTGGCCAGCTTGGCGGACGGCTTTACCTTCAGGCTTCTCAAATACTCGGTCAGAATGGTGGAGCAGGCCCCGTATTCGGGCCGGACATCTGAAAACGGGGCGTCATCAGCGGTTTTGGGATGGTGGTCAATGATCACGTCATAGGTAAACCGGTCAAAACATTCGTGATGGTCCGGCTGGGAGTCGACAATGACAAACCGGTCAAAAAGTTTCCGGTCAATCTCATCCAGCGGAATCAGGCCCGGTTCCGTATATTCGATCATGGCCAGGTTGTCCGGCCGGCTGATCCGGTTGAAATAGGTAATGGTCACTTCGGTCACCCTGCGCCAGAGTATCCGCTTTACGGCCATGGCTGAGGCAATGGCATCCGGATCCGCGTTCACGACCACCAATACTTTTGAGGTGCGGCAAAACAATGCCAGCATCTGTTTTATGCGTTCCCGGTTACTGGTCATACCGATACTGCCCGTTGCTGGAAAAAAATAAAGTTAACGTAATAAAAGCATATCCCACAATGGCCAGAATGGCAAACCACCCGTAAAACACACCCAGAGGAGCCAGTACCAGTGCGGTCAGCCAGTGGATAAAGATCACCGTAGGCGAGTGGAGCCTGATGGGAAAGTCACCGAACCTGCAGATCACGGACAATCCGCAAAGGTTCCAGCCGTAAAGCGATGCAAATACATGGATGTGAAGTAGCCACTTGGTTTTTTCCGGGTCATACCCGTCCTGCATCTGGAGAAAAATATAGGCAATACCGGTAACGGCCGTGACAATCAAAAACCCGATACCCGAGGTGAGGAACAATTTCTGCTGAATCTTTTCCGCAAAGGTGTAGTAAAGATAAAACACCGTTACCACAGCCAGGAACAAGGCCGAGGTCACGAAAATCTGGGGAACAAACCGTTCGAAAAGGATAAAGATAAAAAAGATGATCACACCCAGGGTAATGGTCCAGAAACAGACTTCCATGACCATTTTTCTGCCGGTTCCCTCGATCTGCTTGAGCATGGCAAACACCAGGGACAGGGTAATCAGGGACAGGGGAAACGAATATCCCAGGAAAAAGGTGTTCAGGGTCAGCTTTTCCATATGGACCCAGTGGGTATACTCATTGTTGATAATGACCAGCGAGGCCATACCGATCCCTATGGAAAGGCACCAGAGCGAGGCATGGTGAAACTTCTCGGATACGGTCACGTCTTTGCGGAAAAACTGGAGCGGCACCAGGGAAAACCGCTGGATGCGGACCTTTTCCACGACGTAGCAAAGCCCCAGGGATACCATAAGGGTCACGGGATACCACTTGAAAAATGCGGAAAACGCATAAATCAGGGAAAAAAAGAAAAAAACGCGGACGGTTTTGGAGACCCGGGGCTGCCCCTGGGTGTAGTTGAGCAAAATTGTCCCCCCGGTACACAGGTTGAACAAAAAAATATGAAGGCGTTCAAAACTGTAATTTTCCATGGGAAAGTAAATATTGATAAATCCGAAAACCAGGGCGATGATCATGAGGAATGAAAACAGGAGCTTGAGTTGGGTATTCATTGGATTATTCCTAACAAAATCAGAATTAAATAGTTACTCCGCAGATGTCCTGCCCAATACATGGCGCAGGGCAGGCTCCAGGTGGGTGTGGGCAAAACTGAACCCGTGGTCCAGAAGCTGTTTGGGCAGCACCCGGGCAGAGGTCAAAAGGGTTTCCCTGCCCATGTCCCCCCAAAGCAGGTGTGCCGCTTTTTCCGGCATGACAAACGGGGCCGGCCGGGAAAGGACCCGGCCCAGCGTACGGGTAAAGGCCCTGTTGGTTACGGGATTGGGCGCGGTCAGGTTCACAGGCCCGTGGATATCCTTGTTTTCCAGTATGTGAAGAATACCGCCCAGGGTATCGTCCATACTGATCCAGCTCATATACTGCCTGCCGTGGGAAAGCCGGGTACCAAGCCCCAGGGAAAAGGGAGTAAGCATGCGCTCAACAGCACCGCCCGCCGGTGTCAGCACCACGCCGATCCGTAACTGCACCGTGCGTATCCCTCCCCGGGACGCCCCCAGGGAAGCCGTCTCCCACTGGTTGCACACCCTTGATATAAACGATTCTCCCATGGGTGTCTCTTCGGTGAGACAGTCGTCGTTGCCCTCACCGTAAAGCCCGATGGCGGATGATGAGATAAACACGGAAGGCGACTGGTCCATGGCCCGCATCTTTTCAACCAGGACACGGGTGGGGATCACCCGGGAATCCATGATCCGCTGTTTTTGTTTCTCCGTCCACTTCCCCCGTGAAATATCCACCCCGTTCAGGCTGATGACGGCATCCACAGGCCCGGCAGCCTCCATATCAAGGATATTCTCATACGGATCCCAGTAAAGGGCATCGCCGGAGGTATCTGACCTATCCCGGACAAGCCGGATCACCTCGTGGCCGCAGGTCCTTAAAAAAGGCACCAGGGCCTGGCCGATGGTGCCTGATGCTCCCGATACAAGGATCCGCTGTTTCCGGATCTTGCCGATCCGCTGCTCCATATCGTATTTCAGCACCTGGTGGCGGTATGCAAAGATACGTTCCAGTTCCTTGCGGGCATGCCGGTAAAACGGAAGGCTGAAAACGCCCATGGGCAGCTTGTACCGGACCTGGTCCTCCATGACCGACCGGTTGGGCCCCATGGCATGAAAAATATGGCTGTGTTCCCACAGGGCAAACGGCCCCCGGACCTGGCGGTCCCGGAACAGCCGGTCTTCAATGTATTCCACATGTTCGGCCTCCCATACCATCGGGATTCCCATCACTTTCATCCGGAATTTCACGGCCACGCCCTTGTCGATGCCCTGTCCCTTGCGGCTGATCAGGGTGAGGGGGGCCCATGGCGGAGTAAGGCGGTTGATGGCCCCGGTCCTTGCATGCCAGGCAAACAGCTGCGCTACGGGCACGTTGATCCGGGTCTTTTTGGAAAATATCCTCTCTTTCATGTATTGCCTGTCTGCCAAATGATTTATTGAATTTTCAGGCCTTATATTATATGAATACCAGGCAAGTTGAAACCCTTATCTATCATCTCTTTTTATTTTAAGGGCCGGCAAAATGGCATGTGCCTTGCATATATGAGAGCCTTATGAAAACCAGCATAAAACAACCCGATTTATATCAACATTTAACCCCATATGGAGGACAATAAAATGGATAAATATGAATGCCCCTGCGGATATGTTTATGACCCTGCAACCGGCGATCCTGACAATGGCGTAGCCCCCGGAACGGCATGGGAAAACCTTCCCGAAGACTGGGTCTGCCCCCTTTGCGGTGCAGCCCAGGAAGATTTTGAAAAACTGGAAGATTAAACGCGGGAGTGAATTCATGTACAAACCCATGGAAATAGCAGACAATATTTATTCGGTTGGCTGCCGGGACTGGGACATCCGGGACTTTCACGGATATTCCACCTATGAAGGCACCACCTATAACGCATTCCTGGTTCTGGGCGAACAGAACATTCTCGTTGACACGGTCAAGGCCGGCTTTGGAGACGAACTTCTGGCAAATATCTCCAGGATCATTGATCCGGCAAAAATTGATGCCGTGATCAGCAACCACACGGAAATGGACCACTCCGGGGCCATCCCCAAGGTGCTGCACAGGATCGGCCAGGACAAGCCCGTGTATTGCTCAAAAATGGGCGCCAAAAACCTGAAAAGTCATTTCAACAGGGATTACAACTTTCAGGTTGTCGGCAGCGGCGACACACTGACCCTCGGCAACAGGGAGTTCTCATTTCTTGAGACAAGAATGCTTCATTGGCCGGATTCCATGTTTACCTACCTGCCGGACCAGGCCATTCTCTTTTCCAGCGATGCCTTTGGCCAGCATTACAGCGGGGATGTGTTTTTCGATGATGAAATCGGTGATGAAATCATGCCCCATGCCCGGAAGTATTACGCCAATATCCTGCTCCACTTTTCCCCCAGGGTCCAGGCCCTGCTCAAGGATGTGGCAAAACTGAACCTGAAAATAGACATGATCTGTCCGGACCACGGGATTATCTGGCGGGACAATCCCTCCAAGATCATCCAGGCCTATGACCAATGGTCCAGGCAGGAGCCTGCCAGAAAAGCAGTGGTGATTTTTGACTCCATGTGGGAAAGCACAACCAAAATGGCCCGTGCCATCACCAGCGGTATAGAGTCCGAAGAGGTAAATGTCAGGCTCATGAACACCAGGAAATGGCACCGGAGCGATATCATGACCGAAGTTCTGGATGCAGGCGCCATTGCCGTAGGATCACCGACCCTGAACAACAGCATTTTTCCCGTTATCGCCGATGTCATGACCTATATCAAAGGACTGAGGCCCCAGAACAAGATCGCAGCCGCATTCGGTTCCTATGGCTGGAGCGGTGAGGCCGTGAAAATCCTGAACAAGGAATTTGAGGAAATGAAACTGGACATCATTGACCCCGGCGTCAAAGTCCAGTATGTACCGGATGAGGCAGATCTGGACAGATGCTTTGACCTGGGTGTAAAGCTGGCAAAAACCCTGAAGGAAAACCTATCGAATTAAGGGAGGATTGAATGGGCAACGAATTTAATGCGAATGATATTTTCGAAATCGCAAAGCAGATTGAAATCAACGGTGCGAAATTCTACAGACAGGCGGCAAACCGCGTGGATGAAGACGCACACAAGCAGTTTCTTTTGGGTCTTGCCGAAATGGAAGACAGCCACGAGCAGACATTTGCGGACATGCAAAAAGACCTGGGCGTGGCGGAAAAGGCAGAGGCCACATTTGACCCTGAGGATGAGAACGCGCTTTACCTCAAAGCCCTGGCCGATACCCGGGTCTTCTTTGAAAAGGATCAGCCCGAAGAGACCATGAAAGGGATTCTCAAATCCGCCATTGCGGCTGAAAAGGATTCCATTGCCTTTTACCTGGGTATGAAAGAACTGGTGTCGGAACGCCTGGGTAAATCAAAAGTGGACGATATTATCAAAGAAGAAATGCACCACATCAAGATGCTTGCCGGTAAACTGGTTGAGTTTGCATAATCCCGTTTGCAGGCCTGCGTGTTCCTGCGTGTCGTTTGAATAAAAAAGCCCGCTGTTCCTGAAAACAGCGGGCTTTTTATATCGCGTTCCTGAAAACAGGTGCTTTAAGACTTCCAGAGGCCGTGCAGGTTGCAGTAAGCCAAAGCAACGACCTTGTCAGCATCACATTTAAATGTGGCTTCAGGTGTGCTGGTCGGCTGCAGCATCTGGCGCTGAACATATTGCCCGTCACAGGACGTCAGTTCAATCCACTCAATCCAGTGCTTGGGGGTCATGGGGTGGGGAACGCTGCCCACTTTGACCGTATAGCCGCCCTCGATTTTCTCGATAACGGGAACATGTTTTTCCACAGCCGCGTCAACCGTATTTTCAACCAGTCTTTCCATGGGTTTGCCGCAGCAGGTCACCGGCGGGTTTTCACCGTGGAGAACCTGGACGATATTACCACATGCCTCACATTTATAGATGCCTAGTTGTTCTGCCATTCGTAACACTCCTTTCATTCAAGTATTGTTTAAGCATTTTGCCCCGGATAACTTTTTCCCGGCGAAAAAATAAATCTCCCGGTCCTTTTTTATAAGTTATCCACATACATTTTTCCAGAACTATTTGCCCGGCTGGACGCCAGAATCCGGGTCATCCATTGACCGCTCAGGTGGTCGTCACCTTTGGTCACCTCCCTGAACAGGGAAGCCATCTGAAAGTAAACCTCATTTTTGGATTTCAACGCACCGTAAAAGGGAACCACCCCTCCTCTTTTATACGTCCTTTTCCGCTTTCCAAAATCTGTTGATTCAGACATGTTAGGTCCTCCTGGATTCTGTTTCCGGCGCCCGGTCAATGCCCTGGTGCCAAGTGGTTTCACTCTTAAAGGAGCAAGGTCCATACCACAATAGAAGATATTTCCCCTTTTTCGCCTAAACAATTCTCTTTTTAACGATTTCAACACAGAAGCATGTGTACAGCACGAATACAGCACAATTTCAGAAACAGGAATGTCTCAGGCAATCGTATCAAGAACAACTATTGCGAACAGTATTGTTTCTGATCGATGATATCGTAATGGGTATGGAAACTTATGTAATTGGTGAATCTTGGGAAAGATTACCAAAAACCGAGAGAGGAAATCAAGTAAAAATCGCTTTTTTCTGACGGACTCTGCCATTTTTTACGATTTTTTGTCCCGGCTCTGAAAATCCGGCTCTTGTTTCAGGCGTTGAGAACAGGAGTGAAAACCTCAGAACACTCTTGTTTCATAAGCCGTTCCAAGCGGCCCGCTCCTGCCTCAACAGCAACGGTCGATACAGGCGAGTATGTCTGCGATATGTGCTTTCTCCGCCTGTGCCAGGGCGACAAAAATCTTTTCTGCATAATGGTCGGCGAATTTGAACGCACTGTTTTTGTACAGGTCATAGGCTGCGTATTCCATGTCCAGGGCGAAATCAAGTATATCAGAGCGGTTCTCGGCAGTTGCCGCCCCGAACGCGTTCTGAATTTCGCTGATATTTTTCCCGCCTTCCAGAATATCGCCCCGGCATTTTCTAAAAACCGTGTCAAACGATGGGCCTCCGGGGTCCAGTTTGCGGATCAATTCGAAAATCGTCCTGGCATGGTCTTCTTCGGCATCCAGCATGCCCAGCATCACGGTATAGGCTGGGGTATTTTCAAATATAGGTGCTGCATTGCGGTAAAAAATCCATGCCCCTTTTTCAAGTTGTATTGCCGTATCCAGAACCTTATCCAACGGCATGTCATCCGGAAAGATCTCCAGCCGCGGCATGTCCAGGAGAATTTCGCCGAAATAGGCAGCCATGCCCCCGTGCAGGTGAAAAATCCGGCTGTCAGGCAGGCCTGCTTCCGATGCAATCAGGGCGGCAACCTTTGAGCGGACGCCGTTCCGGCAATAGAATACCACCTGATCGTATCCTTTCACCTCAGATACAGATGCATCAAAGCCGGATAACGGGATGTTTACGGCACCGGGGATGTGATCCAGGGAAAATTCACAGGCAGGTCTCACATCAATAAGAACAAACCGTTTCTCCCTGCCCCTGCGGATCAGCAATTCCAGTTGTTCAGGAGAAATATACCCGGGCATATGCCCTCCTCACGGCCCAATGGCCCAGATGTCCCGCAATTCATCCATATGCTGAATCAGTATTTCCATAAAAGCGGCTTCGGTTTCCAGCATCTCGTGATCTTCTTTTCTCAGCCATTCGGACAGCCAGGCAAACCGGAGCGCCAGGGTGTATTCAGGAAACCATTTCCACCCGGGCTCACTGATGATGCCACTTCTACGCATGCAGGCCAGAAATTCGGTGACCATGGGCATGGCAAGACCTTCGGGATGCTCAATCCCGGCGCATCCCACCAGGTTGGCCGCATCATAACAATCCGGTTTCACCCCTGTAAACTCCCAGTCAATGACAGCCCGGATCCGGTGGGTGTCCCAGATCACATTAAGAGGATGGAAATCCCCGTGGCAGAAACGCAGGGGCAATTGGTCGTGGGCATCCATAAATCCCTGTTCCAGAAAACGGAGAACCGGCAGGTATCTGTCACGGGCCTTTGGGTTGTTGGCTGCCATGTCCCGGAACAATTTGTAAATATACTCTTTTATGGAAAAACCGGGAAAAGAAATCCGTGCCTCTATCCCGGCAGACGCCCGGGACATGTCATGGAGGAAGTCTGCCATGCTCTGTCCGATCGCCTTTGAGGAGAGCCATCCGGGCCGCTCCAGCCCGGTACTGTCCAGAAACCGGGTCACCTGGAAACAGGCCCCCTCGAAAAATGGCAGAAATACCCCAGCGGCAGACGGCTCCGGCGCAAGGGCCTGTGGCAGGCCGTTTTGATTCAGATAAAAAAGAGTGTCTGCCACCCGCGCCTTGATCTCATGCTTTTGTCCGGCAAATTTCTCCAGAAGAAAAAGACGGCCCCGGTCATCTTCAAAAACCGCCCGGGACAACGACCGTTCAGGGCTGCCCTGAATACAGAATGTATCGCGGACACGTTTTATCCGTATCCCCCACTCGTCTGCCGCCCAGTCCCGGAACCCCTGCCTGTCAAGTTCAGATAATACGTCCAACAGCCGCTTCCATAGTTTCTTTGGGTTGTGCCCCGACCAGGCTTTCCATCACTTTGCCGTTTTTCACCAGCAGCAGCGTGGGCACACTACTGATTGCAAACCTGGCACCTGTGGCCGGATTTTCATCCAGGTTCAATTTCACGATCCTGATCCGACCCGCATAGGTTTTTGCCAGTTCATCCAGAATGGGGGCAACAGAGCGGCACGGGCCGCACCAGGGGGCCCAGCACTCCACCAGTACAGGCAGATCCGACCCCATGACGATGCTGTCGAAATTCGCATCGTTCACATCTGTCACACGTGCCAGGTTCTGCACAGGCAGCCTGGTTTTACACCGGCCGCATACGGGGTCTTCCCAAAGCCGTGCCCCGGGAACCCGGTTTTTCGTATGGCATGTCTCGCACGCCAGAATAATGGAATCAGGCATACGCCCTCCTTTAGAGCATGTCGCACAGGCTCTTCCCATATCCCTGGGACGCCTGGATACCGCCTTCCACCCACCCGGCCTTGAGCATTAAAGGTCCTTCTGAAACCATGTTCATTTCAAAAATATGGTCCATGGTGTCAAAGATCCTTCCGGCAGCTTCGCCGCTCCACCCGTATGCGCCAAACGCACCACCGGGTTTGCCCTTAAGCCCCGCACGTTCCGCAATAAACAACATCTGCTTCATAGAGGTAATCATTTCCCCGTGATAGGTGGGTGAGCCGAACAGGTATCCGTCATACCCTTTTAAATGGTCTTCATTTTTAATGTCGCCGACCCGCATGACATCGGCCTCATGCCCTGCAATCCTGACGCCTTCGGCAATGAGTTCCGCGATGCCCTTGGTTTCTTCGGATCTTGTGGCATACACAATCAATACTTTTCCCATGACTCCTCCTTTGATCTGTATAAAATAGAATACGGGTATATCACATGTCAATCATTTCAACGGTCCGGTTCCGGGCCATGGCATGGTACTTCCCAATGCCCAGCCCCATCCGGTGCCGGTTTATGTTTTATATCGGTTCAGGCCCTGGCAAGGATATCGTCCATCTGTGCCCTGTCAAACGGAGATGCACTGAGAGGACCGGCGTTAAGCACCTCAAACCGGTCCTGGAACGCCGGGCGCTCTTTTTTATAAAACACCCCTGTCGGAAGATCCTGCTCCGGGTCTGCCATGGCAAGGACAAGGGCTTTTTGAAGGTCTGACGCATCGTGGTCCGAATCGCTGATATCCCTGACCCGCTCCTTATACCAGAAGTGGGTATTGATCTTGTTAAACGACACACAGGGCTGGAAAATATCAATCATGGCAAATCCTCTGAATGCCATGGCCTCCTGGATCAGTCCGGTCAACTGGTCCGGGTTGCCGGAAAAACTCCTGGCCACAAACCCGGCCCCGGCAGACAAGGCAAGGGCAATGGGGTTCACCGGGTCAGAGGTCGGCCCTGATGCGGCAAGTTTGGTCTTCATCCCCAGGGCGCTTGTGGGCGAATTCTGCCCCTTGGTCAGGCCGTACACCTGGTTGTTGTGGACCAGCAAGGTGATGTCCAGATTCCTGCGAATAGCGGCCAGAAAATGATTTCCCCCCTCACCATAGCAGTCCCCGTCCCCGGAGCTGACAACCACATTGAGCTTATGGTTGGCGGTCTTGACCCCCGTGGCCATGGGCAAAGCCCTGCCGTGAAGTCCGTGGAGCATATTGCAGGCCAGGTAATGGGGGGTTTTTCCGGCCTGGCCGATCCCGGCCACCACCAGCAGATCGTGGGGAGAGAGGTTCTGGGCCTCAAACGCCTTTTTCATGGCGGCCAGTATCGCGAAATTGCCGCACCCCGGGCACCAGTGGTTATCCCTGTCCGTGTCAAAAATAGAAGCGCTCATATCTCTTTTCCTTTATGTTATTGGCCCTGGATCTCTTTTACCCGGTCCACGATATATTCAGGATAAATGGGACGTCCGTCGTACTTGAGAATGGATGCCGCATACTCGATACCGGTCAGGGTGCGGATGAGTGTCCCCAGCTGGGCCGTGGCATTTCCCTCGACCATCAACAGCCGCTTGCCGTTCAACAGAACTTTGAGCTTGTGGCTGTCCAGGGGCCAGAGATCCTCAAACAGGATCCACCCCGCATCAATGCCCTCTTCCCTCAGGTGGAGACAGGCTTCCATAATGCACCCTTTTGAAGAGCCCCAGCCCACAAGGAAAAAACTCGAATTGTCGCAAAATACCGAAGGCATACGCATCTCCCCTGTCATGGCCCCCAGTTTTGCAAACCGTTTATCCACCATGGCCACCCGGTTCACGGGATCTTCACTGGGCAGCCCTTCAGGGGTGTGTTCGTTCCCCGCCACCCGGACCAGGGCGTTGGGTGTGCAGGGCAGGCATCTGGGTGACACACCGCTCTCGGTGACCTTGTATCGGTGATACGTCTCAGCCTGATACATTTCTGTGTCCTGGATAAACGACTGGTGTTCATCTCCTGTGACAAACCCGTTGGTTTCGGTTCTGGCCGAATCCGCAAGGTATTGATCCATCAGAACAATGGAGGGCACCTGGTATTTTTCCGAAAGCATGACCGCACGTTTTACGGCGTTAAAGGTATCCAGCACACTGCCCGGGGCGAACACAAATCTGGGAAATTCATCCTGGGAGGCATGGATGGCGAACAACAGGTCTGCCTGTGCTGTTCGCGTGGCCAGGCCCGTTGCAGGGCCGGGGCGCTGGGCATTGATAATCACAATGGGTGTCTCCGTGATCCCCGAAAGCCCCAGCCCTTCCACCATGAGACTGAACCCGCCGCCCGAAGTGGCCACAAGCGACCGGACACCGGCATATGCCGCGCCCACCGCCATGTTAACAGCGGCAATCTCATCTTCGGCCTGTTCCATGACCATGGGCAGCTGGCCTGCGTAAGCAGCCAGCTGAGAAACAATGCCTGTGCCGGGGCTCATGGGATAAAAGGGGAAAAACCGGCAGTCCGCAGCCAGTGCGCCCAGAGCCGCGGCCTTTGCACCACTCATGACCACATGTTCTCCGTTTGTATCCCCGTCAAAGGATACCGGTGCCTGGAAACTTATACTTTTTCCGGCCGCATATCCTTTTTCAGCCGCATCCAGGTTCAGGGCCAGTACCTTTTCTCCTTTATCACGGAACCGCCGGGAAACCACGGACCGGACCCGCGCCATTTCCACGCCCATCACTGCTGCCACCACACCGGCAGCCACCGTGTTCGAGGCAATCACCCCGCCTGCGTCCCGGGCCAGGTCTTCCAGAGGAACGGTAAACACCCCGTTTTGGGCTTCAAGATCCGCGTGGTTTCCACCATTCCGGTTCAGCACCGCAATCCCGCCGGGAACCAGTTCATCCCGGTGAATTCCATAGGTGTTTTCATCAATGCCGACCAGGATATGGGGTCTGGCCGAAGGGGCGCTCAGTGGGCGGCTGCCGACCCTCAGCAGATGAAAGCTGTGTCCCCCGCGTATCCTGGACTGAAAATCATCCACACTGAACACAAAAAGACCGGCATCATGGCATATCCCGGCGAGGATCGTACCAATGGTCTGGATACCCTGTCCCGCCTTGCCTCCGATCAATATCGTCATATCATTTCCCATGTACTCTCCTCTGTCTGGACTATTTGAGTGAAGCGTCCTTTATCCGCGCAGCGTCCAAGACCAACTGACGAACCAGGCGTTTATGTTATTATGGTTATCTCGAAAAGCAAGAACCAGACCAGAATACCTCCAGGCAAACACAGACAGCCCATTAGAACCTATGATATCAAAAAGTTATAAAGCCAACATGCATTCAGTCGTACTTGCCTGCGGTGGCGACTCAACTAAATTTACTGTTCCCGGATTCTATATGTATTGACCCTGTACAATGCCTGTGGCAGAGATTCATTGCCAGGTGCTTTTCACGGCCTGACTTTTACCTTGCCAAACCGGCATGAATTATGCAAACTATATTCAACCAGCGAACAGGATTTTCAGAAATCAAGGGGAACATCACTCCGGGTTCCCGTTCTGAATATGAGGGTTACTTTAACCAACTTTAGGAGAGCAACGAATGTACAAGGAAAAACCGAAATTATATGCGTTGAGCACCTGCAGCCACTGCAAATCGACCAAAAAGCTCTTAAGCGAATGCGATGTGGAATACGATTACGTGGAAGTGGACGACCTGGAAGGAGAAGAGAGAAAAGCCATTCTGGAGGACATCAAAGAGCTCAACCCCCGGTGCTCCTTTCCCACTATTAAAATAAACGAAACCGTGATTGTCGGCTACAAAGAAAAAGAAATCAAAGAGGCATTGGGAATTTAAAATGGACGTTGAAAAACTTTACGCGGCATTGAAAAAGTCACAGGAAGCCAAGGGCATCTATTTTAATAAGGACAAAGAACTGGTTTTCGAACTGCTGGAAGCCCTGATTCTCAACAAGGACAGATACGGATACATGGCCTGTCCCTGCCGGCTGGCATGCGGCGACAGAGAGCATGACAAAGACATTGTCTGTCCCTGTGTTTACCGGGCGCCGGACCTGGAAGAATTTGGCGCCTGCTTCTGCGGCCTTTACATATCCACCGCCCTTCATAATAATGAAATAGATTCGCAGTATGTTCCGGAGAGAAGACCTCCCGAGAAAATATTTTAACGGTCTTGTTTTACGATTCTCAAATAAAACCCTTTCAAGGAGACAGCCATGAATGAGAATGAATGTACATCTGTAATAAATACCGGATTAAGGGGTGTGGACGTTGCCAGTTCCAAAATCTGCGATGTCCAGGGAAAAGAAGGTAAACTCATTTACAGGGGATACCTGATCCAGGATCTTGCGGAAAAGGCCAATTTTGAAGAAATATGCTTTCTTCTGCTTTACGAACGGCTGCCGTCGAAAAAAGAGCTGGAAGACTTCACACAAAGCCTGGCGGCCAAGCGGAATGTGCCCGGGAATGTTTTCGACTTCATGTCTGCCCTGCCCAAGGATATGAACCCCATGGATGTTCTCCAGGCAGTCACCCCTATGCTCATCCAGACCGACCCCAACGCCGGCAAGGAGGGCATGGAAAACACCCTTTACAGCGCTGAAAACCTCATTGCCGGCATGGCCACCATCACAGCGGCCTGGGGACGCATCCGGGAAAACAAAGCCCCGGTGGAACCGGATACCGGCCTGAGCCATGCCGCCAACTTCCTCTATATGCTCAACAATGAAAAACCCAATGATGAGGCAGCCCATTTTTTTGACACCGGCCTTGTGCTTCATGCAGAGCACTCGTTTAATGCCTCCACCTTTACCGCTCGCCAGGTGGCGTCAACCAAGGCCCACATCTATGCGGCCATCTCCGCTGCCATCGGCTCCCTGTCCGGCGCCCTGCACGGCGGGGCCAACGTACGGGTGATGAAGATGCTCAAGGAAATCGGTTCCGCAGACAAGATCGACGATTATATCAACAATATGCTGGATTCAGGCGGCCTGATCATGGGCCTGGGCCATGCCGTATACCAGACCGACGATCCCAGGGCCACCATCCTTGCACCCATGAGCAAACGCATGGGCGAGCTGTCCGGCGACACCACCTGGTATGAGTTGTCCAAAGACCTTGAAACCAAGGGAAAGGCTGCCTTTAAGCAAAGAAAGCAGCGTGACATCTACTGCAATGTTGATTTTTATTCGGCATCGCTTTTTTATGCCATGGGCATTGCGACGGATATGTTCACCCCGCTGTTTGCCGTATCCAGAGTCAGCGGATGGACCGCCCATGTCATTGAGGAGCAATATGCCATGGCTGCACCCAAGCCGTCACTTTACAGGCCCGGAGCCGCTTATGTGGGAGATTACTGCGGACCTGACGAATGCACCTATACGGAGATTGATGAACGCTAACCCGAACTTGCTGAGGAACCTCCATGAAGAAATGGCAATGCACTGTCTGTAAATATATCCATAAAGGTGAGGAACCGCCTGAAACATGTCCGGTGTGCGGGGTATCCAGCGATAAGTTCATCCTGCTGGAAGAACCCGCAGAGGAAAAGGCAGCCGCTCCGGAAGCCGTCGCAGCGGAAACTGCAGCGGCCGCCCCGGAACCACCGCCATCTTCGTCCGGGGAAACCGGGCCGTCCGCAGAGTCGCCCGCTCCTGACACCCTTTATGAAAAAATCACCCATCTGATGGTCAAACACCATGCCCACCCCATATCCGTGCATATGCCCAACGGTATTGTGCCGGTTGCTGTGATCCTGTTTGTCCTGGCATGGCTTTTTGACGCAAGTCTTTTTGTAAAGGCAGGATTCATCAACCTTGTCTTTGTGGTGCTGGCCCTTCCCCTGGTGCTGTTTTCAGGTGTTCTGGAATGGAAGAAAAAGTATGCCCAGGGCATGACCCTTATTTTCAAAGTCAAAATCCTGGCCGCCACCCTGACCACCACAGCATGCGTCATCTCCCTGGCCTGGTATCTGCTTGATCCCCAGGTTCTGGATTCCTCCAGGGCATGGGCCTTTATCCTGATCAACCTGATTATGCTAGGCGGTGCCGGCGTTGCCGGCCATATTGGCGGAAAGCTGGTATTTAAAGACTGACCCGGCCCTGTATCATCGACAAAAAGGCCTTTGCGGAAACAATGTCCGCAAAGGCCTTTTTTTATGTTCACAGTCTGCCGGGCCGGTGCCCGGCATGGATCACGGGCCGTATCCGCTTGCAAAAAGCCCCTGAAAAGGCTTCTCGTCAAACTTCGATCACAAGTCCCACAGGGCAATGGTCGGAGCCAAAAATATCGTTGTCGATATAGGCATCTCTGACCACCCCGTTGTCAATCAGATCCCGGGTGACGAAAAAATAATCGATACGCCACCCGGCATTGTTCTTCCTGGCATTGAACCGGTAGGACCACCACGAATATTTGACCGTATCCGGATAAAAGTGCCGGAACGTGTCCACATACCCCATGTCCACCATCCGGTCCAGGACATCCCGTTCGATACGCAGGAATCCCGACCGCTTTGAATTGGGTTTGGGATTTTTCAGGTCGATCTCGTTATGGGCCGTATTAAAGTCCCCGGTGATGATCAGGCTTCGCCCCTGGTCCCTGAGGTCCTGGGCATAGGCCAGAAACCAGTCGTAGAACCCGAGTTTGTAATCAAGCCGCGCATCACTCATCTGGCCGTTGGGAAAGTAAATGTTAAACAGGGTAAAGGCGTCAAAATCCATCTGGATGATCCGGCCCTCCCCGTCATACGCGGGCATGCCAAAATCGGTTTTCACCCGGTTGGGAGTGGTCTTTGAATACGCGGCCACCCCGCTGTATCCCTTTTTAACCGTTGAATAGGCCCAAAAATCCTGGTAGGGGGCAAATTCCGTCATGGCCTTGGTGCGCTGGTCTTCCTGGAGCTTTGTTTCCTGGAGCATGAGGATATCCGGGTCCATCCGGGCCACGGAATCAAAAAAATCTTTTTTCAGCACCGCCCTTAACCCGTTGACATTCCATGATACCAGTCTGAGTTCCTTTTTTTCAGTCATATGCCTTTACCTGTATGTTTTGGTTCTTGTCTTTGCGTCAGCCGCCAATGGTGCCGTCCTGTGCTACAGTGGCCAGCATGATCCTGGCATCCGCCACCACGCAGCGTTCAGGACTGCACATCACCGGATTCAGATCAATGGACTGGAACCTTGGTTCCAATGCCATAGCCAGATGCGAAAAACGGACCACAAGAGTTGCCAGGGTATCCATATCCACCCCGGCCCCGCCCCGGAACCCGGTCAGCAAGGGGGCGCCTGTCAGGGAATCCACCATGGACTGTACATCTCCGGGACTTACGGGCGCCATACGTATAGCCGTATCATTATAGATTTCCACAGCCGTGCCCCCCACCCCCAGGATGACCACGGGCCCGAACTGGGCATCGTTTTTCGCCCCCACAAACACTTCGACACCGCCCACCATCTCTTCCACAAGAACGGACCCACACCCGTCCAGGGATAACAGCCGTGTCATCTCTTGCTCAAGATCCCGGGGATTGTCAATTCCCACCACCACGGCATTGTGTTCGGTTTTATGGAGAATACGGGGGGAAACGGCTTTTGCCACCACCGGGCCGGACAGGGACGCCATAAACCCGGCAGCAGCCTCAGGGGAATCCGTATTCAGCCGTTGGGGCAGGTCAAACCCCTGGCGGGCCAGCATGTCTTTTGCGTCGGGCTCCAGCATCCAGCCCCGGTCCATTGACGCATGGATGGCGGTCGTGTCTGCCTCGGTCAGCTTCGGGTGTATCAACATGGTCTGCACCTCTTTAATGCCTTGACCATCAGCACGGCCCCTTCAACGGACGAAGCCACCGGGATACGGTTCAGCTCAAACCCCTCGATGATGATCTTGTATTTGTCTTCATTGGGAACGTAAGCGATCATGGGCTTTCCCTCGTTCCTGGCCACCTGGCTTAACTTGGCCCCGATATCGGCGGAAATTCCCGGAGAATACGGCAAGAGCAGTGTCAGGATACAGTCAAGACCGTCATCCCGGGACATGTGCCGGACTGCCGCAATGATATCCGCATCCACGCACGATCCCGTGAGATCCATGGGGTTGGTCAGGGCGGCAATGGATTGTATGCCCGGTGACAGCTTTTCCCGGATCACGGCGGAGGTTTCCGGCGAGATATCAGGCACCTCAACCCCCTGGGCCGCGCACGCATCTGCGGCCACAACACCGTGGCCCCCGCTCAGCGAGACAATGCCCACGCGCCCCAGAAGCCCTTTGGGATAGCAGCTCAGGGATTCGCAAAAGGCACCCAGCTCAAACTCATTGTCTGCTTCGGCCACGCAATGCTGTTTCATGATCTCGGAAAAGACCCGGTAATCCCCTGCAATGGAAGCGGTGTGGCTTGACGCTGCCGACATGCCCCTGGCGCTTTTTCCGGCCTTGAGCACCACCACGGGTTTTGAACATTGCTCGGCGGTTTTAATGAATTCCCGGCCCTCTCCCCGGCCAAACCCTTCGATATAAAAGGCGATCACCCGGGTGGCCAGATCATTCTCAAAATACCTTAGCATCTGGGCCTCTCCAAGTCCGGCCTTGTTGCCGATGGACAGGGCCAGACTGACGCCGATGCCCTGGCCGGCGAATTTGACCATCTGGTCCACCAGCACGCCCCCGCTCTGGGATACAAACCCGATATTTCCTTTCTCCGGCCGGATGATGCGCTCTCCGGGCAGGAAAAACGTGTCCACCCGGTCCGGGGCATACACCCCCAGGCAATTGGGCCCTACAAAGGGAAAATCCGCTTCCCGGGCCATGTCCGCAACCCGTTGCTGAAGCGCATGATTGCCGGATTCGGAAAAGCCGCCGGAAATAATCACCGCCCCTTTGACCCCTTTTTTAATACACTGGGCCATCACGCCGGGTACAAATTCCGACCGGACACCGATCACCGCCATATCCACAGGCCCCTCAATGTCTTCAACATCCGGATAGAGCGGTTCCCGGTGAAGTGTTCCTCCCTTGGGATTTACCGGATACACGGTCACGGGATACCGCAAATGGTTTTTCGTATAGATCACATTGGCAGGATGGCTGTCCTGGGTGGTTGACACACCGATCACTGCCATGGACGATGGTTTGAAAAGCGCGTTCAACTCCATGGCGTCACCTTTTGGCTTACGATTTCGTAAATTCTGGAATACCCGGTACCCGGGGAAAATAAAGGGGAATCGACGCTGGCATCAATTCCCCCGGTTTATCTGGCATCGGTTCGTATGCAGATGGCCTTCCAGATCCACAGCACCCAAAGTGTCATATGGACCCGGAACCGAACCGGCCTGAATCAGGGGGCTGCCCCCTGATTCAATGATCCTGCTGTTAATTACCCCGCCCTAATTGTCCTGATCGGCCAGGTAATCGTCATACATGGTTTCCAGAGCCAGTTTGTGCTTGGCTTCTTCCTGGACCAGGATCTCAAAGACTTTTTTGGCGTCGGTATTGTCGGTTTGTTCACTCAGGGTATTATACAGCTTGACAGCTTTTTCTTCTCTTTTCATGGCCAGTTTAAGGATCTCGGGCATGGGCATGCCTTCCTCATACTCTTTTTCCACCATGTAGTCGCTGATTTTCAGATCTGTGACGGTCTTGAACTGATAGGCATCTATTTTCTCTTTGTTGCCGGCAATATCCGACAGAAGTGCCACATGTTTCTCTTCTTCTTTTGAAAAGCTTTCAAATGTTTCTTTCAGGGATCCGCGGGTGGCTTGTTCTGCCAGAGACGCATAAAATGCAACAGCGTCTTTTTCTCTGTCAATGGCAAAATTTAGTATTTCATCAACTGATCCGAAATTCATGCTCGTTTACCTCCTGTTGGTGTTAACACTAATTTGTCTTATTAATACTCTGCTATATCATTTCTACGCTAAATAGCAATCTTAAAAAGCAAATTGTATACCAGATTCAGGCCAAGATAAACACCCCAATTCCGGGCAGTTTTCATTTTTTATATATCTGGTCCAGGGCAGCCCCGGCATCGGGATAGGTAAAATCGAATCCTGCGGCCTGCAACCCCTCCGGCAAAGCCTTCTGGCTCTGGAGAAGCGAGGCCCCCAATTCTCCCATTACGGTCCTGACCACAAAGGCGGGAGCCGGCATGAATGACGGTCTTCCCAGCGCCCTGCCCATGGCTTTGGAGAAAAATTTCTGGCGCAGGGGCTCAGGTCCTGTAAAGTTGAAATGGCCTTCCTGCCGGCCGTCCATCAGAAAAAGAGCAGCCTGTGCCAGGTCATGGATATGAATCCAGGGAAACCACTGGCGGCCGGACCCCAAAGGTCCCCCGACAAAAGCTTTATACGCCGTTCCCATCACGGCAAGAGCACCACCGTCTCCCAGGACCACTCCGAACCGCATCACGGAAACCGCCGCCCCTTTTTCACCGGCACGGTTTGCCGCCTCTTCCCAGTCCCGGCAGACCGTGGCCAGAAAATCCGATCCGCACGGATCTGTCTCAGACACTTGTGTATCCCCCCTGTCCCCGTAGAACCCGACGGCGGAAGTCGACAGCAAATGGCCCTCCCAGGCATCGCCCATGGCTGAAACAAGATGGCGGGTGGTCAGCACCCGGGAATCGTAAATCTCCTGTTTATATGCCTTGGTCCAGGGCCTGAAAATACTCCGGCCGGCCAGGTTGATGATGGTGTCTGCCTCGCGGATGTTTGCCTGCCAGTCCCCGGGGCGGCTGGTGTCCGCGGAAATCCAGGTCAATCCGTCCCGCCCGGACAGGGTGGGATGGGCCGCAGAAGTTCCCAAGCCGATGACATCATGCCCTTGTTCCAGTAAAATTCGGGTCAGGTATGTTCCCACAAAACCGGATGCACCGGTGATCAGAATGGTCTTTTTCATGGTCGCTCTCCTCACAAGGATATCAGGATAGACTCAATATAACCATGATCCGGGATTTCACAAACGCGAATTTCCCCGCTGCCGGGGGAATAGAGAAAATCAGGGAAACATCCGGGCAATTCCCCAAGACCCTTATCAGTCCACCAGCCGGGCCAGCCGCTCCAAAAGCGGATCGAAATGATCGTGGGCGTCTTTGTAGACTGTTTCATTCAGCCGGGAATAAAATCTGTGGTGTGCCGTATTCGGAAAAAATGTATCACCCGTACGGATCATTTTTGCGGCAGCAGCGTCATAAGAGTCAAAAAGCCCCGCAGCCATGCCCGCGTTAATGGCACATCCCACAGATGCCGAACTTTTGATTTGGTTCCGGAATGCCGGGATGCCGAAAACATCTGAAAAAATCTGCATGAACACATCGCTGTTGGAACCGCCACCGGAAATCACCAGGCGCTCAAACGGGGTTTCAAGTTCCCGGGCCATCTTATCCATGTGGTTTTTCATGGTAAAGGCGATGCCTTCGAGGATGGAGCGGAACATATGGGCCCGGGTATGCCGCCCGTCAAATCCGAACATCACCCCTTTCCGGAACACAGCTTCTGCAGGCGGGGCCCAGTCATGAATCGTCACCAGACCCTCACATCCCGCAGGCACGTGTTCGGCCTCGCCATTGAACATTTCTTCAACGGACAGCCCTTTTTTTTCAGCCTCTTTCCGGATCCCGGGACCAAACTGGTCGCAGAACCAGGAAACCGTCCACATGCCCCGGCGCACCCCCATGCACTCGTAGAGATACCGGCCGGGAACAGATGCCTGGAACGGCCAGAAATTCCTGGCTTCCCTGAGGTTCTCCCTGCCGTGGACCATGGCGCCGATATAAGTGCCCAGGGAAACCAGGGCCGTGCCCCGGGACAATGATCCCGCGCCCAGGGCTTCCACAGCCTTGTCATGGGCTGTGGCCACCACGGGCAGCCCTTTGGGAAGGCCGGTCCGGACGGCGGCAGCCGCATTGATATACCCCAGAATATCGCCCGGCCGGACCACATCCAGAACCATGTCCCGGGTCAGGTTGAACCGCCGGAACATCTCCGGGTCATTGCTCCAGTCCCAGGTGTCGTTGTCCATGGGCCAATTGCCGATGTAGTTGGCGCAGGTGTCTTTGAATTCACCGGTCAGGCGATGGGTGATATACCCGGAAGCGGCGGACAGGTAGCGGACATCGCCAAAGGCCTCGTCATACACATAAGGGGTGTTCATCCGCTTGTCCATCCAGGAAATCACGGGATGGGCAAGTTCCCCGCTTTCCTTCATCAGGGCCAGGCAGCACCGGATGACGCACAGCCCCATGGCCCGGATATCGGCCGGATGTTTACCCGCCTCATTTTTAAACCTGTCCATCGCGGCCTGTAGCGCGACGGTCAAAGCATCCCAGATATCGTCATCCGGATGCTCGGCCAGGAGTGGTGCGGGAATGGCGATTTTGCGCAACGGCCGGCAGGCCTCACAGACAATATTGCCCTCCAGGTCAAAGATCACGACCTTGGCGCTCTGGGTGCCCACATCCACGCCCATCACATATGCATCAGCCATTGTTTCCACCTGTTTGTTTATTTTCCACGCCCGACCAGTTGCCGGGGTTCAGCAATCCCCGGGGATCCCATGCCTGTTTGAGCCGGAGTTGCCATGCCAGGCGCTCGGGCATGCAGGCCGGGCCCACCAGGTGTGTCTTGAGTTTTCCCACCCCGTGCTCCCCAACCGGGGAACCGCCTGCGCCACAGGCGGCTTGGGCCCATGCCGCCACAAGGTCCCTGCCGCGACAATAGTCATTGTAATCCCGGGGCAGGATATTGACATGAAGACGCCTGTCCAGCCCGTGGCCGAACAGCGCCGCCTCAAGCCCGTTTTCTTCGATATCCCGGGCATACATCCGGACCAGGTCGGGAAGCGCCATTCCCGGAAAGACCATGTCCGTGCCCAGCTTCAGGATACGGCTGTCATGTTGCCTGCGCCGGTCAATCTCCATGTTGACAGCCTCGGGCGCTGCAACACGGAATCTCCGGAACTGCTGCAGCCCGGATGCCCCGGAACACGCCAGGCTCCGGTCCGGGTCACTGCCGAAGTCCGATGCGGTTTCAATGAGTTGCCCGGCCATATCCTCAATCCCGCCGGTATCCCCACCATGAATTTCCAGGTACACCCCTGCCCCGGCAGAAGGATCCGGCTCCGGAATCCGTTTGAGCCGCGTCATTGTCTGCTTCAACTTCCGGACAGCATCCAGGGTGGTACGGTCCATGATATCTGCGGCAGCAATCCTTGCAATGGCTCCCCTTGCCCCATCTCCGCTATGACGCGGCCCCTCGATCCTCCCGCGTTCCCCAATGGCCTGTATAAACCCGGCTGCCCGTTCCAGGGTATTGAAAAAAAAGAGAATGCCCCACATCTCATCCGGCCTGGGCCTGAGAACAAGGGTCATGGACAGGAAGATGCCAAGACAGCCCTCACTGCCCGGCAACAGGTCCAGCAGATCCATGTCCCCGGCAATGGTTTCCGTTCCGGATGCCGGCGCCAATGCCTTGCCAAGGGAAGACGGCAGCCGGTCCGGGGAAACCTGGTATTGTCCCCGCCGGATATCATAAACGCCGCCTTTGGGGTCCATGATCCTGACCGCATGGATATGGTCCCCTGCACTGCCGTAGAGATGGGCGCACGGGCCGCCGGCATCGGTGCCGGCGATGCCTCCCACAGTAGCGGTTGCCTCTGTGGGATCCGGGGGCCAGAAATAGGGGCCGGATTGCTTAAATGCTTCCAGGGCGGCCAAACTGTCCCTGTCCCACCCCTCTGTACCGAACCTGCCGGACTCAAGTTGTAAGTGAAGGGAATCCAGCCGCAGGCCGGGCTGGACCCGAACCAGGAACCTGCCCTGGCGGCCCCGGGTCATTCCCAGCACCCGGTCCATGGCGAGCAGGCTCATGAGATGCCCGCCCGACGGAACAGCCCCGCCGGCGATACCGGTACGGCCGCCCTGGACAGTCACCGGAATACCCTGGTGCCTGAGTTGTGAAAAAATATCAACCACCTCGGCCTCATCTTTCGGAAAAGACACGGATTGCGCATGGCCGGAGAGCCGGGATTCATCTCCCAGGTAATCCGCATATGTATCGCTAAAAGGCCGGATCAGGCCGGTCATTCTGTTTTTCCTGGCGCGATGATGGTATTTTTCATTTTTCCACCGGAAATATCGTGCCCTTATTCATGATGCCGTTGGGATCAAAGGCCTGTTTAAGAGAATCCATGAGAAAATAAGCAGAGCCGTGTTCCTCACGGGTCCACGGCGTGCGGTACTTGCCGATCCCGTGGTGGTGGACCATTGAACCGCCTGCCTTCAGGGTTTCTTCCACAATCATGGCGTTCAGGGGAACATGGTATTTTTCAAGTTCTTCCTCGGGTTTGCCCTTGATATTATAGTCGTAGACAAAATACATGTTGGTACCGGTCTGGTAACTGTGTGAGGAGTGCCCGCCCAGCATGGTCAGGTCATCCACATGGGGAAAATCCGTTTTGATGCGGGCCAGGGCATTTTCATAGATGGCAAGGATGCAGTCCCAGTTGCCGGACACTTCGGTGGTGAACCCGGTGTTCATGTGTTTTTTAAGAAACTCCCGTTCCTCAAGCACTTTTTCAGGCCCCCAATTCAGGTGGTTGAACCAGTTTTCAATCACCTTTGGATTCACCGGGGTCCAGCCCTGGTATGCCCCCACAATGTCTTCAATACCGTCGGCCGTGGCCCTGGTGATCCGCTCCGGGCCTTCGGCCATGAATATGAGCACGCAATTGTCACCGGCAAACTGGTCAAATCCATGCTGGGCAGCGTCCTGGGCATCGTAAAGCCTGGCGATGGAGGGCCGGTATCCAGAAGTGATCACATCCCTAAGCACCTCAAGCCCCAGGCCCATGTCCGGTACGGCATAGGCCAGAAACCGGTTGTTTTCCGGATAGAACCGGTACAACTTGACCGTAACTTCTGTAATATAGCAGAGCGCCCCTTCGTTGCCGATGACAATGTGGCGGATATCCGGACCACAGGCCCTCCGGGGAACATTTTTGATCCGGGCGATTTCACCATTGGGAAAAACCGCTTCAAGGCCCACGACCATATCCTCGATCCCCCCGTAAAGGGTGGAGAACTGGCCGATACTCCGGGTGGCCACAAGCCCGCCCATCATGGCCAGGGGTTTGGACTGGGGGGAATGCCCCATGGTCAGGCCCTGTTCCCTCAGCTTGTTTTCCAGGACTTCCAGGTTGACCCCGCACTGGGCCGTGGCCATCATGGACACCGGGTCAATGCGGACAATCCGGTTCATATCTGCCCCGTCAATGACAATGGAGTTTTCCACAATGGTCTCCAGTCCCCCTTCGGTGGCAGAGCCCCCGGTCCTGGGCACACAATTGATCCGGTTTTGGTGGGCAAATTCAAGCACCCGGGATACCTGGGCCGCATCCCCGGGCCTGGCAACGGCTGCCGGAAACGGGAGTTCATAAATGCCGAATACGCTCTGCACTTTTCTGTACCGGTCAATACTGCTTTCCTTGAGGACATCCGGATCCGTCACAACCCGTTCCGGTCCCAGGATATCGATCAATCCGCTGACAATGGCCTCTCGTGTTAACATGGTCTGTTCCTTTGATTCTTAATTTTTGGGTTAACGCACCCGGTAGCCGCCGTCCACCACCAGGATATGGCCGTTGACATAGTCCGAAGCCCTTCCGGCAAGAAAGACTACGGCACCCATCAGGTCCTGGGGGGTTCCCCACCGTCCGGCCGGGATATGGTCCAGCACCTGCTGGTTGGATTGGGGATCCTGCCGGGTGGATTCGGTGATATGGGTGGCATAGTATCCCGGAGCAATGCCGTTGACCTGGATATTGTGGACGGCAAGTTCGTCGCAATAGGCTTTGGTCAGTCCTGCCAAAGCATGCTTGGAAGCGGCGTAACCCGGGGACATCCGCCCGCCCAGATAAGAAAACAGCGAACAGATGTTGATGATTTTCCCGCTTTTTTCCGGAATCATATGGATGGCAGCTTCCCGGCTCAGTTCAAATGCCGCCGTCACATTCACGTCAAGCATGGGATCCCAGTCCCGGCGGCCGAACTCCGGCACCGGTTTCAGCCGGCAGATCCCGGCATTGTTGACCAGGATGTCCAGCCTGCCCATGCGGTCCATGCAGGTATCCATAACCCTGGCGCATTCCCCGTCTCCGGTGATGTCGACGGTCATGAATTCGGCCCTCACATGATGGGCCTCAATCAAGTCCTTTGTCTCTCCTGTTTCTTCGATGATGCCGGGGATAAAAAGATTGGCCCCGGCCTTGGCCAGCGCCAGGGAAAATGCCTGTCCAAGACCGCTGTTTCCACCGGTGACCATAGCGGTTTTGCCTTTGAGGGAAAAAAAATCCAAAGAGAAATCATCCACAGTCATAACACAGGTATCCTTATGATATGCTCGATTTAATTTTGGAAAATTATCATAGGAGCGTCCCTGGCATTTGTCAACAAACAACCCGGAATTAACACTTTAAATGTTGAAATTGATATATCAAAGACAATTATTGATGTCCAAAAACCCATCATGCTCCGGCAACCGGAGATGCAGGGCAAACGCATTTACATCTGGCATGTTTTTTTAATCCATATGGTTTCAGACACTTAAAAAGCTCGCATACTTTTTCCTGCGTTTGCGACAACGTCTAAACCACTGAAATCATTCATTCCAATTTTTATATGCGTTGACCCTGACCGGAGATGGAAATCCGGTTGCCCGGAACACCTGTTTATGGTATCGAGGCAGTATCCGGCCCCGGTACCGGGAACCACGTTCAGATCAAAATCCAGGGAGCGCTTTATGACACCGCATGATCCAAAGATTTGCCCGTTCTGCCGCATGGACAGAAAACGCATCATTGCAGAGAACGGCAGTGTTTACGCCATTGCAGATACCACGCCGGTCAGCCGCCACCACCGGCTGGTAATACCATTTCGCCATTGTGAAACGTATTTTGATCTGAATCCGGAAGAGTTGTGTGATGCCCGGGAGTTGATTGGCCGGCTCCGCCGGGAGATTCTTGATAAGGACCCGGCCGTGTCGGGATTTAATATCGGGGTCAACTGCGGGGAGACCGCCGGCCAGACCGTTTTTCACACCCATATTCATGTGATCCCCAGGCGCCGGGGAGACACGCCGTTTCCCCGGGGGGGTGTCCGGGGGGTGATCCCGGACAGGATGGGATATTAGGATTCGGTGTCCAGGGTGCCGATATAGGTTTCCCCGGTTTCAATATAGTAGACGCTTTCCGCAATATTGGTAATATGGTCACCAATGCGTTCCAGGCACCGGCCCATAAAAATAAACTGGGTGCAGGCATCCACAATACTCGAATCCTGCTGATGCATTCTGCCCCTTAATTCCGTCATGAGACGGGCGAATTTCCGGTCCACCACATCATCCCTGTGCCAGATCTCCAGGGCGGAGTCCACATTCAGCTCTAGAAAGGACGCCACCACGTCGGTAATCATTTTACGGCAGATTTTGCCGATATCCTGGATCAGCACGACAGGATCTTCAAGATCGGTGCCGGCTTTGTCAAGCTCGATCACCCGGCGGGCGATATTGGCGGCATAGTCGCCGATTCGCTCCAGTTCCGAACCGGTGCGCATGGCTGCCAGAAGATACCTGAGGTCGACGGCCATGGGAGTGCGCCGGGCCAGCAATTGTACGGCTTCTTCTTCAAGGGCCTTGTACAGGGCGTTCAGGTTTTCATCTTCGCGGACAATTTGTCCGGCAAGTTGCAGATCCTTGGTTTCAAGGGCTTTCAAGGCTTTGGACAATTGCCATTCACAGGTGGTCCCCATGGCGGATATCCGGGCATTCAGCCGTGTGATTTCATCATCGTAGGATTTAACAATATGTTCTTCCATTGGGTCTCCTTTGCCCGGAGGCCGGATCGGGAACTTATCCGAACCTTCCTGTAATATAGTCTTCTGTCAACTGGTGAAGCGGATTTAAAAAGATCTGATCCGTGGGACCGATTTCAATCAGGTCACCCAGGTGGAAATAAGCGGTGCGCTGGGAAACACGGGAGGCCTGCTGCATGGAGTGGGTCACAATGGCAATGGTGTACTCCTGCTTGAGCTCGTCAATCAGGTCTTCAATAATGGCCGTGGCAATGGGGTCAAGGGCCGAGCAGGGTTCGTCCATGAGAATGATTTCAGGATTGACCGCAATGGTCCTGGCAATGCAGAGCCGCTGCTGCTGGCCGCCGGAAAGACCTGTACCGGGCTGGTCCAGGCGGTCTTTGACCTCGTTCCAGAGGCCGGCGCGCTTCAGGGACTTTTCCACCAGCTCATCGGTCTCGTCCCGGTGCTGGACAAGCCCGTGAATTTTGGGGCCGTAGGCAATGTTGTCATAGATGGATTTGGGAAAGGGGTTGGGTTTCTGGAAAACCATTCCCACCTGGGCTCTCAGCGGCACCACATCCACATCCTTGTCATAGATGTTTTTTCCATCCATGGTGATCTCACCTTTGACCCGGCAGCCTTCAATGGTATCGTTCATCCGGTTCAGGCAGCGCAGGAAGGTTGATTTTCCGCACCCTGAAGGGCCGATCATGGAAATCACCTCGTTACAGCCGATATCCAGGGAAATACTATTGATGGCCTTTTTTTCCCCGAAATTATAATACACATCTACATTACGGCAGCTCATCCTGGGATTTTCCACGGTCATTTCGCCGACCGTACTTCTCTCTTCCCTGGCGACAAGTTGGCGCTTAGCGGCCCTTTTGACTGAAGAATCCATTCTTGTTTCTTCCTGTTTCATTTCAACTTCTGTTTGTTCTGCGGCAAGCATTTGCATGGGCATCCACCTTTGCACAACCTAAAATAAAAAACCCGGGCCAGGCCGTGTGGCCAGGCCCGGTAATTGTTAATAGGCGACGATTAGAGGTCGGCCAATGTCAGCGGTTTCAGGTTTTTCACGTTGCTCTGAAACATTTTTCTTTCATCCATGGGCATGGGAATCAGCCCTTTGTCGGTCAGGTAACCTTCGTCACCCCAGGCTTTTTCACTGGTGAACTCGGCAAGGAATTCCTTGATGCCGGGAATGGTTTCCACGTGGGCTTTTTTCACATAGAAGAACAGGGGGCGGGATACAGGGTAAGACCCGTCGGCAATGGCTTCGAAGGTCGGCTGTACACCGTCGATGTAAGAACCCTGGATTTTGTCGGTGTTCTGATCAAGGAAAGAGAAACCAAAGATACCCAGTGCGTTGGGATTGGCTTCCAGTTTCTGAACGATCAGGTTATCGTTTTCACCGGCTTCAATATAGGCACCGTCTTCACGAACTGTGTGGCAAAGAGCTTTGTAAGCCTTTTTGTCTTTTTTCTTGAGCGCCTTGATCCATTTGAATTTTTTGGCGCCGCCTTCCATGGCCAGTTCGACAAACGCGTCACGGGTACCGGAGGTGGGCGGAGGACCAAGCACTTCAATTTTCACATCGGGAAGCGCGGGATTCACATCTTTCCAGGTTTTGTAGGGGTTGGGAATGGTTTTGCCGGCAACGTTTCCGGAAGGTACGTCCTTGGCAAGTGCAAGAAAAAGGTCTTTTCTGGTCAGTTTCAGCGCAGGGGCTTTTTTGGAGTTGGACACAACGATTCCGTCATAACCGATTTTGACCTCAATAATGTCCTTTACACCGTTTTTCATGGCTTTTTCAAGCTCGCTCTTTTTGATCCGTCTGGAAGAGTTGGTGATGTCAGGATGCTGAACGCCGATGCCCGCGCCAAACAGTTTGTGTCCGCCGCCGGAACCGGTGGATTCGATTTTCGGGGTCTTAAAAGAGGTGGTTTTACCGAACTGCTCGGCAACAACGGTGGCAAAGGGGTAAACTGTTGAGGAACCGACAATGGAGATATAGTCTCTTGAGGCACCTGCGTAAACGTTTGACAGACCCAGACCGAAAATCAGGGCGGTCATTGCAACCAGAATTTTTTTCATTTTTGTGCTCCTAAAATAGGGTTAAATAAAATACTGCTTAATTAAGTTTAGGGTTAATAAATTACCATCTTCTTTCAAACTTCTTTCTCAGGAAAACGGCCACGGCATTCATGGTCACCAAAAATGCCAGGAGAACCATGATGGCGGCGGACGTTCTCTCCAAAAAGGCTCTTTCAGGGCTGTCTGCCCATAAAAAGATCTGTACCGGCAGCACCGTTGACGGGTCGGTGAATCCGCCGGGAATATCTACAATAAAGGCCACCATACCGATCATCAGGAGCGGGGCGGTTTCCCCCAGGGCCTGGGCCATCCCGATAATGGTTCCGGTCAGCATGCCCGGCAATGCCAGGGGCAGAACATGGTGGGTGACCATCTGTGTCTTGGACGCTCCCACCCCAAGTGCAGCTTCCCTGATGGAAGGTGGCACGGATTTCAGCGCGGCACGGCTGGCAATGATAATGGTGGGCAGGGTCATCAGGGTAAGCACCAGCCCGCCCACAAGCGGGGCGGACCTGGGCAAGCCGAAGAAGTTGAGAAACACCGCCAGGCCCAGAAGACCGAACACAATAGATGGTACAGCCGCCAGGTTGTTGATGTTTACCTCAATGATATCGGTCCACCGGTTGGTGGGTGCAAACTCTTCCAGGTAGACAGCAGCCGCCACCCCGATGGGGAAAGAGAGTAACAGGGTGACCAGCAGGGTATAAAAGGAGCCGCATGCCGCGCCCCAGATCCCTGCCAGCTCCGGTTCCCTGGAGTCACCGGCTGTAAAAAACGTGGTGTTGAATTCTTTTTTGATCCTGTTCTGTTCAATCAGGTGGTCCACCCAGGAAAGCTGCAAATCGTTCATCCGGCGTTCGCTTTCGGGAACATCCCGGCTGATATGCCCTTTCATGAGCATATCCACATCATCATCGGCCGGTACCCAGATCTTGATGGTGTTCCCGATTTCGTGACGGTTCCTTGCCACAAAATCCTGGAGAAGAAATGACGCGCCCGTGCTGACAATTCCGTAGAGCTTGCGTTTATCCTTCCGGCCTTTTACATCAGGAAAGGTCTTTTTCAGCGATGTGCGCACCATCCCCAGATAATTGGCCGTGGCCAGGTTTTCCTTGTCAATCTCCTGGGGGTCCAGGAAGATTTCCAACTCAATCGCAGTCTGCTGGAATGCCGTATATCCGTTTGCAATAATGCTGATGAACAGGAAAGAAAGAAAACTCAGGCTCATGATAATTGCCGCAAGTCCGTAACGCCTGAACCGCCGCTCTTTTTGATACCGTTTTGCCAGTCCCTTGTTGACGATGTCCATTGTCCGGACCCTGTTGCCGGGCCGGGAGCTTTCCGGTGTCGGTGATGCGTCCATATTATTCATACTGCTCCCTGTATTTACGGACCACCACCAGGGCAATCACGTTCAGAATCAAAGTTACGACAAAAAGCATAAGTCCCAGGGCAAAGGCGGCCAGGGTCTTGGGGCTGTCAAATTCCTGGTCCCCGACCAGCAGGGTGACGATCTGTACGGTTACGGTGGTAACCGTTTTAAGGGGATTTACCGTCAGGTTGGCGGACAGGCCCGCCGCCATGACCACGATCATGGTCTCGCCAATCGCCCTGGAAACCGCCAGAAGCACCCCGCCCACAATACCGGGAAGGGCGGCAGGCAATATTACCCGGGTAATGGTTTCGGACTGGGTTGAGCCCAGGCCGTAAGCCCCGTCCCTCAGAGACTGGGGGACCGCATTGATCACATCGTCGGAAAGCGAGGATACAAAGGGGATAATCATGATGCCCATGACCAGTCCCGCAGCCAGGGCGCTCTCCGAAGAGACCTCCAGTCCGACTGTTGCACCGGCATTCCGGATGGCCGGGGCAACGATCAGCGCGGCAAAAAAGCCGTAAACAACCGTGGGAATACCGGCCAGGATTTCCAGCAGGGGCTTGGCAATGCTCCTGAATTTTTTATTGGCATATTCAGACAGATAAATGGCGGACATGAGACCGATGGGCACAGCCACACACATGGCAATGGCAGAGATCAGCATGGTTCCCATGAATACGGGGATGGCCCCGAACGCGCCCGAAGATCCGACCTGGTCCGACCGGATGGCCATCTGCGGGCTCCAATCAAGACCCAGCAGAAACTCACTGATCGGAATCACCTGGAAAAAACGGATGGCTTCGTACAAAACGGACAGAACGATTCCAATGGTGGTAAAAATGGCCAGGGTGGAACAGGCGATCAGCAGTACCTTGATGACATTTTCCACGTGGTTTCTGGCCCGGAGCGCAGGAGAGATCAGTTTCCGGATCCACAGGATGGCCACAATGGCAATACTCACCACAAGTACGGTCAGCGCGGCATGGCTGGTGACCCGAAGGCTCTGGTAGTGCTCGGCCGCCGCCTGTATGGCAGGGCTGATCTCACCCCCCACGATGTTTCCGCTCACCAGGTTCCGGATATCGTTTACAATAAGGTTCAGACGGTCCTGGGGCAGGCTCCTGATGTCCTCGGGAAGTCCCGCAATCATCATATCCGTAATCACACTGGACTCAAACGCCATCCAGAAGGAAAAGACGATCAGGGCGGGAATGGCACACCAGAGGGCCGCAAGCGCCCCGTAATAGGTCGGCCTGGAATGGAGGACCTTGGGTCCGCCATTGGTCGACGACACCGCAAACGCCTGCCGGCGCCCGAGATAATATCCGCCTGCGGTCAGCATGAGGAGAGTTAAAAGCAACTGTAATGGCGACATTGATATTCCTTAAAAAGTTGTATAGCTGTTCTCAAAATTCTGTTTCGGCTCACGTTTCAGTGTCGATTGCTGTACAGCAAATGGGGTTTGAATCTTCAACATTTTTTTACTGGCCAGTTACGCTTATTGCCGTTTTTTGGAACATAATTTTTATCATTGCTATAGACGTTTTTTAACGCTAATGGAAAATACGCTTCTTTTATTAGATATCCTTTAACAAAATATTAGCAAACCGTTAGGGAAGTGTTATTCCCGATCTTGCCCAGCTTCGTCTTTGTGCCTTTCAACAGATCGTCCAGGGCCGCTTCCATTTCCGACGAATGGGACCTGACACTTTCAGACAGGCGGCGGGTTTCCTGGGCAGCGTCTTTCACCGTAGACACACGCGCTGACAGGTCATGCACATCACTGCTCGTGGCGTCGGCATTTTGGGTAATCCGGTCGGACAACCGGCGCTGGTCCTTGACCGCTTCAAAGATATGGGCGCCTGCCCCGGAAAGGGTTCCGATAAGGGTTTCAACCCCCTGGGTCGAATCCACCATCTGGCGGCAGGCCGACTGGATGGCCGCGATTTTGGCTTCAATTTCCCCGTTGGCAGCCTCGGTCTGCAGGGAAAGGTCCCTGACCTCATTGGCGACCACGGCAAACCCCTTGCCTGCGGCCCCTGCCCGACTGGCCTCAATTCTGGCATTCAGGGCCAGCAGCTTGGTTTGACCGGAAATATTTTTAACGATTTTAATAATTTCCTCAATCTCCCGGGATGCTGTATTCAACTCCTGGATATTGTCCATGGACCGGCGGGTCACCCGGTTGATATCCGTAACCAGTTCGTTCTGCTTTTCCACCTGGGTGTGGATATCCTGAACCGCATCCCTGAGGCTGCCGGCGGCATGGGATACGTTTCCGGTATTCTGTTCGGTCCGCCCGATGGCCGTAGTGGCCGTATCGCTTTGCTCGCTGGTATTGCCGGCCAGTTCGTAAAGATCAAAACTGGCCCGTTTCATGGCCTGGGATTTGGTCTGGAGATCTTCAATCAGGTTGGTCATGGTCAGGATTAAATCCTGGATCATCTCCTGTTCTTTCTGTTTTTGTTCATCTGCGGCCCTGAGGTTCTGCAGGGCGCCCTGAAAGGATTGCAGAACACCGGCCAGAACACCGATTTTGTCTTTTCGCTTCTGGTAAGGGATGCCGACTTCCTTTTCACCCGCATTGATCATTTCAATGGTCCGGGTCAGCCGCTTGAGCGGGTGCTCCACATGCAAAAACGTCATGACATACAGCACCAGGAGGTTCAGGGCCAGGGTCACACAGGCAATGATGACCATTGTTTTCTGACG
Source organism: Desulfobacter sp. (assembly GCA_036881925.1). Classification (GTDB taxonomy): domain Bacteria; phylum Desulfobacterota; class Desulfobacteria; order Desulfobacterales; family Desulfobacteraceae; genus Desulfobacter. Next base: position 75,759 of record JBAJNJ010000004.1, read on the forward strand.
GTCTTTCCTGAATCCTGACAGGTCTTCTTCCTGGGCCTTGATCTGGTCCACATGGTAAAGAATCTTGGTCCGGGCTTCCTCCGCAGCCATGCCCTCATCCGCCAGCCTGGCATTGAGTTGGGCGATTTTCCGCTGCAGGGCATCCTCACTATCGGCTGCACCCTCTTCCTGGCGGATAAGGGTATTGATCTTCTCCATGTCCCCTTCCGGATCCGCACTGTTAATGTACATCATGGCCACGGTATCCGTAAACGCCCCGCCGGGGTTCAGGATGCCGCCGGAAACGATCACTCCGCCGTCTTTGATCTGGACGATGAATTTTCCCTTGGAAATATCCCGCCGCTGCTTGCGCTTGAAAAACTTGCCGTAATTTGGCCGCCCATCAAGCACCTCTTCCCTGTCCACGGTAAACCCGCTTCTGATCTGCTTTTTGATGGCGGCTGCCGGGTCCACAGTCAACAAATCCGGAATCTGAAGGTACTTTTCCTGCAGCTGAAAAATGCTTTCCCTGAGATCGGCATTCAGTTCGGCATTCAGGGAGAGCAATGCATTGGTCTTGTCCCCCACGTCCCGGGTGGCAGTCCAGTTGGTATAAATCAGCACGCCCATGCAGAGGTTGGACACAAGCCCCACGCCGAGAATCAGCTTTACCCCGACCGTCAGCCAGGTTGTCGGACGGCTGAGCGCCGAGGATTCCAGGCAGACCGGCTCTTGTTCAGGAATCTCCCCGGCATCGCCGACAGCACCGTTCGCATTCTTTTTCTTTTTCCTGTTGAAAAAAAAGGGGATTCCGTTTCCACGCCCGGAAATTATACGCAAGTTCATTTCACCTCACCTGTTACACATTGATATGGGTATCAGCGGAGGATTTAACACGGGATTGTTTGAAATTGATTAGAAATATATGAGCAAATCATCCCGCCGGCACAGGGCGATTCCATATATCAGGCAGGCGCCCTGCCCTGATCTCAGGGAATGGTGCAATGATTAACGATTTTCTTAACTGGCTGAAAGATCTATTCTTTTTTCTCTTTGAGTTTTTCGACAAGCTCCGCAAACGACTGGCGCTCAAGAATCTGACTGAACTGGGAGCGGTAGTTGCCGATCATGCTCACCCCTTCGATCACCATATCATACACCATCCAGGTATCGTCACTGGTTTCGTACATCCGGTAATTGATGGGAATTTCCACATCCCGGGTGATGATCTTTGTGTTGATCTGGGCTTTTTTCTTTTTGATCCGTTCGTTGAGAAAGACCACTTTTTCATCGGTATAGGCTTCGATCCGGCTCATGTAGGTGTCTTCAAGCAGCGCACCGAACAATGCCGTGAACTCGTTCTTTTCCATATCGGACCGCTCTCTCCAGTACCGGCCAAGGCTCAGTTGCGACATTCGCCGGTAATCAAACCGCTGCCGGGCGATTCCCCTCAGTTTCTCACGCCGGTCCTCCCGGCGATCCAGAGAGCGGAGTTCCGGGTTCCGGAGCACGTCCAGAATCTGCTCAATGCTCTGCTCAAGCTGTTTCCGGGCAGAAATGCCCTCGGTTGCAGCAGCAATGCCGCAGATTCCCGCTACCAGGAGAAACACCAGTATTCCCACCATTGCCTGTGTTTTGGTCATGCCGTTCATCTCAGGCCATCCTCATATCATTTTTAAACCATGGTTTTGACGCGGACCGGGGAAAACCGGGGCGTTATTTCACGCCCAGGCCGGCAAGCGCTGTTTCCGTATCCGGGTGAATGGAAAATACATTATCAAGTTTGGTCAGGGACAAGGCATTGAAAACCGTTTCACCAAGGCCTGCCAGGATAAACTCCCGGTTCTCCTTTTTGCTCCACTGAAGCCCTTCCACCAGGGTGGCAATGCCGGAACTGTCCATAAAGGAGACCCGGCTTAAGTCGACGATAATCCCCGGGGTGGCGGAGGTAAAATAGGGCAAAAGGGTCTCCCGCAGGTTGGGCGAGGTAAACATGTCGATTTCGCCCTCAACAAAAACCAGGGCAATGCCGTTGTCTTCTTTGCTGGTGATTGAAAATCCCATGGGCCTGTCTACTTCTCAAAAATATATTTGCTGATAAGTTCTTCCAGGCTGATGGCGGATTCCGTATCCATCAGCGAATCCTTGTCCTGCAGCAACTCATCTGACCCGCCCGGCGACAATTTTATAAACTTGTCGCCGATCACGCCTTTGGTACGAATTGATGCGATGGTATCATCGGAAATTTCGGTTCCGTTCTTAATTTCCATCTCCACAAGCGCATTATTTTCTTCAAGCATGATGCGCTTTACCTTGCCCACGGGCACGCCTGCGATCTCAACGGAAGCCCCGGGCTCAAGCCCTTCTATGGAGCCGAATGTCGCACTGATGGAATAGCTGTTCGACCCGAACAGTTCCACCGATCCCAGGTTGACCGAAAGGTATGCCAGGCAGACCATTCCCATGATCATAAAAAGACCCACTGAAATTTCCGTTTTTTTTCCGTACATGATCTCTAATTTAAATCCTATAGCAGTAAAGATGTCAAGATATAATCCACGATCAGTATCGACAGGGATGAAAACACAACCGCCTGGGTGGTGGCCCTGCTGACCCCTTCGGTGGTGGACCGGGCAACATACCCCATGAACGTGCAGATCCATGCGATGAGCAGCCCGAAGGCCAGGGATTTGATCATCCCGCCGTAGATATCCGCAAAGGTAACCGCCGACACCATTTTCCCGAAATACGCCCCTTCATTGACGCCCAGCAGTTTCACTCCCACCAGGTATCCGCCGAAAATGCCCACCACGTCAAAAAAAGCGGTGAGCAGGGGCAGGGATAGGATTCCGGCAAGGAGTTTAGGGCTGATGACGTACTTGACCGGGTCAACCGCCATCATTTCAAGCGCCGGGAACTGGTCCGTGATTTTCATGATGCCGATTTCCGCAGCCATGGCCGAACCGGCCCGCCCGGTCACCATAAGGGCGCAGAGCACCGGCCCCAGTTCCCGGATAATGGACAGGGCAACGGCAGATCCCAGAAGGGCTTCGGCACCGAACTGGGTCAGGGTGTGATACCCCTGCAGCCCCAGGACCATTCCTGTGAACAGCGCGGTGACAAACACGATCAATATGGATTTTGAGCCGATGAACTCAATTTCCTTAATCACCCGGGAAACCCTGAAAGGCGGCACAAACGCCTGGCAGAATGTGATGCATAAAAACAGGCCGCTGCGGCCCAGGACCTGTATCCGGTTCAGAGTGAATTGTCCGATGGCGGCTGGGATGTCAAGGTTCACTGGCAGTATCCTTATTCCGTTAAAATTTCATCCAGGTATTTTTTACCGGTCCGGGCAAATGGGATCGGCCCTTCGGGGGCACCGGAGAGAAACTGGATCACCCTGGGGTCGGTACTGTTCCGGATGTCATCGACAGCCCCCTGGGCAATGATCTTGCCGTAATACAGGATGATAATCCGGTCGGCGATCCTGAAACAGGAATCAATATCGTGGGAAACCACCACCGAGGTGATGTTCAGCTTCTGGTTCAGGTCCCGGATCAGCTTGTCGATCACACCTGTTGAAATCGGGTCCAGACCCGATGTGGGTTCATCGTAAAAAATCACCTTGGGGTCCATGACAATGGCCCGGGCCAGGCCGGCCCGTTTCAGCATCCCCCCGGACAATTGTGAAGGCATCAGGTGTTCACTGCCGCGGAGCCCGACCATTTCAAGCTTCATGGTGACAATGGTCTTGATCACATTATCGGCAATCCGTGTATGTTCGCGCAAGGGAAAGGCAATGTTGTCGAAAATATTCATATAGTTAAACAGGGCCGACCCCTGGAACAGCATGCCCATTTTTTTCCGTTTTTCATACAGCCTGGCCTTGGTGGCCCGGGTCAGGTCCAGCCCGTCAAACAGGACTGTTCCCGAATCCGGCCGTTCAAGACCGGTCATCTGGCGTAAAAGAGTGCTTTTCCCCGAACCGCTCCCCCCGAGAATCACAGTGACCTTATTCTCTTCAAAAGCGTAGCTCAGGTGGTTGGATGCCACCACATCACCGTATGTTTTTACGAGATCTTTTACTATGATCATTGCTGTTTTGTCCTATAAGAGTGATGGTCTTAGATACCCCAGGCCGACCGGCCTGTCAACGGTAAACCCGACTTGCCCGTGTCCGGGAGGCCTTGTCCGGAAGCCATCCGCCACTCTTTTGGATAACACGTGGATAACAAGTTGCTTTAAAACAGGCACAGGTATATTTTATATGGGTATTTCTAAAATACTAAAGAAATAGTATACGGATTAAACGTGTATAAATTAAGGATCCCGTTCATATATGACACGCCGTAACTTCCCAGTCTGGTTCATCATCATCGTGGCGCTGATCTCTTGTTTTTTCCCCGGCGCTGCAAACGCAGGGCAATCCGTCAGGGTCGGTATTTATACCAGTTCCCCCCTTGTTTTCCCCGGACCGGGCAACAAGGGCGCCGGGCTTTTCCCTGAGATCCTCCAGTGGGTTGCCGCCAGGGAAGGCTGGAATATCGCATATGTACACGGCTCTTTTGAGGAGTGCCTGTCCCGCCTGTCGGCCGGGCAGATCGACATTGCCTGCGCCGTGGCCTTTACCCCGGACAGGGCCGGCAAAGTCTCCTTTGGCCGGGAACCGGTCCTGATCAACTGGGGAGAGGTGTACAGAAGTGCCCAAACCCCTGTTCTGGATCTGACCGACCTGGAGGGGAAACGGGTTGCCCTGTTAAAAAAGGATATTTACAACACAGCGTTCCGGGAGTTTATCAAAGGATTCGGCATTACCTGCGAATTCGTTGAAACAGATGATTACCACCGTGTACTGGACCTGGTGTCAACGGGGGATGCCCATGCCGGTGTGGTCAACCGTCTTTTCGGGGATGAAAACGCCGGCCGTTACGATAGTGAAAAAACCGGGGTGATATTCAATCCCACCCGCCTGTTTTTTGCCTTCCGCCCCGGCCTGCCTGCGGATATAACAGCGGCGCTTGACACCCACCTGTCCGCCATGAAGCAGAATCAGGCCTCGGTCTACTACGCGGCACTGGGCCGCTGGATCGGACAAGCCCCATCCGAAGATGCCTGGCCCTTATGGTTCAGGATACTGATCAGTGCCGGCCTTGCCGCCATCGGTATTTTGGTTGTCGGCACCTTTTTTCTGCGCAGCCAGGTCAGGCGCAAAACCATCGCACTGACCAGGGCACTTGAAAAACGGACCCGGGCGGAAACCGACTTGAGAACCACCCTTCACGCCATTGGCGACGCTGTTATTGCCACAGATGCACAAGGATCGGTCGCCCTGATGAATCCGGTGGCGGAATCACTGACCGGATGGCCGGTGGACCGGGCAAAGGGGATGCCGTTCAGCCGGATATTCAGGACCATTGACAATACCACGGGATTTGCAGCTCATGATCCTGTTGCCAAGGTCCTTGAGACAGGTAACCCTGCAGCCCTGGACCCCCAGGCCACACTGGTCTCACGCCAGGGGAACACCTTCAGAATAACGGACTCGGCATCCCCGATACGGGATACGGACGGGCGGCTGCGGGGCGTGGTCACCGTGTTCCGGGATATCACCGAAACCGCCAACCTGGAAGCGTCCATCAGGCATAACAAAGATTATCTTGACAGTATCTTCAGGGCCTCACCCATTGGTATCGGCGTGGTCCGGGAACGGAACATCGTCCAGGTCAACCAAAAGTTCCTGGACATGACCGGATACACCCAGGAAGAACTCATTGGCAGCAACGCCAGGATACTCTATGCCGGAGAGGCGGAATACACCCATGTGGGCACTGAAAAATACCGGCAGATCAAAAAATACGGGACAGGCACCGTAGAAACCATTTGGGTAAAAAAAGACGGGACACGCATCCATGTGCTGCTCTCCTCAACGCCCCTGGACAGAAGCGACCTGGCCCGGGGGGTTACATTTTCAGCCCTTGACATCACCCTCCGCAAGCATGCCGAGCTTCAACTCAAAAAAAGCGAGCGCCAGTACAGAACCCTGTTTGAAAAAAGCAACGACGCCATATTCCTCATATCTGCGGATTCCGGGCAGTACCTGGACGCCAATGCCGCCGCCCGGAAGTTGACCGGGCGCCCTCTGGAGGCGTTGGCGGAAAGCAATATCAATGACCATACCGCCCCTTACAGGCATTCGGAACCGCTCAGCCTGACGGCCGCGGCCCAAAGGCACCTTGGTGAATTTACATTCACCCGGCCCGACAAGACCACACGTATTGCAAGGATCATAACGGTCCCCCTGAGCCCTGAGGTGATCATTGCCATTGCCAAGGATGTAACCCACGACCTTTATATGGAAAACCAGTTGCGCCAGGCCCAGAAAATGGAATCCATCGGCACCCTGGCCGGCGGCATTGCCCACGATTTCAATAACATCCTGTTTCCCATCATGGGATTTGCGGAGATACTCCTGAGCGACGTCCCCCAGGACAGCCCCCTCCGCCACGGCCTGGACCAGATTTATGCCAGCGCCACCCGGGCAAAAGAGCTGGTTGCACAGATTCTCGCGTTTTCACGCCAGTCCGTGACCGCTCCCGGACCCATTAAACTCCAGCCCATTATCAAAGAGGCGCTCAAACTCCTCCGGGCAACCATCCCCACCACCATTGACATCAAGCAGTCCATTGACAGGGGCTGCGGGGCGGTCAAAGCAGATCCCACGCAGATCCACCAGATCATCATCAACCTGACCACCAATGCCTACCATGCCATGGAAAAAACAGGGGGCACCTTAACCGTGACCCTTGAAAAAAAAGAAGGGCCGCCGGATTTACCGGGCCACCCGGAAATCATTCCGGGAGCATATGCCTGCCTCACCGTAACAGATACAGGCCCGGGCATTCCCGAAGAAATCCAGCATAATATTTTCGACCCGTTTTTCACCACCAAGGAAAAGGGCAAAGGCACCGGTATGGGGCTTTCCGTGGTCCACGGTATTGTCATGGGCCTGGGCGGTGCCCTGCGGATGCAGAACCTTCCCGGGTGCGGCGCAGCCTTTTATCTTTACTTCCCGCTGGTGAACGGAAACCATCCGCCGCCCGAAGAACACAAGGAAGACCGGCACCTGGTACCGGGCAGCGAACGTGTGCTGCTGGTGGATGACGAGCCCGAGATTATTTCAATGGAAATCCAGATGCTCCGGCGGCTGGGATACCGGGTCACGGCCAGTACCAGGAGCCTGGAGGCGCTCTCCATGTTCACCGAGGATCCCGGCAAATTCGATTTGGTGATTTCCGATGTTGCCATGCCGGGAATGGCAGGTGACCAACTGGCCAGGGCAATGATGAAAATCCGGCCGGATATTCCCATCCTGCTCTGCACCGGGTTCAGTGAAACCATGAACGCAGAAAAAGCGGCGGCCATGGGTGTCAGGGGATTTATTCTCAAACCCATGATGAGCCGGGAGCTTTCCGCCAAGATCCGGAAGGTGCTCAGGGACAACGTATATCAAATCGGGGAGGAATGATTCCGGTTCGCTAAACGCAGTTGCCCAACAAGGATTGACAAACCCTACACGGGTTTATATACAAGGCTTAAAGATTATGAATGCCACATCTTACGACAATACCATACATGATCGGCCGGACGACGCACTCAATGCCTGCATCAACAAAGTGGAGCGGCTCAACAATTGTATTGAGATCGCCAACCTGATCAATTCGGAGCTTTCCCTGGGCAGGCTGCTGGCCAGTGTCATGGATACCACCAAGGCGGCATTCCAGGCCGATTCCGCAAGTCTCCTGCTCAAGGAAGACGATACCGGCGACCTGGTGTTCCACATTGCCCTGGGTGATGTGGGAGGGGAAATAAAAGAACTGTTCCGCCTCAAAAAAGGACAAGGTATTGCCGGGCTTGTGGCGGATACCGGCACCCCGCTGAACATCAGGGATGTTTACGACCATCCCGGCTTTTCACCGGATTACGACCGGAAGACCAACTACCGGACCCGGTCCATGCTCTGCGTTCCGTTAAAGGCCAGGGGCAATACCCTGGGCGTGATTCAGGTCATCAACAAACAAACCGCACCATTTCACTTTACCGGGGAGGAACTGGAGATGCTGGTCACCATTGCCTCCAGTGCCGCTGTTGCCATTGACACGGCCCAGATGCACAAAAGCATTATCCGGAAAGAGACCCTGGAACGGGACCTGCTGCTGGCCCGGGAAGTCCAGCAGAGCTTTCTTCCGGGCACCCTGCCGGAAATACCCGGCTACGGGTTTGCCGCCCTTAACCGTCCCGCCCTTGAAATCGGCGGCGATTTTTACAATTTTTTTTCCCTGCCCGACAACCGGCTGGGGATTGTTCTGGGAGATGTGTCGGGCAAGGGCATTGCCGCTTCTCTTTTCATGGCAAGGCTCACCAGCGACATCCAGCACCACGCCCTTTTGAACCACCAGCCGTCCGGCCTGATGGAGGCCGTGAACACCATGCTCTGTCAACGGGCCAGGCACGGGATGTTCGTCACCCTCATTTATATGGTGCTGGATCTTGACACGGGATGTTTTAAGCTTTCCAACGCCGGCCATCTTTTTCCTATTTGCTCGGATGGGGAACAATCCGTCCAGATGGGCGCCGATAGCACCAAAGGGCCTCCCCTGGGTATTTTGCCCGGCCTGACCTTTGGCCAGGAAGAGTTCACCCTTGCCCCGGGCCAGGTACTCACCCTTTACACGGACGGAGTTACAGAGGCCAAAAACAGTGCCGGTACATTTTTTGGCATGGACGGCCTGACCCGGGAGATCAATACATGCCCGGGCACCCCCGATGCCATCGTCAATACCGTGTCCGGTGCCGTGGAAAAATTCAGCATCAACCATGGGAGAAGCGATGACATCACCCTGGTCAGCTTGATGCGAAAGACAGGGGCCTGATCATGGATGCCCAGACCATAACCCTTTCCGTTCCTTCCCATCCCCGGTTTCTCCAGTTGATCCGCGGCACCATGTCCAAACTCGCCGCTGTCCTGGAAATTCCCCGGGACCAGGCCGGCAGTATTATCCTGGCTGTGGATGAGGCCTGTTCAAACATCATCAAGCACAGTTACCTGAATGATCCGTCAGGAAAAATGGATTTTTTGATCCGGTTCGGACAGGAACGGCTGGAGATCACCATTACGGATTATGGAAAAGCCTGCGACATCACCAGGCTCAAGCCCAGGGACCTGGACGACATAAGGCCCGGGGGGCTGGGCACCTATATCATCAGCGAGGTCATGGACCAGGTGGAGTATCAATGCGGGCACAAGGGAAAAAACCGGATCAAAATGGCCATCAACCTGTCCAAAAATAACTGACCCCCCTTCTTGAACTCTTCAGGGGGGCCGTCTCCGTTCCTTCTTTTTTGTTAAGCAGGAACTGTATCAACCCTATTTTTTATTCATCAGAACCGACTCCACAATCTGAAATTCAAACGGGTCTGACAAGTTTGCGGCACCTGATGCGGACAGGCTTTCCTGAGGTTTGTGGCCGGAACCGGTAAAGCCCAGTACCTTGCCATCGCTGAATTCAATGCGGTAATTCGGGCGAATCCCTTTTCCTGTGGTGCCGAAAAAAACTTTGGCGGACGCGTCTCCTGCCATATTGGCAAATACCTTTTTAAGAAACGGCGTCGCCAACCCCGCCATCCGGTCCTCATCCCACTCGATGAGCGATTTGGCAGCCCGGCCGGACCTGGGGGCGGAACGCTTTTTTTTGAGCTTGGATATTTTACCTTCGAGAATATGCAGCTTCATACCCAGATTTTTAACTGACCGCTCCTGGATTTCCCCCTCGGCTTGGGGACGAAGCGCATCAAGTTCCACATTGACCTCCTGGAAGCAGGTTTTGGATTCATCCACTGCTTTTTTTTCAATGAGTTGGTCAATATGTTCACACATCCGGTTGATGGCCTGTCTCGATTCCCTGAATTTATTGGGCTCCATTATGCCTCCTCTTCCTATAAATTAATGCACGGTCTTAAACCACCAGGCAGATGAGACATGTACCGGTTCTCTCCCCCAAAAGGGAACCACGCCATCAGCGGCAACTTCCAGTGATCTAAAAAACACTGCAGATAAATCGTTACACTCTAATAATTATAAACCCTACACCGGCTGAAATTTTAATTCAAGTGGCAGTTATAGATTGGGGTATCCATGGATTTTTAAACAATTCTAACTTAAAAAAAACCAAAAAATCAGGGTTTCCCTGATTGATTTTCAAATTTTCCAGGGATATGATGCCGTATTTTTTTGAGCCTGATGTCTGTTTTTGCAGGCTTACCCGTTTGTCAGCCGGTTCGCCATAAGGCTGATTCTGCCGGTCCGGTCAAGGAGTTCAGGGCCAACGACATCTGCTTTCAGATGTCGTCCCTTTTCAAATAGGGGACCGGGGACCAAATTATTTTTTTACGTGTTTTCAGGGAGCGCCGGATTTTGACCTTCCCGGTAAAGCCGTTATGAAACGCTTGTTTTTTAAGCTGTGCGCCTATGCCTGTGTTGCAGGTATTTTTTACGAGTTGTTCTGCCTTAAGGGCACATGACCCTCGTCCATTGGTATCAGTTTGATCACCAACGTAATTCCCCTGCTGATCGGTTATTATATCTTTGACCGGATCTCAGAGAGGTGGGATTAAGCCATGGGACTGCCCCGGCTAAGACCTTTTGCTGTATTGTCTCTGGCGGCAGTTGTTTGTGCAACGCTCCTTTTGGCCTTGTTTTTTGCCGGGTTTCCAGCCACCGAAGTCCCGTCTTCGGAGCATCCCAGGCAGGTCAAGTACGGACTGACCCTCAAAAATAAAACCAACACCCTGATCGGCCCCGGTGAATTGTGGGTATATGCCCCGGTTCCGGAAACCGCGTTCCAGACATCCGCTGCCGTTACAGCAAGCCTCCCTTTCCAGATCCATACGGACCTTCCGGGCAACCAGATCCTCAATATTCCCATTGACGCACTGCCGCCCTTTGCCACCCGGGTGGTCCATATCACGGCACCGCTTACACTTTACGATCCTGCCCGTAAAGTCACCGTCAACAACTCGCAGATATACCTGGACCCGGAACCCTTTGTTGAATCCAACCATCCCGATATTGTCCGCCTGGCCGGGGAGCTCAAACAATCCTCACCCGGCCGTACCGCACAACGCATTTATGAGTGGGTGTCCACACGGATCACATCCAGTGGTTACACCACACACCGCCTGGGCGCACATCATGCCCTGACAGCCCGCAAAGGGGACTGTACCGAATTCACAGACCTTTTCACGGCCCTGTGCCGGGCCGCCGGTATACCTGCCCGGGGAATGGGCGGGTATATCTGTCCGGGCAATTGTGTGTTCCGGCCGTCGGAATACCATAACTGGGCAGAGGTACGCATCGACAGCACCTGGGTGGTGGCGGACTGCCAAAAAAAAGTATTCAGCCGCAATGCCGCACAATACATTGCCGTAAATATTATATCAGACCATGCCGCACCTGCCATGAAAGGCTATCAGAGATTCAGATACCAGGGGCCGGGTGGCCGGGGCATCAGTGTACGGATGAACCGTTAAATATGACGCGAGGAAAAAAATGAATCATCACGCATGGACAACACCCCGTATTTTCCACCTGTCCGCATTTGTTCTGTTTTACTGTTTATCACTGCTTTTTCTTCCACCGGCCCTGCATGCTGAAAACGCCACATGCGCCCGGGTCAAAATCGAAGTCAAACAGGAACTGACCCTGGAGCGCCAGGCCTTTGATGCCCACATGCGGATCAACAACGGCCTTACCCATGCCCCCCTTGAAAATATTGCGGTTACCGTATGGTTCACGGATGAAGAAGACAATCCCGTGGAGGCCAGTTCCAACCCCGATGATCCTGATGCCTCCTTTTTCATCCGGGTCAGCGAGATGAGCAATATTGATGATGTTTCCGGATCCGGCCAGGTGCCGGCAGCCGCGTCATCGGACATCCACTGGCTGATCATCCCGGCCCCGGGGGCGTCCAACGGCCTTGCCAAGGGCAAATTATACAATGTGGGCGCCTCCCTGACCTATACCATCGGCGGAGAGGAAAACCAGATTGATGTCAGCCCGGATTATATCTTTGTCAAACCCATGCCTGAACTGACCCTGGACTATTTCCTGCCCGACCAGGTATATGGGGATGACCCGTTCACCCCGGAAATCGAACCGGCCGTCCCGTTTTCCCTGGGGGTGCGGGTTAAAAATTCCGGCAGCGGCGCCGCCCAAAGCCTTAAAATTGATTCGGCCCAGCCCCAGATCAAGGAAAATGAACAGGGCCTGCTCATCAACTTCACCATCCAGGGCAGCGAGGTCAACGGCGAGGAAACACCGGAAAGCCTTCTGGTGGATTTCGGCACCATTGCATCCGGCACCGCATCCATTGCCCGCTGGATCATGAGCTGCAGCCTGTCCGGCACCTTTGTCGACTTTAATGCCAGCTACACCCATGCAGACGAACTGGGCGGGGAACTCACCTCCCTGATCAGCGACGCCAACACCCACACCCTGGTCCGGGATGTGCGGGTTGACCTGCCCGGAAGAGACAGCATACGGGATTTCCTGAGCCGCGCAGGCGACCTTTACACGGTTTATGAATCAGACAGCCCCGACACTGCTGTCGCCAACCGGTCCGCCGACACCACCCTCTCCTTCAGAGAAAACCAGGAACAGGAGTCTGTTTACACCCTTGACATGCCCCTTTCAAGCGGCTTTGTCTACACCCGGATGACTGATCCCCACAACGGCACCAAACGTGTCAAACAAGCTGTCAGGTCCGACGGCAAAGCGATCCGGCCGGAAAACGTATGGCTCTCCAAAGTCCAGGACAGGCAAACCCACCAGTGGGACCACTATATCAACCTCTTTGACGTGAACACTCCCGGCGCATACACCCTGGTGTTCGAAGCATTGACCGCCGGCCCCCAGGCCCCGGTGCTCCAGTTTATCCCGGATAAAAATACCCGTGAGACCCTTCAGGTGTCGTTCATCATCCAGGCCAGCGATCCCAACGGCACCATACCGGCCCTGTCTGCCGCCCCACTGCCCGTGGGTGCCGAACTCCGGGACAACAAGGACGGCACCGGCATATTTGACTGGACCCCGGCCCCCGGCCAGAAAGGGGGCTACGACATTACCTTTTCCGCCTCTGACGGCAGCCTTTTCGCAGACCAGCGCGTCCGGATCATGGTGTTTGACCGGGACGACACAGACATGGACGGAATGACCGACCAATGGGAGCGCGACCATTTCCAGGACCTGGCCAGGGACGGCAGCGGCGACTATGACCATGACGGCGTCACCGATCTCCAGGAGTTCATTGACCAGACCAATCCGGTTCTGGATGAATCCGCCCCCACCGTACCCGATCCACTCTACCCCCATCCCAATATTCCCGTGACCGAGCAGGCCCCGGAACTGGTCATTGAAAACAGTTCCGACACCCAGGGCGACGCCATTGACTATGCGTTTGAAATATATAAAGACGCCGGGATGACACAACAGGTCGCGGCTCAGGCAAGGGTGGCACAGGCCTTTGAGATCCGGCCCGACACCATCTACACCTGGCTGGCCGATACCGGCCAGACCCAGGTGCCCCAGTCACAGTCCACCACCAGTTGGTCCGTCCCGGTGACCCTGGACGACAACACCCGGTACTATTGGCGGGTCAGATCCTCTGACCCGGAAGGGTCCAGCCTTTGGGCCTACCATGATTTTTTCGTCAACCGGGCAAATGATCCGCCCGACGCTTTTGACGTATCATGGCCCGGCCCGGACACCGGTGTGGACACCCTTACCCCGGCACTTGTCGCCATGAACACCCGGGATATTGACCTGGATCCGGTCACCTATACCTTTGAAATTTATGAAGACGATACCATGACCGTCCCGGTGGCGGCCAGTGCCCCGATCGCCCAGGGCGCCGGGTCCACCACCGCCTGGCAGGTCCCTGCCCCCTTAAACAACCAGACCGTTTACTTCTGGCGGGTCAAAGCCGGAGATGGCCGTGGAGCAACCACTGCCACTCCCCTCCGGTCGTTTTATATTGACACCGACAACCAGGCCCCGGGCAGTCCCACACCCCTCTCCCCCATAGCTTCCGGAGAAATCGAGACCCCGGATGCCCTGCTCACCGTACAAAATGCCTCTGATGGTGATGGAGATCCCCTTGAATATACCTTTGAAGTGGACACCACACCGGCCTTTGACTCCCCGGAAAAACAAGTATCCCCCCCAGTCCCCGAAGGCATAGGCACCACAGCCTGGCAGATTTTTGGACTCAGGGAGAACACTTCGTACTACTGGCGGGTAAAGGCTGGGGACGGCAGCGCCGAAAGCCCCTGGGCCCAGACCAGTTTTTTTGTCAACCAGATCAATGACGCCCCGTCACAGCCCACCGTCAAAAACCCGGGAAATGAGGCCTGGACAGATACCCGCACCCCGGTGCTCTCCCTGCACCCGGCAGATGACCCTGACGCAGACACCCTTGAATACCAGTTCGAACTCTACACCACCCCCGGGCTCACCCGGTTCGTGTACCAGGAAACCCTGGCGTCACCCGACTGGACCGTGCCCCTGTCCCTGACCAACAACACCTGGTATTTCTGGCGGGCCAGGGCCCTGGACCAACACGGGGTGCCCGGCCCCTGGACAGCCGTGTCATCATTTTTCATCAAAACCGATTATGTCAATGCGGCCCCGTCCATTGAAATTACCCAGCCTTTTGAAACCATATCAACCAATGCACAGACCCTTGAGATCCGGTGGACGGACAATGACACGGACAGCAGCGCCGTCATTGACCTGTATTACGACACTGACGACCAGGGCGAGGACGGCCTGCCCATCACGACCGGGATACCGGAAGACGAAGAAGGCGACAAAGACGCCTACACCTGGGACATCTCCGCCCTTGACGACGGTACCTATTACATCTATGCCGTAATCGCCGACGAAGACAACCGGGTGACCCATTATGCCCCGGCCGCCATCACCATTGACCGGACACCGCCGGTCCCGGGCATCACCCCCCAGGCCGGGGAATATGACACCCCCTTTACCATGGAACTTTTTGCAGACGAGCCCGCAGCCATTTATTACACCCTGGACGGCACCCTGCCCGGCCCGGGCATCGGTACCCTTTACGAAACACCCATAGAGATTTCCGGCGCCACCACAGTAAAATACATGGCCGTGGATACAACCGGCAACGCCAGTGACATACAGATTGCTGAATACCTGTTCGGCCTGGACCGGGTCACCCTGGAACTGGTCACGGATTCAGGCCACCCCATTCCGGGTGCAAAGGTTCATATTGTCAGGGAATCGGGAAGCCTTACCGGCATGTATGCATTCACGGACGACCAGGGACTTGCGGAATTTGATCCGGCCGCCTTTGACGGCAGCAATTACCAATTCAGGGCCGATTACCTCGGGTCCCAGTTCTGGTCAGCCCCGGTTGCCTTGCCCGACACCATGTACACCAACATCACCGTACCTGTTGAAACCATCCGGGTAACCATCTCAGCCGCCGGCGGCCCCCTGGAAGGGTATGATGTCCATCTGTTTTCCGAATCCGGTGCCGAGCTTCACCAAATCCGGGAAACAGACGCCTCAGGACAGGTCTTGTTTGAACTGCCCGTTGGCATTGCCTACAAGTTCAGGGCAGACATCCTCGGCAACCAGTACTGGATCACCCCGCCGCCCATCCAGGCCGGCAGCCTCAACCAATTCGACTATGATGCCGGGGGCGGCCGTCTCACCACCACCCTGGAAAAGGACGATGCCACGCCCATATCCGGCATACGGCTTTACCTGTTCGGGGCAAACGGCCTCTACCTCAATACTTATCTGGTCACCGACCAGGCCGGGCAGGCAGCCTTTGACCTGCCCCAGGGCACATATAAAATCCGGGCCGACTACCTGGGTTACAAATTCTGGACCGGTCTTGAAACGGTTTCCGAAGACAGGGCCGTCAACCTGACCCTGGCCCACAAAGACGTTGAAATCAACGTTTCCGGCTCCTACCAGGAGACCTCGAGCCCAATGCCCGCCATCAGAACCTATCTGTTCAGCGCCGCAGGACTTTACCTGAACCAGTACAAGGAGACCAACGCCCAGGGCCGTGTTGTCTTTTCCCTGCCGGACAAGGCGTTCAAAGCCAGGGCAAACGTATTGGGACACGAATACTGGTCCCAGGAATTCACGGGTAAGGATACTGCAATAGATATCCCCATGGCCCAGATCCATGTTTCTGTTGCCGACAACGGTACACCCCAGCCTGAAACCGGGGTATATCTTTTCTCAGGCGCAGACACCTATCTTGGCCAGACCCTGGAGACAGACGAAAACGGCCAGGCCGCATTCCTCGTCCCCGAAGGCCGGTACCGCTTCAGGGCCAACCACCAGGGCGGCCACTACTGGAGCCCGGTCACGGCCTTTGCTGCCGATATCTCCCACCCCTTGGAGATCTCCGTGGGCCAGGGCAACTTTGAATTTTCCGTATTAAAAGACACGGGCCAACCCGTCACCAACGTCAAAACCCATGTATTCACACCGGAAAAATCATATCTCGGTTCTTACGGATTCACCGACACCAACGGTATGGTCCACTTTGACCTGCTTGACGGCACGTACCTGTTCCGGGCAGACCACCTTGGCCAGCAGCACTGGAGTGACCCTGTGACCGTGCCGGACCAGCTCTCCGGGACCCTTACCCTGCCCCACCAGACCGCCCGGGTCATTCTGTCAACCCCCAACACGCCTCTGGCAGATGCGAGAATCCATTTGTTTTCCGACACGGACACGTATCTCGGGCAATACCAGAATACAGACAGCTCCGGGATCGCCGAGTTCAGCCTTCCCATCGGACTCCAGACCCGTTTCAGGGCCGACATATTTACCACCACCCAGTTCTGGAGAGACCCTGTCACCATTCAGGACACCGGCACCCATATCATTGACTTCAATACAGGGGGCGGGTTACTCTCCGCCATCCTCCAAAAAGACGATTTCACACCCCTGCCGGATATCAACATGTATTTGTTTACCGGGGACGGCAGACTCACCACCCAGAGCAGAGTTACCGACGCTTCGGGCGCAGCCCAATTCCAGGTACCCGAAGCTGATTTTAAAATCCGGGCCGACTATCTCGGATACCAATTCTGGACAGCTCCCGCCGTTGTCAATTCAGACACGGCCGTTGACCTCACCCTGCCCCACAAGGATGTCGGCATCACCTTGCTCAACCACTACCAGGGAACCTCCACCCCCATTCCCGGGATCATCACCCATTTGTTCACGGCTGAGGCATCAGACCTGAACACCAGCCAGACAACCGGTCAGGACGGCACCGCCACCTTTTCCCTGCCGGACAAACCCTACCTTGTCAGGGCCGACTACATGGGACAGCAGTTCTGGACCGGAGAGATCCAGTTCCTGGACACCCAGCTCATCATTTCCCACGGGATGCTCAGCATCAATGCCACCCAGACAGGCGTTCCCCAGCAAGGCCTACGGGTTCATTTGCTCACCGAACAGGGCAATGATCTCAAGACCTTCCGGGATACGGATGCCAACGGCCGGGCAGAATTCCAGGTGCCTGCAGGCCAGGCCTATAAAGTTGTTATATATACCGGCGGCGGGCAGGTCATCAGCGATCCCGCCCCAGTCACAACGGACCAGACCACCCTGATTGAACTGGATATTGTCCAATGAAACCCATAAATATTTTACATATTCTGATCACCATATTATTGCTGCTCACCGCCCCGGCCTCGGGTGCCCCAAATACCCGCCCAGCCGGACCGGACCTGGCACTGCTCACCCCGGCCGCCACCCTGATGCAGATGCGCAAGAAAAGAACCCGGGTTTTCCTGGTCGACATTCGCCCCCAAAAAGAGTTCAGCGCATTTAAAATCCCGGGCTCCCTCAACATCCCGGCCGCCCTGATCAAAACCAAAGCCTTCCTGAAAACAGGCCCGGTCATCCTGGTTCACCAGGGGGTATCCCACAACGTCCCGGCCAGCATTGCCAGGGACCTCAACCAAAAAAGCTTTAACGCCTCGGTCCTCCAGGGCGGCCTTGCGTCCTGGCAGCATAAGGGCGGTGAGCTTGTGGGTAACCCATTTGCCTTAAAAACCCTGAACACCATCTCATGCCGGACATTTTTCAGCGGCATGCACCATGAGGACTGGATTGTCATCAACCTGAGCCAAACCCCGTCATTGCAAAAAATCATTCCCATGGCCATTGTCCCGGAAACGAATAAATCCACTCCCCCCGGTTCAGTCAGTCTGGCCTCCCTTCCGGCCCTGCAGCACCTTACAGATACCACATCCATAATTATTGCAGATGACACCGGCCGGGATTATGCCCGGATCATACAGCAACTTCCAGCACCTTACAGGCATAAGGCTTTCGGCCTTACCGGCGGAATGCAGGCCTTTCAGAATTTTTTAACCACCCACATGCTTGCCAACCGGCCCAAAACCCAGCGCACCGTAGAAACCGGAGACTGCGATCCATGCAAAAAAAGACAAGCCCAATAAATGAGGTCATTATGATGCCAGGCACTCACCGTCCAATCCGTACAACAGCATTCATCCGGAATATATTATTGCTCACCGCCTTTTTCATTCTGGGCATTTCCTTTTCCGCATCAGCCGCCACAAACGTCAGTGGAAATATCACCACCGATACCGTCTGGACCCTTGCGGGCAGCCCTTATATCATTACCAACACGGTTACGGTACAGGGCACTGATGGGGAGGATGGGGTGACCACCCTGACCATTGAACCCGGCGTGCAACTCAAATTCGAATCTTCCGGAAAGCTTCAAATCGGTGGAAACTCGGGAGATCCGGGTGCTCTTGTGGCAAAGGGAACCGCTGACAATAAAATCCGGTTCACAGCAAATTCAGAATCCCCAACGCCGGGAAGCTGGCAAAACATCCAATTTTTAAACACAACTCACGATGCCGTGACCATTATGGAACATTGTGATGTCTCATATGCCGGCTACAGTAACAACGGCAGCATTTACATTTATCAGTCAAATCCTCTCATCAGAGACACAACCGTAAGTTACAGCAAACAGAATGGCATTTGGGTATACCAGGGTGCGCCTGTCATTGAAAACAGCACATTTGACAATAATACAGAGTACGACCTTTATTTTCACGGGGATGCCGCCGGCCAAATCACTGATAATACATTCAACAGCGGCCTGTATGTAAACAGCGGCACACTTGACGTCATCGGGAGCAATACCTTTAACTGCAACAACGATTATCCCGTAAGGGTTACCGCATCGGATGTTCATGCCCTTGTCTCAGGTGCGACAATGAACAACCTTACCCCTGAAAGCACTATTGAAGTGGCCGGGGGAACCATATCAAAAGATGCCGTATGGACCGATATCATCCCATATATAATTTTGAACACGATCACTGTCCAAGGAACGGACGGAGACGACGGGGTCACCACACTGACCATTGAACCCGGAGCGCAACTCAAGTTCGGATCTTCCATAAGGCTAAAAATAGGTGCAGACTCAGGAGGCCCCGGCGCCCTTGCGGCAAAAGGAACCGCCGACAATAAAATCCGGTTCACGGCAAGTTCAGAACACCCAACGCCGGGAAGCTGGCAAAGCATCCAATTTTTAAATACCACTCACGATGCCACGACCATTATGGAACATTGTGATGTCTCATATGCCGGCTACGGCAACAACGGCAGTATATACATTTACCAGTCAAATCCTGTCATCAGAAACACAACCGTACGTTACAGCAAGCAGAAAGGCATTTGGGTTCAACAGGGCGCTCCTGTCATTGAAAACAGCACATTTACCAATAATACAGAGTACGACCTTTATTTTCACGGGGATGCCGCCGGCCAAATCACTGATAATACATTCAACAGCGGCCTGTATGTAAACAGCGGCACATTTGACGTCATCGGGGCCAATACCTTTAACTGCAACACCGATTATCCCGTAAGGGTTACCGCACCGGATGTTCATGCCCTTGTCTCAGGTGCGACAATGAACAACCGTACTCCTGAAAGCACCATTGAAGTAGCCGGGGGAACCATATCAAAAGACGCCGTATGGACCGATATCATACCGTATACCGTTTTGGGCACGATCACTGTCCAGGGCACGGACGGGAGTGACGGTGTCACCACCCTGACCATTGAATCCGGAGCGCAACTCAAGTTCGGGACTTCCGGACGGCTGAACATCGGTGAAAACTCAGGAGATCCGGGTGCACTTGTCGCAAAGGGGACCGCTGATAATAAAATCCGTTTCACAGCAAGTTTAGAGCCCCCAACGCCGGGAAGTTGGTATGGCATCCAATTTTTGGATACCACTGACGATACCACAACCATTATGGAACATTGTGATGTCTCATATGCCGGTTACAGCAACAGCGGCAGTATTTACATTTACCGGTCAAATCCTGTCATCAGAAACACAACCGTACGTTACAGCAAGCAGAAAGGCATTTGGGTTCAACAGGGCACTCCTGTCATTAAAAACAACACATTTGAAAACAACACGGAATACGACCTTTATTTTCACGGGGATGCCGCCGGCCAGATCACCGGCAACACCTTCAACAACGGTCTTTATGCAAACACCGGCACACTGGACACCATCGGGGCCAATACCTTTAACTGCAACACCGATTATCCCGTAAGGATCACCGCATCGGATGTTCATGCCCTTATCTCAGGCGCGACAATGAACAACCTTGCTCCTGAAAGCACCATTGAAGTAACCGGGGGAACCATATCAAAAGACGCCGTATGGACCGATATCATCCCGTATACTATTTTGGGCACGATCACGGTCCAGGGTACGGACGGTGATGACGGTGTCACCACCCTGACCATTGCCCCCGGAGCGCAACTCAAGTTTGGCTCTTCCGGACAGCTTAACATCGGTGCAAACTCAGAAGATCCGGGCGCACTTTTGGCAAGGGGTACAGCGGGTGAAAAAATTTCCTTCACATCAAATTCAGACACGCCAACACCCGGCAGTTGGTATGGTATCAAATTTTTAAATACCACTCACGATGCCACGACCATTATGGAACAGTGTGATGTCTCATATGCCGGTTACGGCAACAGCGGCAGTATCAACATTTACCAATCAAAGCCTGTCATCAAAAACACAACCGTACGTTACAGCAAGCAACACGGCATTTGGGCGAGTCAAGGCGCACCTGTTATTGAAAGCAGCACATTTGCCGACAACACGGAGTACGATCTTTATTTCCAAGGAAATGCCGCCGGCCAAATTACCGGTAACACATTTAACAACGGTTTTTATGCAAACACCGGCACATTTGACGCTATCGGAACCAATACTTTTAACTACAATAACGATTATCCCGTAAGAGTTACCGCACCGGATGTTCATCCCCTTATCTCAGGCTCGACAATGAACAACCTTACTCCTGAAAGCACCATTGAAGTGGCCGGTGAAACCATATCAAAAGACGCCTTATGGACCGATATCATGCCTTATACCGTTCTGGGTAATATCACGGTCCAAGGCACGGACGGGGATGACGGAGTGACCACCCTCACCATTGAACCTGGAGCACAACTCAAATTCGGGTCTTACGGGAAGCTGAACATCGGTGCAAATGTGGGAGATCCGGGGGCGCTTGCGGCAAAAGGAACCGCTGGTGAAAAAATTTCATTCACATCAAGCTCAGACACACCAATACCCGGCAGTTGGCATGGTATTCAATTTTTAGATACCACTGATGCCACCACAACCATTATGGAATACTGTAATGTTTCCTATGCCGGCTGGAGCCAAGGCAGTATTTATATCCAGAGATCCAACCCAACCATTAAAAATACGACCATCCGGTACAGCAAAGATAGTGGTGTTTTTATTTATTCCGGATCACCCAGGATAGAAGGCTGTACCATCAGCAACAACGGGCAAAAAGGCATTCATGTAGGCCATTCAGACGCTCTGGAGATTATCGACAACATCTTTAGCGAAAATACGGATTACGATCTTTACTATGGCAATGCCGCCGCCGGTTCGGTCACCGGCAATACATTCTCCCATGGATTTTACGCGCAAAGCGGGAGTCCGGAACTTTTGGAAGCAAACACATTTAACTATACAAATGATTACCCGGTAAGGGTATCAGGACCAAAAGTCCTTAAGTTGATTACGGAATCCGTTTTCAATAATATTTCTCCCGAAAGCACCATCATTGTGACAGCAGGAACTGTTACTGAAGATGCGGTGTGGCCTAACACGTTTATATATAATGTCACAGGAATTATAACGGTTCAGGGCACGGACGGGGACGACGGGGTTACCACCCTGACCATTCAACCCGGAGCGCAATTCAAGTTCGAATCTTCCGGGAGGCTCAACATCGGTGCAAACTCAGGAGATCCGGGGGCTCTTGCGGCAAGGGGAACTGCTGGTGAAAAAATCTCCTTCACATCAAATTCAGATACGCCAACACCCGGCAGTTGGCATGGTATCCAATTTTTAGATACCACGGATGATGCCACAACCATTATGGAATACTGTGACATTTCCTATGGCGGCTGGAGCCAAGGCAGTATTTATATCTATGAGTCCAATCCAACCATCAAAAATACAAACATCCAATACAGTAAGGATGGCGGTATTTTTATTTATTCCGGATCACCCAAAATAGAAGGCTGCACTATCAGTAACAACGGACAAAAAGGGATTTATGTGCACTCTTCCGGTACTCCGGAAATCATAAATAACACCTTTAGCGAGAACACAGATTACGATCTGTATTATAGGTCAGCAGCCGGATCGGTAACAGGCAATACATTTTCCCATGGATTTTATGCGCAAAGCGGTATGTTTGATACCCTTGGGGCCAACACATTTAACTATACAAATGATTACCCGGTAAGAGTGCCGGCCCCAAACATCCATAAGTTCATTGCGGAATCCACTTTTAATAATCTTTCTACCGAAAGCACCATCATTGTGACAGCAGGTACTGTTACTGAAGATGCGGTATGGCCCGATACGTTTATATATGACATCATAGGAGCCGTAACAGTCCAGGGCACGGACGGGGATGACGGGGTAACGACCCTGACCATTGAACCCGGCGCACAACTCAAATTCGGTTCTTCCGGAAGGCTTAACATCGGTGCAAACTCAGGAGACCCGGGGGCGCTTGCGGCAAAGGGAACCGCTGTTGAAAAAATCGCCTTCACATCAAATTCAGACACGCCAGTACCTGGCAATTGGTACGGCATCCAATTTTTGAATACCACCGATGATGCCACAACCGTTATGGAATACTGTGACATTTCCTATGGCGGCTGGAGCCAAGGCAGTATTTATATCTATGAGTCCAATCCAACCATCAAAAATACAAACATCCAATACAGCAAGGATGGCGGTATTTTTATTTATTCCGGATCACCCGCGATAGAAGGCTGCACCATTAGTAACAATGGACAAAAAGGGATTTATTTATATTCATCAGGCACTCCGGAAATCATAGACAACGCCTTTAGTGAAAACACGGATTACGATCTGTACTATAGGGCTTCTGCCGCCGGATCGGTTACCGGCAACACCTTCTCCCATGGATTTTATGCAGGAGGCGGGAAGTTTGACGCGCTTGAAGCCAATACATTTGATTATACAAATGATTACCCGGTAAGGGTGCCGGCCCCAAACACCCATAAATTCATTTCAGAATCCGTTTTCAATAATCTTTCTACCGAGAGCACCGTCATTGTGACGGCAGGTTCCATTACTGAAGATGCAGTATGGCCCAAGACGTTTATATATGACGTCATAGGTGCTGTAACAATTCAGGGAACAGATGGAGATGACGGTGTTACCACACTGACCATTGAGCCCGGAACCCAGCTTAAGTTCGGCTCTTCCGGGCGGCTTGACATCGGTGGAAACTCGGGAGACCCGGGCGCTCTTAAAGCAAAGGCAACTGCTGGTGAAAAAATTTCGTTCACCTCAAATTCAGACACGCCAGCACCCGGCAGCTGGTATGGTATAAATTTTTTAGACACCACTGATGATGCCACAACCATTATGGAAAGCTGTGATGTTTTCTATGCCAGTTGGAACCAAGGCAGTATTTATATCTATGAATCCAATCCAACCATTAAAAATACAATCATACGGTACAGCAAGAATAGCGGCATTTATATCTATTCCGGATCACCCAAAATAGAAAGCTGCAACATCAGTAACAGCAGGCAAAAAGGTATTTATGTAAATTCTTCCGGCGCTCCGGAAATTATAAACAATACCTTTAGCGAAAACACAGATTACGATCTTTATTATAACGGCTCCACCACAGGGTCAGTTACCGGTAACACCTTCAACCACGGCTTGTACACAGCAAGCGGACGCCTCGACACCCTGGCGGGAAATACATTCAACCACAACAACAACTTTCAACTAAAGCTCCATCCTGACAATATCGCGGACATCTCCAACAACACCTTTACCAGCCTGAACAGCGACAGCACCATCCTGGTGAATTACGGCACCATTACCAGGGACAGTGTATGGCCGGCCGACATGGCCTATCACATAACAGGTTCGGTGACGGTTGCCGGTACTGACGGCCTGGACAACCTGACCACCCTGATTCTGGAACCCGGCGCAAAACTCCTGTTTGACAGGAACTACCGGCTCAATATCGGTGCATCGTCCGGCGAGCCGGGCGCGATTGTGGCCCAGGGGACCCCGGACAACAGGATTGTTTTTGATTCCGCCCTGGAAACACCCGCCCCCGGGGACTGGGCAGGGATTTATATCAATGATACGGCAGATGACGCCACCACCCTGGTGGAATATTGTGCAATCCTGCACACCGGGTCGGGCATTGGGGGGCTGAACCTGACCCATGCCTCTCCCCTGGTCCAGTACAATATCTTTGAAAACAACCGGGAAGCAGGAATTTACGTGTCCGGCAGCGGCGCCGACAATGCAATGATCAATTGCAATACCATCCAAAACAACCGGTACGGCATCCAGGTCGTTAGCAACGGGTCCCCCCGGATTTCCAACAACAACTTCAACGGGAATACGGAATTTGCCCTGTATACGACACACAGCGCAAGTGTTGATGCAACTGAAAACTGGTGGAACGATGAAAACGGCCCGGGCTATAACGGGGAAGAAATCTCCGGAAATATCAATTTCACGCCCTGGCTCACCGCACAGACCGCCTGTGTTAATGACAATCCCACGAACAAACCGCCGTTTTCTCCGTATCACCCCACCCCGCCGGACCAGGCCGTGAATGTTGAGATGACCGATCGAACGGTTACTGCAGGCTGGATGGGCAGGGATCCCAATTTTTCAGATACCCTGGTGTATGACGTGTATTTGGGTGTGGAAAGCACCGGCCTTGAACAGGTATCAACGAGCCAGTCCGCTTCCCAGTACCTGTTTTCAGAACTGCTTCCCGGCAAACCCTACTTCTGGCAAATCATTGCCAGGGACGGGCATGGCGCGGAAACCCCGGGCCCGGTGTGGCAATTCACCACTGCGGGCAATCCTCCGGATCTTGTTGTCAGCGACCTTTCCTGGACCCCGGACACCGACCTCCAGGCCGCCCAGGACATTACCATTGCGGTGGAGATCCAAAACCAGGGCACAGGCCCGAGTGTAGAGCCGTTCCAGGCCACCCTGGACATTGACGGCCAACCCGCCAAGACCTGGGACATCAACCAGATGATTCCTTCCGGGGAGCGCATCATGCGCACCCATGTCTGGACGGCACAGACAGGCGATCATGACCTGGAAGCGGTTGCAGACGCCGGACAGGCGATCCTGGAATCACAGGAGGACAATAACCGCCTGGCAAAGCAGATCACCGGGATAAAAGATCCCGAACCACCCGCCCTGGTATCCATCACCCCCGGGGACGGGGAATTTTTGCAGCAGGTGGATGCCGTTACCTTTACCCTGGCCGATACCCACGGCCAGGTGGATGATACCGCTGTCATCGCCGCTGTCCAGGTCAGTAACCAGGACGGCCAGACCATTGGCGGTGCTGCTGCAGAGGACAACGACACCTTTACCTTTACCCCGTCCGCCGTTCCCCTGGCCGACGGCACTTACATGGTATCCCTGACAGCAGCCGACCAATGGGGAAATACCGCACCCCACACCATCACCTTCACGGTGGACACGGCGGCCCCGGCCGAACCGTCCATCACCGGCAGCACCGTGGATACCGGTCTGCTCAGGATCCGCCCCTTTGCCAACCAGTCGTCAACCGCCCTGGTCACGGTCACAGGCACCCGGGAAGACAATACCCGGGTCGTGGCCGGTATTGAAACAGATGCAGTGATCGACACCATCGGCACAGTCCGCCATGTGGGTGCGTCCGGGGCGTATGCCACCATCCAGGAGGCCATTGACGCAGCGGATGACGGGGACATGATCCTTATAGATCCCGGGATTTACCTGGAAAATATCCTGTTCAACAAATGGGTTCACCTCAAAGGGAATAGCCCGGACCCGGAGCAGGTAATGATTAAAAGCCCCGGAAATGCGTATTCCGGATATCCCCCCACACTTGTATTTGAACTGACATATGACAGCCCCCTGTCCACTCCTGTTTACATCGAGGGTATCCGTTTTGATCCCTATACATCAAGCTGGAACCGGACCATGAGGCTGCCCAATGCCGAGACAACAGGAAAGGCCGGCACCATTGTATTCAATCGTTGCAGGTTTATCTCATCTGCAAACACCTATCCAGCCAGTAACCTCGGTGAGAATGGCCCGGTCCAGACCGAGGTCAGGTTTCTGAATTGCTACTTCCAGAGAGGTTACGCTCATTTCCTTTATATGAATTCGCCGAACTGGGGCCTTGAAAAATGTGAGCTTAACAATGCATATAAAAGTTACCGGTGCGCCACCCTCCCCACCCCCAAAGACCATGTCATCACCCCCACCCCGGGCTATGGCACCGGCTACGGGGCCTGGTATCTCGGCGGCACCACAGCAACCACGGATATCGGCAGCGGAGATTGGTCCCTAGGACTCTACCTTGCCCAGGGCCAGAACCAAATTTCGGTCCGGCTGGAAGACCAGGCCGGCAATACCAGTACCCCCGTATGGGTGGATGTTCTTGTGGACAGTGTGGCCCCGCAAATCGGGGAAACCCGTCCCGCAGACCAGGAATTCCTGGACCAGCCGCCGGCCGGCATTGAACTGGATTACCTTGAGGACACCACTGCCATTGACCTGGACAACAGCCTCTTATACGTCAAAGACATGGCCCTCCAACCGGTTCCGGGCACCTGGGCGGATTCAGGCACGGTTTCCGGGAAAGGCACCCTGACGTTCTCGCCTGCGGCCGATCTGGAACAGGGCACCTTTCAGGTGGAAGTGCGCCTTCAGGATACCTTTGGCAACCAGGACACGGCACAGCTTTTCCACTTTACCATTGACACCACTGCACCCGAAGCGCCCGGGATTGATCCGGTCACCTCTCCCACAGTGACGTCCACTCAGACCATTACCGGCACCAAAGAGGCCTATGCCGCCCTTTACCTTGACGGGGAAAGCATCGGCAGCCATACGGAAGAGACAACATGGTCCCATACCGTAACCCTGGCCCCGGGCCTGAACACCTTTACCTTTACCCTCCGGGACCGGGCAGGCAATTCCTCCGAACCGGGCATCGCAACCATCCGGTTTGACGACACCCCGCCCCCTGCCGTATCCGGCCTGACCCTGGCACCGGAAGGAGACGGCACAACCGTATCCCTGGACTGGCAGGGATATGACGAAAGCCTGCACGGGGATATTGCCGCCTACAGGATATATGCGGAGACATCCGCGTTTACTTCGGTTTCCGGCCTTACCGCCCGTAAAACCGTTGGGGCAGGCACGTTTGAAACATCTGTGGACAACCTTGCCCGCAGGACGGTTCACTGGTTTGCCGTTGTTGCGGTCGATCATACCGGCAATGCATTGGAAACGGTAACACCGGCATCTGCCGAGCCTGTTGACGTTGTTGCGCCGGAAAACCCCACAGGCCTTGGCATCCAAAGCTTTACGGATCGCCTTGTGCTGAACTTCACATCTTCAACGGACAGCCACGGCGATCTTGCCGGATACAGAGTCTATCTGGACGGTTCATCCCAGCATACCCCGCTGGCCCCAGATGCCGTTGTTTTTGAAAAAACCGGCCTGTCCCTGGCAACGGCCTGCGATTTCAAACTCACCGCAGTGGATACGGACGGCAATGAAAGCCAGGGCGCCGCCATCCGGGGCATCACCCTGATGGAAAACCCAACAGGAGTTTCAGCAACCCCCTACAGCGGATATGCCCACCTGTCCTGGCAGAATTCCACGCCTGGGGAGTATGTAAAGCATTACCGGGTTTATACGGCCCAGGCCCCGTTCTCCTCTGTTCAGGGCATGGCCCCGAAACTGACAGTCACGGGTTCGTCCGCCAATGTGGCCGGCCTTGACAACAACACCCCCTATTACTTTGCCGTAACCGCCGTGAACCTGTCAGACGGCGAGCAAAAACAGGTGGCCACGGTTTCCGCCACCCCCACCCAAGATACCCAGGGTCCCTCACTTTCCGCCATCCGTTTTGACGACGGCCCCCTCACGGACGGGATGTCCCTGTCCGCATCCGGCTTTGTGGGCGTTGACATGGATGACCCTGCCGGTGTGAGCCATGTGGAATTTTACTTTAACGGCACTCTTGTGCGTAAAGACTTTAGTCCGCCTTTTTCCGCTTATATTGATATTCACGACCTTGGGGACGGCAGCTATGCCCTGGCCGTCAAAGGTGTGGACACCCTGGGCAATACCTCATCCCATACCTATACCCTGACCGTGGGCCTTGCCGCGCCGTCGGTCCCGGTAATCACCGCACCGGCCCACAACGATCTGACCAACAAAAAACAGGTCACCATCTCCGGCACCACGGACAAATACACGGACGTGACCCTCGTTCTGGACAATACGCCTGTGGGTGATCCCGTATCCATAGGGGCACTGGGCCTGTTCAACATTTCCCTGACACTGAAAGAAGGGGAAAACCGGATCCGGGCCCGGGCATCAAACCGCTCCGGCACAAGCCCGGATTCCCCAGAAATCCTGGTGACCCTGGACACCAGCATCCCGGACAGCCCCAGGTCCCTGTCCGGCCAGTCCAGGCCGGACGGTGAAATCAAGCTCTTGTGGCAGCGGCCCCTCAACAAGATCGTTTCCGGTTATGATGTGTACCGGTCCGATGCGGACTTCACCACAACCCAGCAGGCTGTCAGGGTCAACACGGAACCGGTGGCAACCCCGGGATTCACGGACCTGCCGCCCCACGAAGGCAACTGGATTTACCGGGTTACGGCAACAGACGCCTCAGGCAATGAAAGCGCCCTGTCAGATCCTGTTTCCGTTGCCTCGGACAGCACCGGCCCTGTGGCCCTTGCCATCCAGTACACCTCCCGCGGTATGACGGACCCGGCAACCGGGCGGCATGCCCCGGCAACCGTTGATATTACCCTGGAACTCAGCGAGCCCCTGGGGTCCACACCCTTTTTAACCCTCACACCGGACGGGGGCATTCCCCAGTCCGTAACCCTTGAAAAAACCTCGGACCTCTCCTATTCAGGCGTATTCACGATCACGGATGCCATGCCCACAGGCATGACCTATGCTGTATTCTCGGCAAGGGATATTGCCGGTAACCGGGGCACAGAGATCGCCTCTGGCGGCCAGATTCTCCTGGATACCCGGGGTCCTGCGGTCAGCCGCCTGGAGATCACCCCGGCATCCCCGGTCAAAAACAATCCAGATACCCCGGAAACCATCCGGCTCGCATTCGGGCTCACCGAGGCTGTCAAACCCGGCACCACCCCGGATGTCCGCCTTGATATTGCCAATGGCAGCCAGGTCCTCCCGGCCGGTACCTATACTCCGGCCACCCCACAGGCCGGAGAAGCCCAGGCCTGGGAAACAGAGATCACCCTGCCCGGTGACACCGGGTTGCTCGGGCCCGAATCTGTGGTCATCCGTTTTTCCGGCAGTGACGATCTTGACAATATCGGCACGGACATCCCGGTCACCCACGACTTCCAGGTCTACCAGGGCGGACTGCCGCCCCTGGCCCCGCCCGGGGCTCTGGCCGGCAAAGCTCTTGCCGACGGCAGGGTCAATCTGTCATGGGATCCCGTGGAAAACGCAGGGGGCTACCAGGTATTCCGCCAGGCACCGGGGGAAACCGAACTCACCCTCCTGGATACCCTGGATCCCCAGGCATCCTATACAGACCAGACCGTTGTGGACGGCACCCACACCTATGCCCTGACCACCATTCGCAGGGAAAACCAGGAAGAATCCATCTCCGGCCTGAGCAGCACCGTAGCCGTAGTATCTGACGCCACCGCACCAAATCCGCCGGAAAACCTCAGGCTGGACATGGTGTCCCAGGGCATCCGCGCCCAATGGGATGCACCGGCCCAGTCCGAATCCGTGACCTATGCCATCTACCGGTCTGACCAGCCCCGCATCCTTTCGGTCGACGGCATGACCCCGCTGGCCACCGGCATTGACCAGACCCTGGTGGTCGACCCCACCCCCTCTCCCACGGAACATTGCTATGCCGTAACTGCCGTGGACAATACCGGGAATGAATCCCCCCCGTCCAATGACGATTACCTGAATTTTGACCTGCTTCCGGTATCCCAGATCCAGGTGTCCCAGAAAGATACGGCCCCGCCCGTTGTCCAATGGTCCCATGCCGACACCAGCGGAAAAATCGCAGGCTACTGGCTCTATCTGGGTAAAGACAAGACCGGCCTCAAGGTCAACGAAGCCCTCATGGGGGCCACATCGTTCACCGACTACGGGTATACGGGCCAGGACCGGTCCTATACCGTTATTGCCGTGGACACCAATGCCGTGGAAAGCATGGGCAGGTATATTACCCTGCCCAGGGTTTCCTTTGACCTGGCCTCTGCTCCGGCCCTAAAACGGGGCATCATGAACGAGCTGGAATACCAAGTTGAAAACCTGTCCGGCCAGGCCCTTGCCAATGCAGAACTCCTTGCACAAATCGGCGGCCATATCCACCGGTCCCAACCCTTTTCCCTGGCAGCCGGGGAAACAAAACCCATCAGCATTATCGTGGGCGGGTATGACACTCTCAAGGACCTGGAACCCCTTACCACAACCCTTGAAATCACACCCAACCCCGGGGAAAGCGCCTCGCTCATCAGGACCGTACAGGCAGAGGTGTCGGACAGTCTCATGCCCCTCCAGGTCCTGACCGAGGAATTTATCCGCGGCGGCACCGGCAAGGTCTGGTTCACCCTGAACAACACAGGGGCGGCGGATGTGGAAATCGCCACCGCTGAAAACAGTAACAAACAACCGTCGGCTGATATCCGCTACCACCTTGAAGATGAAGACGGTAATGTATTGTTTTCCCAATCCTTTGAACAAATCCTGGGCGACAATATCGTGACCCTTTCCAACCGGCGGACCGTGGCCCGTATTCCGTCGGGCAGCATGTTCACCTCCACACCCATGGATCTTTTTGTCCCGGCCAATGCCCCGAATACTCTGTATGTCCGCCTTGAAATCAACCATATTCACCACCAGCTCGGCCAGCCCGGCCAGGTCACCATGGCCGGCACCCGGACCCGCCAACAGGTCAGCCTCAGGGACACCTCTTATTACGGAGAAGTGCTTTCAGCCCTGCCCGCCGTATCCAAAGGCGACCAGGACATCATCATCACGGGCCGGGCCGTTGACCGGGCCACGGATACCCCCTTAGCCCAGGCCCTCCTGGACCTGGTCATCACCAGGGAGGGGTTTGAACGGAACATCCGGGTCACCACGGATGACACCGGCGCATTTACCCGTGCTTTCACCCCTCTGGACAACGAGGCCGGCATTTTCCGGGTCAACGCGGTTCACCCGGATCTTTTGGATCGCCCGGAACAGGGCATGTTTATCATTAACCGGGTCCAGGTCAGCCCCTCAAAAATCCAGTTGGGCATTCCCAGGAACTATGCCCAGAAAATCAGCATCAAGGTGGCCACGGAAAAAGGTACGGACCTGACCGGATTGTCCCTGGCGCCCAAATCCGTCCTGCCCCAGGGCATCCACCTGGATACAGGCACGCCCCTGCCCCTGGTTTCCGGGGGCAGCACCGTCACCCTCAACCTCAGCCTCTGGGCAGACAATACAGCAGACGACACCGCCTCCTTTGAACTGATCGTCACCAGTGACGAATCCCCGGATAATCCCTGGGCCGTTATCCTGGTGGACGCCCTGTTCTCCGAAAGCAAACCTGCCCTTTACTTTACCCCGGACCATATTGAAACCGGTGTGGCTCAGGGCAATATGGTCACCGAAACCATCACCCTCAGTAATAAGGGCCTTGCAGACATGGCAGGGGTGTCCCTGAGCCTTGTCAATGCATCGGGCGACCCGGCCCCGGACTGGGTCCGCCTCAATACCCCGGCCGCCATCAACACTCTGGCCGTGGGCGACGAACGCAACGTCTCGGTCAGCTTCCTGCCCGGGGACGGCCAGCCCCAGGGCATGCAGATCTTTTACCTGAGGGTGGATTCGGAGAACTACCCCCGGACCGACATCGGCCTTTACCCCACCATCACCAGTTCAGGCATCGGCAATGTATTGTTCAAGCTTTCCGACATCTACACCGGCACCTTTAACGCCAGAAACGAGCTGATCCGGGGGCTTGCAAATGCAAGCATCACCCTGCAGAACGAGCAGACCCTGGACACCCGGTCCGCTGCCAGTGACAGCCTTGGCGAAGCCCTGCTCCAGGATCTTCCCTCAGGTCCTTACAAGTGCAAAATCACGGTAGACAACCACCAGGAATACACCGGCCGGGTCTGGATCAGGCCCGGGATCACCACGGCAAAGGAAGTGTTCCTGGAGTACAACCTGGTCACCGTGGAATGGGAGGTCAACGAGATCACCATTGAAGACAAGTATGAAATCCTTCTCAGCGCCACCTTTGAAACCGATGTCCCGGCAGCCGTGGTCGTGGCCGAGCCATTGTCCATGACCCTGCCGGATATGGAAAAAGGGGATGTGTTCCTCGGGGAATTCGTTCTCACCAACCACGGCCTGGTCCGTGCCGATGATATTGCCATTCCTGTCCCGGAAAGCGATGAATATTTCCAGTACGAAATCCTCACCGGCCTGCCTGACAGCCTTGACGCCAAACAGCGCATCACCATTCCCTACCGGATCACCTGCCTCAAATCCCTTGACAGGGATGAGGATGAAGATACAGGCGGGGGATGTTACTCTTACCAGAAATGTATCCCGGTTTCTTACGGCTATGCCTGCGCCAACGGCGAGACCAGCAGCGGTTCCACCCGCCATTGCTTCCACAAAAGCGGCGGTTCCTGCGGCAGCGGCAGTGGTGGCGGCAGCACCACCCCTGGATCAAACCCCGGTGCTTCCTATCATTACTCCGGTGGCTCAGGCGGTTCTTCCAGCCCCGGCCCCGGCAGTACCCCATTGATCACCACCACCCGAAAATGCCTGCCCAAGCCCAGCCCCATAGAAGTTTTCAGGGCCAGGGTTAAGCAGGGATACGATAAGGCCAAACAGCTCATCAAGGACGGGATCACCCAGGTGGGCTGCTCGGTCAACACCAGCCTGCGCGAGTACAATGACGATGCCGTGGACCTTGTGGTCAAAGTGCCCAACGGCAGCATCCTTGTGGCCAGGGATTACCGGGCCGGCCAATGGCAGTGGGACCATGCCGCCATGGTCATGGATGGCAGCCCTGACGATACCAAACCCTACAGCCCGTCCGAATACGGCCCGGACCAGATGACCAGGGACGGGGTGGTCTACGAAAAGACCAGCGCCGGTATTTACACCCAGGGCACCCATGTGATTGAACGTAAACCAGATATCCCGCCCTATGCATATAATCCTGAAAAATACAGGTATAAGGACAAGCACGGCAACTTTCACCAATACGACAGCCTGGGACGCCTCATCGCCTTTGGCAACCGTTTCGGCACCACAGCAGAACTGTCTTATGACAGCACCGCTGCGGCCCGGCCATCGGGTATGGCCGACAGGAACGGCACCCCCGTGCTCTGGTTCGAATACAATAGTGACGGACGCCTCACCCTTGCCCGCACCAGTGATGACTCCGGGTCCAGGGAAGTCAGTTATGAATACACCGGCCCCAACCTCACCCGGGCCGTTGATCCGGCCGGGGATGAGACCCGGTACGTCTATGACGGCAACAACAATCTTACCCAAACCATTGATGCCGCCGGCAGGTCCACCATTGTCACCTACGACGCCAACAATGATCCCGTATCTGTCACCGACGCCCACGGCAACGGCCATGTTTTTGAATACGACTACGACAAGAACAAACGGGAATACTATGCCCTGATCAAGACCAGTTCCGGCCGCATCAAGGAAATCTGGACTAATGACAAGGGCGAAACCAAACGGGTCGACATCAACGGCAGGACCGTCAAAAAGATCAACCAGGACGGCAGGGACCTTATCACCCTTGATGACAAAGGCAACCAGACCCGGACCGAATATGATGAAAACCAGAACCTCACCCGAATCATCTATCCGGACAACACCCAGGTCACCTTTACCTATGACCTCAGGTTCAACAAGGTCAGACAAATCATTGATCCCCTGGGCCGGACCACCCTGTTTGAATACGACGACAAGGGCAGTCTGGTCAAAAAAATCCAGGCCAAAGACACCCCGGACCAGCGCACCTCTGTTTTTACCCATGACGCCCTTGGCCGTATCCTCACCGCCGCCACCCTTGCCGATGCCGACACCGAGGCCACCCTCACCACATTTACCTATGACACCATCGGCAACCTGGAAACCATTACCGACCCCATGGGCCACACCACCCGGTTCCTGGCATATGACACCATGGGCAACCCCCTGCAATTCAAGGATCCCAGGGACAATGAATGGACCTTTGTGTACGATGCCAAGGGCCGGATCACCTCCCAAACCACGCCCCAGAGCCATACCACGGCCTTTGAATATGACGGGGCCAACAACCGCACCGCCGTCATCAATGCACGGCTCAAGCGGTTTGAATTTGAATATGACGACCACAACAACCAGATCAAGGCCATAGATCCCCTGGCCCACTACACGACCACGGCTTACAACACCGACCACCTTCCCGTGCTGACCACAGACCCGGAAGGCCGGCAGGCGTCTGCCACTTACGACAACGAAGGCAGGGTCATCACCACCACAGATCCCGCAGGCAACACCACATCCTACGCTTACAGCGATGATGCCGCCTCATTTGTACCCTCCCATCTCCCGGTCACCATTACCTATCCCAGTTTCACCCGCCATCTCACATACGACCGGATGCAGCGGATTATCAAAGAAACCGATGTCCTCAATCCGGATACCAGCCTTACCAGGACCCGGACCTATGACGCCGCAGGTAATTTAAGCACATCCACAGATACCGCCGGCAGGACCGTCACCTATGCCTACGATAACCTCAACCGCCTGACCATTGTCACAGATCCGGACAACGGCCAGACCCTTCGCACCTGGGACAACCGGGACAACCTTATCATGCTCCAGGATCCTGAAGACGGAATTCAGTACTTTACCTATGACAAAAACAACCGCCTGCTCACCTCGGCCAGGCCCATGGGCGGCATTACCCGGTATGAATACGACGGGGCAGGCAACCGGACCGCAATCACAGATCCCAAGGGCCAGCGGATCGAATACACCTACGATCCTGACAACCGCCTCACCCGGGTCAGGTATTACCAGGCCGGCAATCTCGCCGATCCCGTAAAAACCGTTGGATTCACCCATGACGCCTCGGGCAACCTGCTCACCTGGAGCGACGGCCAGGCCTCCGGCACCTTTACCTACGACGACCTGGACCGCAAAAGCACCGAAACCGTAAACTACGGCACATTTGCCCTGTCCCATGCCTACACCTACACCCCGGCAGGCAATACAGACACTTTTACCGGCCCGGACAACACCCCCGTATCCTACGCTTACGATCCGGGCGGCCGTTTGGCAGGTATCACCCTGCCCGGAACCGGCCAGGCAGGCTACGCCT
The DNA here is from genome assembly GCA_036881925.1 of Desulfobacter sp. Taxonomy (GTDB): domain Bacteria; phylum Desulfobacterota; class Desulfobacteria; order Desulfobacterales; family Desulfobacteraceae; genus Desulfobacter. The sequence continues at coordinate 111,939 of JBAJNJ010000004.1, forward strand.
ACACCCCGGAATCCTGGAACAGCCCCGCAAGCCTCACCCTGCCCGGTGGCGCCAAACAGACCTATACCTATGACAGCCTCATGCGGCCCGCCACCATCACAGCCAAAGACCCGGGACAGAACAACCTGCTCACCCGGGCCTACACCTATGATACACCCGGCAACATCACAGCCAAGGCCACCGAACACGGGGACTACACCTATCAATACGACACCCTGGACCGGCTCACCACCGCCCTCAACCCCACCCTGGCCGACGAAGCCTACACCTACGACCGGCTCGGTAACCGGACCACCGACGTTAAAATGTCCGGCCCCATTGTCCACAATGCCGACAACCAGGTTGAAACCTACGGCAGCACCGGGTATGATTACGACGCCAACGGCAACATGATCCGAAAAACCGAAAACGGATCAGACACCCTGTTCTTTTACAATTTGGAAGACCGGCTCCACCGGGTGGAAGACGGTTCGGGCGGCACCATCGCCACTTACGGTTACGACCCATTTGGCCGCAGGCTGTGGAAAGAGGTGGGCGGAACCAGGACCTATTTTCACTATGCCAACGAAGGACTGGTAGGGGAGTATGACGCCGACGGCAATGAAATCAAAGCATACGGCTACACTCCCGGCAGCACATGGACCACCGATCCCCTGTTCATGAAAGCAGGGGGCAGTTACTACTGGTACCAGAACGACCACAACGGCACGCCCCAAAAGCTCATTGCCGCAAACGGTCTGGTAATCTGGGACGGCATCTACGATGCCTTCGGCAATTGCCGGATAGAGACCGAAGGAATCGCCAATAACCTTCGGTTTGCCGGCCAGTACTTTGATGCCGAAACTGGGCTGCACTACAACCTTAACCGGTATTATGACCCGGCAATCGGACGGTATCTCAGAGTTGACCCGTTTGGAGACGGGCTAAACCTGTATGCCTATGCCTTTAATAATCCGTCCGGGCTTATTGATCCTCTCGGGTTATGTGCGGTCAACACTTTGGGCAGGTATCTTGGCACAGGCTTTGGCGAAGAAGCTGCCATGTGGTATGCCCAGAATTATAATGAAACTGGTGCCTGGTACTATATGGCCGGTGGACTCCTGGCGTCCCTGTGGACCCCGGAAACCTATGTCCAAACCGCAGGTACACTGCTTACCGCCGGGATGCTTGGCGCGGAACTCAAAGCCGCCCAAACCACAGGAGAGATGGCTGAGGCCGCATTTACATATGCAGTTGAGGAAGCGACCGGCTTGCCAGGCCTATGCTTTGTTGCAGGAACGCTGATTCAGACTCAGGATGGTTCCAAACCTATTGAAGACATTGAAATAAATGATATTGTACTCTCAAAAAATGAAAAAACCAGCGAATTGGAATGGAAGCCAGTTGTCGACACCTTTGTCAGATATAATCAGCAGATTATTCAAATAACAATAGAAGATGAAACCGGCAATCAAGAGACAATCGGTACAACCGAAGAGCATCCCTTCTGGATAAAGGCAAAAGGCTGGACACCGGCCCGCAAAATACTGCCCGGTGATGAAATTTTTACATCAAAAGGAGGATGGCTGAAAGTTACGGGAAGTACATGGCTTCCTGAAAGACAGACCGTATACAATTTTGAGGTCAAGGAACTCCATAATTATTTTGTGGGAACAAGCGGGGCTTGGGTTCACAATATGTGTAAAATGGAGGTTCCGAAAGTTGCTTCAAAGAAAGCGAATCCTCTTGATGGAACGACGTTTACTGATAAAGTTAAGCGCCAAATGGAAGGTAAAGACTTAGATCACAACTTCCCAAGTTTAATAGATAAACAAGCGGGCGCTGCAAAAGTCAAAAAAATCACCGGTGGTGATGGAATAGAAAGAACCAAGGTCGAGTTACCGGGAAGTATTAATGGTAAAGAAGGTAACTACAGTTGGATTATTGAACCGGATAAAACAATTAATCACCGTCAATTTGAAAGATTTAGGAAAAAATAATATGCCTTACTCAAAATTTCGAGAACTTTTAAAAAGTTGTGGTGTATCAAGAACTGAAGCTGAAGGTGGAGAGTTAGCTTTGACTAAGTTGGATGCGCTAAAAGCCTTGGAGTTTTTATCGGATACCGATGTGGCCGTTCTGGGTGGTGATGTTTACGAGTTAGAAAGCAATGGTTATTTTCGTCCCACCTATGACAATTGGTACTGTAATAGAGATAGTGTATCGCCTTTGAAATTTGCTAATCTTAGCCAAAAAAAAGCTATACAATATTTGGAAAGTTATAATGAAGCTGGTCGTTCTAATATTAGATATGTTCTAATTCTTGACGATTAGAAGCAAAAATTTGGATAATAATTGATTAAATTTAGTGAGTGGGGTGTTGGGCTTGAGAACTTATGCATTCTGCTAAATGAATATGGTTTCATTATTGCAAAAAAACTTATATGAAAGAATAAAATTGGTAGATATGAGTATGGGCCTACCAAAAGAGACATGGTAAATTTTATATGAATTAGTTGATTAGCTAAAACGCTCACTGAAACTGTTAATTACGTCACGTTTCAACTACTTACCCATACCGAACGCCTCCTTCGTATGGTGACAAAAGCTTCAGGGCAAAACCTCTTGATCACTCGGGCCCAAGAATCCTATACAACAACCTCGACAATCGGACCACTGACGTCAAAGTTTTCAACACAATGCAAAACAGTGGAAATGGCAGAAGCAATGCATAAGTTAGAAAGTTTATTTCTATTGACGGATTATCCAATCAACCAGAGGTCATGCGATGAAAGATATGAAATATTTTGGGGTTCACCAACAATGCCCCAATGTTGATGGTATCGTTTTTGCTGATGGAGAAATACAACAAATTAATGTTAATGTCGACTGGAGTAACCCAGTGTCTTATAGTCTCAAACTTGGCAATAGAACATCAATAACTGAGTTAGAAAAAAATAAGCAGTTATACTGGAGTGATTGCGCTATTCTTAATAGCAAAATTGATGAAACTGGACAGCTGAAGGTAGTTGCTGGAGAATCGGATCACGGGAATGATGGTTTTGTAGCAGTTATATCCAATAAATCACATGATTTGAGATGGATTGCTTTTTTTACATGTTCAAATCCGTTTTCAAAATTGGAAGTCGATAATAATCAGATATTGGCCACAAGTACATTAGGAACCTCTTGGATATTCCCTATTAACAGGCCAGAAGCTGTTATTACTAGATCAATGTAAAAATTCTAAATGATACGGAAAATCGATAAATGAAGGTCGAGGAAAAACACGTGACTTAGCAAGCGTCCAAGTTGAAGCCGAGACAAAAGTGTGAAAGATTCTTGACGTGACCCATTCTATTCTCTGTTAACGCTCTATCCCAGAATAGTGATGCAGAGCGCGGTTTTAAAAAGAAAAAGGTTACGGTGGCGTACTTCGATCCTGACGGCAAACCTTTATCGCCCTGCGATGTGGAATTCTGGACTCAAAACCACCATTACCAGAACCGCTGCGTGACAGCTCCCAGCGGTATCTGCAAGCGGTTCTTGGATTGCTGCGGTCTGAACAGTGATCCCTCCCAGTTGATGTGGCACATTAAAGCCACCAGTGTGTGGGGCGAAAAAAAGCGGAGTATTTCTGGAGTTCCTGCGGCTGGCAATGTGAACAATCAAAGCATTTCCGCATTGATGTTAGCCGCAAAAAGATAGCGAAAACTGATCCGGATCATTTTTCCAGCGGGGCTGGCGGGGCTATCAAAGAGTTTTTGTAATGGATTCAAATCCCGCCCGGGTGAGGCGGGCCAAATCGTCCGGGGACAAACAGATCTGCAGCCCCCTGCGGCCGGCGCTGACATGGATGGTTTCAAATTCCTGGGCAGAGGCATCAATGATGGTAGGTAAACGTTTTTTCTGGCCCATGGGGCTGACGCCGCCGGTCAGGTACCCTGTGGTTCTTTCCACCAGGGTTTTGTCGGCCATGGCGGCTTTTTTAACACCTGCAGCCTTCGCAAAGGCCTTGAGGTTGAGCTGACCTGACACCGGGACTACAGCCACGGCCAAATCTTTAGGACCGATGGAGACCACAAGGGTTTTAAAAAGGCGGTTTTCCGGGATCCCGAGCTTTTCTGCGGCTTCCCTGCCAAAGGTCCTGACGCTTGGGTCATGGTCGTATTCATGCAGAGTGAAGATGATCTTGGCCTTTTTGGCCTGGGCAACGGCTGGTGTCATGGCGGCTGTTATACCAGGCAGGCAGGGAATTGGCCACCCAAAAAATCCAGGGAACCAGGGAATGCATGCCTTATAACATGCCCGGGCTTTACACGGCAGCATATTGGCCTTATAGTCCTCCCCATGAAATTTTACGCAGTTGCAAAAGGACGGAAAACAGGTATATTCACGGCCTGGCCCGATGCGGAGCGCCAGGTCAGGGGCTTTGCCGGTGCCAGGTATAAAAGCTTTAAAACCCGGAAAGAGGCAGAGCAGTTTCTTGAGAATCCGGTTTACGGACCGAAAAAAACATCCCGGTCCACGTCAAAGGCTGGCAGATCTGCGTCTGCGCCCGAGGCGTATCCGGAGGATACGATCGTGATTTACACGGATGGCGGTGCCATCGGCAACCCGGGTCCTGGCGGATACGGGGTGGTGACCGGTGACGGGCAGGAATTTTCAGGCGGGTTCAACCTGACCACCAACAACCGGATGGAGCTGACAGCGGTGATTGTGGCCCTGGATGCGTTCCAGGGAGAATCCCGGCCCATTGTGCTTCATTCAGACTCCCGGTACGTGCTTAACGGAATCACCAAGGGCTGGGCAGCGGGATGGAAAAAGCGGGGATGGAAAAAATCGGATGGTTCCCCGGCCCTGAACCCGGATCTCTGGGCGCGGTTGCTGGATCTTTTGCCGGGACTGGACATCCGGTTTAAATGGGTCAAGGGCCATGCCGGTGATCCTATGAACGAGGCCTGTGACCGCCTGGCCAATTCAACGGCCCGGAAACAGGGACTGCCCGATGATGTGGAATACCTGAACACCCTTGCAAAGGAGTAAGCAATGAAACTGACGGTTTGTGAACTGGGCAGCGGCTGGACCGGGGATGCCCGGGAGCAGGATACACTCATGGCCCATATTGATGCGGAACAAAGTAATCTTCTCCTGTTGCCGGAAATGCCCTTTTACACCTGGCTTTCAGGCACCCGGGAACCGGATGAAAAAAAATGGCAGGAAGCAGTCGATGCCCATGCGGCATGGGCTGAAAGGCTCGGGGATTTCGGTGTGCCCATGATTGCCGGGACCCGGCCTGTGCTTAAAGATAATGTCCCGCATAATGAGGCCTTTGTCTGGACTGCGGAGAGCGGGATCATGGGGGTGCATGAAAAATACTACCTGCCGGATGAGGAAGGATTCTGGGAAGCCTCCTGGTACCGGCGGGGGGACGGGGTGTTTGAGATCTGCCGGGTGAACGGGGTCTCTGTGGGATTCCTGATCTGTACGGAAATGTGGTTTAATCACAGGGCCCGGGATTACGGCAAGGAGGGTATGGAAATTTTGCTCTGCCCCAGGGCCACACCCGCAGCCTCGTCAAGCGCCTGGGTGGCAGGAGGCAGGGCTGCCGCCAAAGTATCCGGAGCATTCTGCCTTTCTTCCAATTTTAACGGGATGAATATTCCCGGTATGGATTTCGGGGGAACTGCCTGGATTATTGAACCGGAAAACGGGGATGTGCTTGGGACTACCACCGCGAAATCCCCGTTTTTAACCCTGGATGTGGACCTGGCAGACGCCCGGGCAGCCAAACAGACCTATCCCAGGTATGTAGAGGATTAGGCCGGGCCAGACCCTATAAGCTTAATAAATCCGCTGGGTGGTGCCGGCGTCAAAAAGATGCATTTCGTTCAGGTTCATGTGGATGGCCAGGTCCTGGCCCGGTGAAAAGGTCTTTTTCCCTTCACTCCTGGACAGCAATGTGGTGCCCAGGATATCCATATGCAGATGGGTTTCATTGCCCAGGGGTTCGGAGACCTTTACTTGGCCGTCACACTGCCATGTCCCGGCAAGGCCTTTACTGTCGCCGTTATTGGGGGTGACCGGAACGATTTCTTCGGCACGCAGCCCGAGTACTACATCCAGCCCCTCATCCACACGGGTATTTTCCTTTTCAGGCACGGGGATTTTCAATCCTCCGTCAAGCGCGACCATGTGTTGGGCACCGTGTTTTTCAATTTTCCCCGGAACCAGGTTCATTGGCGGAGTGCCGATGAATCCGGCCACAAATGTATTGGCCGGGTTTGAGAAAAGCTCAAGCGGGGTGCCCACCTGTTCGATGATCCCGTCCCTGAGCACCACGATCCGGTCGGCCAGGGTCATGGCTTCAACCTGGTCATGGGTGACGTAAATAATGGTGGAATCCACGCGCTGATGGAGCATCTTGATCTCGGCCCGCATCTGGATTCTCAATTTTGCATCCAGGTTGGACAAGGGTTCGTCAAACAGGAAAATAGAGGGTTTCCTGACCATGGCCCGCCCCATGGCCACCCGCTGGCGCTGGCCGCCGGACAGTTCATTGGGCCTGCGGGACAAAAGTTCTTCAAGCCCCAGGATGGCGGCAACCTCTTCCACCCGCTGGCGGATCTCCGCTTTGGGGGTTTTGCTCAGTTTAAGCCCGAAGGACATATTGTCAAACACGTTCATGTGGGGATACAGCGCATAGTTCTGGAACACCATGGCAAGGCCCCGGTCTTTTGGGGCGATATCATTGACCACGCTTCCGTTGATGGAAATGGTCCCCCCGGAGATCTCTTCAAGTCCGGCCACCATGCGCAGCAAAGTGGATTTGCCGCATCCTGACGGCCCGACCAGGACCAAAAATTCCTTGTCACGGATATCAAGGTCAATGCCGTGGACCACCTGGGTTTTTCCGTACTTCTTTACGACTTTGTCAAATTTCAGTTCTGCCATGGATGTTTCCTAAGGATTCAAGGTCTTGTGATGTTTTTATATTGAGTGAACATAAAACAATAAAACCGCTCATTATGCAATTGTTTTTATAGCTGTTCTCAAAATTCCGTTCCGATTCAATTTTTAACTTGTGTGGTTGCACAGCAAATGGCGCTTAAATTTTCAGTGCTTTTTACCGAATCGATATTCGCATCAGCGGTTTTTTCGGAACATATTTTTGTCATTTGCTATAGAAAAAAATCGAAGGCTGATTTTAGAAAAAACAGGTTTGCTTGGGTCTTGTTAAAAATATAGTTTTTGCTTGACTCTTGGGCCGTATCCGAATAAAGGTTCGGATAATTGTGTGAACATGTAAACATTGTTTGAATATTATTTTGCTCATGATCCGGCGAAATCAAAATATGCCGGAAAAACGTCCATGGAGGAAATCAGGATGAAAGTATCGAAATTGCTCTTTGTTGTTCTTCTTGCCCTGGGCCTGGCACTGCCGGTTTCAGCCTTTTCCAAACCCGTGACCATTGAGTGGTGGCATGCCATGCGCTCCGCCCGTGGTGAAGTGGTCGCCCAGATGATCGAAGCCTTTAATGCCTCCCAGTCCGATTACAAGGTCGTGGGGACTTTTAAAGGCAACTATGATGAAACCATGAATGCCGGTGTAGCTGCCTTCCGCGCCAAAAAACAGCCCCATATCCTCCAGGTATTTGAGGTGGGCACCCAGACCATGATGCTTTCCGGGGCTGTATACCCGGTATATGAACTGATGAAAGATGCAGGGATCGAGGTGGACTGGTCCAGGTATCTCCAGGCGGTTCTGTCCTATTACATGAATGCGGACGGCAATCTCATGTCCATGCCGTTCAACTCTTCCACACCCATTATGTATTATAATGTGGATATGTTTAAAAAAGCCGGGATCGCCCCACTGAGCAAAACAGAACCGGTGACCTGGGATGAGCTGGGCAAAATCACCAAAACCCTGGTTGAAAAAGGCGTGGCCCCTGCCGGCATGGTAACGGCATGGCAATCCTGGACCCAGGTTGAAAACTTTTCGGCCATCCACAACGTGGCTTTTGCCTCCAAATCCAATGGGTACGAAGGACTGGACTGTAAGCTTGAGATCAACAACCCCAAGGTGGCCAAGCATATCACCCGCCTCAAATCCTGGGCCGATGACAAACGGTTCATGTACGGCGGCCAGAAATACCAGGGCCCCAAAGCAGAATTTATCGGCCAGAACGCCGCCATTTACATTGATTCCATCTCGGGTATTGCCAAGCTGAAAAAAGCGGTCAAGGATTTTAAGTGGGATGCAGCCCCCCTGCCTGTGGAAGCGGGTATCACCCCCCAGAATTCAATCATTGGCGGGGCGTCCCTCTGGGTCCTTAACGGCCATTCCAAAGAAGAGTACAAAGGGGTTGCCGAATTCATGAAATTCCTGGCCTCCAACGATATGCAGGAATTCTGGCACAAGGAAACCGGGTATTTCCCCATTACCGTGGATGCGTATGAGTCCCTGAAAGCCAAAGGGTTTTATGATGCCAATCCCCTCCAGGAAGTAGGGATCAACCAGCTCAACCGTGCCGTGCCCACCAAGATTTCCAGGGGCCTGAGACTGGGCTACTTTGTCCAGATCCGGAACATCATCAACGAGGAACTCGAACAGGTCTGGAGCGGAAAGAAATCTCCCCAGGCCGCTCTGGATAACGCGGTCAAGCGAAGCAACACCCAGCTGGCTACCTTTGAAAAAACCTATAAATAATTAAGGCCCGGGCGCCGCAACAGCCAGATGGCTGTTGCGGCGCCTTTTTTTACCCATGATCAAACGCTCCCACTTCAAGTCCGGGTATCTGCCCTACCTGCTTATTTTTCCCCAGGTCCTGGTGACCCTGACTTTTTTTTACTGGCCCGCCATCCAGGGCTTTATCCAGTCGTTCATGCTGTCCGACCCGTTCGGCAGGAAATCCACGTTTGTCTGGTTTTACAACTACATTGAACTGTTTTCAGACCCCCTTTACCTGAAATCCATTTTGATCACCTTTGTGTTCAGCCTGGCAACGGCAACGGTCTCCATTTCACTGGGACTGTTTATTGCGGCCATGGCCAACCGGGCCCTGAAAGCCAAGGCCCTGGTCCGGACCATGCTGATCTGGCCCTATGCCGTGGCCCCGGCCATTTCTGGGATCATGTGGCTGTTTCTTCTCCATCCCTCATACGGGGTGGTGGCCCTGGGCGTCAGGCGCTGGTTCGGAGTGGACTGGAATCCCGTGCTTTACGGGTCCGACGCCATGGTGATGATTGTCATGGCCTCGGCCTGGAAGCAAGTCTCTTACAACTTCGTGTTCTTCATGGCCGGGATGCAGGCCGTGCCCAGATCCCTGATCGAGGCGGCCGCCATTGATGGTGCCGGCCCTTTCAGGCGGTTCTGGACCATTACCCTGCCCCTGTTGTCGCCCACGTTTTTCTTTCTCATGGTCATGAACATCATCTATTCTTTCTTTGAGACATTCGGCATCATCCACACCGTGACCCAGGGGGGGCCCGGCGGGTCCACCAACATCCTGGTGTACAAGGTGTACCAGGACGGATTTGTGGGCCTGAACCTGGGCTCGTCATCCGCCCAGTCCGTGGTGCTCATGAGCCTGATCATCGTGATTACTTTCCTCCAGTTCAAATTTGTTGAAAAAAAAGTCCAATACAGCGGATAAATACTTATGGTAGAACGAACCCCTTTACTTGATTTCCTGACCTATGCCTTTTTAATGCTGGGCATCCTTATTGTGGGATTTCCCATTATTTACGCATTGATTGCCGCCACCCTGCCCCTGGAGGAAGTATCCCGGGTGCCCATGCCCCTGATCCCGGGGGACCAGTTTGTGGTCAACATCAAAGAAGCCTGGACCCGGGGGGATCTCGGGACCCAGATCATGAACTCGTTTGTCATGGCCACGGGCATTACCGTGGGCAAAATCTGCGTGTCCATGATCGGCGCGTTTTCAATTGTTTATTTTGATTATAAATTCAGGGCCGTGGCCTTTGCCTCGGTGTTCTGCACCCTGATGCTGCCCGTGGAGGTGAGGATTCTGCCCACCTATGAAATGGCCGCCAATGTGCTGTCCCCGGTCCAGGCGGTCTGGGATTTTCTGGGAATGAATGCCGTGGCCGGGTGGTTTGCCGGGCATGACGTGTCCGTGACCCTGAACTGGAGCCTGCTGGATTCCTACACCGGCCTGATTCTTCCCCTGGTGGCCTCGGCCACCTGTACCTTCCTGTTCCGGCAGTTTTTCCTGACCATTCCCGAAGAACTGTGCGAAGCCGCCAAGATCGACGGGGCGTCTCCCATGACCTTTTTCAGGAAGATCCTTTTTCCCTTGTCCCGGACCAATATCGCGGCCCTGGTGGTCATTGAATTTGTCTATGGCTACAACCAGTACCTGTGGCCCCTGCTGGTCACCACCAATCCCAAGATGACGACAGCGGTGATCGGGTTGCAGAACCTGATTCCCCAGGCCGATGACCTGCCCGAGTGGAATATTGCCCTTGGCGCGGCCGTGCTGGTGATGCTGCCGCCCATCCTGGTGGTGCTGTTCATGCAGCGTTGGTTTGTCAAAGGGCTGATCGAAAAAGAAAAATAAACCGCACGAAATGTTCGGGTGTATATGCCCGCAGATACGCAAACGGCCTGATGCAATGCATCAGGCCGTTTGGCATTTCATGTCGTTCCCGGATCAGGCCGCAGCCACATCCAGGTTGAGCAGGTAGCCCATATTTTTCTGCAGGGTTTTATAAAGAAAATTATCCGTGCCGTAGTGATCCGCCACAATGGCCAGGGACTTGTCATACATTAAAAAGGCCTTGTCCCATTCCCCGTACATGGTATGCAAAATCCCCAGGTTGTTGAGAAGTTTGGCTTCCAGGCATTTTTTGTCCAGTTCCCTGGCATAACACAGGGCATCTTCCAGGTTCAAAAAGGCCTTGTCAAAATCGCCCGCGTTTCCCGCCGTCATGCCGGTCCTGCTCAAATTCCCGATGAGCTTGAGCAGGGACTTCAGGCATTTGGGCGTCAGATTACGCGGCATTGACCACATCCTGTGCCCATTCACTGATCTCGGTCTCTTCGGGCTCGCCGTCAATTCTTAAGGAGTTGCACACCACACTGCCGCCCAGCTTCTGGATCCGTTCTTCAATCACATCCACGGCACCGCAAAAATATTCGTAAGAAGAATCCCCGCATCCGAACACGGCAAATTTTTTCCCGTCCAGAGAGAGGTTCCCGTTCATGTCCTCAAAAAACGGCTCAAAATCCTCCTGGAGCTCAATTTCGTCATGCCCCCAGGTCGAGCACCCGAGAACGTACAGGTCATAGGTCTCTCCCAGGATATCTACATCCGTGTCAGAGACATTAAGGGTCTTGACCGCATATGAGGCCCCGGACAGGGTTTCTTCTATAGTTTCAGCGGTAAACTCGGTATTTCCCGTAGTTGACCCGTAAATAATTATGGCGTTGCGCATCATTCCTCCGATTTTTTTATTTTGTTGAGCTTCTTTTTTAAGTTTTGCCTAACAATAAAAGCCGAACAAATAGATGTCAAGCCCTTTTTTATTTTTTTGCCTCCTGCCTTAAAAACGGCCATGGCGCTCCAAAACCGGCATCGGTGGATTGGATAGCATGACCGTGGAGATCGGGGGAATCAGGGGTGCGGCCGGTCAAAATCCGGCCGGCCGCAAAATGGGGTAAACCGTGGCTGATGCCGCCCGGCTCAGGCGGCATCTTTGGCAAGGGTGTTGACCTCTGCAATGGCCGCACTGATATAGACCTGGGCCACACTGGAATGGCTGCTGTCTTCCAGGTCCGTAATGGTGTTGCTGATATCCCCGGCAAGGATGTCCAGGGAGTTTTTGACATTGTTTATTTTATTGACCAGATCCGTAAAATCAGACTGGATCTGGTTGATGGCCGCCACAAAACTGTTCAGGGTGGAGATCTGGGCGGACAGGCGGCTCTGTTCGGATTCCAGATCGCTGACCTTGGACTTCCAGGTCTGCCAGAGCGCCAGGGCCGCAGCCAGGCCGATCAGGCCGAACGGCCCCAGGGCAATCAGATAATAGTATTTTTTCTTGGTGGCAGACTCCTCACTCCTGGCATTGTTCAGTTTGCCCTGCAGTTCTGTCTTCTGTTGATTCAGTTCGTTGACCACCCCTGCCAGGCGGTTGGGGTATCCGTTCACCTCCTGCATGGCCGAGGTAAATGTGCCGGTTGAGTCAGCCACGCTCGACTGCAGCTCCTGTGCCATGGACTTGACCGGCAGCACCATGGACTTGATCTGATCCAGGGGCGTTTTGTTTTCAAGGGCCTGGTTTGCCTCATTGAGCTGTGGCAGGGCCTTGGCCGTAAACGCGCTGACATTTGACTGCAGGGTCTTTACCTGGGGAACGATGCGGTTGACCAGGTTGACCGCGTCCGTTTGTATCTGGGCGGCATCGGGCGGCAGGCCTGTCAGGCCTTTGATATGGTTTTGCTCGGCCGTCAGGTTCTCCAAAGCCTGTGTTAATAACCCACTCATGGTATATCTCCTTTTATTGTGTGGCGGCGGGCACAAACGCCCGCCAATGCATATCAGGCAGCTTTCTTGGCTGCAGCGACAATGGCGTCGCCCACATTACCGTCTTCAGGCACATCAACCTTCTGAACGCCTGCCAACTGGTGTTTGATTGTATTGATATCCGAGATCACCGTACTGACCTGGGTGTTTGCGGCAGTAAGCCAGATGGTCCGGATCTGGTCTGTGGACTGGATGCCCTTATCCAGGTCTGAAATCAGGGTGCCCAGGTCATCGGTCAGGAAATTCCAGGCATTCTGCATTTCCGTTGCTGCCTGGACCGCTGATTTCACCTGGGTGCCAAGGCTTGTATATGCCGAGCTGATGCCTGTGGCCAGGTTGACCTCGGCGGTCAGGGTCGATTTTTCCTGGATCAGGTTTGCCTTTTCATCATTCAGGTTTTTCAAGGTAATGGCCGACGCCACTTCCCCGCCCACACCTGCGGCAACAATGGCGATTCCCCCCACCACAAGCGGTGTTGAGGTGCCTGCGGTGACAAAATCAGCCACCGCTCCCACAGCCGTGACAAACACACCGCCCACAATGGCCAGGCCGCTTAACACGATCCCTGCAATAGCGCCGTCAATCTTGCTCTGGATGGTGCCCAGTTCATCATTGATGCTGGCCAGCACCCCGTTGTCCCCGTTCACGGCCGAGTTCAGGTCGGACACGGTTTTGGCGAAGGAGGCCGCATCCGTATTCAGGGCGGTTCTCAACCCCTCTATAGTGGTGACGATGGTGCCGGCATTGCCCTGGTATTGCATGGACTGCTCTTTCAGAGCGGAAAGCGAATCAATCCATTGTTTTTTGCTTGCCCCGGGCGGCACTGTGGCAGCCACGGCATTGTGCAGGGCATAATAATTGGAAATATTGGTGATGTTGGTGATGATGGCCGGCTGAATCACGTTCAGGTAGTTATTTGCATGGGCCTGGGCCGTGCCAAGGCCTGTGTTGATATCGGTCTGGTATTTTTCCAGGTTGTCAAACCCGGAAAAGTTCACATTGGGTTGCTGGTTCACGCTGTTGGCATATTGCTGGATGATCATTGCCTGGGATGTCTGCTGGTTGTTCGCGCTTGAAATCTGCTGCGCGGCTTTAACGGTCTGGTTGGCCATAATACAACTCCTTTGCATTTAAATTAATGATGATAGAAATATTAAACCCCTGAAAGCGTTCGCTTCAGGGTATTCAACTGCCGGCTCAAAGAGGTCCAGCCCACATCGGCAAGCCCGATCAGGCCGGCCAGTTGCTCTGCCTCTTGAGTGCTTTTCACCCGCTGGATCTGAAGGGCGAAATTATGGAACCCCAGGCTGATGCCGCTTCCCGGAGGTGTTAGCGGCGAGGTGCCCCAGGTTTGGGCCAGGATGGGGATACTCTGTCCAATCTCTTTTAACGCGCCAATGTAAAGGGAATTCTGGACACTTACGACCTTGGCCACGGCAGTCAACCCGTTCAGTTCCGCCAGCTTGTGATAGGCGTCTGCCAGTTTTTCATTATTGGCATTCAGGTCGGCCCGGGCCTTTGCCGTCTCAGCCGCCCCTTCGGACGCCCCCTTGATTGCCAGGGCCACAAATTCTGTAGACGGGACGCTGGTCCCTTTGCTCTCACCGGCTTTTTTATCGGTTCCGGTTTCCTTTGCCGCGCTTCCGCTGTCTGCGGCAATGGTGGTTAAAATACCAATGCCAAGGTCTGTCACTGCTTTACCGGTCTTTTCGCCGCCCTCGACAATATCGTTGATGTTCTGGTTAATGGAAGACTTCAGTTCGTCAATGCTGGCACTGACGAATTCCGCATCCACGCCCATATCTGAAATCGCCCTGTCCAGGCTTCTTTCCAGTGTTGCGATGGTGGACTGGAGGGTGGTGTTCACCCCGTTGATATTATTGGCGAACAGGTCGGCCTGGGCATTGATTTCGCCGGAATGCTCCGCCAAAAGATTGGTCGCCTGCACAGCGGTATTCTGTGCCATGGGATTGTCAAACGCATTTTTAACATATGTCCGATCTGTTTCCTTATACGCCTGCCACAAGGCTGTAAAGCCGGATGCAGAGGCGATCTGCTTGATATAGCCGGGCATGACCTCAAGGTCAAAATTATTGGCCAGGGTTTTCAAAGACTGCTGCTGGTTGCGCACCAGGGATGCCAGCCCGGCATCCACGGGCAACTCAAGAAACGGTTGCTGGAGCAAAAGGTTGGCATAATTCTGGGCAAGCTGAAACCGTGCCGTTGCCTGAATGTAATCCGATTCCAGCCCCTGGGGGGCAATACTGTTCTGGGTGTTCACGAAAACCTCCTTGATATGACGGGTTTATAATTGGATGAAACACTGCAGATCCGCTCCGGCCGGGCAATAAACGACCCGCTGCAGGAAAAAAGCTGCAGAAAAATACGGAAAATACAGAGACGATGGTAAACCTTACGAAATACGGATGCCTTGGCCCGCCTCGCCGGTTCGCAGCCAAGGTAAGGGTCTCACAACACAGAAAAAACAGGGGGTCCAGTTACGAAATACCGAAGAAGGTGCTTGCTCAAGTGGTCAGATATCGATGTTTATATCAGGAAGAACGAACATTGATTGTGATGCATACTTTTATTTTTACCATCATTTTTTTCCGGTGTAAAGGGGTCCTTTTTCAGAAACAATGATCCATGGGAAATCCATCCCGGGCAGGTAAGTGCACCAGGCACCCGGCATGCTGAAAAAAAGATTTGCCCTAAACCAAAGAATAACGCATATATATGCTCATAATGATCAAACAGCACAAAAAGGAGTCACCATGACATCAACACAAACGCCGTTTTGTGAAACCGCCCTGGTCACCGGTGCGGGCAGAGGCATCGGCAGGGCCATTGCCGTTGGTCTGGCAGAATCGGGACGGTTTGTATATATCAATTTCAAATCCAATGAAGAAGAAGCAAAAAAAACCCTGGAACAAGTCCGTGCAACCGGATCGGACGGAAAACTGCTGCCGTTTGACGTTACAGACACGGATGCATCGGCAGCCGCGCTCAAGGCCGTATTCAAGGAACGCGGCATCATTGATGTCCTGGTCAATAACGCAGGCATCAACGATGATATGCTCATGGTCATGATGAAGCCGGAAAAATGGCACAGAGTCGTGGATACCAATCTCACGGGATTTTTCAATGTAACCAAACCCGTGGTCAAAAAAATGCTGTCCAAGCAGCAGGGCCGGATCATCAACATCACCTCAACATCCGGGCAGATGGGTCAGCCCGGCCAGGTCAATTATTCCGCCTCAAAAGCCGGACTCATTGGCGCCACCATGGCTTTGTCCAGGGAGGTTGCCAAACGCAACATCACGGTCAACGCCGTTGCCCCGGGATTCATTGAAACCGATATGGTGGAAGGCCTCCCACTGGACCAGATCGCCCAGTCCGTTCCTGCGGGCAGGATCGGAAAACCCGGGGATGTAGCCGCTGCCGTCTGCTTTCTCTGTTCTCCGGGAGCCGGATATATCACCGGTCAGGTGCTTGGCGTTAACGGCGGCCTGTGTTAAACAAAACCACGTGCATCTTCAATCGCCGGCCCACCGCCAGATGCCACCATATATTTGTTCTGCTTGAAAGGAAATAATATGAAACGTATCATTGCCTTAATTCCGATCTTCACAGCATTGTTTTTGTCTGCTGGTTGTAGTCATCAAGCGATCCAGGAGTCTTATTGGGGTGCGGGTACATCTGTGGCCCTTGATGAAGAAAGAAAAGGAAACATCCAAAAGGCAGAGACAGAATTAAAAGTTGCTCTGGGCAGGGCTGATCGCGAACTGGATGACGAAAAACGCGCAAGCAGTTTACACAACCTTGGTGCATTTTATCGTCGCCACAACCGGATTTCGGATGCAATTCATTATTTAAATAAAGCCCTGAAACTTGAGGAAAAGACGTCCGGTAGTTCCAGCGAAAGAGTCGGTCGAACATTAGCGGAGCTTGCTGCTGCTCATGCAATTGAAGGCAATTTTTTTGAAGGCAGAGTCTATGCAGACAGGCTCAAACCTTTAGCAAAATATTATTCTGAAAATGAAGCGCTTTTTGTTGAGAAGGTTTTAGAAGCATATGCAATTGACATCAAAAAATACGAAGGTGATGTCGCACGGCTAAAACCAAAAGCTGATGCTGGAAACCCAGAGGCACAATATGAACTTGCAGCAGTATATTTTGATGGCCCTCATGCTAAAGATGTGTTGCCAAAAATAATTAGTTTATATGAAAACGCAGCAAACCAAAAATATACGGATGCACAATATTATTTGGGTGTTATGTACGACAAAGGACGTGGTGTCACAAACAATGATAAGAAAGCCAGAGAGTGGTATCGGATTGCAGCAGAAAACAACCATTCGATCGCACAATTCAATTACGCTGTGTTTCTTATGCAAGGAAGAGGCGGACCTAAAAATGAGGAGGAAGCTTGGGTATGGATCAGGAAATCAAGCGCACAAGGTTACCCTTCAGCCCAACGTGCACTGAGCCGCTACAATCAATAGAATATGCAGAACGTACGCTTCCAGCCGACGCTCGTACATCGTGCGGCTGAAGCGTGCGTTATACTCCTACCTGTCTAAAAATGAAGTTTATAAAATATATATTTATGAATTCAGTTGACTTGAAAATAAGGCAAATATCTTCAAATGAAGCACCAATGAATTTGTTACTAGTAGCTGATCCAGCTGAAAGTGCAGTCAGAGAGTACATACGCATCTCACATTGTTTTCAAGCAGAGAAATCTGATGCCATAGTAGGTGTTTATGTTTTACAACCATTGGACAATTCAAGATTTGAGCTCATGAACATTGCTGTTGCTCCAAAATACCAAAACCAAGGTATCGGAGCTAAGCTACTCAATCACGCAATTCGATCAGCAAAAAAGCTTGGAGCAAAACAATTAGAAGTTGGTACAGGATCATTTGGGTATCAACTTGCTTTTTATCAAAGGGCTGGTTTCCGTGTGAGTTCAATAAAGAAAGATTTCTTTCTTAAACATCATGATGAACCAATTTTTGAATTAGGTATTCAATTAAAGGATATGATTCTTTTATCTATTGAATTGTAACCAAAATGTTTAAAAAGTGTGTTCAGCGGAATTCTTTGTTGCGCAAAAATTCCGCTGACACTATCGTTATAAAAGTCATCTTCACATATTATAAACTTATCTACCGAAGAGTTCGGAGTATAGGATATAAAGCTTATCTTTTAAAATTTTAAGTATCTGAGATTGACTGCCGCATTTCCTGAAATTGTGTGCCACGTCACACCTGATAAGCGACTCAAAAAATGGGGACAATGTGGGGACAAAACGGAGCGAAAAACAAAAAAGCTCTTAGGTTAAATCTCCCAAGAGCTTTGATATCTAATGGCGCGCCTGGCGCGATTCGAACACGCGGCCTACGGATTAGAAGTCCGTTGCTCTATCCAGCTGAGCTACAGGCGCAACAGGAGAGTCTTTTACCAAAAAACCCCTTGAATGTCCACAGAAAAATGATGACCATCTGATAATTTTCAAAATATATTGCTTTCGCAGAAAGTATGATAATGATATACTTATTTTTTAATTCAATTGTAAGGTTTTCTGAATGAAAAAAACTGCCGATCGTAAAAAAAGCCCGACCCATAAAAAACGACTGACCAAAAAAGATTTTTTAGTGCCTGCATCCAAGGCAAGAGCCAGCAACTCCAAGGCATTGGTCAAGTCTGACGCCATACAAAGTTACCTGAATGAAATCAACCGTTATAAGCTGCTGACCCGTGACCAGGAAGTGGAGCTGGGAAAGCGGATCCAGGAGGAAGGAGACCAGGAGGCTGCCTATATCATGACCACCTCAAACCTGAGGCTGGTGGTGAAAATCGCCCTGGAATTCCAGCGAATCTGGATGCAGAACCTTCTGGACCTGATTCAGGAGGGCAATATCGGCCTTGTTCAGGCGGTTAAAAAGTTCAACCCCTATAAAAATGTTAAGTTCTCTTATTATGCCTCGTTCTGGATCAAGGCATATATTCTGAAATTCATCATGGACAACTGGCGCATGGTGAAAATCGGAACAACCCAGGGGCAGCGCAAGCTTTTCTTCAGGTTGAAAAAGGAAAAACAGCGGTTGATAGAACAGGGGTTTGACCCCAAGCCCAAACTGCTGTCCGAGCGCTTGGGCGTGTCTGAAAAAGAGGTGGTGGACATGGACCAGCGCCTGGCCAACTGGGACCTGTCGCTGGATGAGCCCCTGAAGAACGATTCCAATACCGAGCGTATTGAATTCATTAATGTGGAATCGGACTCGTCTGAAGACCGGGTGGCCAAAAAAGAGATTGAAGATATCCTTCACACCAAGGTCAGGGAGTTTAAAAAGACCCTCAATGACAGGGAACTGGATATTTTCGAACGCCGGATCTTTTCAGACTCTCCCCAAACCCTCCAGGAAATCGGAGAACTGTACTCCATTTCCAGGGAACGGGTAAGACAGATTGAAAACAATATCCTCAAAAAGATGAAAGCTTATTTTAAAAAGGACATGCCGGATTTTGACATGTACGATCACACCCAATAATACCGCCGTTTGTTCCGGATAAAAAGGGGATACATTGATAAAAAACATCATTTTCTGCGCGCTGATGCTGGCCGTGGCAGTTGCCCTGGCCGGGGGATGCGTGCAGACAGATACGGCATCGCCCCTGGGAAAAACCGGCACAGGTGAAATGCCCGGCGATCCGGACAAGGCAGATGATGCAGATCTCACAGCGGAATTCTATTATCTAAAATCCAGGCTCCTGGTCAATGCCGGTGATCTGGCCGGAGCCGAGACCGCGCTGAAAAAAGCTGCTGAAAAAGATGCATCCTCCACATTCCTGAAACGGGAAATCATCCGGATTCTCCATCAGCAGAAGAAGTCAGACCAGGCCGTTTCCATGGCACAAACCCTTGCGGCCCAGGACCCGGAAGATGTGGATAACCTCATGCTCCTGGTCAGGCTGAAAAAGGGAGAAGAGCATGATGCGGCATTTTCAGATCTTCTCAAAAAGATCCTGGAACTGGATCCTGAAAACAAGGAAACCTATCTTCGCCTGGGAAAAATTTATATGGAAACAGGCGAGCCGGACAAGGCTCTGGACCTGTTTAACCAGATGATCCAAGTGTTTCCGGATTACTATGTGGCCCATTTTTATCTTGGAGAATCCCTGCTTATGATAGACCGGCCGGCCGACGCCGAGGCGGCATTTTTAAAAACCCTGGACCTGGAACCGGAGCTTGTGGAGCCCAGGTTCAGGCTGGTGGATATCTATCAGGCAGCCGACCCCGAAAAGAATCGTCAAAAAATCCTGGACACCTATACCACCGTTCTGGAGATGGAGCCGGAAAATGACCGTGCCCAGCTTGAACTGGCCCTGTTTTACTATAAGCATAACCAAATGAAAAAGGCAGATCCCATGTTTGCCCGCCTGGGCCAGAAGCTCAAGCAGAATCCCAGGCTGATCATGACGGCTGTGGATGCCTTTGTCACCCGGAAACGGTATGAAGATGCCGTGATTGTCTTTACCCAGCTCCGCCAGGTGGACCCGGCAAACAGCAACCTGAACTTTTTCCTCGGCATGGTTCACGAGGCACTGGAACATGCGGATAAGGCCATTGAATACTATCTAAAAGTAACCCCGGACCATCCCCAGTACAAGAAAACCATCCTGAGCATTGCTTTTCTGTACAGGGACAAGGGCAATACCCGGGAAGCTCTTCGCTTTCTTGAACAACACCACCAGCAGAGCCCGGCAGATATTGATATTATCTCCTACCTGGCCTCTTTTTACGAAGAAGACACCCGTTACGACACCGCCATCACCCTGCTGCAAAAAGCGCTGAAAGATATTCCGGACAATACCACCCTGCTGTTCAAGCTGGGCGCGATCCAGGACAAGGCCGGCCTGCGCCAGGACTGCATCAATACTATGAAGGCCCTGATCCGGATAGATCCGGACCATGCCTCTGCCCTGAATTACCTGGGCTATACCTATGCGGAAATGGGCATCCACCTGGACCAGGCTCTGGAGTTCGTCACCCGTGCCCTTGCGCTCAAACCCGGGGACGGTTATATCACGGACAGCCTGGGCTGGGTGTATTATAAAAAAGAAATGTATGACAAGGCTGTGTTCTACCTTGAAAAAGCCGCTGAAATTTCGAAATTCGAAACCATTATCGCGGACCACCTGGGAGATGCCTACGTAAAGGCCGGCCAGTACGCCAACGCCCTCAAAGCCTACCAACAGGCCCTGGCCAACGCCAAGGACACCCATGCGGCGGAAGTCAAAAAAATAAAGAAAAAAATCAAAGCCCTGGAAACCCAAGGCCATGGCACCCCGTAACCCAGGCCCGGCCTTTTTCCATTTCCGGGCCGTGTGGCGATTCATGGCTGTTTTCGCCCTGGCCGCAGGCCTTGCCGGGTGCGCGTCCGTATCGCCAAAAACCGATCCGGTCATGGACAAAAAAGCCAGGCGCATGGCCGAACAGGCGCGCGATGTGAATTCAGAAATCACCACCGGCAAAGGCACCGGTCAAATGACCCTGACCACCCCCAACAGGCAGGAGCGGTTTAAAATGGCCTGGGCAGCCGGTGCCCCTAACCGGCTGCGGCTGACCCTGCTCATGTCCGGCCACCCTGTTGAGACCATCGCCGCTACAGGCGAATGGGTCACCTTTATTTCCCATACCGGCAGGCACAAGCCCCATTCGGCTGTGTCTGCGGACCCGGACCTGGAACCCTATATTGATATCCCCATACGCCTGTCCGAGATGGTTGCCCTGCTCCTGGGAAAAGTGCCGGTCCGCCCATTTGACCGGGCATGGATATCTCCGGATGATCCCGATACGATACTGACCGCAAAATCGTTTTCCGGCACACTCCAGGCCATCCGGTTCACCCCCCAGGGCCGGGTGGACCGGTACAGGCTATTGGACACGGACCGGACCCTGATTTACGGCGTTGACTACACGGCCTTCCGGGAGACAAACGAACACACCATTCCCACGGCAATAACCATTGCGGACAGCCACGGCAGGACCCTTGATATCACCCTGTCCGTAGTGCTCCCCAATGCCGAGGTAAAAGAATCCGTATTCCGGTTGACAGGGTCAGGATCGTGACCATTATTTTATTGGATTTTAATTAACGCTGATTCTCATAAGGAGAAAACACATATCATGATTCACGAAAACGTAGACCAGGCGAAACAGGGCAAAGGCTGTCCCTCCCAGGGTGGTTCTGACATGGCGCAAAAGCAGAAAGAACAGCAGGCAATGATCAAGGCCAACCTGGCCCGGATCAAGCACAAAATTTTTGTTCTTTCAGGCAAGGGCGGCGTGGGCAAAAGCTCTATTTCCGCCAACCTGGCCGCCAGCCTGTCCCAAAAAGGATATAAAACCGGCCTCATGGATGTGGATGTACACGGCCCGTCCATTGCCCAGATGTTCGGCATGACCGAACTCCTTGACATTACCCCGGACCAGCAGCGGCTGATGCCCAAACAGGTTAATGAAAACCTCAAGGTGGTATCGGTCCAGGCCCTGATGCAGGACAAGGACCAGGCCATTATCTGGAGAGGACCGGCCAAGACCGGCATGATCCAGCAATTTGTGGGTGCTGTGGAATGGGGAGAACTGGACTTCCTTATCATTGATGCCCCTCCGGGAACCGGCGACGAACCCCTCACCGTTGTCCAGACCATTCCCGAAGCCCTTGGGGTCGTGGTAACCACCCCCCAGGAAGTGGCCCTGGCAGATATCCGGAAATCCATTTCCTTCTGCAAGACCGTCAAGCTGAAAACCCTTGGTATTGTCGAGAACATGGCCGGGTTCAAATGCCCCCACTGCAGTGAGTGCATTGACCTGTTCAAAAGCGGGGGCGGCGAAAAAACCGCCAAAGCCCAGGGCCTGGATTTCCTGGGGTCCATCCCCTTTGACACCCGGGTCGTAAACGCCGGAGACAAAGGCGTTCCCGTAATGCTTGAGTCCGGCGAAAGCGAATTCACCCAGGCATTTGACACGGTTGTGGACAATATCCTGGAAAAATTGTAACGGCTGTGATGAAATCTGCCGTACCAGATGCCGGGGCACTCAAAGCCCGTCTTGACCAAAGGGAAAAGGCGGTTTTCAGTGCCCCGGCCTGTTTTTCCCATGCGGCCGTGCGCAGGCACCCCGAACCCTTTTCAGACACGGAATACCGCCTGGCATTTTCCACGGATGCGGACCGTATCCTCAATTCCATGGCCTATACCCGGTATTCCGACAAAACCCAGGTCTTTTCCCTGATCAACAACGACCATCTCACCCACAGGGTGCTCCATGTCCAGATGGTGTCCAGGGTGGCCCGGACCATCGGCCGCTACCTGGGACTGAACACGGACCTGATCGAAGCAGCAAGCCTGGGGCACGACATCGGCCACCCGCCCTTTGGTCATGACGGGGAACGGTTTCTCTCCCGCCTGACCCGGGCCAACGGAGCCGGGGCCTTTCACCACAACCTCCAGAGCATCCATTTCCTGGACCGTGTGGAAAAAAAAGGACGGGGCTGGAACCTATGCCTCCAGACCATGGATGCCATTCTCTGCCATAACGGCGAGGTCCACACCACCCGCCTGGTACCGGAGCCCAGGAAGGATTTTAAGGCCTTTGACCGCCTGGCCGCCGACATGCAGGCCAACAACCGGGCAGATGCGGTTCCCATGACCATGGAGGGGTGTGTGGTACGCATGGCCGACACCATCTCCTATATCGGCCGGGATCTGGAAGACGCCATTCGCCTGGGTCTTGTAACCCGGGACCAGGTGCCGGACGCCTGCACCGGCCTTTTGGGCCAGACCCAGGGCACCATTGTGTTCAACCTGGTTACCGACCTGATCCAAACCAGCATTGACCAGA
The DNA here is from genome assembly GCA_036881925.1 of Desulfobacter sp. Lineage (GTDB taxonomy): Bacteria > Desulfobacterota > Desulfobacteria > Desulfobacterales > Desulfobacteraceae > Desulfobacter. The sequence continues at coordinate 135,384 of JBAJNJ010000004.1, forward strand.
CATATATCGGTTTTTCCACGGAGGTGTCCCAGGCCCTCAAAGCCCTGAAAACCTTCAATTACAGGTATATTTATAAAAATCCCGCCATCAAGAAACATCTGACCGGGATTGAGGATATCTTTAAATGCCTGTTTGACGGCTATATGGAAGATCTTGCCCGGGACAACCGTGAATCCGTTATTTTTTCCGAGTTCCTGGACGGCATGTCCCCGGCCTATACCCAGGCCCATGACCCTGCTGAAATCGTCAGGGATTTTATCTCGGGCATGACCGATTCCTATTTTATCCGCCAGGCCCCGGACCACCTGAAACCCCGCACCATCGACCATGTTTGACAACCGGGAGGCATACCGGTGCTGCCACGGCAAACCGGGGCTGACCGGGTTTACCGTGACGGTCAGGGAGACCAACCTCAACATCCAGGCCCGTACAGACCAAACCGGTCTTCGGGAACTCAAATCCCACGCAGTTCAGGCCATACTCAAACACAGGCAGTATATTGAAACCCATATCCAGGCCCATCCGGAATTTGCAACCGCCCTCACCCCCCTGCCCGACCCGGGGCCTGCCCCGGCCATTGTCACGGATATGACAGATGGGGCCGGGATTGCGGGGGTTGGCCCCATGGCGGCCGTGGCCGGAGCTGTGGCCGAATATGTGGGCAGGGAGTTGTTGCAGCTGTCGGACGAAATCATCGTGGAAAACGGGGGGGATGTGTTTGTCCGGTCGGACACGGACATGACCTTCAGCGTTTATGCGGGGCAGTCGCCCCTGAGTATGAAAACCGGCATACGGGTGGCCCGCCGGGAAGAGCCCTTTGCCATGTGCACCTCGTCCGGCACCCTTGGCCATTCCAAAAGTTTCGGCAGGGCAGATGCCGCATGTGTCCTTGCCCGGTCCTGTGCCCTGGCGGATGCCGCCGCCACCGCCCTGGGAAACCGGGTTCAGACTCCGGAAGACCTTGAAGGGGCCATCAGCGCAGGAAGGGCCATGGCAGGCATCCAGGGTATTGTCATCATTGCCGGAAAGCAGATCGGGCTCTGGGGCGACCTGCAAATGGTCCGCCTCTGACACACCCTCCGGCTGCACCTGCCGTTTTCAATACAGGGTGCCGACCTTTTCTTCCACCGCCGCAACAATCTCGCCGCTGCGCAGCAGCGCCTTGACCTCGGCAATGTCCGCAGACAGGAACCGGTCTTCTTTCATGTAATCCACACGGCTGCGAATGGTCTCATAAGCCGCCATGGTGCCGTCGCCCGCCTTGAGGTTGGTGAACAGGTCAATGCCCTGGGCCCCGCAGAGCAACTCAATGGCAATCACCTCTTCCACATTTTCCACAATGTCCCGGCATTTCCGTGCAGCCACCGCCCCCATGGACACATGGTCCTCTTTGTTGGCCGAGGTGGGAATGGAATCCACAGATGCGGGATGGGCAATGACCTTGTTTTCGGAAACCAGAGCGGCGGCGGCATACTGGGCAATCATGAAACCGGAGTTAAGCCCCCCGTCTTCGACCAGGAATGCGGGCAGGCCGGACAACTGGGGGTTGACCAGGCGCTCGATGCGGCGTTCCGAAATATTGGCCAGTTCGGCAATGGCGATCCCCAGAAAATCACAGGCCAGCGCCAGGGGCTGGCCATGAAAATTGCCGCCGGAAAGGAACTCGCCCGATTCGGGAAAGATCAGGGGATTTTCCGTGGATGCGTTCATCTCCACCCGGATGACCCGGTCCACATAGCCGAAAGCATCCCAGGACGCGCCGTGAACCTGGGGTGAGCAGCGCAGGGTATAGGCGTCCTGGACCTGTGAGCAGTCCTTGTGGGATGAAATGATCTCGGAATTGTCCGTGACCTTGAGCATATTCTGGGCCGCCTTCATCTGGCCGGTGTGGGGCCTTGCCCGGTGAATCCTGGGATCAAAGGCTGAACGGGTGCCCATAAGGGTTTCAAGGCTCATGGATGCGGCAATGTCCGCATGCTTGCACAGGTTCAGGGCATCGTGAAGCGCCAGGCAGCCCAGGGCGATCATGAACTGGGTCCCGTTGATCAGAGCCAGGCCTTCGCCGGCAGCCAGTTCAAGAGGCTTGATGTTCTTCAGTTTCAAGGCCTCGGCACCCGACATGCGTTTGCCGTCCACAAAGGCCTCGCCCTCACCGATAAGCACCAGAGACAGGTGGGCCATGGGCACCAGATCCCCGGATGCCCCCACAGAGCCCTTTTCCGGCACCACAGGGATAATGCCGGTGTTGAGCAAATCGGCAAGCTTCTGGATGGTCTCCAGCCGCAGCCCTGAATTTCCCCGGCAAAAATCATTGATCCGCAGGGCCATCATGGCCCGGACCACATCGTCATCCATGTGTTTGCCCATACCTGCCGCATGGGAGAGCAAAATTTTCTTCTGGAGCTTCCGGGTATCTTCATAGGAGATGGTCACATCGGACAGCGCCCCGAACCCGGTGGTCACCCCGTAGATCCGCTCACCCTCTTTCACCCATTTGTCCACCAGGGTCCTGGCCTTGTTGATCCGGTCCACAGATGCCACTGAAATGGCGGCTTTTGAACCGTTCCTGGCAATATCCACCAACTCTTCCAGCTGGAAGGTTTCCCCGTTCAGTTTGATTGTCTTTTCCATATGTTCTCCTCTGGCTGTGCCAATGGACTGTTTTTTCATGCTTAGCGGAATACTTAGCCTTAGGGACGCTTACGGCTATCCCCGTTTAAACCGCCCTTTAAGGGTATACCGGCTTCCGGGCGAGACCAGGCGTGAATAGGTGGCCACCCTGTCCAGGGCCCAGGTGCGCCGGGTCAGGCAAAGGCAGGGTTCTCCTTCCGGAACCTCCAGGCTGGCCCGAACATCGGGCAGGGGTGTGATGGCTTCGATCACATGTTCGGCCTCCTGGACCGGGGCCTCTTCCAGGAGATACTCACTGGGGGTGATCCGGGTAAAGTCCTGTTCCAGGTACCGGGGCGCCACGGCCGGATTGATGAACCGCTCGGAATACTGGACCGGAACACCACGGTCCCGGTGAAGCAGGATGGAGTGGAACACGGGTTCACCCGGGACCAGATCCATTTTCACGGCAACATCGGGCGGGGCGTTTTTTTGCTCCAGAAGCAGGACCTCGGCACTGTGAATGCCCCCCCACTCGGCAATCTCTGTTGAAATACTCTTGATTTCAAGCAGGGACGCCTCAGGCCGGGGCCGGGCCACAAAGGAGCCCACGCCCTGGACCCTCAGGATCCGTTTTTCCTCGGTCAGCTCCTTAAGGGCCCGGTTCGCCGTCATCCTGGAGGCGTTAAAGGTCCTGGCCAACTGGGTTTCCGAGGGTACACGGTCATCGGGCTTCAGTTTTCCCGACTCAATATCCCGGATCACGCTTTGTTTGATTTTTTCGTACAGGGCAAAGGGCTGGTCTGATTTGGACATCGCGTTCATCTTTCACACAGGGCTGAGGCACATCATCGATTCCGTCTTCACCGCCCCGGATATCAGGTTAATTTCCTTGACTTAACGTCTATACTTGTATAGACAACTTTTATAGAATACACTCGAAAATGTCAACACCCCATAGGAGAGACCGGCCATGACCCAGCCAGACAAAACGTTCAACAGCCCCTGCGACCTCATGTTCACCCATGCCAGCCTGGCCACCATGGCAGGTCCGGGATACGGGACCATGGAAAACGCCTGCCTGGCTGTAAAAGGCGACACCATTGCCTGGACAGGCTCCATGGACCGGGTTTCCCCGGATGCCATGGCTGCGGCCGGACAGGTGGTCGACTGCCGGGGCAAATGGATACTGCCCGGGTTTGTGGACTGCCATACCCATATGATCTGGGCCGGCTCCCGGGCACAGGAGTTCCAGATGCGGCTGGCCGGCAAGACCTATGAAGAGATTTCAAACCGGGGCGGGGGTATTTTTTCCACGGTGCGGGCGGTGCGCGAGGCGTCCGAAGACCGGCTGTTCACCCTGGCGGCCCAACGGTTGTCCCATTTCCTGCACCAGGGCGTGACCTGTGTTGAAATCAAATCCGGATACGGCCTGGACCTGGAAAACGAACTCAAGATGCTGGCAGTTGCCGGACGCCTTAACAAGGCGTTTCCCGTACATGTGGAAGCCACGTTCCTGGGTGCCCACGCCCTGCCCCCGGAATTTGCCGGCCGGTCCGGCGAATATGTGGATCTTGTGACCAGGGAAATGCTCCCTGCAGCCAAAGCCCAGGGCATTGCCACGGCCGTGGATGCGTTTTGCGAACGCATTGCTTTTTCCAGGCAACAGACCGAACAGGTATTCAGGGCCGCTCAGGACCTGGGGTTCCGGGTCAAACTCCATGCCGAACAATTGTCGGACAGCGACGGATCCGCACTGGCCGCCCGGTTCAACGCCCTGTCCTGCGACCATCTGGAGTATTTGTCAAAGGCCGGGGCCCAGGCAATGGCCGCACATGATGTCATTGCCGTTCTCCTGCCCGGGGCCTTTTATTTCCTGAAGGAAACCCGGGTGCCGCCCATGGCCCTTTTCAGGGAAATGAACATTCCCATGGCTCTGTCCACGGATCTGAACCCGGGGACCTCCCCGGTATTTGGCCCGGGCCCGGTCCTGAACATGGCCTGCCTCCTGTTCGGCATGACCTGTGAAGAGGCCCTGGCCGGGGCCACCATCCACGGGGCTGCCGCCCTTGGCCTGGCAGACCGGAAAGGCAGCCTGGTTCCGGGGAAAGACGCGGATCTGGTGGTCTGGGACATTGATTCCCCGGCAGATCTCTGCTACTTTGTGGGCCGCAACCCCTTAAGCCGGGTGGTAATCGCAGGCAACACCGTATATACCCCTGACGCAAACTGATCCCGGCGGATGTGAACGGACAGGCCGGCCGGATAACACCGGCTGCCGGAAGAGACCGCCAGGAACAATGCTCGACCTTATCAACCCAATCATCGGCACCGTTGCCGTCCTGTTTTTTTCCGTGCTGGGAATCACCTCCCTGGCCGAGCGGGAAGTCCGGGCCTTTTGGATCTCCATGGCTTTGGCAGCGGCCGCGGCCCTGGCCTGGTTCCTTGTGCTGCCCGGATCAGGCATATGGTTCAATACCGTGGCGGTTGCCGGGGTATTGTCTTTCATCGTGGTTTCCTTTGTACGCTTTTTCCCCCCGGGCCCCCTGCCCAGGCAGACCCGAAACGCACTCCAGTACGATGAACGGGACACCATGTTTGCCAGGAACAATATCCAGCACTATCCCGACCTCATGGCAGCATACTACGACCTGAAACCGGAACTCCGGTCCCCGGACCGGCAGATCCATGCAAAACCGGAGTTCGGGGATTCGCGCCAGATCTTTCACGACCATGACACCGCCCCGCTTTACGACGCCGCATTCACTTACCTGGTCGGGACCATACCCCTTTCCAACGGCCCGGTTGCCCCGGAAAAAAAGAAGGTGCAGCCACAGCAATTCGCACAACATCTGGCCCGGATGGTGCGGTTTTACGGGGGGTGCGATACCGGTATCATGCCGTTGTCCCCGCACCACTTTTACAGCCATAAGGGCCGCCATGCCGCAGACTGGGGAGATGTGCCGGACCAGACCTACACCACGGCCATTGTCATCGTGGTGCCCATGTCCGTGCCCATGCTCAAACAGGGTCCCACAGCCTGCGTGATCCAGGAATCCGCAAGGCAATACGTGGAGGCGGCCAAAGTATCCAATATCATTGCCGGTTATATCCGGTCATTCGGATACAGGGCCAGGGCCCATAACGATGCCAACTACGATACCCTGTGCGTGCCCCTGGCCGTGGAATCCCACCTGGGCGAACTGGGCCGCATGGGCATATTCATGCACAGGGTTCACGGCCCCTGCGTCCGCCTGGCCGTGGTCACCACGGACATGGTACTGCCCGGCACGGCCCGTACCTGTGACCTGCACATGGAAGACTTTTGCCGGATCTGCAAAAAATGCGCGGACAACTGCCCCTCCGGGTCCATCACCCACGGCCCGGAACAGGAATCCCGGGGATTCCGCCACTGGTCCATTGACCAGGAAAAATGCTTTTCATACTGGAAAAGCATTGGGTCGGACTGCGGCATGTGCATTTCCGTATGCCCCTACACCAAACCGGACACCCCGGCCCATCGCCTGGTCCGGTGGTACATTTCAAGAAATTCCGTGAACCAGCGCATCGCCCTGGCCATGGACGACCTGCTCTACGGCAGGAAAAAGCCGTTGCCCAGGCAGAATCCCGCCCAAATCTTTCGTTCCTGACATTCTGCCTCCGGACATCCGATACATCGTTCGGGTTATCCGTTTCCAAAACAGCCGGATGATGGTATATAGCTATGTCAGGGGATATATCCCTGCAGCAGATGAGATAGAATCACGCACAACCCCAAAACATACAGAATTGCGATTATGGCAGGCCCGGAACTCTTACACCAGAAATTTTCAGCCGTTGCCGGAACCCGGAAAACGATTGATGCCGTTGTTTGCCCGGACGCCTCCATTTGCTACGAAGAACTGGACCGGGAAACAGACAGGCTTGCCCGGGTCTTTGCCGCAAAAGGACTGGTGCCCGGCAGCCAGGCCATCATCTGCCTGCCCACCGGCATTGCCTTTATCAAAGCGGTGTTGGGTGTCATGAAGGCAGGGGGTATCCATGTGCCCCTGGATATCAACGATCCAGCCCCCCGCACCCGGGAACTGATCGCCAACCTCACCCCGGCCCTGGTAATTACCCGGCGTTCCGAAACCCGCCGCTTTGATTCTGCCCTGGAACTCCCTGTTTTTTTTACGGATGATCCCCAAAAAGATGACCCAATGGAGGGTGAACCGGTATCCGCAGATCCGGAATTGTCCCCCCTTCCGGCACTGTCCGCAACCGAAGCGGGCCATCCGGACCCCTTGGCCTATATCATGCACACCTCCGGCTCCACAGGCGTTCCCAAGGGCATCGGCATATCCCACCGGGCGGTTTTAAACCTCATACACGCCTTTAACCGCATCCGGCCCGTGGGAAAGGGAGACCGGTGTTCCATCTGGGGAAGCCTGAGCTTTGACGCCTCCATATATGAAATCTGGTCCGCCCTGGTTTCCGGCGCCACCCTCTGCATCCCAAACGAAGAAATCCGGTTTGATCCGGACCGCTTCCTGGACTGGCTTTGCGAAAAAAAAATCACCAGTGCCTTTATCCCCCCGTTTATGATCGGCCCCATGGCATCCCGGGAGCGGCTCCCGGCCCTGAACCGGATGCTCACGGGGGTCGCCCCCATTCCCGAGCCCCTGCTCTGCACGGTCAAAGCCAAAATTCCCGGACTCACCCTGATCAACGGATACGGACCTGCCGAAGCAACGGTCTGCGCCACCCTGTACACCGTACCGGACATCCCGCTGCGCCAAGGCAAAGCCCCCATCGGGACACCAGTTGACAACCTTGACATTGTCCTGGCCGACGATAACGGGCAGGTGGTAATGCCCGGCGAAAAAGGGGAAATCCTGATCTCCGGCGTCCAGGTGGCCAACGGGTATGTGAACGCCCCGGACCGGACAGCCTTTGCCTTTACCCGGCGTGACGGCAGATGGTTCTATAAAACCGGGGATGCAGCCTATTGCCGTGACGACGGCAATCTGGTCTACCTGGGACGGAAAGATTTTCAGATCAAACACAGGGGTGTGCGCATAGAGCCCGGCGAAATCGAAAGCCATCTCGAGACGTTTCCCGGGGTGTCCCAGGCCGCTGTGGTGCTCAGGCCCGGCAGGACCGGAGACATGGTGCTGACCGCTTTTATCAACGCCCATGTGGACAAGTCCGAACTCATGGACTTTTTAAAGGACCGCCTGCCCAGAACCATGCTGCCCGGCGCCGTGATCTGCCTGGATAACCTGCCCCAGACCCCCCAGGGCAAAGTCGACAGGGAGGCATTGGCCCAAAAAGATATAGCTCAAAACGACATAGCCCAAAGAGATCTGGACCGGGACACCCCCATGTCGGACAAAGATGGCCCGGCCTGGGAAACCACCACACTGGAGCGCGTTGCCCGGATCTGGGAAAGTGTGCTGGGCATCCGCCCGGACTCCGGAGCAGCCCACTTTCTTGTTCTGGGCGGGGATTCCATTGCCGGCATCAAAATCATATCCCGCCTGAGAGAGGCCTTTGGTAAAGACATCCGGCTCAACGCCCTGTTTGACTATCCTGAATTCAGCCGGTTCTGCGACCACCTGGCCGCAGCGCCCGACCTTGTTTCTGGCAACGGCTCCGGCAGGGAGCCGGACGACCCTGCGGACACGCCCTTACCGCTGCTGCCCGACCAGGAGTTTATCTGGGTATTTGAACGCATCAATCCCGGCACCCCGGTCTACCACCTTCCCCTGGTGTATGAGTTCTCCGGTGAGCTGGACACAGACCGGCTCAAACAAGCCCTTGATATCGTACAGACCCGGCACCCGGCCCTTTCCACCCGCTTTACCCTCACGGACGGCCACCCCATGCAGGTCATCGGCAGCACCGGCGTATCTGTTGAGATTACTCCTCTCCAGGAGTTAGGGATACCAACGGATGAAGCCATTGATATTGATGCTCCAGGCATCCGGAACTGGATCAACACCTGTATCACCGAAGCCTTTGACCTTGAAAACGGCCCATTGTTCAGGGCCGGCATTCTCAGGATCGCCCCGGACCGGTTACTGGTCTGTTTTGTCTTTCACCACCTGGTATTTGACGGCTGGTCCGTATCCCTTTTCACCCGGGCCCTGGCCCGGGCCTACAAAGACCTTGGCAAAAAAAAGCTCGGTAAAAAAACGTCTGCCTCCGGAACAAACCCTCAGGCGGCCTACCGTAGATTCATCCGCCAGCGCCTGGCACAGGCAGAGCAGGCCCTGCAGGTATCCCGGCCGTTTTACCGGGCATACCTGTCGGATTTGCCGCCCTGCAAAACAGGCGATGGTCCCCCCTTTGACGCCGGGTCTATTCCGGTCGGCCTGCCTTTGAAACAGGAGATCCGGGATCTGTCCAACCGGCTCAACATCAGCCCGTTCACGGCCCTGCTGACCTTTTTTCAGATCTCCTTATTTCTCCGAGACCGGCAGGAAGAACAGGTCACGGGCATTGCCTATGCCGGCAGGGAAGGCATTGATGCAGAATCCATGATCGGCTTTTTCATGAACACCCTTGTGGCCAGGAACAGGATATCGGGCGATATCACTTTTACCGAGGCCCTGGGCCGTGCCAGGCAGACCCTGGAAAACATTTTCAGCCATGCCCGGCTGCCCTTTCGGGAGGTGAGCCAAATTTGCCGGGAGGTGTCAGACAATCCCGCGCCCTTTACCTCTCTTTTCCTGATGCAGCCCATGGGGTTTTCCGGCCCGGACTTACCCGGCACAAGTGTCCGGCCTGTTTCCCAGTCCACGGCTGCGGCCAATGTGGACCTGACCCTGGAACTGTATGAAACAGACACAGAATTTTCCGGCACCCTCAAGTACCGCACCACCGTATATGCCGATGAAGAAGCCGCCCTCATGGCCGACCGGTTCGGCCGGGTGGTCCGGCAGGGCCTTGAATCACCGGATACGGCCATTGCCGACACCGGCCGGAAGCAGCGGTTCCCGGTATCTCCCATGCAGCACGGCATGCTCATGGAGACCCTCAGGGCCCCCCAGGGAGCGGGATGTTATGTGGAGCAGATTGTCTTTGAAATGAAACAGGCCGTTGATATTCAACGGTTTGGCGCGGCATGGGAAAAGGTCATCCATTGCCACGATATCCTGAGGCTGGGGTTTGCCTGGCAGGGCCTGGACCATCCGGAACAATACATCACCCCACCCGGGGCCTTTAAGCTGGAATTCAACGACTGGAGCAGTCTATCGGCCTCGGAACAGAACGAATTTCTGGACATGTTTCTCAAAGCGGACCGGCGGCTGGGATTTTCCCTGAATACCCCGCCGGCATTCAGGGTTTCCCTGTTCAAACGAACGCCCAGCCGGTTCACCTGTATCTGGAGTTTTCACCATTGCCTGGGGGACGGCAGGTCAATGACCTATATTTTAAGGGACCTTTTCCTGGCCTACCAAGACCCCGGGGTCCGGTTGCCTTCCCCGGACTCTTTCCGGCAGTACATCTCATGGCTGGATACCCATCCCAAGCACCCGGCAAAGGCATTCTGGGCCGGATATCTGGACGGGTTTGACGCCCCCCTTGTGTTTCCCTTCCGCATCAGCAAGCGGGAAGGTTCGCCCAGCCGCCGCCAGCCCCATGCCATGCCGTTGACCACAGGTTCCCACAAGCGGCTTCTTTCGTCGATTACGGCCAGGAAAATCAAGACCCTGTGCAACGAACACGACCTGACCATGAATGCCTTTCTCATGGGGGCCTGGGCTGTCCTGCTGAGCCATTATACGGGAAAAAAGGATATCCTTTTCGGCACCACGGTTTCGGTGCGGAACTTTGAGCAAAAAAAAGGGAAGCAAAACGGCACCGGTGATCCGGAAGCGGAGAAAACCGGGATGTATATCAACACCGTGCCGGTACGGATCAAAATAGATCCGGCACAACCCCTGCTTGCCTTTATTGCCGATGTCCGCACCCAGTGGAAAGAGGTCAGGGCCCATGACCACCTTTCCCTGACCGACATCCATGCGCTCAGTCCCATCCGGGGCAGCGTGCCCCTGTCCGAAATCTACTTCTCCTATGATTACCAGACCCTGGACCAATCCCTGGCCCGGTATAAAAACGCTGTGTCCTGCTCAACCATATCCCTTCTGGAGCGGACACCTGCGGCCATTTTTCTCACGGTTCAGGGCGAAGATGAACTGGAAACCGCCATTGAATACGACCAGCGGAAGTTCAATGAAAAGACCACCCGCCAGATCCTGAATCATTTTGCCAATTTTTTAAAAGCCGCAACAGACACCCCCCATGCCGGCCTGGCCGACCTTCCCGTGCTCACGGCAGATGAAATCAGGGCCATTGCCCAAAAGCTGCAGACCAGCCAGGGATACCTGAAGCCAAAAACCTGCATCCACAACCTGTTTGAAATCCAGGCCACCGTGAACAAATCCGTGCCTGCCGTTACGGACGGGCAAACCCAGCTGACCTATGAGGGGCTCAACCGGTTTGCCAACAGAATCGCCGGTTTCCTGGCCGGGTCAGGAGGCGGTCCCGGAAAAAGAATTCTGGTCTTCCTGGAGCAGAATGCGGATATCATCGCTGTTTTACTGGGCATTTTAAAATCCGGAGCCTCTTATATTCCCGTGGATATCTCAGACCCGCTTCCGCGCATCCGGTTTATTATCCGGGATGCCTTCCCGGACCTGATCCTTACGGAATCCGGCCATGCGGATAAGCTTCCGGACACCGGCACAACCGTCCTCATGCTTGACAGGGAAGCCGGCAGGATTGGCCAATGCACGGACATTACCCCCCAGGTGCCGGTGGCCCCGGAGCACACCGCCTATATTATTTACACCTCAGGTTCCACCGGAACGCCCAAAGGGGTGGAGATCCAGCACTCCGCCCTGGCATCCTTCACCAAATCCGCAGCAGAAACCTATGATATCCAGCCCACGGACAGGATGCTCCAGTTTGCCCCCATCAGTTTTGACACATCTGCCGAAGAGATTTTTCCCACCCTGTTCGCCGGCGCCTGCCTGGTCATCAAGCCCAGGGGCCTTGTACTCACGCCCGAACAATTGTTTGCCTATTGCCGGACCCATAAGATCACGGTGGCGGACCTGCCCACGGCGTACTGGCATATGGTGGCGGACCAGATCGCAGACCTGGAGCTTCCGTCCCGCCTCAGGATGGTCATTATCGGAGGCGAGGCCGCCAACCCGGAAAAGGTCAGGATGTGGCGGCAGGCTGTAAGAGGCAGGGTCAAGCTGATCAATACCTACGGCCCCACTGAAACAACGGTGGCCGTCACCAGTGCCGAGCTTTCCACCGCCCGGGAGGTCGGTGGACAAGTGCCCATTGGACGGCCGTTTCCCGATGTCAGCCTCTGCATCCTGAATCATTTTCAACAACCTGCCCCACCGGGCGTCACAGGCGAGCTTTACATCGGCGGCCCCCAGGTGGCCCGGTCCTATCTCAACCTTCCGGAACAGACGGAACAGGCATTTGTTTCCGTCAAAGGGAACCATCCGGGCAACCGGTTTTTCAAAACCGGGGATCACGTATTTATGCAGCCGTCAGGTGAAATCATCTTTTCGGGCAGAATCGACCGCCAGATCAAAATCCGGGGCTACCGGATCGAACCGGCGGAAATCGAGCGGACCGTAATGGCCCACCCGGATGTCCGGTACGGTGCCGTTGCCGTGTCCAGGAGCGGTGACGGCAATACCGAAGCAGTATTTTTCATTGTCAAAAAGCAGGGCCGGACCGGGCCGGACATCCGGGAGCTCAAATCCTGGATGGCCGACAGGCTGCCCTCGTATATGGTGCCGTCAAAGTTCCATGTGGTGGACACCCTGCCCTATACCCCATCGGGAAAAATCGATTATGCCCGGCTGGAACACAAGTGGGTCCGCGAAATGGATGCGGGCCCGGGGCCGGGGCCCGGCACAGCAATTCCTCCGGCAGGCATGGAAGATTCCGACGATACATATGTATCCGGCCTCATCCGTGTGTGGCAAAAGGTGCTGGGCATCAATGACATTGACCTAAATGACAATTTCTTTGATATCGGGGGTTCCTCACTCACGGCCATTCAATTGGTCACGGCTGTTGAAAAGCATTTCGGCACTTCCGTTCCCGTGCTGGCGGTGTTCAGGCATCCGGTACTCAGGGAGATGGCGGCCCTGCTCAGGGAACAGGACACCGGCTTTGTCTTCAGCAACCTGAGGGTGGTAAAGCCCAAAGGTGATAAGCCTGCGATCTTTTTTGTGGCCGGAACAAACGAAGACACAGGCGCATACGGGGAGCAGGACCTTAACGGCCACCCCTTTTACACCCTGACCGTGTTTGCCCACAAAACCGTTAACAATAGGATCGTGCCCATGGACCTCTGGGAAATCGCCCGGAGAAGCGTCAGGGAAATCACCCATGTCGACCCGTCAGGCCCTTATATCATTGTCGGCTTTTGCAGGTATGCCATTGCCGCCTTTGAAATCGCCTCCCAGCTTTCCAGCATGGGGAAACAGGTTGACGCCCTTGTATTCCTGGATGAATTCTGGCAGGAAAAAGGCATGTCCTCTTTTGTCGGCCACCACGTCAAAGGGATGTTCAGGTTCGGCATCCGCCACATTCTGAAAAAAATCGTTCCCAAGAAACGCGAGAAAATCCGCATGTACGCCCTCAGCCTGGATCAGAAACGGGAAAAAATATACGCGCGCCTGGGCATCCCGGCACCGGAAAGCGCCCAGTACAGGCTCATGGAAGCCGCATTCTGGAAGGCATACAAATCCTATCTTCCCCGGCCGTATCAGGGAAACCTCCTTGTCATGGACACCAAAAACTGGATGGAAAAATACGACCCCAAACTCAGGAGCTACGTCCGGGGCAGGGTCCGGCGCATAGAGGTCAACGCCACCCACAGGGACTGGTTTAAACCGGACCAGATTAAAACGGTGATCGCGGCATTGTCGGAACCGGACCCGGGCCGCCCTTCCCGGCGATAAAACCGCAGGTTCGCTGTTAAACCGGCACAGATTATGTCTTGATTTATCCCATATAGACTGGTACATGCTTAACATTGGATTTTTAGATGTCTGGCGGCAACCCCATATCAGACCTTGTATATGTACAGATCATTTTACGGTTTAAACACACTGCCCTTTCAAATCAGTACGGATCCGACCTTTCTCTGGTTGGGCGAGAAGCACAGGGAAGCCATTTCCATGCTCAAATACGGAATCCAGGGAGACGGGCATACCGGACTGCTCCTGCTGACCGGCGATGTGGGAACAGGCAAAACAACCCTGGTCAACGCCCTGTTCAAGAGCCTGGACAAAACCGTCATCCGGGCGGCCGTGACGAATCCGAACTTGGAATCCCTTGATTTTCTCAACTATATTGCAGCGGCATTCGGCAGCAAGAAAGAATTTACATCCAAATGCCGCTTTCTGATCAGCTTTGAGCGTTTTCTGAAAAATGCAAACGCCAAAAACCGTAAGGTACTCCTGGTCATTGACGAAGCCCAGTTGCTGTCCGACGACCTTTTGGAGGAAATCCGCCTTTTTTCCAATATGGAAAAAGACGGCCACAGCCTGATCCATACCTTCCTGGTGGGCCAGAGCGAACTCAGGGGCAACCTCGACCATCCGGCCAACCGGGCCCTGAAACAGCGAATCACCCTGAACTACAATATTGATGCCCTGGTATTTGAGGAAACCGACGAATACATCAAATACAGGCTCCAGGTGGCTGGCACGTCCGAGACCATTTTTGATCCGGATGCGGTCCAGCAGATTCACAAATTTTCACAGGGCCTGCCCAGGAAAATCAATATTATCTGCGACCATGCCCTGCTCACCGGCTATGTGAAAGAACAGAAACGGATCAATGCCGGGATTGTCAGGGAGTGCGCCAGGGAGCTTTCCATTTCAGCCCCGCCCCAACATCGGCGCACGACCGAAGTCCGCTCCCGGGACGGCCAGTCTCCCGGCACCATGGGAAACGATTTGGCGGATAATGCCGCCCATGAACCCGGCGGTAATGGCGGGACCGGGTCTTCCGGCAGCCCGGCCGACATGATCCCGGACCCGCCCGTAAAGAAAAAACGCCTGTCCGGGTTTCGCAAAAACCATATTGCCGCTGAAAAAAAGGGAAAAAAAACCAACCGGAAGCCCTTATATGCGCTGGCCATATGCGCCCTGGTGTGCCTTCTTGCCCTGGGCGGCTATATCTTTCTGGCCTGATGATCCCATGCGAATCTATGCACTGGCCGATATTCACGGTAAAGAAAAACACATGGCCGCCATTTACGCGGTCCTGGATGCGTATACCCCGGACCTTGTGGTAGCGGCCGGAGACCTGACCCGTTTTTTAAGCTGGCGCACATGCCTGGCCCAACTGGACAGCCTTCCGGTGCCTGTGCTGGCCGTCCGGGGAAATACCGATCTTAAGCGCACGGAACCATACATGGAACGGGCGACCAACCTCACACGCCTGACCAACCACCCCCGGGACATCCAGGGCTTTTCCTTTGTGGGTGCCGGCGGAACACTGGTGCTGCCCTTTGCCTCCCGTATCTGCCTGAACGAACGGGCCTGCCTCAATGCCCTGCCCTCGACCATGGATGAGAATACCATCCTGGTGGTTCATCCCCCGCCCAGAGGAGTATGCGACAAGGCCGGGGGCAAGGTGTCCGTGGGCAGCCGGAACCTGGCCCGCTTTATACATAAGGCAGGCCCCGGCCTGGTCCTGTGCGGCCATGTCCATGAACAGGCCGGCAAGGCAATGCTCGGCAACAGCCTTGTGGTCAACTGCAGCATGAGCAACACCTCTGCCGGTGCCATCATTGACCTGAAAAAAGGCTGCGCCCCCCAAGTAAAGCCCTTGCATCCGGATGCCGTCCAATGCTAAAGAGCTTGAGACAGGCATATCCGGGCACCGGTTTCACGGCCCGGCCCATATGTAACAAGTCACCGATATTAAACCAATATAAATACCAACCACAAAGGTGATATATATGTGTGAATCAAACGTATACATCAAAACAGGCGACACCGAAGAACTGGTCATGGAAAACGTGGCCGCCATCACACCTGCCGGGGAAAACCTCTTCCTTCTCAGGGGGCTTCTGGGCGAGCAAAAGGAAGTCAAAGGGGTGATTGAAGATATCAACCTGATGGGGCATAAGATTATTCTTAAAGCGGTATAATGAAGGCCTTTCCCCGGTATCTTGACCGGATCGCACGGGTCAACGGCCTGACCCTGCCGGAAGGCGCTGCCGGTAACGGCCCGGAACCGGCCGGACCGGAATGGATCTTTTACCCGGGGATGCTCCAGGACAGTCTGGACAAGTGGTGGGCGGACTTTGGGTTCCGCCATGCCTGCCACGAAGGTATTGACATCTGTTTTTACCGGACCGGCAACCGGATATCGGCCCTCGCGCCGGGCGCAAAAGTGCCTGCCATGTTCGGGGGCACACTGGTCAATGTGGCGGATGACCTGCTCGGCAAAAGCATGGTGGTGTCTTACGCACCGGACGGTGGTGAGAGGGAAGCTTTTGTCATGGTTTACGCCCACCTTGACGTGGACCCCGCAATGGTACCGGGTGCAGAAATCCGCCCGGGCCAGGTGATTGCCCGTACCTTTGACACCCGGATCAAAAAATCGAAACTGCTGTCCCACCTGCATCTGTCCTGCATACGTGTTCCCCGGGGCCTGCCTCCCGGACAGATGAACTGGTCCCTGTTTCCGGACCGGGAAAAGGTGGTGTACATCAACCCGGTTTTCTTGTGATTTCCGGTATGGGAAAACCCGCCGAAATCCAATATTGGAGGGCCTTAAATAGCGGATCAGGGCCAAAAGAAGAATTGAAAAAAAAGAGAATTTGATCTATGATCACCTTCAATTTACAATGCACCTGTTAATTTAGAACGGAGAGGATGAATGAAGACCATCAAATTTCTGCTTTATCTTATTATTCTGGGGCTTTTTGCCACGCTTGTCTACCAGAATAAAGAGTATTTCATGACTGCCACGGCATTGCACATCGACCTTAACGTATCATCCCTGCACTACACAGCCAAAGCCCTTCCCAATATTGCCTACTGGGGCATCTGTTTCGGACTGGGCCTGTTGTTTATCGGTATTCGCGGACTGTTTACGGCGTTTCGCCTGGGACGTGAAGTCAAACAGAGGGATGCCAGAATCGAGGGGCTCCAGGGAGAAATCAACGGCCTGCAGGCACGGCTGGACGTATTTATCCATGATCCCTACATCAAGAGAAAAATAGAGCGGGACGAAGCAGCCCAGGCAAAAGGCCAGTCAGATGAAACGCCCGCAGACGATGCGGCAACTGAAAAAGAAGAGGTAAAGGCGTAGCCGTTCCCGAGCATCCATGACCCAGAAGAAACAAACACCCATGATGGCCCAGTATTTTGCCATCAAAGAGACGTACCAGGATGCCATACTCTTTTACCGGATGGGGGATTTCTATGAAATGTTCCATGACGATGCGGTCCAGGCCGCCGGTATCCTTGAGATCGCCCTGACATCCCGAAACAAGAACGATGCCGATCCCGTGCCCATGTGCGGGGTGCCGTACAAAGCTGCCGACGTTTATATTGCCAAGCTCATTGAACACGGCTGCAAGGTGGCAGTGTGCGAGCAGGTGGAAGATCCGGCACAAGCCAAAGGCTTGGTCAAGCGGGAAGTGGTCCGGGTCATCACCCCGGGCATGATTCTCAACGAGGCCCTGCTTGACAAGGGGTCCAACAACTTTCTGCTTGCCATATCCAGTGTCAGGGACCGGGCCGGGCTGGCCTGCCTGGATATTTCCACCGGCACCTTCAGGGTCTGCCAGGTCGACCGCTCTGCCGGCCCTGTTCCACCGGCACTCATCGATGAAGCCCTGAAATTGTCTCCCAGTGAAATCCTTTTGCCCGACACCTTTGAGACAGATCCCGTATATGCACAGTTAAGGCAGGCCTTTTCCGGTTTCCGGATCACTTACCTGGACCGGACAGCCTTTCATCCGGAAGAGGCACGGGAGCGGCTGGTGGAGAAATTCGCCACCCGCAGCCTTGAGGGGTTTGGCATTGAGCGCCTGCCTGCGGCCATAGCTGCGGCCGGAGCCATCATGTCCTATGTGGAAGAGACCCAGATGCAGGACACCCGGCATATATTCAAGATCTCTCCCTACGATATTGAGGATTTCCTGGTCATTGACGACCGGTCCTGTAAAAACCTGGAACTGTTGTCCAATATCCAGACCCAGGACAAAAAAGGCACGCTCATCTTTGTACTGGACAAGACGGTCACCGCCATGGGCGGCCGCCTGATCAAACAGTGGATACGCTATCCCCTGGTGGACAGGGAAAAAATCCAGCGCCGCCTGGACAGCCTTGAAGAGCTTCTGGCCACCCCCCAGCGCCACCAGTCCGTCATGGATCATTTAAAATCGGTTTACGACCTGGAGCGGCTGGGCAGTAAAATTTCCATGGGCCAGGGCAATGCAAGGGACCTGCTCTCACTGAAGAATTCATTGCTGAATCTGCCAGGCCTGCTCCGGGACCTGTCCGGATTTGACAGCCCCCTGCTCAACGGCAGCCGCCTTGAAGACCACCAAGCCCTCACCGCCAGGCTGTCCGAACTTGCCGATCTTATCGGCAGCGCCATCCGGGAAGATGCGGTCCATGTGCTGAATGAAGGCAACCTCATCAATGACGGATACAGCCCGGATTTGGACGAACTTCTGGCCATTACCAGGGACGGCAAGTCATGGATTGCCAAAACCGAGGCAAAAGAAAAAGAAAAAACCCGGCTGTCCTCACTGAAAATCAAATACAACAAGGTATTCGGCTATTTTATCGAGGTCTCCAGGGCCCAGTCCGATAAGGTTCCGGAACATTATATCCGGAAGCAGACCCTGGTCAATGCCGAACGGTTCATCACCGAAGAGATGAAAGAGGTGGAAACCACCATCTTTAACGCCCAGGACCGAAGAAACACCCTTGAGTACGAGATTTTCTGCAAGGTCCGGGACCAGGTGGTGGACAGGGCCAGGGACATCCTGACCATGGCCGGGTTTATCGCCATCATTGACGTGCTCCAGGGCTTGGCCCGGGTGGCTTCGGAAAACGGGTATGTCAAACCCGAACTCAACGACGAAAAAGCCATTACCATTGAAGACGGCCGCCATCCCGTTGTTGAAAAGCTGATCCAGGGAGAACGGTATGTGCCCAACTCCGTGCACCT
This sequence comes from Desulfobacter sp., assembly GCA_036881925.1. Classification (GTDB taxonomy): domain Bacteria; phylum Desulfobacterota; class Desulfobacteria; order Desulfobacterales; family Desulfobacteraceae; genus Desulfobacter. Next base: position 154,233 of record JBAJNJ010000004.1, read on the forward strand.
GGACAATACCGCAAACCAACTTCTGCTGATCACGGGCCCCAATATGGCGGGTAAGTCAACGGTTCTGCGGCAGGTGGCCCTGACCGTTCTCATGGCCCAGATGGGGGCGTTTGTGCCGGCACAGAGTGCATCGGTCTGCCTCACGGACCGGATCTTCACCCGTGTGGGTGCCCTGGACAACCTCTCCTCCGGCCAGAGTACCTTTATGGTGGAAATGGAGGAAACCGCCAATATCGTCAACAATGCCACGGAAAACTCCCTGGTGATTCTGGATGAAATCGGCAGGGGCACCTCCACCTACGACGGGATGAGTATTGCCTGGGCCGTGGCCGAATACCTTCACGACCTGGACGGCAAAGGGGTGAAAACCCTGTTCGCCACCCATTACCATGAACTGATCCGCCTGGAAGAGACCAAATCCAGGATCAAGAATTATAATATCGCGGTCAAGGAATTCAACGACAACATCGTATTCCTGCGCCGCCTGGTCAAGGGGGGCACCAACAAAAGCTACGGCATCCAGGTGGCCCGGCTGGCAGGTGTGCCCGACCAGATCATCGGCCTTGCCAAAACCGTATTGTCCAGTGTGGAAACAGGGCCGTCCCCCCAGCCGCCGGAGCCGGTAAAACCGGCCAAGCGGAAACGCAAACCCAAAGTGCCGAAGGCTGACGGCCAGATGGACCTGTTTGCCCCGGATGACAAAGGACTCAGGCAAATGCTGGACCGTGTGGACATTGCATGCATGACGCCCCTTGACGCCCTGAACTTTCTCAATGAACTCAAACAAAAGGCCCAGCAAAAGCCATGAACACACGCCGGCCCCTTTTCCCTGCCTGTATTGCCCTGATGGTGTTCTGGGTGGTTCTGGGCTGGGCAGTTATCGGGCCAGGTGCGAAACCTGCGTGGGCAAATCCGGCAAAATCCAAATACCTGGCCGCAGACACCTGCCTGAGAAAACTTAAAAAATCTCCCGGGGAACGCCAGCGGATAGCAGCCTGGCTGACCTGCATTGAAAAATACGAAAGCATCTACCGGCTTCATCCGTCAAGCTCCTGGGCCCCGGCCGGCATGTACAAGGCTGCCGAGCTTTACCTCCAGTTGTATGACATGTCGGAAAACCATACCTACAGCACCCAGAGCCGGGACCTGCTCACACGGATCAAACGCAGATATCCGGAAAGTGCTTACAGCCGCCGCGCCAACACCCTGGGCAAAACCATCAAGGCCCGGACAAAGGCGGCGGCGGAAAAAAACGTCAAGGTCCTGAATTCCAAAAAAAGCGATACCATTGACCGCGATGCACTGGCCGCCTATCAACTCCAGAAACGCCGTGAAAAGACCCGCCGGCAGAAAGAGCAAGTAAAAAAACCCGTCCAGGTAAAGGCCAAACCCAGCGCCCCGGTTCCCCTGCAGAAACCTGAAAACGTCAAACCGCTCCCCCCCCTGCCCAAAGGCGACACCCGGGTGACCGGGCTGCGGTTCTGGTCAAATCCCGAATATACCCGCATCGTGATCAATGCCGATGCAGACCGCCCCTATGTCCACCGGCTGCTGAAAAAAGATCCCAAGCTCAATAAGCCGTTCCAGCGGCTTTATGTGGATATTGAAAAAGCACGGCTCGGGCAGGGCGTGGCCGAACACACCCCTATCAACGACAACCTTCTCAAACAGGCCAGAGCCGGCCAGTACCAGCCCCATACCGTCCGCGTGGTGGTTGACATCAAAGCTTTTGAAAATTACAAAATCTTTTCCTTGAAGGATCCGTTCCGCATCGTTATTGATGTCTGGGGCAAAAACGGCAGGGCAGCCGCGGCTGTGGCAGAAACGCCCCCGGCCACACCGTCGGAAACACCTCAGGAAAAGCCTGTCCAGGTCACCACAGACAACCTGAAGTCCTCGGATATTGCCCGGCAACTGGCCCTGGGGGTCAGGAAAATCGTTATTGATCCGGGACACGGCGGCAAGGACCCCGGTGCCCCCGGATACTTCAAAGGGGTGTGGGAAAAGGATATTGTACTCAAACTGTCCAAAACCCTGGCCAAAAAACTGCGTGAGCGCCTGAACTGTGAAGTGCTGCTGACAAGGGACACGGACCGGAAGCTTACCCTTGAGGAACGCACCGCCATCGCCAATACCGAGCGGGCCGATCTGTTTATCTCCATGCATTGCAATGCAGCCAGGAGCAAGAAGTTGTCCGGCATTGAAACCTATATTCTCAACCTGGCCACGGATGAGCAGGCCATTGCCGTTGCCGCCCGTGAAAATGCCACCTCGGAAAAAAACATCTCCGACCTGGAATATATTCTCAGCGATTTGATGAAACATGCCAAAATCGAGGAATCAACCCGCCTGGCCAATGATGTTCACAAATCCATGATCCGGGGAATGAAAAAGAAGTATTCGAAAATCAACGATCTCGGTGTTAAACAGGCACCGTTTTACGTACTCCTGGGCGCCCGCATGCCTTCCATCCTCATTGAGGCCTCTTTTATCAGCAATAAGCTGGAGTGCAAACGCCTCATGACCGAATCCTACCGGAACGACATCTGCGACGCCATTACCGACGGAATTGAAAAATATATCAATGCCACCAACCCAAAACATCTATGAGTGAGAGGAAAGGAGAACCCCATGTCTTTTGAGAACATCATTCTTGACATCGACGCCAACATCGCCACGATCTTCTTTAACCGTCCCAAGGCCTTGAATGCGCTGAACAATGCACTTTTTGACGAGCTTGACACCGCCCTTGACCAGGTCATGGACAACAGCGACATCCGGGTGCTCATCCTCACGGGAACAGGCGAAAAGGCGTTTGTGGCAGGTGCGGACATTTCAGAGCTGACACAGATGACCCCTCTCCAGGCCAAATATTTTTCCCGCAAGGGCCAGAAGGTGTTTTCAAAGATAGAAGCCCTTCCCATCCCCGCCATTGCTGCCGTCAACGGGTTTGCCCTGGGTGGGGGCAGTGAAGCCGCCCTGGCTTGCGATTTTATCTATGCCTCTGAAAAGGCTGTATTCGGGCTGCCTGAAATCAACCTGGGCCTGATCCCCGGATTCGGGGGAACCCAGCGGTTGGCAAGGCTGTTGGGCAACAACCGGGCAAAGGAACTGGTGTTCACCGGTAAAAATATTCCTGCGGACAAAGCCCTGGCCTATGGTATGGTCAACCAGGTATGCCCCCATGAAAACCTGATGGAAGAAGTGCTTAAGACCGCCCGGCTTATCGCCTCAAAAGGAAAAGTCGCCCTGAGGGCGGCAAAGGAAGTCATTCAAAACGGAACAGCGGCAGATCTTGAAACCGGTTGCAGGATCGAAAACGACGCATTCGGCATGACCATGTCCAGCGAAGACGCCAAAGAAGGGACAGCCGCATTTCTGGAAAAACGGAAACCGGAATTCAAAGGTGAGCTGAAATAACGCCGGCGGTGTATATGACGGACTCACGGATTTGAAGGAGACAAAAAATGCCCATTTACGACATTGATTTTGAGACCATGCCCCGGGAAGGACTGGAGGCCATCCAGCTTCGCAGGCTCCAGACAACCATTGAACGGATCTATGCCACGGTTCCCTTTTACAAGGAAACATACGAGAAGGCCGGGATTACGCCGTCGGACATCAAGAGCCTGGATGACCTGCGCCGCCTGCCCTTTACCACCAAACAGGACCTGAGGGACAATTATCCCTACAATATGTTTGCCGTTCCCATGGAGCAGGTGGTGCGGATTCACGCGTCATCCGGCACCACGGGCAAGCCCACGGTGGTCGGCTATACCAAGCGGGATATTTCCACATGGGCCGATCTGATGGCCAGGAGCCTGTCCGCAGCCGGGGGAACCAACGGGGACATCATCCACAATGCATTCGGCTACGGCCTTTTCACCGGAGGACTTGGTGCCCACTACGGAGCCGAACGGCTGGGTGCATCGGTAATCCCGGTGTCCGGCGGCAATACCAAGCGCCAGATCACCATCATGCAGGACTTCAAACCCACTCTGCTCTGCGGCACCCCGTCCTACATCCTTCACCTGGCGGAAGTGGCCGATGAAATGGGGGTGGATTTCAAGGACCTTCACTTTAAATCCGGCATTTTCGGGGCAGAACCCTGGACCGAGGAGATGCGCCAGGAGCTTGAAGCAAAACTCCATTTAAAGGCCATTGACATATACGGTCTCAGCGAAGTCATCGGTCCGGGGGTTTCCATTGAATGTTACGAAGAGCAGGCCGGGCTCCATGTCTTTGAAGACCACTTCATCGTGGAGATCATTGACCCCGACACCCTGGAACCGCTGCCGCCCGGGGCGACCGGTGAACTGGTATTCACCTCCATCACCAAAGAGGCGTTTCCGGTGATCCGTTACCGGACCAAGGACATCACCTCCCTGAACCCTGTACCCTGCACCTGCGGCAGGACCCATATCCGTATGAACAAGCCTTCGGGCCGGACCGACGACATGCTGATCATCCGGGGCGTGAATGTCTTTCCGTCCCAGATTGAAAGCGTACTCATGGAAGCCCGTGAAGTTGCTCCCCATTACCAGCTTGAGGTGGACCGGATCGGCAACCTGGATACCCTGACCGTAAAGGTGGAAATCGATGAAACCTCGTTCAGCGACGACATCAAGGGACTCCAGGCCATGGAGACCAAGTTGTCCCACGATATCAAGGAACACCTGGGCGTATCTGCAAAAGTGGCCCTTGTAGAACCCAAAACCATTGAAAGAAGCCAGGGCAAAGCGGTCCGGGTCATAGATAACCGTAAATTATAATTTACCGTAAAGGAGAGATCATATGATGACGGAACAGATATCCATATTTATTGAGAACAAGGAAGGCCGTCTGGCAGAGGTCACCGCCATCCTCAGGGATGCCCAGGTCAACATCCGGGCCCTGTCCCTGGCGGACACAACCGATTTCGGAGTGCTCAGGCTCATTGTGAACGACAATGACAAGGCCACGGCAGCCCTGAAGCGGGAAGGATTCACCGTGGGCAAAACCCAGGTCCTTGCCGTGGAGGTCAGCGATGAGCCCGGCGGACTCAACCGGGTGCTTGATCCCCTGTGCGACCAGGATGTCAATGTGGAATACATGTATGCCTTTGCCAATCCCCATTGCCAGAATGCCATTATGATTTTCCGGTTTGATGATATTGACAAGGCCAAGGAAATCCTTGGCCAGAAAGATATCAAGGTTATTGACGGCGCGGAAATCTGCAATCTCTGATAGACTGCCCTCGCCTGTAGTCTTTTTTACAGAAAAACCGGAAAGGCACCCCATAAAAAGGACCGGGCCTTTCCGGTTTCTTATTCATGCAGCTGCCCTGCTGTCATTCCCCGATGGGTAGACGGATGCGGAAGCAGGTGCCGTGGCCGGTTCTGGATTCCACCTCGATCCGGCCCTTATGGTTTTCAGTGACAATAAAGTAGGAAACGGCAAGACCGAGGCCGGTGCCTTCCCCAACCGCTTTTGTGGTGAAAAAAGGCTCAAAAACCCGTTTCCGGACCTCTTCCGTCATGCCGGGGCCATTGTCCCTGATGTCAACACAGACCTGATCCCGTTCCCTGAACGTCCGCATAAGGAACCGGGGCGCCTCCTCATTGTCCTGGCCGAACATGGCCTGGGCCCCATTGGACAGGATATTGAAAAACACCTGCTGGATTTCACTGGCCTTACAGTTGGCCCGGGGCAGGTCCGGATCATACTCGCGGTCCACCCGGATCTGCTTAAAGTCAAACTTCTTTTTCAGGCTGTAATCACTGGCTGCCAGTTCCAGGGTCTGATCCAGCAGCAGGGAGACATCTTCGGGGACAAATCCGGAAGACGATTTCCGCGAAAATGAGAGCATATTGGACACAATGGCCGCAGCCCGTTTGCCCGCATCCATGACCGAATCCAGCATCTTGTGGATATCCCGGCGCTCCATGTATGTATTCAGCACATTGAAATCCAGTCCCAGGTCTTTGGCGGTATTCAGATTGGCCGGGATGGGATTCTGGATACGGTTCCGGATCACCTGGGTATTCTGGAGAATGCCGGCCAGGGGATTGTTGATCTCATGGGCCATGCCTGCGGCCAGCCCTCCTAAGGAAACCATTTTTTCCGACTGGACAATCATTTCTTCCAGCCGCTTTTTTTCATCTTCCTGTTTTTTAAGGCTCAGGGCCTCCACCAGGGCCACGGCAAGCATCTGCGCCGCATCCTGGTCCCCTTTTGTAAATCCGTTTTTCCTTCCGGCAAAGGCCACCATACCCATCACCTCCGACCCGAGTATCATGGGAATTCCCATAAAGGATTCGATCACAACATGTTCGTCAGGCAGATGGAGAAAATCCGGGTGGCCGGCAGGATCATTGACGATGACGCATTGCTTTTCCATGAGTATCCGGGAGCGGACCCCCCGGGTGCACTCATCCAGCGTCTTCACCCCGTCCTGGAATTCGCCCAGCCCGCAGTCTGTCCTGGCCGGCTCACACATGGCCAGGATGGTCAGCCGGCTTTTCTCCTCATCCATTTCCCCCACAAAACAGTATCGGCTCGGGATCACGGCCTGGGCAATGGGAATGAACAGCTCTGCGATTTCCCTGTATGAGGCGGCAAGCATGGATTTCTGGAAAAACGTATTTACCGATGAAATCACCATGCTCTGGTGCAGGATCTTCTTTTCCTTGAGAATTTTCTGGCGGATTTCACCTTCAAGATTCTTATTGCTCCGGGCGAGATCTTCTATCTTATCCTTGATGGCATCCCGCATAATGGCAAAATTTTTGGACAATGTGCCCACCTCACCCACACCGTTTTCCTCAATTTCCTTTTCAAGATTTCCCGATGCGATTTCAGAAGCAACCTCTGCCAGGTTGGTCACCGGCCGCATCAGGGCATTGATAAGAAACACCAGGATGATGGCCAGTACCAGGATGACGGAAAAGGTAAACCAGAGCATTTTGGCCCGGAATCCGGCCAGTTTTTTCTCAATGAGGCTGGTGGAGTAGACAACGCTGATCTTACCCAGTTTAAGCCCGTTATAGTAAATGTAGAAATTTTTGTGTATATCCATTCCCCCGGGCTCGAATTCACGCTTCAAATGGATATTGATATCGATATCGGATTCGAGAATGGAGATACTCTTCATATTCTCGTCATCAAAAAAGGTTTCCATATTGACCCGGAGGGTTTCCAGATCGACGTTGTAGAGGGGGCGGGTGTTGACCAGGCGCATCACATAGGCGGCCTTGTCGATTTTGGTTCTCAGACTGGCAAGCTCAAGCGACCTGACCTGTTCGGTAATGTAAAAGCAGAGAAAGAGATTGATAATACTGCAGGCAACAATAACAACCGTGATAATCCGCGATCTCAGGCCCATGTTTTTTATCCCTGTGAAATAACGGTGACAATGAATCAACGCCTAATATTTACACAGATCATGGATTTAAACAAGGGCTCTCTGGTTCCTGGAGACTTTTCTCACCAATGCCCTGTAGTCCTCGGATACGTTGGAACCCGGGGCAAATTCAAAGATGGTTTTTCCAAAGGAAGGGGCCTCGGCAAGGCTTTCATTGTAATGGATCGGCGAGCACAGGTGCTGGGGATACAATTTCTTTAACTGATCGTAAAGGTTTCCCGGGCCCTTAACCCGGGTGTCCAGGAAGGTGGGAAGGATATACTTGAGCTGGATTTCCTGACGGTACTTCTGAATCGCCCCCAGGCTCTTGATGAACTCGGACAGGCCGTGAAGGGGCATGACTTCAAGGGCGACAGGCACGAGGACTTCCGTTGCATAAAAAAGGACATTCACGATCAACTGGTCCCATCCCGGCGAGGTGTCAATCAGGATGAAGTCATACTGCCGGTCCAGGGGATTCAACGCCTCAGACAGGGTCCATTCCGCGCCAAAGCTTTTCCGGTCAATGATCCGTTTCACCCCGGCAAGGGACTTGCCCCCGCTCAGCAGCCAGAGGTTTTTCCGGGCTTCCACCAGGCAATCCTCCACGGGCAATTCCTTGGTCAGCAGTTCAGTGAGCCCTGCCGTGGGACGCTTCCCGAGGATATACGAGGACTGGCCCTGGGTATCCGTGTCCACGAGCAACACCTTGTACCCGGCCAGCGCCAGCCCTGCACCCAGATTCACGCTGGTGGTGGTTTTACCGACGCCGCCCTTGCTCAGGGTGATGCAGATTTTCCTGGCCTGGTCGCGAATGTCAGCCGGCTTTGCCGGGTCCGGCTCCAGGAGAGCGGTCAGGGAAACCGGAAACTTGAACCTGCAGGCCCTGCAGGTGGCAAGAACGTTTTTCTTCCCGTTGTCCGCGTAAGCCCTGATCGTGTCCGGATTGACCTTATGCTTACTGGCGCATTGTGGGCAGACGATAACCACTGTTATTCCTCCTTTTCCAGCTCGGCCAGAATGGCGTCCACCGCAATACTGGCCAGCCGCTTCATGGAAACCTGCCCGAAAGAGCCGGAACCGATACTGATCTTTATTTTTGCCCTGCCTTCCCAGATTTCCACCGAGACATTGCCTTTAGCGGCTTTCCAGGAAGATGGGGATATGGATTCGTCAGCCGGCGGAATGGATTCCTGGTCACCCGTACGGTAGATCAGGCAGTCCAGTTCGCGGGTTTTTCCTGCGAATTCGGCATCATCACCGGCAAGGATACTGTCCATTACATCTTTTTTCTTGACCATGGGTTATGTTTTTTCCGTGGTGTGCCGACCGTGTTGGCGGTCGTCCTGTCTCAACGCCCGGGCTTTTATTTCGCCAATAACGGCATCAAGGGTTTCTTTTGTTTGTGAAGGCAGATGTATCCAGGTGATACCGAATTTGAGATTGCCGTTGTCATGCACCGAACAATGCACAACCTTTCCTGTCAGGCCTCCCAGCCGTGATGTGCCCAGCAGAAGTTCCGCATCTTCAATGACCTGTTCCGCAACAAAATCAAGACAGGAATCTGCATGGACAGCGATGCCGGAGGTGGATATGTCGGCAACAGCATAGGTTCTGCCGCAAAGAATTGCTGCCACCTTATCCGCATCGGAAACAGGCACCCTGAAAGACTGGCGAACCGGCACCTCGGCCTGTATATTATCAGGAAGCGGCTGAAACTCTATTGAATCGTCTGTCATTGGCGTCTCCTGTCGGGCAGCACATTTACGATATTTTTATGAACTTTATTACACAGTTTTGCATAATATCAGGTTCAAAAACACCAGGCAAGTAAAAAAACAGGAGGGTCGGCGACAAAAAAAGGGGCAGTCCTGAAAAACAGGAACTGCCCCTAAAAACTTTCTAAATGAAAGCGGTAAGGCTTAGTGACCGGCTACAGCAGCGATCGCGCCTTTGAGTGCGGGATGAGCATACATCAGAATCAGGGAAACAACCAGTGCGTAGATACAGAGAGACTCGATCATGGCCAGACCGATCAGCATGTTCACCTGGATTTTACCAGCAGCTTCAGGGTTTCTGGAGATACCGCTCATGGCGCCGGAAAGACCCAATCCCTGACCAATGCCGCAACCGAAAGCGGCGATACCAATAGCAAGACCTGCTGCCCAAACACTACCAACGAGAAATTCCATGTTTTACTCCTTAAAATTTAAATATGATTATAGTTAAACCAACGGGCTTCTTCCAAAATCCCGTAAAAAGACATTAATGGGCTTCTTCAATCGCACCGGCAATATACATGGTGGAAAGCAAGAAGAAGACAAAGGCCTGGACCAGTGCCACAAAGGACCCCAGCGCCATTACCGGCAGGGGAGCCAGGAATGCGCCACCCAGGGTCAGGAGGATGATCACAACCAGTTCATGGCCCGCCATATTTCCGAAAAGACGGAAGGTCAGGGACAATACCCTTGCAGAATGGCCGATGATTTCAATGGGAAGGAACAGGGGAATCATCGCGGGAACCGGCCCCAGGAAATGTTTGATGTACTTTAAACCGTGCATCTGGACGCCGATCACATGGCTCCAGAGTACTGCGATGAGGGCCAGGGCCAGGGTGGTGTTGATATTGGCCGTGGGCGGGAAAAAAGAGGGGACAAGACCCATGAGGTTGCCCAGAAGGACAAAAAGAAAAATAGTGAATACCAGGGGAAAGGACCTGCGGCCCTCTTCACCGGTAATGGACACCATGAACTCCTCAAGCCCTGAAATCAGGACCTCAAAAACATTCTGGGCCGCTTTGGGTACCAGGGAGATGCTTTTGCCGCCAAGCCACCCGAACGTAATCAGGATAATCATGGCAAGCCACATATACACAACATGGGGATTGCTTGCTGCCCATTCTTCCAACCCGAACATACCGAATACCGAAGTGAGAATTAAATATGGATGCTCCACCTTATACCGCCTCCTTGAATAGAATCCTTGTTAGCTCAAGCAGTGTTGCCAGAAACATGCTTGCAACAACGACCGACAAACCCGCCAGAAGTCCCAGCGGGTGAACAATATGGTTTGATATCAGCAGGAAAATAACCGCTCCGCTCACGGCGAACCGGATATAGTATTTGACCAGGAGATTCCCCACCAGGGAACTTCCCTTTTCCATGACCCGTTCCGGGCAGATATTCCGCGCAACGGTTTTCTTGAGCAATTGAAAATTGATTGCCACAATCAGACCACCCAGGAAAACACCCAGATACACCTTCTGTGGAGCGATCCACAGGGCGATCAGGCTGGTTCCGAGAAACAGCAGCCAGTTGGTACGTGTGACAAAATTTACAATCTTCTCAAGATCCGCCATTAAAACTTTCTGCCCTTCTGCCCTGCCCTGATGATGTTGCTGAATCCGGCCGCAATGCCAAAAAACAGCCCCACAAACAGCAGGATGGGTTCCGTATCAAAGGTTTTGTCCAGCCAGATTCCAATGGCCAGGCCGATGAAAATGGACAACGCCACTGACATTCCGAGGCTGGCAAAATACCCGATTTCCCTGAAGGTTTTGCCTTTATCCTTTTTCATATCCAACCTTCCTGCCAAATCAATCCGCAGGCTGTCAAAACGTCAATTATCTTGAGAGCAAATATCATATGCACTGACCTAAGTCAATGTGAAATAATGGTTTACAAAATATCCAGAAACCCGTTGGGGCTGTCGCCTTTCACGTTGCCGACAGCCCTTGCGGAACACCCGTTTTCACGCAATTCTACCAGACAGTCTTCCGCCTGGTCCGGCCGGATGCAGATCAGGAGTCCGCCCGAGGTCTGGGGGTCAAACATCAGGTCGGCCCGCACCGGGTCGACGCCGGGTGCCACACTTACCAATGCATCGAAAAAGCAACGGTTCTTGTGGGCACCTGCCGGGATCAGCCCCATGGCGGCAAAATCCAGGGCACCATCCAGCAGCGGCACCCGGTCCGCATGGAGTATGATTTGCTTTCCGGAACCTTTTGCCATCTCAAGCAGATGGCCGGCCAGGCCGAATCCGGTCACATCGGTGCAGGCACTCACATCAAACCGGCCCATGGTTTCGGCGGCATAACGGTTCAGACCTGCCATCGCGGCAACGGCCCCCGATACCTGAACCGGTGTAGCAAGCCTTGCCTTGATGGCCGTGGACAACACACCGGTGCCCACGGGTTTGGTCAGGATGAGCACATCCCCTGTCCGTGCCGTACTGTTGGCCAGGATACGGCCGGGGTGGACCGTACCCGTAACCGAGAGCCCGTATTTGATTTCAGGATCATCCACGGAGTGTCCGCCGACAAGCACTGCCCCCGCCTCCTTGATCATCTCCAGTCCCCCGGCCAGGATGCCCTCCAGTATGCGGACATCCAGCTCCTTTCCCGGAAAACAGACAATGTTCATCACAGTGGCGGGTGTCCCTCCCATGGCATAGACGTCGGACAGGGCGTTTGCCGCTGCAATTTTTCCGAAGTCAAAGGGGTCATCCGTTACCGGGGTAAGGAAATCAAGGGTCTGCACCAGGGCCGTATCCCGGTTAATGCGGAACACGCCGGCATCATCCGGCTTGTCCAGGCCCAGCAGCAAGTCCGGGTGGCCGGGTATGTTCAGGCCGGCAACAATACGATCCAGGCACCCCGGATCCAGTTTGGCCGCTCAACCGGCTGCCTTGACCTTCTGGGTCAGGTATACCCGGTTTAACCGGTCTGTTGCCGGGCCATCCGTTTGTTTTTCTGTATATTTTTCATCCATGTGTCAAATCGTCTCCCGTGTCAGGGCGATCAGGGTGCCGAACCTGCCCGTGGCCTTTTCCCTGCGGTAGGAAAAAAACCGGTCCGTGTTGCAGGCCGTACATACCCCCGTCTGTTCTATATGATCCTTTTTCACGCCTTGTTCATTCAACTGATCCGCAGAAATCTTCCAGAAATCAAAAAACGGCCGGTCCGAAATTTTATACGGCCGGAACGTCTCGGGCAGTTCCGACCGGTAGTTGATAAATTCTGCACAGCAAGGGCCCAGGGAGGGAGAAATGCCTGCCAGAATATTCCGGGAAGAGCAAGAGAACTCCCTGACCATGGTTTCCACACACTTGCCGATGATATTGGCGACACTGCCCCGCCACCCGGAATGCACCCCCGCAATCACCCGCCTGACAGGGTCCAGAAGGAGGATGGACTGGCAATCCGCTGCCTGGATCACCAGGGCGATATCCGGAATATCGGTGACGACACCGTCGGCAACCGCAGGGCAAGGGGTCTTTCCGGTATTCGGGTCCCAGAGGTATGGTGCCGCATCCATGCCCTTTTTAAGCACCAGGATATCACTCCCGTGCATCTGGTTTAAAAACAGGGCACTGGTGCATCCCGTGCTCTCCAGCATCATCTGCCGGTTGCGGATGACATCACCCTCCCTGTCACCGCAGTTCAACCCGATGTTTAATCCGGCACAGGGACCGTTGCTGATGCCGCCGGTTCTCGGGAATATACCGTGTGTTACACCGGGTATTCGGCGCATATGGTTGAACCGTATGGGGTCAGGAAACACCATAAAACCGCCTGCCGATCCGCTCGATGATCCGGGTGGTGGAAACATCCTGCTCAAACGCAATCCGCTCCACCCGGCCCCCGCGGGATTTGACAAAATCCGCGCCAATGATGCGGTCTTCAGGCCAGTCCGCCCCCTTGACCAGCACATGGGGAACGACAGCCTTGATCAGAGACTCGGGATCGGGCGCGTCAAACAGGACCACATGGTCCACGGCAGCCAGGGCCGATATCACGCAGGCTCTCTGGGCTTCCGGAACCACGGGCCGCTTTTCCCCTTTGATCGACCGTACCGAAACATCCGAATTCAGCCCGACAACCAGGATATCCCCACAGGCCTTTGCCCGGGCAAGGTAGGTCACATGTCCGGCATGCAGAATATCAAAGCACCCGTTTGTAAAAACAATCCGTTCGCCCCGGTCCCGATACTGCCCTGCCAGGCGCTGCATCTTCTCCAGGGTTGTAGTTTTCTTATCCATATCTGTTCTCTCCTGAATTTTCACGGGTGGGAACGGGCAGCCGGCGCTATGCCGGACAAAGGTTTTCCAAAACGGTTCCCGGTTTACCCGCTGCCGGTAAACGCCCCGGCAGCGACTTAAAATACCGCGCCATGCCGCGAAACGCAATGTGGGACGACTCTTTTAGCCGTTAACGCCGCAACACGGCCCCGCTGCCTCCACGGCGAAAAGCATGTCATGTGTCAAACAAGGCCTGATCAATATCCAAGATTAGGCAAAAATCCAAGATTAGGCAAAATCGTCAAATGCATTAATTTTCCGGAATAAACATCCGGCCCTGCAAAATAATCATAAGAAGATTTAATAGCATACCTTATTATATATAGCGACAGGAAAGGAGGCGGGAGTGTTTGACATATGCCCCTGATATGGCCCGGGGCGATCGGACCGATCTCCCCCGACGATTTCCCCGGACGTATGTGAAAGTTTCCCCGCCCGAATTAGTAGCCGAGCCATCTCGGCAAAAAGAGCACGACCTGGGGACAATACGTCAGGAAAAACAGCACCCCGATCTGGATCGCCAAAAAAGGCATCACCGACCGGGATACATATATGATATCCCGGTTTCCCAATGCCCCGGTGATAAACAGGCTCACTCCCATGGGCGGGGTGCAATAGCCAATGGCCAGGTTTACGGTCATGATCAGCCCGAAATGCATGGGATCCACGTTAAACGGACCAAGCAGGGGTAAAAACACCGGCCCGAGAATCAGTGTGGCGGAAATAATATCCATGAACATGCCGATAACCAGCAGCAGGATGTTCATGGCCAGGAGGAAAGTGACCGGCGACTGGATACTGGAGATCACCACCTCTGCCACGCGGTTGGGAATGTTTTCAAAGGTGAGGTACCGTCCAAAACAGGTGGCGGCCGCTACAATGAGCAGTAATGTGGCGGAAGTCACTGCCGAGGAGATGGTGACCTCCCTGATATCCTTGAAGTTCATGGACCTGTATATGAAATACTCCACAAAAAAAGCATAGACACTTGCCACGACCGCGGCTTCATTTGCCGTGAACACCCCTGAAAAAATGCCTCCGAAGATGATCACAATCAGCATGAGCGCCCAGAACCCCTCTTTGAAAATCCGGACAAGCTGGACAATGTCCGGGGCGGGCAGGCGACGGATGTCGGTCCTGTTCCGGTAGCGCAAAAACGAATACACGCAAACGCAGAAAATGATCAGAAACCCCGGGATAAACCCCGTGATGAACAATCCTTCCAGGGATTCATTACTGATCATCGAGTAAAATATCATGCTGATGCTCGGCGGGATAATCACCCCCAAGTTGGGCGATGTGGTCATCAGCCCCAGGGTGTAGGATTCGTCATACCCGTTTTTGATCAGGGCCGGGATCATGAATCCGCCAAGTGCCACCACTGTGGCCACGGTGGAACCGGAAATTGCCCCGAACAGGCCACAGCCGATTACCCCGGCCATACCCAGCCCCCCGGGCAACCAGCTCACAAGTGAATTCGCCAGGGTGATCAGCTTTTCAACGGTTTTCCCCCGGCCCATGATATTGCCGCAGAGAATGAAAAACAGCACCACCACCAGGGAAAACTTGTCCAGGCTCCGGAACAGGGTCTGGACGAGGAGGGTGACGGGCATGTCCAGAAAAAAGACAAACCCGACCGTGGCAGTGAAAAAGAGGCAGAGAAATACAGGCACATACGTGGCCATGCATCCCAGAAGCACGCAAAGAATAATCAGATCGCTCATCTCCATGACCCGCCTCCTAACTGTCTTTTGGCCTGTCCGGCCCGCCGGAAAGACTGTCGTTGTGCTGTGATTCCGTCCGGCCCGGGGTCCCCCATCCCAGCCGGGGCTTCAGGTCCTGGACCATCACCTGTACGGTCCGGAGAAACACCATTGCTCCGGTCACCGGCATAACGGCGTAAACGATGACCAGGGGGATCTGCATGATAATGGTTTTCTGCTGGGTCATGTACTGGAGGCTGGTGATTTTATATCCGTAATACACCATGATCCCCCCGAATAAAAGCATGAGCAGGTTGGTATAAAACGTCAGGCCGAATTGAAGCCCGGGAAAAATCTGGACAACGGCATCGATCCGGATCATGGCCCGCTGTTTGACTGCCACGCTTGCTCCCACAAACGTGGCGTAAATGATCACGATCCGAACCAGTTCCTCACTCCAGGCCAGGGTATAGTTGAACCCGTACCGGAGCACCACATTGGCAAAAAGGGAAATCAACGCTGCCATGACAATGACAAACAAGGTCCACTCTTCAATATGGGTGACCAGTTTATCCAGTTTTTTCAAAAATCTTCCGGGTATCATTCAACATCCTGACATACGTATTGGGTTACACATGGCGGCACAGGGGGACGACCGCCTGCCCTGCGGTTTACTTCAAAAATGCCCGGACATCTCCGAGATAATTGCCGGGCCGGTGGGTATCGCCCGGATAAAGCCGGTTGATTTCAGGGGCGTATTTGTCATAGGTGCCCTGGCTCTGCTCTTTGAGTACGGCCATATCCGCGTCCGACAATTTGAAAAAAGTGACCCCGGCAGCCTTGGCCTTTTCAATGTTTGCATTTTCTTCGGCCATGGTTTTCAGGCGGCTTTTGGCACAGACATCATGCACGCTTGCCTCAAAGGCTGTTCTCAGATCCTTGGGAAGGCCGGCCAGCCAGGCCTTGTTGAAAATCCAGATAAAAAGCCCCTGGGCATAGTTAATCTGGGTGAAATAATTGGCCACCTCAAATTTTTTAGTCACATTGCACACGGTCAGGGTGTGATCCAGGCCGGTGATCACGCCCTGCTTCAAGGCCACGGGCACATCCGGCCAGGGCATGGACACCGGGTTGAATCCCCAGTTCCGGTAGCTCAACTGGTTTACGGCAGCTTCTGCGATCCTGAATTTCACCTTTTTGGCATCCGCAATGGTCTTCACCGGCACGGTGGTGGCCCAGCCGTAATTGCCGTACCCGGTAATGTCCAGGCCGGTAATCCCCTGGTGGTCCATGGCATTGAGAAAGTGGTTGAACAGGGTCTTATTGGAGATAAATTTTTCCAGTTTGTCAAAGGAATTCACCATAAAGGGCAGGTTGACCACGCCGAACCGGGGCCCCAGGTTGGTGGAAGCCACCGAAGAGACCCCCATGCCCTGAACCGCACCCATCTGCAGCATGTTCAGCACCTCAACTTCTCCACCCAGCATGGAATAGGGCTTGAAATCCACATAGATCTGCCCGTTGGTCCGTTTCCAGACCTCATCCCGGATTTCAAATCCGGCAAGTACGCCGACCAGGCCCGGCGTGGACACATTGGAAATGATGCACCGGTATTTGGCCCCTTTGGGGTCAAAATCCGGCTTCCATTTGTCAAGGGACGGCCGTTTTGCCATTGCCGGAGAAGCCATGATAAATCCTGACAGCACGGCCCAAATCAAGCCCCATAAAATCGCCCTGTTTTTCATGTGGTTTTCCTTTCAAAAGGGGGTTAACATAACGGCCGGATTTCCCGAAAAAGCGGCAAATCTTCCCATAACAGCCTTAACTTCTTAGACATCCGTCCGTTTAAAGCATATTGGTGTATCAGCAATATTTGATTCGGTCAAGAGCCCGGCGATTTATTTTTCTCAAAAAACAGAGAAAAATATCGCCATTTCACCCGCAAAGAACAGGCGAAATAACAAAACCGTTTTAGGTGGGAAATGATACTGAAGTCGGAGATTTTACAGACGGTTTCGTTAACAACCGGCAACCGGAAATCCGCATGCAGATGCAGCACGAATTTTTAAGCACAATTTTTTTTAATTTTTTTCAGGCACACCCGGGTTGGGAAGCATTTTTTCCGTTCAAACCCTGTATTCGGTTTCCAGATCCAGGGTAAGTTTCTTTTTTTCCTTGATATTGTCAATGATGAATGAGGACTGGATGTTCTGAATGCCTTCGATCCGGGTCAGTTTCATGTTCATGAACTCCCCGTACGCCTTGATGTCCCTAGCAATCACCTTGAGGATAAAGTCATTGGCCCCGGCAATCTGGTAACACTCAACCACCTCTTCCAGCTCGGCAAACCGTTCTTTGATCCGGGCCACGGAGGACAGCATGCTCAGGCTCAGCGAAATGGAAACCATGGCCATGATGGAAAAACCAATTCGTTCAGGGTCCACAACAGCCGTAAAGTGGGAAATCACCCCGGCGGATTCCAGGCGTTTTACCCGCTCCAGGGTTGCCGGTGCGGAAATACCGACGATTTTTGACAGCTTGGAATTGGTAATTTTTCCATTTTCCTGAAGGGTGTTCAATATCTTTTTATCGATTCTGTCCAGAACCATTCTCTTTTCTCCGGCCGTTTTTTATTTTATTAGGCATTCATACCAAATTTTAAAAGGATGCAAAACGATTTTTCATTTTCCATTTATTTTATAATTTATTCTCTGTTTTATACCTTATTATATATAGCGGATTCAAATTCACCCAATGGTTTGTATATTTATTGTAAAAAAGCGTATACAGATTTGGCTTTCCAGGGAAAAAAATCATAGGGTGCCCCATTTGCATTTATACCGGATACTGGGAGACTGAAGTTGACACCAAGCCTTTTGGGCAACCCCATTCTTAAGCCGTTTTTTTATGTTATTGCCAGGATCGGCCTGTTCGTCCTGGGGTGGAAACCCCATGGCAGCATCCCGGATTTAAAAAAATTCATCCTGATCGCCGCCCCCCACACCAGCAATTGGGATTTTGTGATTTTCCTGCTCATCATTTTCAGATACCGGATTCCCATTCACTGGATGGGTAAAAACACCATGTTTGCCCCGCCGTTCAGGACTCTGCTCAAGCGCCTGGGGGGCATTCCCATTGACAGGTCCCAAAAAAACAGCACCGTGAGCACCATGGCGGAGGCGTTTACACAGTCCGACCGGCTTATCGTCACCATTGCCCCGTCCGGCACCCGCAGCAACGTGGATGCCTGGAAAACCGGATTCTACCGTATTGCCCACCAGGCAGGCGTTCCCATTGTCTGCGGGTTTATTGACTACCCGCGGAAAACCTGTGGTATCGGCCCCACGGTTTTCCCCACCGGAGACCTGGAAAACGATTTGGCCGGCATCCGGAGTTTTTACCGGGACAAATCCGGACGATATTGAGCCGGTACTTGCCGGCCGGGCAACATCACCGGCCGGATCTGGCCGTTATACGGCCCGTTGCCCAAGCCTTTTCTTGTTTTTTTACCCAAAATAACGTATGGAATATGTACATATTGTGACATATTCGTTTACCTGAGAAGAATCGCTTCTGTGTAACAAGGAGACGCCGAGATGAAATTTAAGTTGGCCCTGATCACAGCACTGATGGCCTGCACCTGTTCTTTTTTTATTGCAGGATGCGCCACATCCGATGCCCCGAAAACACCTGAAGCGCCTCCAGGGCCTCCAACGCCGAAATACAGCATAACCCCACGCCCCCAGGCACCGCAGTCCACGCCCTCCCCGGCCATTTCCGGACAAAACCGTATCAATGACACAGCCAGCCGATTTACCGCCTCATACAACCAGGCAATCATGGACAAGCATGCCCTGAACACGGCCGCCATGGCCAGTGACCACCAGAGGTCCCAGGAACTGATACGCTCTTACAGCCGGAACCTGGAAGCATCCAAACAAAGCTACCAGACCTTGAGAGAAATCGCAGAGAACCAGGGTACGGGTGACATTACGATATTTTTCCCCCATAATTCCGCCCGGATCACGGAAAACTCCCTCCAGTACGACCGGCTGGTCCGCTATCTGGACTCTTTGGAGCGGAACAACAGGAAACGGCAACTGGTGTTTGTCATCATCGGCAGCGCCTCGGCAGTGGGTGAAGACAACCACAACCAGGCCTTGTCCAGAAGGCGGGCCAATGCCCCGGTCCCCATTATCGACCAATACCTGGTCAACGTTCCCCACACCTATCACAAGGTTTACGGCACAGGAGAGGCACACAGCCCTGAAAACCAACCCGAAGATGTCAACAAGCGTTACCGGTTTGTCCGTATCATGGCTCTGTTCACGGAGCCGGACGCGGCCATGAATGCGGGCATGGCCCCCATGCTATCCATGGGTCCGCCCATTCCCATGGATGACCGGCGCATGGCCACAGGCGGCAATACTGCCGGGACATCCGGACAATACCACTTCAGGCAGGTGCCCCAGGTTAACGAGTATACCAACTCCGTCGGCATGACATTCATGCGGGTACCGGCCGGCACCTTTCTGATGGGCAGCCCGGAAACCGAGCTGCAACGGGACAACAATGAAATACTCCATGAAGTCACCCTGACTCAGCCCTACTATCTCCAGACCACCGAAGTCACCCAGCAGCAATGGTTCGACGTCATGGGCACCCAGCCCTCGTTTTTTAAAAACTGCGGCTGGGACTGCCCGGTTGAAAACGTCAGATATTCCGATGTCATGGCATTTCTCAAACGCCTCAATGAAATGGAAGGAACCGTACACTACCGCCTGCCCACGGAAGCGGAGTGGGAATACGCCTGCCGGGCCGGTTCAACATCCGCCTTTTTCAACGGCCCCATGGTCCAGGGAGAAGATTTCAACCACAACCCTTATCTTGACTCGGTGGGCTGGTATTACCACAATGCCTCCCATGCGCCCCACCCGGTCGGCCTCAAGGCTCCCAATGCCTGGGGATTTCATGACATGCACGGCAATGTGTGGGAATGGTGCAGCGACTGGCAGCGCCCCTACCCCTTTTACGGGGAAGTCGATCCAAAAGGTGCGGAATTCGGCAAATCCAAAATCCGCAGGGGCGGCAGTTGGGCCCATTACCCGTCCTATTGCCGGTCTGCCTACCGGTCCTGGTACGATCCTGAAGACAACAGCCCGGAACTGGGATTCCGGGTGGCCATTACCCGGCTGGAAAAAATGATCAAACCGGCGCCGCAGCCAGTGAAAACCATGCCCCTGCCTGTTCCCATGTCCGCCCCCGCACCTGTGACACCCAAGCCGAAACCCAAGCCCAAGATGCCGCCCGAACCCGTTCCCATGCCTGGCCCCGCACAGATCAGCCAGTGCATACTGATCCGGGATATTACCTTCGGCCTCAACTCGGCCAGGATCAATGCCAGGATGATCCCCCTTCTGGACCGGGCCGTAGAACTGCTCAAACAGCATAGCGGAAAAATCGAACTTCACGGCCATACCTGCTCCCTGGGCACCAAACCCTACAACCTGGACCTGGGCCAACGGCGGGCGGATGCGGTAAGAGCCTACCTGGATGCAAAGGGCATTGGAAAGGGCAGAATCACCACCCGGTCATTTGGCGAGGAAGCACCCAAATTCACCAACATGACAGAAGCCGGCCGTTCACTGAACCGGCGTGTTGAAATCCTTCTCCACGGATCTGCCGATGACTTACAGAAATAAATTCCCGGCAGCACTGGCCGCCCTTTTCCTGTTCGTATTCCTGGCCGGAGGGGCCACGCCCGGTATTGCCCGGGACGGCCAGGGAACCGCGGAAGACCGGTTTGAGGTGTTTGCCCGTTCCTGGACCCAACAGATCCGGGGCGCTTACCTGTATACCCGGCAATCCCCCCGGATGGAAAAAACCGCTTCAGGATATGTGGCAAGCTATTATGACCTGGATCCGGCGTCTGTTCGCCTGGATGTGAAACCGGCTGAGGGCCTTCCAGGTGTGTACACCGGCGTGCTTTACTATGACGAGCATCTTGTCCGGTCTTCGGGCATCACCCGGGACAAGGCAGCCGGCGGCCGGTTTTCAACCGTATCCATCAGGCAGATGATGGAAATTTTCCTCTATGAAAACGGTGAGTGGGTCAAATAAAATGCCTGGTGCAAGCAATGCAAGTATCATCATTCCCACATACAACCGTCCCGGCGACCTTGAAACCACGGTTGCCTCCATCCTGAGGCAGACCGTACCGCCCCGGGAAATCATCGTGGTGGATGACGGCGACCTTGGGGAGCCCCCCTTGAGAAGCCACGCCCTGAGACAGGGAATCCATTATCTCTATATTCAAAAGCCCAGGGGCATGCGAGGCCTGACCCGGTCGCGCAACCTCGGGGTGGAAAAGGCCTCGGGTGACATCATCTTTTTTTTCGACGATGATGTTGAGCTGTTTGACGATTTCCTTGAGAATGCCTTGGCCGTGTATGAAAAATTTCCCCGTGTTTCGGGAATCGGGGGCGGGGAAGTATTTAACCAGCCGGATACGATATCCGCCCGGCTCTGGTTCATCTATGACGTCCTGTTCTGCATGAGCGGGTTCAAAAAAGGATTCTTTCTGCCTTCCTGCTTCTCAACCAATATGGGCACGCCCGTGTTAAAGACAAGATTTTCCAGGGTTGAGTTTCTGGGAGGGGCATCATTCTCCTTTCGCAGGGATGTATTTGACAAGTACCGGTTTTCAGAAGAATTCGACGGCTACGGGCTTGGCGAGGACAAGGAGTTTTCCTACCGGGTCTCCAGAGACCATATCCTGATGTCAACCCCCAGGGCAAGGCTTTATCATTACGAATCCCCTGTGATGCGGTACCAGAAATTTCAAAAAGCCCGGGCAAAAATCATTTCCAAGTATGTCTTTTTGACCCGTTGCAACGTTAAAGGCAGATTCAAGGGGTTCTGGTTCTGTTACGCCATGGCAGGATACCTGCTCAAACGGACCATTATCATGTTTCTCTCGTTTGACAGGGGCGAGGTCGACCGTGTCCGGGGCATCCTGTCGGGATTCAGGGAAATTTTAACCATACACCGGAAAAGACCGTGGTCAAAACGTGGTCAAAACGTGGTCAAAACGTGATGGAAAAATGATGAGAAACCACCTGATGCATATCGGTGTCATTCTCCTGGTGCTGGCCGGTATCGTCATTGTCCGGCCCGGCCTGGCAACTGGCGGTCCGGACGCGCTGATGATGCCCGTTGAAGACGGAGTATGGCGGCAGGTGGACCCCGGCGGGTCCGGCGGAACCCTTGACTTTGCCATGCACCCGGTTTCCGGAACCCTGCTTGTATCATCGGACATGGGCCGCAGCCTTTTGCGGAGCACCGACGGCGGCCGGACCTACACCCCCATTGCCCCGGACGGCCACCCCACCATGGATGTCCTGGTGCCCCATCCGTCAACATCAGGCGCCTGGTACGCCGGGTTTTCCAGCATACAGGGCCGGGGCCTGTTCATCTCCCGGGATGACGGCAGCCACTGGGACCTGGTCCGGAAAGACAAGGATATTGCAGGCAAAACTGTGGCCGGCCTTGTCATGGACGGCCAACCCCAGGATATCCTGGTCTGGATCGTCAAGGACAAGGGGCTTTTCATCAGCAGGGACGGTGGCAGGCACTTTACCCCCTTTTCCCAGGGTCTGCCTCCGGGCGTTTTGCCCGGCCCGAAAAAAAACCTGTCCGCCCGCATGCCTCTGGTGGCTGTCCCGGATCGGACCGCCCCCCTGATGTTCCTGGCCACCCGTTCAGGGCTTTTCCGGCGACGGCTTCAAGATCCGGCCTGGGCGAAGGTCCCGGGCGGCCCTGATACCGCTGTCACCACCCTGGCCCATGACCGGCCGGGGAACCGGCTATGGGCCGGGACCGGACACAATGAAATCCACGTCCTGGACCTGCTCACCGGCACCTGGAGGCAAATCCCCTCTCCTGCAGGTTTGGTCACACTTTTGAAAACCCATCCCGGAAAACCGGACTGGCTTTGGTGTTTTTCCCACGGCAGGGACGGGCTCTTCAGGACCCGTGACCAGGGAAAAACCTGGGAATGGCTGACCCGGCGGCGGCTGGCCCACACCCGGTCATACCAGGGCAATGTGCCCAGGGATTTCAGGCACCGGTATAAATTCCAGCGGGACTACGTGTTTATCCACCCTCAAAATCCCGAGCATATCCTCTTAGGGGACATGTACCTCAGTCTTGACGGCGGCATTACATGGCAGTTCTCGGCCATGAACCGCTACCCGGACACATTCGGGTGGCAGGGAAAGGGACTGGCCCTGCTCACCAGCTACCGGGCCTTCTGGGACAATATCAACCCCAACCGGGTTTACCTCGGATTTTCCGATACCGGCCTCATGCAGAGCCGCGACCGGGGCAACACCGTTCTTTCCTTGTGGAGCAGCCAGTACCCGGACCTCTATCCCCTGGCCTATTGGAGCCGCCAGATGATCACATCCAGCGGGTCCTGCATGGCCTTTGCCCCGGACCCGGACTTCCCGTCCACCCAGTTCTACGGCATGTCCGGCAAAGGCGGAAAAAACAGTGTGAGCGGTATGCTTTTCAAAACCCACACCAGCGGGGCGCAGTGGAGTCCCGTATTACCGGAAACCAGCGGGCTTCCCAACGGGATTATCCCGGACATGGATATTTTCCCGGGCCTGGGATTTGATAAAAGAGAATTGTTTGTGGTCGTCAACAGCCTTGAACACGGCAAATTTCCCAAGGCCGGAATTTACCATTCGGAAGACAGCGGCAGGAGCTTCCGGGTCCTGGCCGATACAGCCAACTCTCCCCTGCATTTTCCCCTGATGAACCTGGACCATTGCAGGGACCATCCCGATATCTTTTACGCGGCCGCCAGCAGCGAAGGGGGCAAGCGGCCGGCCAACACCCTGAAAAAAACAGCCAAATCCAATCTGGGCAGCGGCGGGATTTTCAAATCATCGGACCGGGGCCGGACATGGAGCCGGGCCGGGGGGCCGGAGTTATCCGGAGCAGTCCAGGTGGCGGCGCATCCCACAAATCCGGACACAGCCTATGCCGCCGTGGTCCAGGGCAAGGCCGCTTCCAAAGCCGAAGCATTTTTCAAACAGGGGGGAATTTACAGGACGACCAACGGGGGGGGGGACTGGGAACTGGTCCTGGGACGGGAGCAGATCCCTGACCCGGCCCGGAAGGCGTCCGGGCTTGTTCCGTCATCCGTGGCCATCAATCCGGCCTTCCCGGATATTGTTTATGCGGCAATCGACCGTGCCGGTGTCTTCAGGACCCTTGACGGCGGCCGTTCATGGGCTGCAGTGGACTGGGAGCGTCTCAAAAAATTCCAGGGCACTTACCATACCCTATCCATCAACCCCCATGACCCGGCCGAGTTTTACCTGGCCCTTTTCGGCAATGCATTCCTGGCCTACCGGGACCCGGTTGCGGCCAGGGCCATGGCAGAAGTCCCGCCGTCCCTGGTCCTGAACGGGGGATTTGAAAATACCATGTCCGGGGGACGGCCCGTACACTGGACATGGAACAACCTCAACCTGCCCGGGCCGGACGGCAAACCGGTCCTTTCCATTGCCGGGGCACCGGACAGAAAAGGCCGGGCCCTGCACATCAAACTGACAGGCGATGGATTCACCCATCCGGAATTCACCGGAAGCAAAAAAGGCCCCATCACCTTTCTGGCCCACAGGCTTTCTCCGTACAGCATGTCAAGAATCCGGGGCAAACAGGTGGTGCTGGGCTATGATGTGTATGCCAGGCGTCTGTCATCCCCGGACACCCCGGTATTGTCCGTCACGGAAACCGGGGCCCTGCCCGCCAGGTTGATTGCGGAACTGCCGGCACACCTGGCCTTTGGCAGCGGTCCGGGTAAATCGTCCACAATCCGGAAAGCCCATCCCATGGCCGGGAAATGGGTCCGGGCCACCACCACCTTTTCCGTTTCCCCCCGGGCAAAATCAATTGTCCTGACCTTGCTGGCAAGTGAAAAGAGCAATGCCGCAGACCTGTACATTGACAACATCACCCTGGACCTTGCGGGGGCTTCCCATGAGTGATACGCTCAGGCCCCTGTTTATCGTGGGCGCGGCCCGGAGCGGCACCTCGTATCTCCATGCCCTGCTCAACATTCATCCGCATATCCGTCTCAGCTATGAAAGCCGCCTTTTCACGGAAGGATTCCACCATTACCGGCGGGAACCTTGCATTGCCTCCGCTGCCGGATTCAACCGGTTTCTCGACCGGATACTGGCCCTGGAGGAGGATGAGGATAAAAACAGATGGCTCTGCCATACCATCCGGGCCCATTCAGCAGCACTTTACCGGTGCCACCTGGCCCATGGGACGTTTACAGGGCTTGTCGAAGACATCTTCCGGCTTGCCGGCCGACCTCTTGCCTGCTTTGGCAACAAAATGCTCCGGGCCGAACTCTGTCCCGACATTGCAGCCCTCTGGCCCCATGCCCTGTTTATCGTTCTCATCCGGGACCCAAGAGCCGTGGCCGCCTCCCAAATCAGACGGTTCAAGGGAAGGCGCCTGGCCTATGCCGCCATTTACAACAACACCCACCTGACATGGGCCCGGCAATTGGCCCGGCACCGTAACAGGTATCTCCCGGTCTCTTACGAAGCCTTTGTGAACGAACCCGCGCTTCACCTGGACCGCATCCTGGCGTTTGCCGGCCTGGATGAAGACGGCAAATTCCACCGGAAACGCATGCTCCACCGGATACCACCCCAAAAAAACAGCCTGGACAAGTGGCGCACCACACTTACCGCCGGACAGGCGGCACGCATTGAATCCTATTGTTTCGACAGTATGGCCGCATGGGGATACCGGCCCGATATCACAGAACGACAAAAATACATATCTTGGCTTGAAAAATGTATTGAACTGGGATATGAGAAAAAAGAGGCGTTCTTCTACAATCCTAAAAAATGGCGCCAAAAAAGAATTCTCCATCGTCTATTCAGCATCATCAGGCGTTAATCAAAAACAGGAAAACAAAGAGGTTCCCCGGCATGAGGAAAAATTCTGCGGCTCTGCAACTGTTGAAGCCTGTTAAAAACTTCGGCATCCACTTCTGGGAAAAGTCAAACGGCCTGAACACGACAAGGGACAACGGCCTGTTCCATCATCGTCGCTGCGGCGAAACCGTACCCGGCTACGCACCTTCAGGATGGATGAGCCTGAGACAAATCAATCGTGTGATCAATATCACGGCTCAAGACACCCTGGTCGATTTTGGGTCGGGAAAAGGCCGGCTGATTTACCTGGCCGCGCATTATCCATTTAAAAAAATCATCGGTGTTGAAATTTCAGAATCCCTCCACAGGATCGCCCAAAAAAACCTGAGCGGCCGTGCCGGTTTTGCATGCGGCCAAATTGAACTGGTACATGCGGATGCCTGTGAATATAAGCTTCCTGACGACGTTACCATTGCTTATTTTTTCAACCCGTTTTCCGGCGCGATTTTCGAGCGGGTGATTGAAAATATTCGACGATCTCTGATATCTACTCCCAGAAAACTTTGGGTGGTCTACAAAAAACCGGTCATGCGTTCCTGCCTGGACAACTGTGACTGGCTGACCTTAAAACATGTGACCCATAATACCGTCTTTTACCGGTCCCTTCTTCCGGAACAGAAGTAAAGCCGCGGTTACTGCCTTATCGCTCAGACCTGCCGGCCACCAGCCTCAGCAACCGCTGCTGGAAACGGCTCAAGCGTGTTTTCCAGCTCTGGTCATATTGTATGCCCTTAAAATCCCTGAACTGGATGCGGGTATTGCTCCCGGTAAACACATGGAATCGGCGTTTCCGGATATCCCGGCATACGGTGTCATAGGAAAGCGGCATGTCCAGGAACCTTCCCAGGCGCTGCAGTTCGCGGTCCGGCGACCTGCACAGGCAGGTGTAGGAGAGAAAGTGGTGGGAAAGCCTGTGGCGTTTGAGAAACAGTGGCATGAAAAAATGGTTGAGCTTATAGTTGGCAAAGCCCTTGAAAATACTGTCCTTGTTTTTGACAAATGATGCCATATTGCCCAGAAGGTCCCGCTTGATATACACCACCCGGATGTCAAAGGCACCTGTGCAGTTGAGGTACATGAGCCTGAAAAGGCTTTTGGAGGCATCAAGGATCACCGTGCTTTCCCCGTCTTTTGTTTTCATGTTTTCCAGAAGGTCCCGGCAGAACCGGATATCGTCCCAGGCCCCCCGTTTAAAAACAGGGCACAGGGACTTTCCCAGGACGAGGCGGGCCAGGAGAATCGCCATTGTTTTGCGGTCCGGCTTTGAATAAAGGCGGGCATGAGCCAGGTCCATCTTTTTCCAGAACCCGCAGTCCCTGTTTTTTTCACCGCAAAAGCATGGAATCTCCCCGATGGATTTTTTCCTGGAAAAAAGCATGAACTCGCCTGCGTTGAAGACCCGGCCGGACGCGCCGATCAGGTATCCCGTCAGGGTGGAACCGCTGAAGCTGGTTCCCAGAAGGTAGATGAGTTTGATTTTTTTCGCTGTCACCGTATCAACGCCCGTATTCTTCCCATTTAATAAATATGCCTGCCGCAGAGAGCAGAAGGCCTGTGGCAATGACCACCAAACGGATGCTCTGCACCAGGTAAAACCGTCCCCGGAACAGGTTGACCGGAAAGGAGGCCAGCCCTCCAGCGCCGATCAGCACCCCCCTCAGGACCATTTTCACCCGTCTTTTCACACCCCGCTGATCTTCATGGGCATAATTCCGGGTCTTGAAATTCCGCCGGATAAAATAGGCCAGGCTCATCCGGTCCAAGGCCAGGGGCTCGTAGACCACGGCCTCCTCCACCCAGCGGATCACACCGCCCTTTTTGATGACCCGCATGAAAAATTCCGCATCGGAGCCGCCCTGGAGCCCAAAGTCTTCATCAAATGACAGGTCCTGTTCAACAATCAGTTTTTTGAAATTGATCAGGCAGTTGCAGGTTCGCCCGAAATTCATGCGTTCGCCCGTAGCTCTCGGGCTTTTCCCGTTCCATTTGGGTGCGACCACGACAGATGCCAGGGCCTGGAACAGGGTACTTGCCTTTTTGTTCCCCACCTTGTCCCGCTGGTAAAAGGTGCCCCTGACAATCCATCCCGGTGTATTTTCCGGATACAGGGTCCTGACAAACCCCATGAGCGCGTCCGCATCAGATTTCCTGTAACATGACCAGAGATGGACTAACCAGTTTTCGTCCACATATTCATCATCATCGATAAAAATCAGGGCATCCGTATCCAGGTCTTTTGCGGCTGCCAGGACCCGGTTCCGGGCAAAGGGGATTCCGGGTCTGGGTTCGGCATGGTAATGCACGGGAACCCCCAGCGCCGGGCCGACCCGGTTGACGAGGGGCTCTGCGGAGCGATCCGCATCATTGTCCGCAACAATGACACAAATCCGGCAGCCCCCGGGTATTCTCATACCCTTGAGGCTGAGCAGGGTCTTTTCCAGGAGCTGCGGCCGCCGGAAGGTACAGATGCCGATGGCGACATGAGCGTTTGCGGGCAACTCTTTTACCGTTTTCCCGGCCTCAGAATTCATATCCAAATGTCCGGATGTCTTTTTCATATATGTTAAATACCTTATCCTTCAAATCCCCGTGGTAGTACTCTCTGAAATCCTTTTTGTCCGGGGCCTGGTTTTTCGGCACCACCTGGCGGCCGTCAATGCCGATGCAATCGCAGACATGCAGAAAGTCCGCATCAAACTGCTCAAGGCGGCCGATAAAATCCACATGGTTCAGGTCAATGGAGCTGGACTGGGATTTGAGGTGGCCGTCGCAGTTCTCAATGTCAAGGGTGGCCACAAAATCAATAAAATTGTCAAAGGACCGGACCGCCTTGTATGCGGCATCGTCAAACCTGAAATGGTTGTAGGAGACCACTTTGTTCAGCCAGCACGAGACGATCCGCTCCCAGGGATTCCGGATAAACCCGAACTTGAAGTAGGATGTGTAGCGCAGGGGCGGATAATTTACCCGGAACGCATATTCTGCATCCAGATGGACATTCTGGCTTTTGAGATGGTCATGGATGGTGTTGGTGGCCACCTTTGGAATTCTGAACCAGATAAACCGGTTGTGGTGGGACAGGGTAATGCTGTACCGCAGATGGGAGGGGGAAAACGGGAAGCGGCCGGCAAGGCGGTAAAAAAACTGGCTGATCTTGCTTTCCGGGGCAAGTGCGCTCCGCCCTTTTGTTTTCTCGTGTTTTTTACTCTGAACTGTTCTCATGTCTCAATACCTTAAACGTTTTAAAAATTCCCACGGCCCGGCAGGCCCCATTATCCCGGCCCAAACCATTTCTCAAGTACATATGTCCTGCCGGTGCCGTCCGGGTTTTTCAGCAGGCAGCCGGGCAGGGCCGCCGCCAGTTTGACCCGGATTTTTTTCCGGCTGTAGTGGTTGTAGATATCAATTCGGGGCAGGCAGAGCAAAGGACTTTGCCTGCCCACCCAGACAGGCACGGCGGTCATTGCGGTTTCAACCCCGCAGGTCCCGGCATATTCCGCCAGTTCCCGGGTGTAATTCCCGTTTGGAAATGCAAAAGAGGGACACTTGCCGACTTCCCGGGCAACCCGGGCAATGGACCCGGCCACCTCGGCACGGGCCTGTGTATCGGTCTCATTGGTGAGTATGGGATGGGTTATGGTGTGTGCCCCAATGGTAAATCCCTTTTGGGCCAAATGCCTGGCATCGTCCCAGGACATGGATGCAATATGCGGATCATTCATGTCCACCAGGTCCGGGGGGCAGTCCTGAAAAAACTGGTCCAGCCGGGCATTGATGTCTGCCAGGCACATGTTTTTCAGGGCATCCCGCCGTAATGCCGCCGGTGTCCGGCCCAGGTGACGGACAAGGGCATTGCGCCGGTCGAACCACAGGGGGCGGTTGCTGGACACCGCAGCTGTCACGAGGTAAAATACGGCCGGCACCCCCAGGCGCTCCAGGGCCGGGGCAGCGCTATCCACACAACTTTTTTTCCCGTCGTCAAAGGTCAGCAGGCAAAACGGCCTGGCCGGCTTTTTCCTGATCCGGGAGGAGATTCGGTCGTGGTGGATGAATTCAACATAAGGGGCCAGGGCGCTGACCTCCTCCGCCACCTCCTGTTCCCCCTGGGTGTGGTTTCCCAGAATAATGCCCCGGTAAGGCCCGTGTTTGAAGCAAAATTCAATGCAATGGCGCAGCAACGCTCTCATATCATTCCGTAAAGCCTTTTTCCGTTCGTTTTAATGAACTCCCAGATATCCATCCGGCTCTTTTTCCGCCGGATATATGCTTCGATGCATCCCCTGGCAAAGGAGGCGGAAAACAAGGATTCTGCCGCGTAAATACGCCATACCGGCCTTGTGGTGTTTGCAAAATAATACTTGTACGGTTCGTCGCCCAGCCCGAAGTCTATGGCGTCATACCCGTTCTCCAGCATCCACAGCCCCATGAGGTGGACGGTGATATTCCCGGTGCCCAGTTTGTTGTAGACCGGGAGCCGGGCCGTGTGGAAATGGATGATTGTCCGGTTGGAGATTAAACCAGCCACAAAGGTGATCCGCCGGTACATGGCATGGATGGAAAAGCGAACCAGGCGGTTGTCACCGGCCCAAGCATGAAGGGCGGCCTTAAGTTTTTCCCGGGTGGCGGCATCCCTGTACTTTGACGGGGTGGACGTGGCTTGCCAGCGCCGGATATGGGCATCGCAAAACTGGTCGGCCCACTGGTCAATGCCCCTGGTACCGGTATCCGCCTCAAACACAAATCCGTTTTCCCGCCGGATGCGGTTGGTATAGTTTTTCAGGCTCCGGCTCCGGCACAGGCTCTTTTTAAATGCCTGTGCGCCGTCCGGACCACCCTCTCCCCTGAGCAGGGGGACCTGGGCAAAGGGAAATGCCCTGTACCGGAATCCCGCGGTTTCAATTCCCTGTATGGCCGCGCCAAGGGTCAGTCCCCACCCGGGAACCGGCTGGAGCAGTATGTTCCGGGGCTTTACCCGTTCCACCAAAAGCGTGAATCCCCTGGCAAGCTCCGCTTGTGCTACCCCGGGCTCGTACACGGCAGTGGCATAGTCGCACAAAAAAGACGGAAGGACATGCATGGCCTTTTTTGAATCCAGACGCACCGGCCACAGGGCGGCCAGGGTGCCGTTTCCACGTATGCCTTTTGCCAGGAAAACCCGGTGGCCCCGGGCCAGTGCAGCAACCATCATCATCTCCATAAAGGCCGGAGAAGCAAAGGGATTGCAAGCAGGATCCCGCGTCCACAGCCCTGAGATCTCGGACTTGAGTTCCAGAGACGTTTCTTTGACACGCTCTATTTTCCAGTCAAGCACTTCAGGTGCATTCCTTTTTTCATGATCCCGGCTGTCTTCCATCCCGGCCCGGCAATCCGCCGTCCGTATACCCCAAAGCAGCTGCAATGTCTGCGGTTTTTTCCCTGATATGACGGACTTCGTCATCAGAGAACATTTCCTGCCATATGGATTTCGGCATATAAATCCCCTGCTCCACCTGGGTGCACCGCTTTTCAACATTGGGATCTGCCAGGGGGTTGTCATAGACACTGGCGCCGGACCCAAGAACATCCGGTTGCCAGGCCAGGCCCAGGAATGCCAGAAGCTCCCGGAATCCGTTTTCTGGATCGGCAACCAGATCTTCAAGCCTCACCAGCAGGCGGTTGTCCCGGCCGACCCGGCCGAGTTGATCAAGCAGAGCATTATTATCTGTCACCCAGCGGTCCAGGGAGAGGGAAAAATCGTCAAACCGTCTGTGCAGGGATGCCACGGAATCCAGGGGGGTCCTTGCGGTGAAGATGAACTTTGCCCCGGGCATCAGTCGCCGGATCCGCCCGATGCAATGCACATGCTTCGGGGTTTTTTCAACAAAAACCGTGTTGCCGGACTCCAGGGCGCTGAAGATCCACTCCCGGGCCATCCCTTTTGCGTACAAAATGGATTTGTTGGGATAAAAGGCCTGGGTTTCCCTTCCAATGGTTTTTACCGACGGGTGCCTGGCCAGCTTTGAAGCGATCAGAGTGGTGCCGCTGTGCCCGCACCCCACGATAAAGCAGGGGGTGACGCCCTCATTGTGTACAGGGGTAACGATCCAGTCCGTTGCCAACACGGCCATGCGCTTGAAATACCATTTCACGGCTTTCCCGGGTGTCATCCAGTTCCTGGCCCGGTATTTGTTCCGTATCTCCATACTCGCATTTCCCGGCACTGTCACCGGCCCTGTTTCTTTGTTTTGAGGATTTCCCTGACGCTCATCATAACATCAACCAGCCTCTTTTTTCCACCGGGAAGCATAAGAACGCAGGCCATGTAAACGAGGATGCCCAACAGGCTCCTGGCCAGAATCAGGACCAGGTGGCCGGAGGTGCCCAGCCATGCTTCAAAAGGCACAAGGCTTGAGAGAAAAAGGGTGGCCCCACAGGCAAACAGGGGGCGCCATACCACCCGCATAAATGCCCCGGGGGTGATGATCTCCCCGTGGAATACATAGAAAACAGATATGAAAAATGAAACCAGGGAGCTTAAGGCAAGCGACACGACAACCCCTGTGATCCCCCAGTACAGGCCTGCGAACACCCCGATGGCAAACGCGGTGTTGTTGATCACGGACTTGACGGTGATCTTTCTCAACAACCTTTGGGTGTCACAGGTCGAGGCCAGGAACCACCGGACCGGGCGGGACATGTTTTTCATCAGGAAAAACGGGATCAGTCCCCTGAAAATGGGAACGGCATCACGCCACTTCTCCCCCAGCACCAAAAGCACAATATTTTCGCTGGAAAGAAACAAAAGCATGAGCACCGGCACAAATGCAAACAGATATCCCTCGGTTAATATGAAAAAAAAGCGCCGGTACTTTTCCCGGTTGTCCTGGAGCCGGGACAGGGCTGAAATGGAAATGCCGGCCAGGGGCCAGGCAATGAACTTGCCGGGCATTTCCCCGAGGGAAAACGCCCTGGAATAAAATCCCAGGGCCTGGCTGCTGAGAAACTTGCCGATGACGATCCTGTCCAGCTCGCTGACCAGGCTTGTCAGGACGGAGTTTCCCGACCAGACCGAGCCGATCCGGATCAATGACCGGCCGCCTTCAGAGCTGTCGCCGTCCGCACCGCCAAATCCCGGCGTAAAACTGCAGAACATCCATAAAAGTGCCATCCGGGCGCTTTCATAGGATACGGGCATAAACACCAGGGCCCAGTATCCCATGCCTGTGACGGCCAGCACCACAGCGGTTATTTTTGAAATAATCCTGGCAGCCAGGTCGATCCCCGAAATCACCCCGAACTGCATGGTTCTTGCCAAAAGAGACCGGTGCACCGCAGACAGGCCCGCAAAAAGGACCATGGTGCTCATGACCCGTGTAATGCCGGTCAGGCGGGGTTCATCAAAAAACCAGGCCACCAGGGGGGAGCCCAGCCAGGCTGCCGCGGCAATGGCCAGGGTGATGGTTGCGCTGAGCCAGAAAAAGGTGTTTAACTGACGGACGCTGATTGTCCTGGCCTGGACCACACCCATGGCCAGATGCTGGCCGGCCACGATTTTCGGGGTGGAGACAAAGGCGGCAGCCATGGCCACATAACCGAAATCCTCGGGCACCAGAAGACGCGCGAGGATGGAAACCGTGGCAATGTTGATAAAGAATTTAAGCCCGTTGGCCCCGGCCGTAAACAGATATGCCCGCACGCTTTTCCTGCCGATATTCCTGGCCTGGTGGTGTTCCCTGAAGTAAAAATCCGCAGGTTTTCTTATCTTGCCCACGCCATTACCTCCCCAGCCCCAGAAGGGCCTTGACGTCTTTCCGGGTCACCGGCTTGAAATAGTCTGCCCTTACGGATGTTGCCAGCTTGTAGAGCGCGTCCCTGCCCGGTTTGTCCAGATCAAAACAGAGGCGGGACAAGGCAGCGACCAGTTCGTCGCGGTCATGGCAGAGTTCCCAGATAGTTTTAGGGATGGTCTCGGGAATAATGTTTTTGGTGATATGCCGCCTGCTGCCTACGACAATCACGGGAATGCCGTATGCAATGGATTCCATGCAGACGGTGGAGCCGGTGCTGACCAGCAGGTCCGCAGATGCTGCAAGTACAGGGAAATCCCCTTCCACAGTTGAAAAGCACGGCGGCAGAGCTCCCAAACCCGAAAGTACCGCATCATAGTCCAGGGAAGGATGGGGCTTGATCCAGACCCGGGCGTGCCGGGCCTCCAGAACATCAGCGGCCTGTACCAGGAGTTTGAGGATGTCCAGGCTGTCCTCGGCCCAGATGGGCAGGGCCACAAGAAGGGTGGGAGAAGCTGAGTTAAACCGGTCCGCCGGTTTGACATCCCGCTTGTAAAGGTCGGAAAACCGCAGGCCCGGGGCCACGATCACATCCAATCCGGGATAAAACTGCCGGGCCACGCCCGTCAGCCCCGTGCCGATCACGGCCATCTTCTGGGGAAGGACCCCGGCCCTGGCCTCGGCTTCTGTGGGCTGGACATGGAAGTTCCACTTGTACGCGGCAATCAGTCCCTGGTACCCGATACTCGGGGTGGTGCTGAAAAACTCATTTTTTCCCTTGTTGAACCCTTTGTCAACAACGTGATTTTCAAACCAGTCAACCACCAGGCGGAGCGACACCCCGTCCTGCCGGAGCCGCCTGAAAAACCGGTAGAACAGGATGCCCCGGAATGAGGTGCGAAGGGCGATGTTATACCTGAAATCCGACTTGAGCAGATAGCTGATGTTGATTCCCCTGAACCGGAAGTTGTCCAGGTTGATCCGCCGGATCATCACAGGGGCGGACAGGGCAAACAGATAATCCTGCACCCTGAGGAAATCAAAGGGATAGAGGAAATTCTCCCTGGCCTGTTCCGAGAGCCGGAGAATCCGCTTGAGGTTCCGCCAGGTAATCACGTTGGGAACAAAGAAAATACGCTGCTGTTCCTCCGGGGTGAGAAAACCGGTCAGGCCGGTGTAATACCGTTCCTTGAATGCCCCGGATTTAAAAATATAAGCGCTGAAAAAGGTGTCCACCAGGGTGATGGGTATGCCCCTGGGAATCCTGCGCTTTCTTTGGGCGCTTTTAACGCCCAGGTAGACCAGGGACCAGTGAAAATTTCTCAATATATCATACACTGGTTTAAAGACCCGCTTCAGGTTGTCCCTGAACGTGGCGGACGAGACCACCCGGGTATGCCTGCTGCAGGCTTTGAAATACCGGTCCAGGGTCTTTTTCTGGCTTTGGGTTTTAACGATGACAAGATCAAGGGGATGCCGGGCCTCGGCCTGCTGCACCATGGCAAGGCAGCAAAGGTCGTAAAACAGGCTGGAGATATAGTTGTTCCGGCTCAGCAGATTGCTGACCTGCCAGAAAATACTGTTGTCCGCAGCATCACGGAGCCGTGCCACAAGGTCGTGGTAATCCGCCTTGACCTCATCGACGATGCTGTCGAACCGCCGGGCGTCCCCGGCAGACAGGCTGTTAAAGTTCAGTACATGTTTCACTGGCGCGGGCCTCAACCAAGTCACACAATTGATCCATATCCCCCTCTCCTGAAAACGCTACCAGGGAAAAACAGGGCTCCGGTATATTCTGTGCCAGGATCTCTTTTACCGACGGCACGGACACGCTGTTGTAAAGGCAGAGTGTTTTTTCCAAAGCCATGCGGTGACTGAAAAAAAGCGACTGCACCCGGGCCAGGCTCTCCAGACCGTCTTCCCGGTCCGGGGTAAAAACGGAAAAATCCGCTCCCCGCCTGAGGATAACCCAGTGCACGGGCACGGCCTGATGGGCAAGCCTGCCGGAAAACGGCTTGTTCCGCAGGTCAATTTTCATGCCCGGGTGCAGCAGGCGGTAAATCTTAACCGGCAGCCCGGACGGCCAGGCCATGCCGGCCCACCGATCCAGATGCCTGGCCAACGCCTTTGGGAGCGGGGACGCGGGCCTGCCGGGCAGGAAGCCGGCAAGCCAGGGCATCCCGTCAAAATGGTATTGGCTGACCGCCACATGGGGCTCAGCCATCCAGACCTTCCCCGGCGTGATGAAAAACTTGTCATCCCCCAGGCATTGCCATCCCCGGCGCAGCAGGGAGAGCAACAGCGGCGTCTTGCCGATCCCCTGATGGCCGGAAATAACCACGGCACGGCCCTCCCTGACCACCACACTGCCGTGGGCCAGCAACTGTCCTTTGAGTTTCATGGCCAGGGAAACGGCAAAGAGCAATACCCCGTAAAACCGGTTTTCCGTTCCCCGGGCCAGGCGGTAATGGATGGCCAGCCGGGTGTGGGAAAGGAAAAAAATGCAGAATTCGGGCTGCCCGTTCCTGAGCAGGCAAACGGTGGGACGCCCCTGATACGCGACCATGGCAAACCCGAACATGTGGTTCATGTGCCGGGCAAAGGACGGGAGTGCGGGCGGATCTGCCATAGGCCCAAGAACAATGTCCGCAGGGTCCTGAGCAGAATCCGGACCGGCCGATGAAAAATGCCCCAGGCGGACGTCAAGCGTTTGTTTCAGCCGCCCGGGAAGGCCGGGGGCGGATACGGTTAAAACGTCATGGCATTTCAGGACAAGGGCTGTCATGATTTGATCCCGTTTTCATTCGGTTTTCGTCTTGGTGCGGGTATCCTTATGGTAAGAGGTCCGAGGCTTCGGCCTGGCAATACAGGAACACCGCATCAGTGCCATAGGCAATAAACTGGTATCCCCGGCCTGTTTTTTCCTTTAGCAGAGCCGGGTCCGGCTGGACCACATGGAGGCCGGACGGTACACCTGCGGCACGGCAGCAGGATTCGACCTTATCCAGAACTGCTGTGAATTCAGGGTTGTCAAAAGCCCCTGTAATGCCCATGGAGCCGGACAGGTCATAGGGCCCCACAATAATGGCGTCCAGTCCCTCAACCGCTAAAATATCCGGCAGGTTGTCCACGCCGGTAATGCTTTCGATCTGGGCAACGATGAAAATATCGTCCATATGGGACCCGGCATAATCGTCAAACCCCTTGCCGAAAAGGTTGGCCCGGGAATACCCTACCCCCCGTGTGCCTTTGGGCGGATAAAATGCAGCGGAGATGCAGGATTCGATCTGGGCTGCGGATTCGGTCATGGGGATGATCACCCCCTTTGCACCGGCATCCATGACCTGCTTGATCTCTTTCTCTCCCCCCCTGGCCACCCTGGCAAAGGGAAGTGTACCGCCCAGTTCCAGGGCCCGGAACAGGTCCGGGAGTGCCGATATGGAAAAATGGCCGTGCTCAAGGTCAACTGCCACCCAGTCATACCCGGCATGCCCCATGATTTCGGCCACGGATGGGTTGTTGATCTGCATCCAGGAGCCCAGGGTCACACCGTTTTCTCCCAGTTTTTTACGAATGCCGGCCACCGTTGCCCTGTTCCGGTTACCCCTGTTATGTCCTGCCATTGATCTCTCCTTTTTCCAGCCGGGTAAAATCCCTGGCCCATGCAATTTCCGGATAGATCCCCAGCAACGGGGCATCCGGCCCGGGCAGTATGCCCATAAAATCAACACCGCAGTCTTTTGCAGCATCGCGGTCGCTTGAGGCATCCCCGAAAAACAGGCAATCCCGGCTGTCAAGCCCGTGGGTGTCCAGTATCCACCTAAGGTTGTCTGTTTTGCTCCGGCCCGATCCCAGGGCAGCCTTAAAATAGGTGTCCAGATGTCGCTGTTTAAGAATCCGTTCCAGTTCATTGTCCGGGGTGGCGGAATCCACAAAGCAGGGGATGTTCTCCTGCCGGCAACGGTCCAGGAAAGCCCCGGCGCCTTTGATTTCACCGGCCGCAATGACCTTTTCAACCACAAGGGACGAAAACCTGTCACAAAGACGCTCCAACCCCTTCTCATCCAGAGGCGTCTCCAGGAAACGATCATGGTAATGGATGAACTTTTCTTTTCGTGTCATCCCGCCGTGGCTTCTGTGGTGGGCAACCACCTGTTCCCGGATCTTCGGACCGTGGGCCTCGAAAAGGCTGCTGAAGGCCTGGGTTTTCACCTCCACGGAATCGGCAAGCACGCCGTCAAAGTCAAAGATGAATGCCTGGTAGGTCTTTCCCCCGATATCCACTCCCACCTCCTGTTTACCTGTACTCCGGGAAAACCGGGTCTTTTGCCATCAAGGCTTCCACCACCTGCCGGTCCGCTTCCGTATCCACGGATTTGGACAGGTACCGGGAGGGTACCATCCTGACCTTATAGCCGTGCTGCATGGCCCGGAGCATCTCCACGGATTCCTGGAGTTCCAAAGGGGTTTCTTCGAGTTCATGGTTGAACTTTTTCATGAAGTGCCAGCGGAAGGGCATGATACAGACCTGTTTCCACCAGTCGCACCTGGCCTCTTCGTGAGCGGTTGAAGGGATGGGAGACCGGGACATGTACATGGCGTTCATGTTCATGTCGCAAACCACCTTGATCTCGGCGGGATCTTCCCATTCATCTGTCTCGATCTTCCGGCACAGGTTGCTTACAAACACATCTTTTTCTTCCAGAAGCGGGGTGATGGCAAGGTCAATCATCTCGGGGTGGACCAGGGGTTCGTCACCCTGGATCACCACCACGATATCATCCGGTGCAAGGTCGTAGCTTTCGGCAGCCACAGCCACCCTAAGCCCAGCCCTGGGCACGGCCGGGTCGGTCATGACCACCTTGCCCCCGAATCCTTCCACATGGTCTTTGACCTCTGCGTCGCAGGCCGCCACAAAAAGATCGGTGGCATATTTGCTCAATGCACACCTCTTGTACACATGCTCCACCATGCTCATCCCTGCGATGTCGCACAGGGGTTTGCCCGGAAACCGCGAGGATGCCATGCGCACCGGGATACCCAGAAGAATTCTCATGATTGTTGTTCCTCTGTATCTGTTTTTGACTGTTTAATGTCTTCAATAACCTCCAGAATGCCTTGGCCCATGTCGTAAAACAGCTCGGGGGTGATCCGCCGTGCCGATTGCGGGTTATAAGAGTATGGGGTTATCTTGTAGTGGTTCTTGTCAATGCCTTCTTTATAGACGATTTTGAGCTTGTGGTTGAAAATCTCCTGGATCAGGGTCATCAGTTCCCTGATGGTCGATCGCTGGGGGCCGGTGATGATCAAGTGGTTGTTTTCAAATTCCTTCCCCAGGATTTTCACACACAGGTCTGCGGCATCCTTGACATGGATGTATTCCCGGACCGCATCCTCGTTCCCCTGGCGGATAATGGTCCCGGTTTCCAAGGCCTGGCGGATGATCCTGTGGATGCCGTTAAAGGCGTTGGCCCGGGGCCCGTAAAGAGAACCAAACCTCAGGATTGAAAATTTTAGCCCGAACTCCCTGGCATACTCTTCAATGAGCTTTTCACAGGTCTGTTTGGAAATCCGGTAAAAACTGCCCAGTTCGCTGTACACATAAATGCTGCTGGCGAACACCAGGCGTTCGACCTGGTTTTCCACACAGGCGTTTAAAAAATTCAGGGTGCCGCCCACGTTCAGCGACATGGTCCGGCCGGGGTCTTTGGCCGACGCCCCAATATCGGCTTCCGCAGCCAGGTGGTAAACAACATCGCACCCTTTTACAGCCGCGTTCACAGCGTCATAATCCCGGATATCCCCGGTTATCAGGGTCTGGTTGTCCCTTAGATAAGGCGATGCCGACCGGTCGAAAATGCTGACCGCATATCCCCGGTCCGTGAGCACGTCGGCAATATGGCCGCCGAGAAATCCGGAACCGCCTGTCACCAGTACTTTTTTCATTTTTATGTTCCTTGTCCTTTGCCCTGAGGGTCTGTCTGATGACTTTTCCGCCTGGGTAATGCCCTGGCTTACTCGTCAACGCCCAGGCCGGCAAACAGGTTGTCCACGGCCATGCGTTCCATGGTTTCCCGGGCCTCCCGGGCGTAAGATCCGATGTGCGGGGTCAGGACCACCCGGTCCAGACCGGCCAGTTCACCGGTATAGGGTTCCCGGTCAAATACGTCCAGGCCGGCGCCGCCGATTCTTCCGGCCACAATACCCTCTGCAAGGCCGGCCTCGTCAATCATTCCTCCCCGGGCCGTGTTGATGAACACCACCCCCGACTTGCAATTCACCATGTCCTCGGGACCGATCAGGGCGGCATTGCCGTCGGCATGGACAGAGATAATATCTGCGGATGCGATCAGCTCGTCCCTGGTCACGGGCCGGGCCCATTCAACGGTTTTCGGCACGGGATCGGTGTACACCACATGGGCGCCAAAGGCATGGCAAAGGGTGCCCACCTGTTTGCCGATACTCCCGAACCCAATGATTCCCACAACCTTTTCCCGGAGCAGCACGCCTGTGTGTTTTTCCCATTTCCCGGACCGCAGGCACCTGTCATGAAGCGCCACATGCCGGAGCACGGAAAGCATCAGCCCAAGCGTCAGTTCGGCCACAGCATCATCCAGCACGCCCTGGGTCCTGAACACTTTGATGCCCAGGCGGTCTGCAGCAGCCCTGTCCACATTGTCCCAGCCCACGCCCACCCGTGACACCACCTTGAGTGTAGGGGAGCCGGCATCCAGGACATCCATCGGTATGGGCTCGGTGCCGGCCAGCAGCCCCACCGGCTGATGTTCAATGACCAGGGATCTCAGTTCCGCTGCTGTCAGTTTTCGCTTAAAGGGATTCAATACCGGAATGAATCCCTTTTCTTCCATCCGTACCAGCACATCCGGGGCGGAAACACCGAAACTGGTTGTGGTGCATAATATATTCATTTTAATTTCCTGTTGTATGCCTGATGCCGTTATGGAGCGGGAGCGGGTTTCAGATCCTGGCCATGACCGTGCA
Organism: Desulfobacter sp.; assembly: GCA_036881925.1. Taxonomy (GTDB): domain Bacteria; phylum Desulfobacterota; class Desulfobacteria; order Desulfobacterales; family Desulfobacteraceae; genus Desulfobacter. The sequence goes on from JBAJNJ010000004.1 coordinate 195,193, forward strand.
GGGACCGCCGTCGCTGTTCTTCACACGAAGGGGGCTGACAATCACCTCTTGGATCGCTGTATCTTGCCCGACCCTTGACAGGTCCATGTCTTCGATGATCAGGATGGGGCTTTTGTGGTCAAGAAACGCCTTATGCGCCTCCCGCCCCAGAGGCCTTGCGGCAAAACTGGAAAGTGAGATGCTGTCAAATCCCACCATTTTCAGACGGCTGAACCGTGACCGGAGCACCTCTGCCAGCCCCGGATCAAATCCCGGATTTTCCATTATATATTCAATCCGGTCCCGCCGCTCTACAAACCCTGTTTTGATCAGCAGCAGTTCAACATCCCCGGGCACCCGGTCCAGGTCCAGGTGGTCTGCCGTAACAATCTCTTTTTTGGCAATATCCCCGGCTTCAACGCAGCAAACCGGGCTGCAGGCCCAGAACGCTGCCGGATAAGCATCCAGGAAAACGCCTTCTGCGCAGAAGTGCCGCGGGGCATCAACATGGGTCCCGATATGATTTGATAAATGCCATACCTGGGTATTGCAACCGTCTCCCTGCGCGATTTGCTTTGCGTGTTCCCGCACCAGAGAATCCCCATTGCCGTAAGCCGGTGTTGTTTCTTCCAGCAGATGCGATAAATATATCATTCCCATATTGTCTGCTCCCATGTCTTTGAATACCATTTATCAGATATGAATACCACGCCAAATCCGTACCACGCAGGGCCACGCCTTTATTGGCGGCTCACTACAATGTTGTCCATCCGGGTTTTCCCCATGCCGGTCCCCCGAATTCTCGGGGAGACATAGGTAATGCCCTCCGGAACGGTGAATCTCATTTCCAGGGCATGCCATTGGGAATGGGCAGCCGGCATCTCGACCCTTGCCAACTGGCCGTCACGTTTTCTTTTGGCCCTGTCAAACCCTGCCAGCCGCAGTCCGGTGCTTTGCCCTTCCAGGTCTGTCTTGACCAGGGCGTTAAACACCAGAATGGTTCCGGGCTTCACTTCAATAAAGACCGAAGGGGAAACCGCCCAGGCCTTGTTGCTCCTGCTGACCACGGAAAGACACCCGGAACCGTTATACCCGTTGTCATCCGGCACGATCTCCACTTTGTCCGCCTCACTGGACCAGATATGGTACCACCGGGAAAAAAATATCCACTTGTCAAAATTATCCGCCAATACCGGTCCCGGGCCGGACAGTTCAAACGTATCTTTTCGTGCCAGGTAGTTGAACGGAAAATACTGGTGTATGGAAATCGTTTCAGAAAATTGAAACGGGAGGCGGCTTTTCACAAAATAGGCCGCACAAAACAATACAAAACCGATGACCAGCAGCAGCAGTATCCTTATCATCCATTTAACCATGTTTTCTTCTCCCGGGGATACCCCTTCTCTTGCACCAGGGACAGCCACTTGTGTTCCTGGGCGGTTTTTCCAAAATCCAGGGACCGCGCATACCCTTTGATTTTATAGTGTTTGATCATGTCATGGTCTGATAACAGCATCACAAGGGTGTCAGCCATGGTGCTTTCCGCGTGGTCAAGGGGCGTGTCCGGCTCCGGGCAGATATCTGTCATGGGCGGCGTCAGGATGCCATAGGGTGCAAATACGGCAGCCGGCTGTGGTTCAACCCTTTCCCCTTTTTCCGAGCCCGGATAAAGGATCTCCCGCGGACCAAACCGGCAATCCGCTGACACCACAGGGGTGCCCAGGGCCATTGCCTCAAGCAGTACATTTGGAAATCCTTCGGACTGGGAGGTCAGCACAAAAGCGTCAGCCCCGGCAATCCAGAGGGCTGTATTGGCCTGAAATCCCGGTAACAGGACGCGGTTTTCAAGCCCCAGTTTCCGGATAAAACGCGCATAGTCTGCCCGCAGGGGCCCGTCACCCAGGATCATCAGGCGGCAGTCTTTTTTCTGTTCCGCAACACGGGCAAAAAGACGGATCAGGTTTAAAAATCCTTTTACCGGCTTAAACCGGCCGCAGGCAATAATATACCGGGATTTTTGGGACACGGCAAAGGTGCTTGTTTCCGGTGTGTTCCTGCTGTCCTCAATCAGTTGGGCATGATCGCAAAAATTACAAATAACCCCGGTATCCGGGCCTGGGCCGAACAATTCGGCAAACTCCTCCAGGGATCCTTGTGAGTTGAAGGTTGCCACGGATATGCGATGCTTGAACAATGAAAAAAAGATATGGATGAGCACGGCCTTTACCCTTGCCTTTACGGCAAGCACGGATTTCATGGGGTGGCGGACCGAAATGATCCGCGTTTTTGCAAAAAACGAAATCATGTTAAAAATATTGGCCCTGTCCTCAAAGCTGATCAAGGTATCCAGGCCATGGGAGCGGATACACGAAAGCATCCGGATATACTGGCCGGGCGCATGCATGATTGTTTCCGGGGTTGTTCCCCGGCTGTCCGGCCCGCCCAGGCAGACCAGGTGCCGTTCAAGAGCCTCGGCCCTCTTCTTTTCCGGGTGCAGTGGCATATCCCTTGTCCGGTCCATGGTGATCATCACGGTTTCATACCCGTGCCGGTCAAGCAGGTCAAAGACCTGGAGCGCCATCTTCTGGGCGCCGCCGATCTCAAGGCAATTGATCAGAATGCCTATTTTTTGACCGGATCCCACTTTGTGATCTCCTCTCCTGACAAAAAACTGATAACCCCGAGTACTGTACCGCCCATTCCCACACAAAAGAAATACCCGATACCAATAATTTTTCTCACCCGCCTCACCCATGGATTCCGACTGTCCAACCGGCGAATCACACCGGGATAAAGCAAAAACAAAAGGTATCCTGCGGCCTGGCAGGCAAGAAACAAGGTAAAGACAATGCTGCCGGATGATGCCAGGCCGAAACTTGCCAGGAAAATGCCCATCAGGCAGAACGGAATCAGCCGGCGGACCACCTTGTTGACAAACAGTCCCATTGAAAACAATCCATATTTGAAAGGATTGAACAACCGGCGGTTCAGCCACAACCCCCTGAGGCTTGTGGAGACGATGCGCCGCCGGCGGCTCAGTTCATGCCCGGTATTTCTGGACGGCATTTTGATAAAGGCAAAGGCCCGGGGATCAAAGGCGAAACGGCTGCCCTGCCCTGTTACGGACAGTGAAATATAGGCATCATCCGTAACGCCTTGGGGAACGGTCCTGAAAAGCGCTTTACGGATGGCGTACAATTTTCCGTCATGGGCAGTCAGGCTCAGTCCGGCACGGTCCTCCAGCCGCTTGATGACCGAATCCCAGCGGATAAAGGCCATCTGACCCGATGCAATACCGGATATTTTTTCCCCGACCACCCGCTGGCCGCAGACACCACCGACATCAGGGTCGCGAAAGTGCTTGCAGAGCCGTTCCACCACGTCCGGTTCAATAACGGCATCCACATCGGAAAACAATACAATATCCCCTTGGCACAGGGAGATACCGGTATTGATGCAATTGGTTTTTCCCACATGCTCTTTGAAATGATGGAATTTTATCTGCCCGGACCTGGCGGATTCTGCAATACCGGTGGACGCGTCATCGCTGCCGTCGGAAACCAGCACAAGTTCCAATTTTTCTTTGGGATAATCAAGGGCCAGGAAGTTGTCTATTTTCTCCTGGACCATGGTTCCCGGATTCCTGAATATCACCAGGATGGATACGGACGAGACCGCCTCCTGAAAACCTCTGGCCTCCTTTCCTTCACCGGCCCGGACAAATGGGGCGACCAGCACAAGGAAAAGGGGGTAGCCGAAAAACACACTGAAAACAGCCAGGCCGGAAAGGATTAGCAGGCTTAGGAAAAAGAGTTCATGCAGTGCCATATACCGATTCTTTTGCCTTTTCCGAAAGAAAGTAGACCACCTGGGAAACGGATATGGCCAGGATAAAAAATTTATGGTCAACCAGGGTTTTGAGCAGGCAGTATGCCGCGACCGTTAAAAAAGAGACCAGGTATGCCTGGGTCATGTCCCTTTTTTCGATATCCTGCACCAGGTCATAATTGCGAATCGCAGTGATAAAATCCCTGGCCACCCTCGACAACAGGCCGAAAAACACAAAAAGGCCTAAGAGTCCGGCCCCTACCAGTATATCCAGATAGGTGTTGTGGGCGCCCCGCTCCTGGATTTTGAAAAACAGGGTTTCCCGGGATTCAAGCCAGATCTGGGGAAAGGTGCTTGTCCCGGAACCCAGGATGGGATTTTTGTAAAACGCATCCATGCCCACCCGGATATAGGCGGCCCGCCTCTGGAATGAGACGTCGGGCCTGTCGCTGAGTATGGTTTTCTGGCGGCTGAAGTAGGCGTCGGGGATGGCCGAGGCAATCACCAGCACCATCAGGGCAAAGCCCGATATGGCAAGCCCTAAAAAACGGGGCCGGAACCGGTGCCGGTTGGAGACCAGGACCATGACGGCCATGACAAAAAAGATCAGGAATCCTCCTCTGGATTCCGAGCTGACCAGCCCGATGATGTTTGCCATGATCAGGGACATATAGAAAAAAAACAACACGGGCCGCTCGGCATTCAACACCTTGTTGACCATGGGCGGAATCACAAACACGGACATCAGGGAAAGGTTATTGGCACCGGTTGTCAGACCGTAGGCCGCACGGGTGAACTCACTCTCGTAAAAGGGGTTAAAATCCAGGAAATAGTCCATCCCGGCAATCAGTCCGTTGACGCCTGCGGCAGCCGCCAGAACAACCGGCAGGATGCCGAAGATCCCCTTTTCAGTTAAAAAAGAGAGGTTGATAAAGACGAATATGTAGACCTGGATCAGCACCACAAGGCCGTCAAACGCGACGGCATGGTAAGACGACAGCAGGCTTGAAATCACATTGACAAAGAAAAAGAGCAGGAACCATCGGTTCAGATTGTTGGAAAATAAAGGCGGCATGCACTTTTCCGTTGCCAGGTAGACAAAGAGAATGCCCACAAGCACCAGGGTGAGATACCAGTCCAGGGGAATCACCGGGGTGAACTGCCGCCAGAAATAAAAGGGAATGGTGCATAAAACCGAATAGTAGAAAAACTGACTCAGCGGCCCGGATAATATGCCTGAGTCAGATGACATAGCGCATCAGGCTTTTCTTTAAAAAATACTGGTCCACAAAATAGCGGTTCAGATCGGAAGAGGGTTCATATTCAAAAATATAGGTGTATTTCTTTTCTCCCTTGGGTGTCTCATACCGCCGGAACAGGTTGACCGAACAGAAAAATGACTTGGTTTCTTTTTTTGCCAGTTTGGTTTTGACCATGGCGGTGGCACGAATGGTGATAGGATTGATTTCATCAATCCGGGTATTGCTGTCCACCCGCATATGCTTTTCGTTCATGTCCACCAGGGTGCCGTCCGACATGCCGTGATCCAGGCAGCATTCCTGGTATCCCAGTTCATCCCCGCAAAAGAACACTTTGCCTTCGGCCTGGTTGATGCGATCCAGGCCCCGTTTGTTGCTGTACTTGTTCAGGATCTTGTCCATGAGGATCGATCCGGAGAAGCGGATGAGCATTTTAACGGTTTTGTTGATCACCCCGAATCCGGCCAGGCAGATGATGAGCAGGTCAAAGGCAAGACTTTTTTTATACCTGGAGGCGCGGTTGTCGATAAACGAGCGGATCCGCTTGGGGGTGCTGTGGGGGGTGAACAACTGGGAATACCCCACCAGGCCCGGATTCACCAGGAAGCGCTTGTCATAGGAGCGGATTCCCGCGCACACGGCCTTATACACTGACGGGCGGACAGGCCTGGGACCGATAAAATCCATATCACCCCTGAGAACGTTATAAAGCTGGGGAAGCTCATCCAGGCGGGTATCCCGCATGAACCGGCAGAACCACGGCAATGCATAGCCGTGCTGGTAGGAAACCAGGTGGGCGTCATACTGCTTTTCAAAGTCAACAGGCAGGGTCCGCAACTTGTACATGATAAAATATCTTTTGTCCCGGCCCATTCTGATGCCGGCATAAAATACGGGCCAGCCGTTCACGATCAGCACCGTGGGGATGAGAAGTACAAACAGGGGCAGGGAAAAAACGATAAAGAAAAAGGCCAGGGAGAAATTGACTCCCCGGTTAACGGCGACGGACCGGGTAAAATATCCCGCTGCAGTTCTCTTGATCTGGCTTTTGCTGGACGTCTTCATTGCTGCTGCTTTCATAGTAATAACAATTTTATGTTTGCCATGCGTTTCTATTCGGGAATAGAAAAAACATAAATCATGTCTGTGTTGTTTTCAACGTCCTCGGGAGTTTTAAATGTGTGATTAAAAAACTCCATTGTAAAACCGGCGGCAATACCGCAGATGATGCCGCCCAGCAATCCAAAGAAAATCACCTTTGCTTTATTCGGGAAGACAGGCGCCCTTTTGGCTTCGGGCCGGGTCAGCAGACTGACGGTAAACAGGTTGTTGGTTTTGTAGTTGTTTGAAATTTTTGCCTCTTCCAGCCGCTTGGTAAATGTGGTGTAGGAATCCTCCAGCACCGCGATCTGCCGTGCCAGCATCTTGCCCTGGGTGGTGGCCTCGTAGAGGTTCATGTTTTCGTTCCGGATATCCCGGATACGGGATTCCAGAAATTCGATTTTTTTGGTGGTATTTTCCAGTTTGACTTTTTCCGAGGCAATATATTTACCGACCTCGCCTTTGAACGATTCAAAGGCCGCTGCAATCTGCTTATTATAATTCTGGATTTTTTTGCTTTTGGGGTGAAAGGTTCTTGCAGCCAGATTTCTCTGGCGTACGATTTCAATCACCATGCTGGACATATCGTTGATCTGTGGATCACCCAGGTAACTGAAGTAGGTGGTGTCATTGGACTTGAGGTCTTTCTCCATGAGCGCCACCCTGTACTTCTGGTCAAAGTACTGCTGCTTGAGGTCCAACAACTGCTTTTCAAGATCATTGACGTTGAGCATATTGTTCCGGATCTTGAGCTGGGAGTCGGGTGTGTTTGAGGTCCGGGTCAGTTCAAACAGTTCCCGTTCCTTGTTTTCCAGTTCATTAGAGAACTTTTTAAGCTGATCGGCAAAAAATGCTTCGGCTTCCCTGGGCTTAAAAATTTCGGACCGGTAGTCAAAGTACTTGTTCACAAGGGTTTCCAGGATAATTTTTGCCTTTTCAGGATCATCCCAGGTGGTCTGGATATTGATGGTGTCGGTTCGCGGATTGGTGGAAGGCAGCACACTGGCCATCATCCTTGATACGGCGGCCCGCCGCTGCTGGTCCGTTGTAATCTCGTCAAGTACACCGCCTTTTTCAATCAGGGCGGCAACCGTATTTTGGGCCACCACATTTGACTTGATGATCTCAATCTCGGAGTAGATGTCGTTCTCCCGCATCTGGGAAATATCCGTGGGCACCTGTTCAATACTTTCCGGATTTTTAAGGGACACACTGCCCTTGAGGATCACCGAGCAGGTGGCCGCGTAAATGGGGGGATAGAGCAGTGCAAACAGGAATGCGCCCGCAATTATCGTCAGGGCCACGGCAACGATAACGGTTTTCTGGACAAAGAAAATGGTAACAAAATTTCGTAAATAATCATTGCTCTTTTTCATAATTCATGTCCGCTGCAGCTTTACGTTATCCATTGATATCATCCACCCAGTCGAGTCTGCCGCCGCTGACCGACCATCCGTTAAACAAGGCGATGTCTGCGATCTGCCGCATGAGGATCGCCAAGGAACTGATCCGGGTTTTCGGCACAAACACAATATCTTCCGGTTTCAGGAAGAAAAAGGCCTGGCTGTCTGCCAGGGACATCAGGTTTTCCAGGTTCACCCGCCTGGCGATCAGCTTCTGTTCATGTTTTCTGAAAAGGATCACGGTTTCCAGTCTGGCGCTGTCCGTGAAACTGCCGGCAAGGGTAATGGCCTGGAGCAGGTTGATGGGCTTTTTAATCTCATAGGTGCCGGGGTTGTTCACTTCCCCGAGCATGTAAATAATCGAGCCGGCCTGTTCATGGAGAAACAGGTCCGCCTGCATGCCGGGCAAATAGCTGTGGTACCGCTCCTGAACCAGTGCATTGACCTGGTCAATGGTTTTGTGGGCCACAAAGTGATCCCCGATCAGCGGAAACGTGGTATATCCGTCCGGCCTGACGTTGACCAGCTTACTCAGCCCCCTGGCTGCGGTTTTCAGGTCGTTCCGGATCTGCTCGATCCTAACGTCGATATTGGTCACCGTTACCGTGACCTGCGGGTCCAGCAAAATATACTCATACTTTTTTTCCAGCAGTTTTGTTGCCTGCTCCGGCGTCAGCCCAAGCACCTTGACCTCGCCGATATACGGCAGGATAATCTCCCCGGTGGGCATGATTTTCTGCTCGGAGTCCAGTTCCGGCAGATCCGGAAAACTGACCTGGAGCCTGTGATAGAGGTCTATTTTGAATTCGTCAGCTTTCTGGGCCTTGATCTGGAAGACAACATCCAGGACATCCCCGGGCTGAATCCTGTACTGGAGAAACAGATCCTGGTCCGAAGGATACATGCCCTGGTCAAACGAGTAGGTGGTTCTCTGGTAGGGTTTTTCAAAATCTTCCGGCACATATTTGGGACCGCAGCCGGCCAGACAGATCATTGCCGTCAATACAATCGCCCATATGGTTTTCGTGGCGTTATGGCAGTATGTCTCTATCATATCAGCTCTTTGAAATAAGTTTATAAACACCTTTGGGTATATAGTACTTCCGCCTGTTGTACACGACCCCTATGGCTGTAGGGCCGCCGCTTTTCTTTATCTTGTCCCCGGCAATCTGGAGCACTTCCCAGCGCGTTTTTTCACACTCCACCACCAGAAGCGCGGAGGCAAAATGGACAATATCCCTGAGGGTCAGGGAAGAGGTCATTACGGACCCGCCGTCGCACACCACATAATCAAAATGCCCGGACAGGGTGTCAAGCACCTCCCGGACCCTGTCCTTACCGGCCCCGGAGAGTTCGTTATCGCCGATGGTCACCACACTCAATCCTTTGTGCAATGTCGGCAGGATGACCTGTTCCAGTGTGGCGGTCCCGTTGCAGAGATCGTAAAACCCCGGGGATTCGTTAATGCCGAACAAGCTGTGTATCTGTGGGTTGTGGTGGTTCCCGTCAATCAGGAGTACGTTTTTTCCCGAGTAAAACGACAGGGCATATGCCGTACTGACGGCGGCAATGGTTTTGCCATCCCTGTCGGAGCAGCTTGATACGTAAACCGTATTGCCGGTCTGGGCCAGGGCCGTAATATTGGCTTCAACGATCATCAACTCCCTGAAATTGGCCTCCAGCTGCTTCACGGAACGCTTTGATAAAAAAGGCAGATCTGCTTCGGCAAACCGTTCGACATGGGTGCCCCAGTTGAACGGGTCCGCCGCGGCCGGCCCGGCTTCCGGGGGAGCGGGTTCGGCAGGGCTTTGAGGAGGTGAGGTGCCGGTCTCAGGATCAGGTGTATCCCCAGTGATGTCACGGCTTGCCTCGTCTCCGGCCCCAGACGTTTTCCGGGACGTTGCCATAAAGCTGTCCCGGTAGCTTCCGGCCGCGTTATCCGTCTCCGGCCTCGCATCAGCATCAGGCGCTCCGCCCAGGAATTTTTTCAAATAATATGACTGTGACGTTTCATGCCCCATGGGAATCTATCCGTTTACATTGTAAATTTCCACATCGGCAGGCTTGGATGTGACAGGCCCAAGCCCGTTAAATGTTATCGGCCGGAGCACCCGGCCGGTGCTGTTAATCCGCGCATCCATAATGGTGTGGGGTGTACCGCTTGTTTCACCGTCTTCAACCCGGACCACCGGTTTGGTGATCAAAACCGGTGTTTTCCCTGCTGTTGAAGCAGGAATCGATCGCATGATGACCGGCGCACCGGTGTTACCGTTAATCCATCCGGTGACCGGAGTTTGGCGCCCGGAAAACAGAAACAGGAACATCAGGACGATGATCATCACAAGACAGGCAATCAGTATTGTTTTGCCATCTATGGACATACCCGGTTTCAGGTCTTTGGGTTTTTGTTTTTTCCGCTTCGCCTTTTTTGCACCGTTATCATCAGGCACTTCGAAAAGGTCATCTCCCCGGCTCCTGCGGGAGGCGGTTTCCGGGGCATTGCCGGCATCGGCGGCGCCAGTTGTGTCTTTTTCAGGCGCAGGCGGCGGGGACACCGGTGCTGTAGGTTTTTCGGGTTCCTGTTCCCGTACCCTTACCGGTGCCGGAGGAACGGGCAGAGGCGGCTTGTCTGGAATAATCCCCGCATCCACCAATGCCGCCTCAACAACGGTATGGTCAATAAAATTGGCCCGCTTTTTATATGCCATCACCAGGCTGGCATCACATATTTTATTGATCAGACGGGGCAGGCCGCGGCTGGCAGAGGTGATCAGTTCAATGGCCTGCTCGTTGAAAACCGGGCTTCCCGACGCCCCTGAGGAGATCAGGCGGAAGTAAATATATTCCGTGACTTCGGCAATGCCCAGAGGATTGAGGGCCACACGTTTGATGCGCTGCCGGAACGAGACGAAATTCCGCTGATCCAGGCTTTTCAGGAAACCGGAATGGCCGAACATAAATAACCGCAACGGAAAGTAGCCATAATTGTTATAGGTGATCAGTTTTGTCAGCGACGAAATAAACGCGTGATCAAATTCCTGGATATCGTCAATAATAATCGAAACATACTTATTTCGTTCGGGCGGATCATTTTCGAAATAATCATAGATAAAGCGCTGGGATGCCTCAGGGCCGGCAGCGTCAACGGCCAGCCCCAACTCCCTGGCGATTTTTTCCAGGAGCATGGAAAAGGAATATCCCGGAGAAGGAATGTATACCATGGGTCCCAGGCGATTTTTCTCCATGAACTGAATGAGCTTAAGACAGAGAAGGGTTTTTCCCGTACCGTATTCTCCCGCCGTCATTACCACCGGCTCTTTCCGTTTGAGGCAATACACAAGGTTTTTCCATGCTTTTTCATGCCCCTGTGATTTAAAAAAGAGTTGGGGAGACGGAAAAGGTGCAAAAGGCTCGGATTGCATCAAAAAGTATTCTTTATACATCACTTACCCCAATGCCTATTAAGAAGCGACTCAAAGATCGTCATTCGGGAAAACCCGGCTGAATTCAATTTTGGCCTCATCGCTGGGAACCGCCAGGTTCAGGCCTTTTACGATCTTACTCTTTGTCACCCGTGTCGGGTTTGTCAGCATCCGTTCAGTCTGGCTGATCACCTTTGTACTGACGTTGGCCAACCGTGAAAGCGCCGTGATGGTAAGCCCAAGCTCTATCCTGATTTTTTTTAAGTCATTTTCCTTGACATCAAGATTATCCATATAACGAAACACTCCCCCCCCTACCTCGGCCCTGACATACGAACCGACCTGAAAAACTCAAAATTAACGTATCCATGTTATTCCATCTTTCCGGCAGGCACTCTGCAAGTGCCGTTGACCCGTACAACGGGCACCGGAAATACCATTCACCTGTATCTGGCTTTTTTGTTGCGGCATATGGATTCTTCATATGCATCCCTCATCTGTTCGGCGACAATACGAAAGCCCATAGAATATGAATTTAACTATACAATCTGTAATATACCTTATAGTACGTAATTAATCCATAAAAGAGCAGGATGTCAACTACTTTATCGTTAAATTCCAAAAAAAAATTGAAAACACTATAAAATTCCGATAAATTCCGGAAAATTCCGATTTAAATCAGAAAAAGGAAATACAATCTATTCTTTATATGATGGTCTTTATACGATAGATAAATTTAAAATAAAAGAAATACAGTTAATGCAGACCGGCCAGATACGCACTGAGGCGCTTCTTTAAAATTGGAAGGAAGGAAGTATAGAAATGGTCGCAGCCATCAAGCACATCAAACTGCGGCCGGATCTGCCACCTGTCGATCAGGGCCCGGATATCCCGGACAGGGGCGATATCATCACTACTTCCCGTGATGATGAACCCGGTGTCGGAAAGTGTTTCAACAGCGTCAAACGAAATAAATCCGGCCGGCGGCGATACCATGACGTGATCCTCAATGTCAACGCCTGTGGAAACCACCCGGGCATTTACCCAGGCGCCAAATGAGTATCCCGCGAGATGGACAGCATGCACGCCCCGGGATTTCAGCCAGGCCACACTGGCACGGACATCGTCCTGTTCACCGGTCCCGTTGTCAAACCGGCCTGAACTCCCGTCCGTGCCCCTGAAGTTGAACCTCAGGGTTGTATACCCTGCCCCGGCATATGCGTCGGCAATCGTTCGCACCACGGGATTCTCCATATTGCCGCCGTACAAGGGGTGGGGATGGGTAATTACAACAGCGTTACGAGGATCATCACCGGTGTGAAATACCCCTTCAAGCCGGACATCCCGGCAGGGAATAACAATCCGCTCTTCCATCCGGATCTCCTTTGGAAATTTGGGGCGCCAGAACCAGGGCCATGTGAATGTGGGAGATACCGGCCTCTTCATAGGGAGAACCATAAGGCGTAAATCCCAGATTTTTATAAAACGGGACAGCATGAACCTGGGCCCCGAGGAACACACGTGCCAGTTTTCCGGCACGGGCCTCGGCCACAAGGCAGTGGATTATCCGCTGGCCGATCCCCCTGCCCCGGAATGCCCGCATCACCGCGACCCGACCGATATGCCCGTCTTCCAGCATACGGCCGGTACCCACAGCACTTCCGTTGACCATTGCCAGGGCATGTATGGCAAGAGGGTCTTGCCCGTCCAGATCCAGGTCCGGATCAACCCCCTGCTCCAAAGTGAACACCGCACGCCGGACCCCGGAAATCATGTCGGCAGAACTCCCCGTAAAACAGACAGGGGTAACCCTGAGATCCATTGCTTCGCCCGGGTCCGGTGCGCCAGTCATTTTTTCTATTTTTTATTTTTCAAAGATGCCCTGATAAACTCCCGGAACAAGGGGTGGGGTGTCATGGGCTTGGACTTGAATTCAGGATGAAACTGGCATCCCAGAAACCAGGGGTGCTCTTTAAGCTCTACGATTTCCACCAGATCATGGTCCGGGGAAGAGCCGCTGATCACAAGACCGGCATCAACCAGGCGGTCTTTGAACTCATTATTGAACTCAAACCGGTGGCGGTGGCGCTCGGATATCATCTCATCCTTATAGGCGTTCATGGCAAAGGTATCTGACTCCAGATGGCAGGGATAAGCCCCCAGCCGCATGGTCCCGCCTTTGTCCGAACCTTCATCTCTTTTTTCCACCTGTCCGGTCTGCTCGTCAACCCATTCCTTCATCAGGTAAATCACGGGATAAGGGGTATAGGGATCAAACTCTTCACTGTTGGCGTCATCCATACCGGCCATATTCCGTGCCACTTCGATGACAGCCATCTGCATACCCAGGCAGATCCCGAAGAACGGCACCTTGTTCTCCCGGGCATATCCTGCCGCCAGAATCTTGCCTTCAATCCCTCTTGACCCGAATCCGCCGGGTACAAGCACACCATCACTCTTGGAAAGCACCTCAGCCACGTTATCCTTGTTCAGTGTGGTGGAGTCCACAAACTGGAGGCTGACTTTTGCCTCGTTGGAAATCCCCCCGTGGGTCAGGGCCTCGTTCAGGCTTTTGTAGCTTTCGGTGAGATCCACGTATTTGCCCACAATGGCAATCGTGACCTCTTGCCTGGGATTGCGCAGCCGTTCAACCATCTCACGCCAGTCATCCAGCCGGGGGGCCCGGGCCCAGATATTCAGCTTTTTGAGAATCTTATCGCCAAGCCCTTCCTTATTGTATACCAAGGGGACGTCATAGATACAGTCCACATCCTTGGCCGTGAACACGGCATCCGTATCCACATTACAGAACAGGGCGATTTTCTTTTTAATATCCTGGGAAAGATAACTCTCTGTACGGCACAAAAGGATATCCGGCTGAATACCGATGCTCCGGAGTTCCTTGACGCTGTGCTGGGTGGGCTTGGTTTTGACTTCACAGGCGGTCTTAATGTATGGCACCAGGGTCAGGTGAATATAAATCACATTGGATGAACCGGCATCGGCCTTGAACTGGCGGATGGCTTCAAGGAACGGGAGGGACTCGATATCACCAATGGTTCCCCCGATTTCAACAATAACCACATCCGTCTCATTGGACACCAGGGTAATGGACTGCTTGATCTCATCCGTAATATGGGGAATGACCTGGACCGTGCCGCCGAGATATTCGCCTTTCCGCTCTTTGGTGATGACCTGATCGTAGATCTTGCCGGTGGTAAAGTTATTGTTCTTCCCGAGCTTGGCATTGGTAAACCGCTCGTAGTGCCCCAGGTCAAGATCGGTTTCAGCCCCGTCGTCCGTTACAAAAACTTCACCGTGCTGAAAGGGATTCATGGTGCCGGGATCAACATTAATGTACGGGTCCAGTTTCTGGATGGTCACGGAAAGCCCACGGCTTTCCAGAAGCATGCCGATGGCAGCAGACGCCAGTCCTTTTCCCAGGGATGACAACACCCCGCCTGTCACAAAAATGTATTTGGTATTTTCAGCCATCAATCCCCCAATTTTATTTTATTGGTCATATAGTTTACTAAAATCTTCAATATCTCTGTCCAAAGCGTCAATCCGGTTGCCATGGCCGCCCCTGCTCTCCTGCAGCCGCTCTTCACGCGGATACCGGGCAAGGATCTTGTCCACATCAAACAGGGCGGGTGAAAACCCCGACGCCAATTCAAACCGGTTCACCAGAATGTTCGCAAACGGCTCGCCATCCACGGAAATTGTCGTTTCCATGGGATACCAGGTTCTGGAGACCCGCTGCCAGTTGCCGTAGCGCACATCCACTATCCGGCCATCTTTCCGGATCAAATACCGCACCGGGAAAAAACTTTCTTTATCAATCCAGAGCCCCGGCATTTCTGCCAGATCGGAAGAGGGTTGCCCGACAAGATAGCAGATCTGCCCGTCCAGGCGCTGGAAGGTTACGTTTTCAATATCTACTCCGGCAGATACCAGGGCAAGCGCCATACGTTCATGGTCCCGGTACAGAAGCGGATCGGTAAAGTGCTCTGCCGGGGGTTTTTCCAGTGCCGCGATCCTGTCTCCGGAAACCCCGGCGAACCCGGTCTCGGACTGGACATAAAACTGCCGGCCGCTTACGGAGACCGTATCGGATCTCAGGTTACCCGGAAGTGAATATGTCAGGGTTTCAGTCAGGGCGACATTTTCGTCAGTCGGACCGGCAATCTGCCGGGTCTGGTAAACAACCAGACCAGCCGGTGTTTTTATCTTCTGCACCACCAAATGCAAAAGGTGAGGCGTTTGCGGGACAAATGCCTCACCCCTGGGGCTTGCCGTCAGGATAACAATGAATACCAGAAAAGAAATTAAGCTGTTCTTTCGCATGAACCCTTCTGGAATTAAATGAACAGATCTTCAGGAAACAGGGCGGAATCACCCAAAAGCTCCTCGATCCGGATCAGTTGGTTGTATTTGGCCACCCGGTCGCTTCTTGACATGGAACCGGTTTTAATCTGGCCGGCATTCACCCCGACCGCCAGATCGGCGATAAAGGTATCTTCGGTTTCACCGGACCTGTGGGAGACCACCGTGGTATACCCGGATTCCTTGGCCATCTGGATGGTATCCAAGGTTTCGGTCACCGTACCGATCTGGTTCAGCTTGATCAATATGGAGTTGCCCACCCCCCTGGCTATCCCCTGCTTGAAAATATCGGGGTTGGTCACAAAAATATCATCCCCCACAATCTGGGCCCGGTTGCCCAGGCGCTGGGTCATGAGTTCCCAGCTGTCCCAGTCACCCTCGGCAAGGCCGTCTTCAATGGAGTAAAGGGGGTACTTTTCCACCAGGCCCTCATAATAGTCGATCATCTCTTCGGCGGAAAGCTCCCGCCCTTCGGACTGGAAAAGATACTTCCCATCCTTGAAGAATTCGGATGCCGCCGCATCCAGGGCAATGCCGATATCTTTTCCGGGCCGGTAACCGGCCGCCTCAATGGCATTGATAATATACTCAATGGCCTCTTCGTTGGAGTTCAGGTCCGGGGCGAAACCACCCTCATCCCCCACAGCCGTGCTCAGTCCCTGGCCCTTGAGGATCTTTTTCAGGTTGTGAAAGGTTTCAGCACCCATCCGGATGGCGTCAAGCACACCGGCCGCCCCAAAGGGAAGAATCATGAATTCCTGGATATCCAGATTGTTGGCCGCATGGGCCCCACCGTTGATGATGTTCATCATGGGCACCGGCATGACCCGGGCGTTTATGCCGCCAAGGTGCTGGTAAAGGGGAATGTCGCAAGCGTCCGCAGCAGCTCTTGCAGCGGCCATGGACACCCCGAGGATGGCATTGGCACCCAGCCTGGATTTGTTTTCCGTTCCGTCGATATCCTGCATGGTCCTGTCCAGACCTGCCTGGTCCATGGCATCGTATCCGATAATTTCCGGTGCAATCACCTCATTAACATTGGCAACGGCGTTGAGCACACCCTTTCCCATGTAGCGGTTTTCCGCCTTGTCCCGAAGCTCGAGCGCCTCGCGGGTGCCGGTGGATGCTCCGGACGGAACTGCAGCCCGGCCCTGGGCGCCGCAGGCCAGGGCGACGTCCACTTCCACGGTGGGATTCCCTCTGGAATCAATAATCTCCCTTGCCCTGACGTCAATCAGTTCTGTCATACGTCCCCCTTACCTTCATTATGTATCGTATTATTATTTTAAACTTAAGCTTTCGATCTTATTTAAATCCTTACTTTAATACCAATTCCCGTTCCCACATTCAAGAACTAATCCTAAAATTTATTTATCCCGGCCCGGGGTTCCGGACATGGGAAATTCCCGCCGGACCGGTGTTAACCTTGACAAAGAAAAACGACTCTTATAAGTAGAAAAGTTGTTCTGAATTTACGTGGATACAAACCAAATAAGGAGTTAAGATGAACATTCTTTTTTTCGGCCCCAACGGCAGTGGTAAAGGAACCCAGGGAAAAATCCTGAAAGATAAATATAGTATCGCCCATATCGAATCCGGCGGCATTTTCCGCGACAATATCAAAGGCGGCACCGAGCTGGGTAAAAAGGCCAAGGAATACATAGACAAGGGCGACCTCGTACCCGATGAAATCACCATCCCCATGATGATCGACCGTCTGAAAAAAGATGATTGCAAAGATGGCTGGCTCCTGGACGGGTTTCCCAGAAACAAGGTACAGGCTGAGAAACTCCACGCCTCCCTTGACGCCGAAGGCATGAAACTCAACTACGTGATTGAAATGCTTCTGGATCGTGAAATTGCCAAGAAAAGAATCATGGGCCGCCGTCTCTGTGAAAACGACAACAACCACCCCAATAACATTTTCATCGACGCCATCAAACCCGACGGCGATAAGTGCCGGGTTTGCGGCGGTGCCTTAAGCGCCCGAGACGACGACCAGGACGAGACTGCCATCGACAAACGCCACTCCATTTATTACGATACGGATACCGGCACCCTGGCCTCTGCTTACTACTATAAAGATCTTGCCGGAAAAGACGATTCCGTAAAATATGTCACCCTGAACGGTGAGCAGGCCCTGCCTGACGTTACTGCCGAGCTGATTTCCAAATTATAGGCAGGTACCGCAGTACCGGAATCCGTCCACCTGCGAACAAGACCCGCCCATGCCCGGACCGGCATGGGCGGGTTTCGTGCAAAATGACGGACAATCCATTTTCCCCTTGTGTTTTACGGCCTGGTTTGTTACAAATACCGGTTATAAATATTTAATATTTAAATCCACAATGAAAGGGGCGATGCTGCTTGAAAGAAATTACGGTCACCGTTATTGATAATGACGTTGAAAAGGCCTTAAGAATTCTGAAGAAAAAAATTCAGAACGATGGACTTTTCAAACGTCTCAAGGTTAAAAAGCACTATGAAAAACCGTGTCAGTACAGAAGACGTAAGATGAGAGAAGCAATGAGAAGACAACGAATTGCTGCCTCAAGATCTCGCAGAAGACGTAGCTAAAGCACTGAAAATCGCCCGGCATGTCAGAAAAAATTCTGACATGCCGGGTTTTTTTATGGGTAAAAAGAGACAATGGCAAAAATTTCCTATGATGCGTGCCTGGAAAAGATCTACAAGCTGGGCCGGTTTGGTATCAAACTTGAGCTTGAGACCATTCAAAACATCCTCCGCTTCCTGAACAACCCGCAAAAAAACTATAACATCATTCATGTGGCCGGTACCAACGGCAAAGGCTCCACAGCCACCTACATGGCATCGATCCTTAAAAAAGCCGGATTTAAAACAGGGCTTTATACCAGCCCCCATTTGATCCGGTTCAATGAACGGATCTCGGTTGACGGCACAGATATATCGGACGACGATGTAGTCTCAGCTTATGAAGCCGTCAACGCCGTGGATATCGGCAAACGCAAAGCCACATTTTTCGAAATTGCCACGGCCATGGCCTTTTATCACTTTGCCAGACAGGGTGTGGACTGGGCCGTTATCGAAACAGGCATGGGCGGGCGGTTTGACGCAACCAACGTGGCCAAGCCCGAGGTCAGCGTCATCACCAACCTCTCCATTGAGCACACCGAGTACCTGGGCACCACCATCCGTGAGCTGGCCGGGGAAAAAGGCGGGATCATCAAACCCAACACCCCTGTAGTCACAGCCGTATCCCAGCCGTCAGGCCTGAAAGTCATAGAGGAGATATCCCGGGACAACAATGCGCCCCTGTTCCGGTTTAAAAAAGATTTTTCCATTCGCAAAACTCCCAACCGGGAAACTTACACCTTCCAGGGGATCCACAATGCTTACAAAGACCTTGTCAAGCCCCTGCCCGGCGACCACCAGCGTGAAAATCTCTCCCTGGCCCTGGCAGCCTGTGAACTGATCTTCCACCGGAACCGGGACAAAGACTCGAAATACAGGCTCACCGAACAACTGGTGCAGGAAGGTTTGTCAATTGCCCGCTGGCCCGGCCGGCTGGAGCGGATACAGGAAAATCCCCTTGTCATTCTTGACGGTGCCCATAATTTGAAAGCCGCCCAGGTTCTGGGAAAATACCTTTCCGGTGCCGTGAAAGAGAAACGGCTGACACTGGTGCTGGGTATTCTGGATGACAAACCCCACCAGGAGATGCTTGGCCATCTCGTTCCCCTGGCGGACCGGGTGGTCATTACCCGGGCAAAAATCGACAGGAGTATTGATACCGGCACCTTGGCCACCTCTGTTAAAAAAATTTTCAACGGGGAACTTACCATCATAGAGGAGGTTTCCGAAGCTGTATCCCATGCAATTTCAACTTCTTCCGACAAGGATGCCGTGTGTATTGCCGGTTCTTTGTATGTGGCCGGAGAGGCAAAGGAAAAATTTGATCTGGATTTTATTTCATAACATGGTATAACAGCATCTGATTTTTTAGCGCGCCCGTAGCCGAGTGGATAAGGCGTCAGCCTCCGAAGCTGAAGATCGCTGGTTCGATTCCAGCCGGGCGCACCATCAAAATTCTCATGAATACATTCCTTAAAACAGGCCTTCGCATCGGCATTATCAGTTACCGGAGCAATCCCCATTGCGGCGGACAAGGCGTTTATGTCCGGCACCTGAGCCATGCGCTTTCAGATCTCGGCCACAGGGTGGAAGTCATTGCAGGCCCGCCCGATCCCATGATAAACAACAATGTCGCCCTGACCATGCTGGACACGCTTGACCTTTACAACCCTGACGATCTGTTCAGGACCCCCAGCCTGGAGGAACTCAAGGATCCTGTCAACCTGCTGGAGTGGCTGGATGTATCCACCATGGGCTACCCCGAACCCATGACATTCGGGATGCGGGTCAAACGGCATATGCGGGAGAGCAGAAAACAGTTGGATATCATCCATGACAACCAGAGCCTGTCTTTCGGTATGCTTTCTCTGGCGAGAGAAATGCCCGTAACCGCCACCATCCACCACCCCATGACCGTTGACCGCCGCCTGGCTGTCCAGAGCACCCGGTCCTTTGCCAAAAAGCTAAAGGCCCTGCGATGGTACTCGTTTATCGGGATGCAAAAGCTTGTGGCCCGCCGGTTGACGGCCATTATCACCGTATCCGACAGTTCGAAAAAAGATATTGCCAAAGCCTTCCGTATTCCCGAGCCTAGGTTCCGGAGCATTCCCATCGGCATTGACATGGATAATTTCTATCCGCTGGATCATGTCAAAAAAATCCCGGGCCGCCTGATTGTCACCAACAGCGCGGATACGCCACTCAAAGGCCTTTACCACCTTCTCCATGCCCTCAAAGGTGTGCTGAAAAAACGGGAAGCATCCCTGACCGTGATCGGCACCCCGAAAAAGGACGGGGGGATCGAAAAACTGGTAAAAGTCCTGGACCTTGGCCGCCACATCGAATTTACCGGCCGGATCGACCATGACAGGTTTGTCCGGGAGTATGCAAAGGCTTCTATTGCGGTTGTGCCGTCCATGTATGAAGGCTTTGGTCTGCCTGTGGGTGAAGCCATGGCCTGCAGGATACCGGTGATTTCCACCACAGGCGGTGCCCTGCCCGAGGTGGCGGGGAATGCCGCCAAGCTGGTGCCGCCCGGAGATGCCCGAGCCCTGGAAAAGGCCATTATCGAACTTCTGGATGATCCGGCAAAACGGGATACCCTTGCCCAAAAAGGATATGAGCGGGTCTGCGCGGAGTTCACCTGGGAAAAAACAGCCATGAAAACCGCAGCCGTATATCAGGAGGTGATCAATGATTACCATGGACTTTAACCGGCTGGGCATCCAACCCGGGGACCGTGTCCTGGATATCGGATGCGGCGAAGGCCGCCACACCGTAAAAGCCTGCCAGGAAAAAGATACGATATGTACGGGAGCGGATTTCGGCTTTGACAACCTGGTCTTCACCCGGGACAAACTGAAATTTCATGAACAGATCAACGACCTGTCCTGCAGAGACTGGAGCTTGTCCTGCATGGATATTACAGCCATGCCTTTTGAATCCGGAAGTTTTGATGTGGTCATCTGCTCCGAGGTCCTTGAGCATATACCGGATGACGACAAGGCCATTTCAGAACTGGTCAGGATCGTAAAGCCGGGTAAAACCCTTGCTGTCAGCGTTCCCAGGTCCTGGCCGGAAAAAATCTGCTGGCAACTGTCGGACGAATACTTTAATGCCAATATGGGCCACGTGCGGATTTACAAGCAAAAAGAGATTATCCGGAAAATCCAGGAGGCAGGACCGGTTTTCTCGGGCTTCCATTTTGCCCACAGCATTCACACACCTTATTGGTGGCTGAAATGCCTGGTCGGCCCCAACCGGACCGATTCGTTCCCGGTGAACCTTTACCACAAGCTTCTGGTATGGGATTTAATGAAACGCCCCCGCCTGACCCGGTGGATCGACAAATTGTTCAATCCCCTGCTGGGCAAAAGCCTGGTTCTCTATTTTACCAAACCCCGCTGAGGGGATGGCAAAAAAGCTTTAAATTCCCGGATTCGGTATTATCTTCTCCCCATATCATTAAATATGAGAGGTGACTATGCGTATTTTTGCCCTGGTACTGATCACAGCCATGCTTCCCCTGGTTTACTCCTGTGCAACCACGCCCAAAACCGTCATGCGGCAGGACCCTTTAATCGGCAAAATTATTGATACGAAAAGCCGGGAACCGGTTTCCTTCACCAGCCTCATGGACAAGCTGGCGGAACAGGATGTGGTTTACCTGTCCGAGAAGCATGACAACCCCATGCACCATGCCGTTCAGCACAGGATTATAAAAGACCTTTTGGACCGGGGCAGATCTCCGGTTGTGGGGTTTGAATTTTTCTCCATGGAAGACACCCCGCTTCTGCTGAACCTGATGGACGCCAAACATGCCAAGCATACTCAGAAAACCGAAGCCGCAGTTGAAGACCGGGTAAGAAAACAACTGGGATGGGAAAACCAGTCCGACGAGATGTGGTCTTATTATTGGGATCTGCTTGTCCTGGCCCGGGAAAATAACCTCACCGCCGCGGGCCTGGATCTTTCCTCTTCCCAGAAACGGCGGATTACGCGAAAAGGCATGGACAAACTTACATCTATTGAGAAAAAACAGATATTTTCCACCCGGCTTTCCGACCCGGCCTATGAAGCGCGCATGAAATCCATATTTAAAACCGTTCACTGCGGCATGGGCAACGACGATATGTTGTCCAGGCTCTACGATACGTGGCTGGCAAGGAACGACCGGATGGCCCTGTCCATCGTCCAGTTGTCAGATGCGCAACACGAGCAGGTTCCGGATGGCCAAACACCGGGGCCGGTTATCGTGATCATGGGCAACGGCCATACCGAATACGGATTGGGTGTGATCGACCGGGTCCGGCACCTGAACCCTGAAATCTCCCAGGCCAACCTGACCCTCACTGAAATTTTCCGTGAACCGGAAGTTCTGGATGAATACCTGCGACCCTTGGATCTTGAAGGGTTTCCCCCCGCACCCCCGGCGGATTATCTCTGGTTTACCCAGCGGGTGTCTTACGAAGATCCCTGCCAGAAATTCAAAGAAGTGCTGAAGCGGATGAAAAAACAGGACACAACAAAGAAATAACGGCTTTCACCGTCATTTGCCGCAGGCAGAATGAAAATATAATGTAAGGAAATAAATTTGTACCGGGGAGTTTATCTTTGCTGCTCTGAAAAAATCTTCAGCTTCTGGTCTTCTTTCAGAATATGATGGCGCAGCCAGTTTTCAATGCGTTTGATCACCTCGGAGTTGAGCACATGCTTTCCGGACTCAAGGTCATGAATCATCCCGTCAATTTCCCGTGAAAAGGCCTGATGCATTTTTTTATGCAGTTCCAGCCTGGGAAACTCAATTGATGCCATGAACGCCTCTTCCTGGGAAAAATGGAACTCCCCATAGGCCTTCATCTCCTTTAAAGCATCAATACCTGTATTGGTAAAATTCTCCTGATCCGGATCCATCATCCGGTCATGGGCCCTGTTATAAATTGAGAACCATTTTTTATGCTGTTCGTCCAGTTCCGGGTTTCCAGTGCTGAACGCATCGCTCCACTCAATGATGGGCATGTTCAATTCCTCCGTGACACAATGTTCATATCCTGTATATAATATAGGTCATGGAAACAAAATTCAATCGGTTTATGCCGTACAGACACCGGTCCGGTTGCCGGACAAATCAATGAAGACAGATGGAAGCCCGTGACCGGGATTTTATATTTTTTGCTTTACAATCCCTGTAAAGGCGGTATTTTATGACTGGTGTTTAAATTTCAATCGTCGTGACCATAAGGAGGATTTATGGCGGAAAGAGTATGCCCCACGTGCAAAGGTAAAAAAATTATTGTCGGAAATTGTGAATGTAATGCAGAATGGCGCACTACCGATGCAAATGACAACCCCAACGACTGCATCTGCGAACCCGACGAAAAATGTCCGGATTGTAACGGCACCGGTGTGATTGTCGATTAGGACTTTCCCCGGCATCAGCCGATCATATAGGTGGCGGTCCCTGTGGCAATGCCCAGTCCGCTGTCATTGAAAAGATCCATTTTTGAAACAACAATGCGGGAGCCGGCACGAATCAGCCGGCTTTTGCATTCAAACGCGTCCCCCCGGCCCGGTCTGAGATAATCCACCCGCATATCAATGGTGGCAGAAGCCACCAGTTTGGCCTGGAGTTCTTCCAAATCGGCATCCTTGTTGTGCTTGACACAGGAAATCAGAGCGCTCAGCCCCCCGGTAAGATCAATCACCGATGCCGTTACCCCGCCGTGAAGGATACCGGCGGCAGGGTTACCGATCAATTCGGGTTTGAGGGGAAAAGAGGTCACGGCCTCGCAGGTCTCATAATCCAGCCGGTCAATGGAAATGCCCAGCACTTTGTTAAAGGGAAGCCATTCCAGATAATAGGTTTTTATACGCTCCAGAATATGGTCGATCACGGTACCGCTCCTTTGTCCTCACCAATTAGAGGTACGGCGCCCGAAACGCTATTTCTGCCTGAGCACCCCAAGGGTTTTTGTCATATCAAGCGCCTCGTACCGCCCGGTGGCCAGGGCGGTTTCATACACCTGCCGCGGGGCCTGCCCCCCGGCCTCGGGATCATAAAAGATATCATGAATCACCAGGAAGCCGCCTGGAATCAGATGGGGGGACCAGGTGATAAAATCCGTATGAGCCGCCTCAAAAGAGTGGCCCCCGTCGATGAATACCATGGCAAGGCCGGTCTGCCACATCCGCCCGGCAACAGCCGATGAAGAGACAATCGGCACCACGCTCTCTTCAAGGCCGGCCCGTTTCAGCGTATCCCTGAACAAGGGCAGGGTATTGATGCCGCAGGTCCTTTCATCGTAAAGTTCCGGATCAAAATATTCCTCTCCGGGTTGCTGCTCTTCAGACCCCCGGTGATGGTCTATGGAATAAAGGATACTGGCGTTTTCCTTGCACGCCTGGCCGATAATCGCTGCAGACCTGCCGCAATAGGATCCGACTTCAAGCAGCGGTCCCATGGCGGAAGCTGCCAGGGAGATGTCAAACAGCCGCTCTGCCTCTTCATCGTCCATGAATCCCTTGATGGTATTTAAAAGCGCAAAATCAATTTTCGTCATAGCTTTTTACCAGAATTTCCCTGGGTTTGGATCCCATCTGGGGGCCGACAATCCCCTCATGCTCCATCATTTCAATCAGACGCGCTGCCCGGTTGTATCCGATGCGCAGCCGCCGCTGGACATAAGAGATAGATGCCTGCCGGTCCTTGGTCACCAGGGCAACAGCTTCGTCGTATTTGGCATCGTATTCGGATTCGTCAAAACTCTTTTCTTCATCTGCGCCGTCTCCCATCACCACTTCTTCATTATACTCCGGGGTGCGCTGGTCTTTTAAAAACCCGGTAATCCTGCCAATTTCCTTTTCAGAGATATAGGCGCCCTGGATCCGCATCAGCTTGCCCGTGCCCGGTGGGCAGAACAGCATATCCCCGTTGCCCAGAAGACTTTCCGCTCCTCCCTGGTCAATGATGATCCGGCCGTCAATCTTGGATGACACCTGGAAGGAAATACGGGTGGGAAAATTGGCCTTGATAGTTCCGGTGAGCACGTCTGCGGACGGTCGCTGGGTCGCGATGATCAGATGGATTCCAGCCGCCCTCGCCATCTGGGCCAGGCGGGTCAGGGCATACTCCACATCCTTTGACGCCACCATCATCAGATCTCCAAGCTCATCCACGATCACCACGATATACGGCAGGGTTTCAAGGGAGGCCTCACGGGTGCCATTTTCTGTCTCCCCGTCCCCGGAGTCTGCATCCTCTTTGGCAAGGGTTTCCCTGACCATTTCATTGTATTGCCCGATATTTCTCAGCCCGCTCATTTCCAGAAGTTCGTACCGCCGTTCCATCTCTTTGACGGCCCAGAACAACGCATTGGTGGCCTTTTTCATGTCCGTGACCACCGGGGTGATCAAATGGGGAATGTCATTGTATACGGAAAGTTCGATCCGCTTGGGATCCACCATGATCAACTTGACCTCGTCGGGTGTGGCTTTGTAAAGCAGGCTGATGATCATGGAGTTGAGCCCGACGCTCTTTCCCGTTCCCGTGGCCCCGGCAATGAGCAGATGGGGCATTTTATCCATCTTGGTTGCCACGGGCTGGCCCAGGAGATCCTTTCCAAGCCCCAGGGTCAGAAGAGAATCCGACTGCACAAACTCTTTTGAGGCGATCATCTCTCTAAGATTGACCAGTTCCCGCTCTTCATTGGGAATTTCGATTCCCACAACGTCCCTGCCCGGAATGGGCGCCACGATACGGATGGAGATGGCGGACAGCGCCAGGGCCAGATCGTCGGAAAGCCCCACGATTTTGGACAGCTTAATCCCCGGGGCCGGGCGGTACTCAAAGGTGGTAATCACAGGGCCGGGAAGGATTTCAACCACCTCTCCCCGGACGTTGAAATCCTTGAGCTTGCCTTCTAGAATCCTGGCTTTTTCCTGGAGCAGCTCCGTGTCGACCCGGCGCCGGACCTTTGCCTTCTCGTCCAGAAACGACAATTTGGGCAGGACAAAGTCCGGTTGTTCCCGAATGTCCTGGATCACCGGATCCGCCATATATTCGGTATCATCGGTTTCAACTTCCACAATGGTCGGCGCCAGGATATCGTCCAGGGCCACATCATCGGTTGCCGAGGCCTTTCCTCTATTTTCCGAATTGACTTTTGCCGGGCGCTGTCCTGCGGGTTCGTCCTGGATCACCACAGGAACAGGAACACTATTTTCCGTGTCCGGCCCCTGTTCATCCAATCCATTGCCATCCCCTGCAGTTTCAGGCAGGGCCTGGAGGGCTTCCACTTTCCTGGCCCGCTCCATGCGTGCGACTTTGCGCTGTTCCCTGAAATTCGAAATCCGTTCGCTGATGTATGCAGCCGCCTCTTCCATGTCCTGCCTGACAGTCATTGCCAGGGCTGTGGATTTCCGGCGCAGCACCAGGGCCAGGTCCTTGAGGGAAATTCCCGTGGCCAGGGTAAAACCGATCACCACAAAAAACGAGAGGATGATCACACATCCCGTGATATTAGCGTATTTCAGCAAAAAGGCCGTCAACCCGTGGCCCACAACCCCACCGGCGGATATCATGGTGTCGGAAAAGTGGTAAGCGTCCCTAAACAGGTAAAAGATACTGCCCGTGGAAATCATGAGCATCACCCCGCCGGCAAGGGTCAGCCAGATGATGCTCCTGGCTTTTTCCTTGAGATACCAGAGGCTGAGCAGGGAAAGGATCAGAGGTATCCACAGGGCGCCGATACCGAACAGGTATACAAAGAGGCCTGCCACATGGGCACCCACAAGGCCGAACAGGTTATGAACCGTATCCGGCACCCGGGTAAACCCGTTGCCCACGGCCGGATCAGCAGCATGGTAGGAAAAAAGGCTGACGGCCGTTAGGATAATCAGAAAAAAGAGCAGAATGCCGTATAATTCTTTTTTCATACTTCGATGATAATCGGTACGATCAGTGGTCTGCGGTTAATGGCAAATGCAAAGTATTGTTTGAGGGCACGCTGGAGCTTTTTCCGGATCAGCTCAACCCGGGATTCCAGTCCGGCCTCGATTTCTTCCACGATTTCAAGAATCACACACTGGGCGTCATCCACCAGGTATCCCGTGGCGGAATCAAACACAAATCCTTTGGAAACCAGTTCCGGCCCGTACAGCACCACGCCGGTTTCCTCGTCAATGATCATGGTAACCACCACAAGGCCGCCCTCGGACAATTCCCTGCGCTCTTTGAGCACGGACCGGCCCACATCCCCGATGCCTTTTCCGTCCACAAGAATCCGCCCGGTCTGGACCTTCCCGTCAATACGCCCACCGCCCTCTTTGTCAAAGGCGATGACCTGGCCATCCTCGGCAACAATCACATTGTTCCGGTCCAGTCCCAGCTTTTCCGCCAGCCTGGCATGAACCACCAGGTGGCGGTATTCACCGTGGATGGGAATAAAGTATTCCGGCCGGGTCAGGTTGATCATCAGCTTCAGCTCTTCCTGGTGGGCGTGGCCCGAGGCATGGATCTGGGCGATCTTTGAATAGACCACCTCGGCTCCCCTGCGGTAAAGTTTGTTGATGATGTTGGCAATGGCCTTTTCATTGCCCGGGATATATTTGGAAGAAAGGATCACAGTATCCCCCTTCCTGATATTGATATGCTTATGAATCCCGGATGCCATCCTGGCCAGGGCGGACATGGGCTCTCCCTGGCTGCCGGTGGTGATGATCACCACCTGGTCATCGGCCAGCTTGTTGATCTGCTTGACATCCACGATCATACCCTGGGGACACTGGATATATCCAAGGCGGATCGCCACGGCCGTGATCTGCTCCATGCTCCTGCCGTTGAAAATCACCTTCCGGTTGTTGCGCCGGGCAATGTCAATGACCTGCTGGATACGGAAGACATTGGAGGCGAACAAGGCAACAATAACCCTGCCGGGCGACGCCGTAATTAACTTGCCCAGGTTTTTGGCCACCTCCTGCTCGGACATGGTATACCCTTCCACTTCCACGTTAGTGGAATCGGACAACAGGGCCAGCACCCCCTTTTCACCAACCCTCGCGAAACTGGAAATATCCGTGTTTTTCATCTTGTCTGCGGAGTGGCTGATCCTGAAATCCCCGGTATGCACCACCACGCCTTCAGGCGTTTTGATGGCCAGGCCCACGCCGTCTATGGTCGAATGGCTCACCCGGATAAATTCAATTTCAAAGGGTTCTATGGTAAGCGTCTCGCCCGGATTGACCAGGTTCAGGTCAATATAGGTGTTCAGTTCAAACTCCACCAGCTTGTTTCTGACGATTTCCAGGGTAAAAGGGGTACCATAGACCGGCAGCCGTATCTCACGAAGCAGGTACGGCAGGGCCCCGATATGATCCTCATGGGCATGAGTGAGAATAATCCCTTCTATTTTGTCCCGGTTTTCCCGGATATAATCCATGGCCGGAATGACAATATCCACACCCAGCATATAGTCTTCGGGAAACATGAGCCCGGCGTCAATGATGAACATGGTGTCGCCGTACTCAATTACCATCATGTTCAGGCCAATTTCACCCAGGCCCCCAAGGGGTATGATCTTAAGCATCGATATGATCCAGACCCGATATCAAGCACAGACGGACAGGCGTTCCAAGACCGTGTCGGTCCAGTCCACCAGCCAGTCCCGCTGGGCTTTTGTGGCATAGCCCATGCAGTCGCACTTGATATTGGTTTTTATTCTCACCAGAAGTTCACAGGATAAATAGGACTCTTCCAACATCAGGGCAAACACGTGCGGCCCGCAGTCCTTATGGGCTTTCTGTTCCGGTGTCAGGCATTCCCCGTCCAGTTCAAGCCAGTAAATACCGCCAATGGGGGCGGTATCCAGGTGCTTGTCCAGATATGTTTTTAAAGCCGTATAGTCCTTGAGCGTTAATCCGTCGATTACATATTGTTTCATAAACAATCTAATTAGCATAGATGCCTTATGTTATGCAACCGGAACTTAGAGGGCAAAACCGTTGACACCCCTGTCATCCAGGCCGTTTTGCCAATGCAAGGAAATTCCCTCCGACCACCAGTGCAAGCCCGGCCACCGCCGGTACGGTCCAGACATACCCTTCGGCAAAGGATGAAATGACCAGGGCGACCACAGGCACCACCATGATGGCGTATGCGGCTTTGTCCGCTCCCATGGTGCCCACCAGGGTCAGGTAGGTGCCGAATGCCACAATGGAACCGAACACCGACAAAAACAACAGGGAGCCGGTATACGGCAGGGAAAAAGAGAATCCGAATTTTTTGCCCATCAAAAGAGCGAGTAACGTCAGGGCAAGGGTCCCGTAGGCCATGCCAAATGCATTGGCCTGGATGACCGGAATTTTCTCCCGGGTATTCCTGGCAGATGTGATATTTCCCAGGGAAGCCAGGAATACCGAAAAAAAACCCAGCCCGATCCCGGTCAACCCCTTGTTGCCTGCATCAAAAGAACGGATCTCCGGCATGAAAATCAGGATGATGCCTACAATCCCGGCCAGGGCTCCGACAATGGTTTTCCGGTCAACAGACGTCCCTAGAAACAGGGCATTATTGGCCATGTTGAAGAAAACGATGGACGAAAACAGGACCGCCACAAGGCCCGAGGTCAGATGAACTTCAGCCAGGTAGACCAGCCAGTAATTCATTGAAAACAACAGCAACCCCATCAGGGCCATGAACATATGATCCCTGGGAGAAAATTTAAGGGTAAGCCCCCTGGCCCTGCAAAAAATAAAGAGCAGCCCTGCAGCCAGGCCAAACCGGTAAATCACCGACACCATAGGGTCCACCGGCCCCAGTTGAAACTTAATGGCAATCCAGGTGGCGCCCCAGATTACTACCGTGACCACATAAAGAAAAACCTGCTTCATTGTCCCAGTCTCCCGTAAGCACTTGCGAAAAGCCATACTATACGCTAAAACACAATAAAAAACAGTTACAAAATATAAAAATTCCCATCATAACAGATGAGTGCTTCCATGGCAGATGCGACAAATTTCAGATATGTGACCCTGGCGGATGAAATCCAGGAAAACATCATGACCGGCCAGTTCAGGCCCGGAGAAAAGCTGCCCTCCCTGAGAAAGCTTCATAACCAGTTGGGACTGAGCATTTCCACGATCCACCAGGCATATATCGAACTGGAAAAAAGGGGCCGGGTCGAAGCAAGGGAAAAGTCGGGGTTTTATGTGAGGGCTCTTTTGGAAAACCCCCTGCCCACCCCCCGGAAAACCGCAAGCAGATCGCTGCCCAGCCGGGTAAAAATAAATGCCCTTGCAGAGACAATCATCTCGGATATCCAGTCCCAGAACATGCTCCAACTGGGGGCAGCACTGCCTGCAAGGGAACTGATGCCGGTCAAACAGCTCTCCAGGATTTTAAAATCCATATCTGCCGAGGACCTGGAAACCGGTATCTCAACCTATGATCCCTGCATTGGAAATACCGAACTCAGAAATGCCCTGGCCAAACAGATGCTGGGCAATGCCTGCAAGGTATTTCCCGACGATATCATCACCACAAACGGGTGTCTTGAGGCGGTCAGCCTCTGTCTCAGGGCCGTGGCATCCCCCGGAGATACCATCCTGGTCGAGTCGCCGGCATTCCACTGTTTCCTCCAGCTTATCGAAGACCTAAACATGTATGTGCTGGAACTTCCCGGCTGCCCGGAAAAAGGCATGGATCCCGATGCATTTGAAGCGGCCGTCACTGCCAACACGGTCAGGGCCTGCCTGTTCAACACCAACTTCCAGAATCCGCTGGGGTCCGTGATGTCTTCCCGGGCAAGGGCACGGGTGTTGAAAATTGCAGATGCCAACGATCTGCCCATTATTGAGGACGATATATACGGAGATCTCTACTTTGGAGAGAAACGTCCCGCCACCTTTAAAAGCCTTGATACCCGGGGATCTGTTCTGTATTGCTCCTCATTTTCAAAATCACTGGCTCCGGGGTTGAGGGCCGGCTGGACCATCCCGGGAAAGTTCAGGGAAAAAGTCATCCGCCTCAAGCTCAACTCCCAGCTTTCCTCTGCCGGCATCAGCCACCGGGTAGCTGCCAGGTTCATGGAAACCGGTGCCTATGACAGACACCTGCGGCGGTTGCGGAACCAGATCAAAAACCAGGCCTCGGCACTGGCCATAGCAGTCTCGAATTATTTTCCCAAAGATACCCGGCTGACCTTTCCACAGGGGGGAATGATCATCTGGATCGAGTTGAACAAAGCCGTCGACACCATGGCCATCTATCAGCAGGCAAGGCCCCACAGCATTTCCATACTTCCCGGCAGGCTGTGCTCCTCATCCGACCGGTACGCGCATTGCCTCCGCCTGAACTGCGGTATTCCGTGGAGTGATGCGCTTGAACGCGGAATTGCACTTTTGGGGCGGCTGATCAAGGCGGAGTACAGGAAAAAAGGGGTGACGCCGTAATACCGGGCCAAAGCCCGCAGATTTTTCCCACTTGATAAACCCTCCGGCCGGACCCATCTTATATCTATCTTTAATAAAACGATATTTTAGTAAACACACATGCAATTAAAAACTTGACACCCCTGGAAAAGGAGCGCATATTCCTCACGATTTAAATGGTCAAACCATTTCAGAACAACACACAGGAGTCGCCCATGTTAACAAAACTCATCAGCCACACCCTTCCCTACTTCCCCCAGAAGTTTATCTGGCAGTTTTCAAAGACCTATATTGCCGGAGAAACCACCGGGGAAGCCATTGACGTCTCCAAAGCCCTGAACAGCGAAAACGCAATGGTCAGCCTTGATATTCTCGGTGAATTTATCCAAAACATGGATCAGGCCAGGGCAAACAGGGATGCATACCTGGATTTGATCCACACGGCCGAGCAAACGGATGTCACAGGCAATTATTCGATCAAGCCCACCATGTTCGGACTGCTGCTGGATAAAGAGACTTGTTATGCCTATATCCGGGACCTGGTGAAAAAAGCGGCAGCTTACGGCAACTTTATCCGTATTGACATGGAAGACTCTCCATGCGTGGACGACTCCATAGCAATATTCAGGCGGCTCAAGGCGGAGTTTCCCGCAAATGTTGGCCTGGTGCTCCAGGCTTACCTGAAACGGACCCTGTCCGACCTTGACAGCATGCTGGATCTCAGGTCCGGGGATGCCCCCCTTAACTTCCGGCTCTGTAAGGGCATCTATGTGGAATCCGAACAAATCGCTTACAGGGATTATCATGAAATCAATGCCCATTACCTTGAAGATCTTGAATTCATGATAAAAAACGATGTCTACCCGGCCATTGCCACCCATGACGCCCCCCTGATCCAGGGCGCTCTTGCCTTGATCGATAAGTACAACCTGCCCAAAGACAAATACGAATTCCAGATGCTCTACGGTGTCACGCCCAAACGGCGCAAGGCACTTTTGCGTGCAGGACACCCGTTACGGGTATACGTGCCTTTTGGAGAGCACTGGTTCGGATATTCCACACGGCGTCTGAAAGAAAACCCGGCCATGATCAGCCATATCATCAAGGCGATGCTGGGCAGGGAGTAACGGAGCAGCCGCCCGGGCTCTGACGCACTTGCCACCGGAACCGGCTATGCACCGTACTTTGACACCCGACCAAAACTTTGCTGGACATTTTAAAAAAGGGGTGGGATAATTACGTTTGATTTCAAAAATTAGTCGAGATATCTATTTTAAGCTCTATCAAACTTTTTTCCCTTCACCCCCTTGCCAACACCGGAAAAACTGTTTAATCTTTTATACAGGACAAAGCCTTTGTTAGACGAATACAAAGGGGTTCTTAAGCTTGATCTGTTTAAATGATTATTATGAAAGGAGCCTGTAATGAGAGACAGAGCAGTTAGACGGCACCAGGAATTTAAAGTAAGACGGAAATTGAACAGACAATACACCAGCTGCATTGAAAACCTTTCCACAGATGCAAAATATGGAATTGAAGGAAATACTGAAAAACTCAAGAAAGTATGCGCAAGCCCATATTCCGAGGAACATGACAGAAAATTCGGGAAAAAGACCCCTCAGGAAAGACGGCATGACATCACCATGAGAGAGCAGCTGAACTAAGCAGCCCCTTTGAAACAATACGCCCGGACAGCTCTGCTGTCCGGGTTTTTTATGTCTTATTTCCGGGAACGCTCCGCAATGCAGGGCAATCCCCGCCCCTTTTCATTTACAAAAATTTTTCCATTTTATAATGCCGGGCCAGGCGCTGGCGTTCTTCCCCGGCCAGGGATTTCATATACCGGCTCCATCCCGGGCACCAGTTTGCATGCCATCGCCACATCCGCCCCAGAAGAGAGGTGGGTTGACGGTCAAATCTGGCCCTGAATCCGCAGGTACTGCAATTATGTTTTTTCATATTGATCTCCGTTTGAGTAAAATCCCATATTAATATAGATGATGATGACTCTGCTCTCAATATCAGGACGGAAAGCATCTTGCAAAGGCTTTCATCAGTGCTGCACGCCCTTTGAACCTGATTTTACGTGTAAGAAGCGCCTTTAAAAGCCCTGTTTCCCCGCTTAAAAACCGTATCCATACCTGGCTGTCGGCAGTTACATGAAGGTCCGAAACGCCAGCCAGCCCGGATGTTACAGTGATGCTACCCTTTTGAATGGTGACAGTGCCGTCCAGGGTTTCGCTTCCGGTAAATGAAAAATGAAATACGGCATCCAGCCCGTCCGCCAAATGGGGCTGAAAAACAAGCGGCAGGCTTTCCAAAAACCCTTCGGCCGATACCGGCCGAAGCCCATTGGAAACATGTTTGACCTGTTTTGCAGGAAAATGTTTTTTCACATGGCGATCAGCACCGGAGTCTTTAACCGCATAAACCGTCTCCGGAAGGTCTCTGAACCGCGTCACATAGGTGTCAATATATGCCTGCCTGTCATTAAGGAATTCTCCGATAAGGTCCTTTCCCGCCGGGCAGACCGCCATGCAGCGGTCGCATTTATTCTGTGCGCCCACTGCCAGGTGCTGCCACATGGAAACGGTTTCCCTGTCACTGACCCTGCGCCGGTAATCATGCACATCATCGGCGGCCACCACTTGCTCCACCCAGTTCTGAAAGCCGCCCAAGCGCTCCCGGTAATTATGGGTAAAGCAGGCCAGAAAATCAAAATCATCCCCGGATTTCACCGCTCCCGTAGGACAAACCTTAAGACAAAGACCGCAACGGATACAGGGATTATACGCCACAGGACGGTTATACACATCACACCGGGCTGACATCAGGACAGAACCGAAAAGCACACCAGCCCCGAACTTCGGGTGGATCACCAGGCGATTATATCCCATCTGGCCCAACCCTGCTTCCCAGGCCATGCGTTTGTCTTCGGTAAGCCAGATTTTTCCCGGCCAGCGGGAGGCTTCCTGGGGAAATCCCGCCGGCATGTTCACGGCCCTGATCCCTTCCCTGTTAAGACGATTGGCCACAGTTCTTCCGGTATGGCCGACATCCGCCCAGACCTGTTTGAACTCATAATCCGTAACAGACTGGGCAAGACTCCTCAGGCTGCCGGGATTTGCCCGGAATGCCATGACAATGATACTCCGGGCACCGGGCATCACGTCCAGAAGGTCCTTTTGGCAATGGGCAATGCTTTCCCGTCCCAATTCAATGATCCCCACATCATCTGCGCCGGCCGCCAAAACAAGCTCCCTGACCCTGGAGTTGCTCACGGATTCCGGCAAACTTTGCCCCTCCTGCTTCCTGTATGCGTTTATGTCCGGATGCTCCACAGGTGCCATCACTGTTCCTCCATTTATTTTGTTGATATCTGCTGACACACACCACACAAAAAATACCGATCGGTATATAAAAAGACAAAAAAACAGGCTGTAAACCATACAGCCTGCAAAACAGCTATATTCTAAGCTCGGTATTGACCAGATGAATAATATGGTCGATGTTCCGGCTCAGGTGGATGGTATTGCCCGTAACCTTGGCCAGCATCATCCCCCCTTCAATCAGGGACACGAAAATGGAGGCAAACTGCTCCGGCTTTATGCTCCCGGAAATCTGACCCTGGCGGATCCCCTGGCGGACAACACCGGCAACGGCGGCAACCCACTTGTCAACCGCAGCATTCACACATGCTTTGAGACGCGGATGGACATGGTCGGAGTCCACGGCCGCGTTGAGTACGGGACAGCCTCCGGACGCGGCAATGGCGGTAAACTCATCCAGGTAGAAATTGGCAAAATAAATCAGTTTTTCACAGGCCTCTGTATCCGATCCGATGATCCGGGCAATTTTCCGGGTGATTTTTTCCATGTTGAAATCAAAGGCGGCAAGGGCGATGTCATCCTTGTCCTTGAAATTCCCGTAAATCGCCCCCTTTGTCATGTTTATGGCCCGGGTCAGACGGGACACACTGGTCCCCGCATACCCGTATTTGTTGAAGACCGGGGCGGCCTGTTCAATGATATGCTGCCGTGTTTGTTCCGACTTGCTCATAATTCACCTTCTTCAAGAAAATATACCGATCGGTATATTAAGTCAATTTATTTTTTACCCCTGTTTTGCATTTTCAAAAATCCGGCACAGATTATGCAAATTCCATTGCCACAAGGATTGAACCGGAAAGTTTTTCCCATACACGCCAAACAATGCATGACGCAAGAGGTTTTCCATGAAAAAAATCTGTATCATCACAGACACTCTGAAAAACGATACTATTCTCTTTCCATTGATGAAACGGCTCCGGGAGGATGATGCTGTCACCCTCACGGTCCTGTCCACCGGCCGGCACAAAACCGATGACATTGCACTCAACTTTGTCAGCCTGAAAGACGGAGACCTTCCCGCAGAAGAATCCCTGGAAATCAGCCTCATCCCGGGTGCCGCTCCCGGCCAGGCCTCCCCCGACAGGGAACAACATGCATATGCCGCTGCCTTAAAAGAAATAGCCCCGGAGATCCTGGTATTGTTCGGCAGCAGCATGGCCACATTTTCCGCTGCAGTTGCCGCATTTCTCAACAACATCCCCGTGGCCCATATCCAGGGAGGAGAGTCTGATTACGGTGTCTGGGATGATGCATATGGTTTCGGCATCACCAAAATTGCCAACCTTCATTTCACGTCCACGGAAACATACCGCCGCAGAGTGATCGGCTTTGGAGAACATCCCGACAGGGTGTTCAATGTCGGCTCCCTTGCGGTACAGGATCTTCTGGCCAGAAAAATACCTGATAAGGAAACGGTTTGCCAATCCCTGGACATGAACCCGGCAGACGAGTTTATCTTTGTTTCCATGACGCCTGACCGGTCCATCGGCTCCAGGAACAGCGCCTTGATGCAATCCGTATCAGATGCCCTTGAGAACCCAAAATACAACGCCTTTAAGCTGGTATGTGAAGATCCCGGACCCAGGGGATTCGGGCGCATCATGAAACGCGGGCTTGACCGGCTGTCTTCCAGGTATCCGGGAAGGGTTTGTTTTCTCAGGGATGAAACGCTTTTTCCCGGCGTGATGGCGCACTGCCGGGCAATCGTCGGCAACACAGACCACTGCGTTGTTGAAGGGGCAACGCTCAGGACGCCGGCGGTCATTGTCGGCGACCGCCTCAAAGACCGGGAAAACCCCGGGCATATGGTTCCTGCCGGCATGGATCCGGCAGTGGTGTCAACCGCACTGGACCGGGCCCTTTGCCCCACATTCAAATTAGGCCTGCTGTTTCTCACCTCTCCGTTTGAAAAAGAAGACACACCGGGCCGCATTAAAGAGGTGCTTCGGGCGTACACCCTTTGTGACACCCGTGCCAAGACCCATTTCAATCGTTAATATTCAGCCTTTGATCCCTTGGGGTCATGCCTGGACAAAACAAGACCGCTGCCGGTTCAACCGGCAACGGTCTTTATACTTACGCGCCGTGTTGATCAAATTGTGATCACAGGGAAAATTTTTGCACCATCCGGTTCAATTCAGCGGCAAGGTCGTTGAGTTGCCCGGACCGCCTGCTCAGCGTTCCACCGGTTTCAGACATATGGTCGGCGGCACTGCTGACCCCTGCAATGTCCGCAGCCACTTCCCCGGAAACCTCCGAACTCTGGGCGACCCGTTCGGCAACCTCTTCAAGGCCAGTGGCCGCTTCTTTCACATTGCCGGAAATCTCGTTGGTGGCAATGGACTGTTCTTCAACGGCTTTGTCAATGGTCACAACAATACCGTTTACCTCATCAATGACATCGGTAATCCGCTGAATCCTGGTAACAGTCTCTACCATGGTTTCCGAAATATTTTTGACGCTGGAATTGATATCAACCGTTGCCGCTCCGGTCTGATTTGCCAGTTCTTTTATTTCATTTGCCACAACACCGAATCCCTTACCGGCTTCTCCTGCCCGTGCGGCCTCAATGGTGGCATTCAATGCCAAAAGATTGGTCTGCTCGGAGATGTCGCTGATGGTCTCGGTGACCTTACGGATCTCATCAGCGGCGCTCTTGAGCTCATTGACCTTTACAGAGACATCCTTTGCCTCGGCAACAGCCGTGTCAGATATGCCATGGGCTTTTTCCGTATTCTGTGAAATCCCGTTGATCATCGACAGCATTCCTCCGGCGGAATCAGCGACAATACTCACATTGGACGCGGCCTGTTCTACTGCGGCGGCCACAGAATTCATATTGGAACTCAACTCTTCGGCTGCCGAGGCCACGGACTGGGATTTCATGCTTACATCTTCGGTGTTGGCATTCATGTCTGAAGCGGATGTGGCAAGCTCTTCGGATGCACTGGCCAGGTTCCCGGCACTATTGCTGATATTGGAGAACAATTGGTTCAGATCCCCGGCCATGTTGTCCAGGTCCCGGGCAATGGCACCGACCTCGTCATTGGAGTCAATATTTGACGTAACCGAAAGGTCTCCCGCACCGACTTTCTGGGCAAACGCCTTGAGACTGAGCATTTTCCGGATCAGGGAGTGAAGCAGGAGGAAATAAGCACCGGCCACAAGAAAAAGCACCACAAAACCAAGGCTTGCATAGATTTTCAGGCGGTTCAGTTCGGACTGCATATGAACCTCACCCTCGGTTTCAATTTTATTGGCGATCTCTTCAATGGTTTTAAATGCAGTAAAAGCAGGTGAATCGTCTATTTTAACGACACCGTCGATTTCTCTGGGACTTTTTCCCTGGCTGTGCATTTCCTGGGATACAACAATGGCACGTGCATATTTTTCAGCCACCATTTTGATATTTTCAATGGCCTCACGTTCTTCATTACTTTTTGCCAATGCGTTAAGTTCGGCAATGGCTTTCATCATGGTTGACCTGTTTTTTTCAAACCGGTCAACGAACTTTGCCTGGCCCCTGAGCACATGGTTTTTAAAGTTATGAATAAACCCGCCATAACCGAACTGGGACTCAATTGTGGATAACAACCGCTGTCGGACAACGGCTTCCTCAAGATGGGACTCCCAAACCGATGCCACGCGTTGCAGCGCTGAAAACTGAGTGATGCTGATCAATGAAATCAAAATTAAAACCAAAATACTGAGCAGAAACGTCTTTTTCTTGGCAGTCATGTATTACCCTCCCCAAGCAGCTAAAAGTCAGAACAAGTTTTCCAATAAAGCGTTAATTTAACCATAAACTTCACATCAGGCAATAGCCCGGAATAAAATAAATAAACCCGTTGAACTAACCGAATGAGCAATTCGTTATCCATGGGAATATTTTTTAAAATCCGTTTTAAATAAGAAAATTTTTCCGTTGATGGAAAAAGCCGCCGGCCGGGGAGCCCGGCCGGCGGCCAGAAACATAACGCACCCGGAGTTATCCGGGAGAATAAAACGACCGGAGCGTATCCACGCCGTCTTTCACCGCAGCAGCGGATTCGTCAAGTGCAGCTTTCTCCTCTGTGGTCAGATCCAGTTCAATGATCCGTTCCACGCCGTTCTTTCCAAGCAGTGCAGGCACTCCCAGAAAAATATCATGATACCCGTATTCGCCCCTCAGGTAAGCGGAAACCGGCACCACCCGCTTTTCGTCTTTGACAATGGCTTCCACCATTTTTGCCGCAGATGCGCCCGGCGCATAAAAGGCAGATCCCTGCTTGAGCAGTGAAACGATTTCGCCGCCGCCGGTACGGGTCCTGGCCACCAGGGATTCGAGAGTTTCCGCATCAATCAACTCGTCCACGGGAATTCCGGCAACCCTTGTATACCGGGAAAGGGGCACCATGCTGTCGCCATGCCCGCCAAGGACCATGGCCATGACATCCCCGGGCCACACCCCGAGTTTTTCAGCGATGAAATATTTAAACCGGGTGGCGTCAAGCACACCGGCCATTCCCATGACGCGCTTCAGGGCAAATCCGGACTCCTGAAGCACTGTCATGGCAATGATGTCCAGGGGATTTGACACAACGATCACAATGGCGTTGGGTGCATATTCCGCAATGGCCTGGGCAGCGGTCTTTGCAATGCCCACATTGATTTTCATCAGGTCCATCCGGTCCATTCCCGGTTTCCGGGGCAGCCCTGCGGTCAGTACAACCACATCGGAATCCGCGATATCCTTATAATCATTTGTACCGGAAATATGTACGGAATACTGCCGCATGGGCGCGGCATGGAGGTAGTCCATGGCCTTGGCCTGGGGAAGCCCCTCCACCACATCCACCATGACGATGTCCGCCAGATTTTTCTCGGCAATATAGTATACGGCAGTGGCCCCCACATGGCCGGCGCCGATAATGGAAACTTTATGCATGGTCGGCCTCCTCTATGGTTTGGGTTATGCTTTGGGCGGACCTTTTCAGGATGTCGATTTCATCCGGGGTCAATGAAGGCGTGACCACTTTTCTGATACCGGTGCGGCCGATGACCGCCGGCAGGGACAGGGCCACATTTTCAATACCGAACTGCCCGTCAAGCACATGGGAAACCGACAACACCCTTCCTGTGTCCATGACAATGGCTTCAGCCAGTTCCGCCGCAACCGCTGAGGGGCCGTAATAGGCAGATGCCCGCCCGGCCATCTCGACGATCAGCGCACCGGCCTTCCGGGTCTCTTCAAAAAGCTCCCGGACCTTTTCAGGAGAAAGGAAATTCTCAATGGACATACCGGAAACGCAGCAGTAATCCCGAAGCAGGATCATATCGTCTGTATGCCGTCCCACCACCTGGGCAGCCACATTTTCCATGGAGACCTTTAACTCCCTGGCGATTAAAAACCTCAGCCGGGTGGCATCCAAAAGCCCCCCCAGCCCAAAGATCTGCCGGGGCGGCAGGGTGGATTTTTCCGCAAACACCGTGGTCAACACATCCATGGGCTCGGAAACAATGATCACTTTTGTATCCGGGTTGGTAATTTTCCCGGCATAGGATTCTATGATGTTTCTGTTTTTCTCAAACAACGCATCCCGTTTCATACCGGGTTGCCGGACCGCACCTGCCGTGAGGATCACGATATCCGCATCAAGCACCTCTCCAGGGTCGTCCGTTCCATTGATGGTGGTCCGGTATCCCCGGATCGGGGCCGCCTCCATCATATCCAGGGCCTTTCCCTTGGCCATGCCTTCCTGGACGTCGTAAAGGGTTACATGGTCCACCCCTTTTTCCGCCAGGAAAAAAGCGGTATTGGCACCCACGTTACCGCTGCCGATGATTCCAATCATGAAAGCCTCCTTCCTATATAAAGTATAGTCAACAGAACACTGTGATTTCGCGTCAAAGATAAATATATGTATAAGGTTAATGCCTGGATAGAGCCGTGTCAAAACACTTGTCTTCTATTTATAAATCTTTTTGCATAAAAAGGGAAAAAGATTTTTGAATCAGAGCAAACACAAGCGACCCGGGAATATTTTTAACCCGTAAGGTTTCAGACACTTGAGATACGCATGGAGGTGATTTTTTGCGTTTTCAACCGTGCTCAACCCGCTAAAACCATTTACCCCGAATTTTATATGCGTTGACCGGATTTCCTGCCGGACACAGCGTTAACGCACCCGGGTTTTTCTCGGTGTCACCCCTTTGCGGGGACATGCGTCTGCAAGCACGCAGCGGGTACAGTGAGGGCCAATAGGGCGGCACATCCCCTGGCCAAAGGCCACCAGGATGCCGTTGACCTCCTTCCAGTGCTTTCGGGGCAATTTTTTGCGCAAGGCCTTTTCGGTCTGCTCAGGGGTTTTGGTGTTTACGTATCCCCAGATGTTCATGATTCTGTGCACATGGGTATCCACACAGATGGCATCCTTGTCAAAGGCGACAGCCATCACGAGATTGGCTGTTTTCCGGCCGACCCCGGGCAGGGTGACCAGTTCCTCTATGGTATCCGGCACTTTGCCGCCAAAGGCGCTGAGAGCTTCAGGCAAAGCAGCCAGGTAACCGGCTTTGGACTTATAAAATCCCACCGGAAAGATCAGCTCCCGGATGCGCTCCCGGGAAAGGCGGGCAAGGCTGCCCACGTCAGGGGCTTCCCTGAAAAGCCGCTCTGATGCTGCAGAGGTGACTTCATCCTTGGTTCTGGCCGATAAGATGGTGGCCACCAATACTTTAAAAGGAGACCGGGTCTGAACCGCTATCAGGTCCACAACCGGCACCTGGTAGCCGGCAACCTCCTGTTTCAGGGTTTCGATAAATCGGGTAATATTCACCGCCATGGGCACTCCGGATATTGTCTTGTTCGTAACAGGTTTATCATTTCAGTTTCAGTGTGCCCCGGCTTACCCCTTCATGGGGTGATCACCCGGATCAAGGATCTCCTGGAATCCCTCCAGGTTGAGATCAAGTGAACGATGAAAGCAGAGCATATTCAGGGATACGATCTTTCCATAGATATTTTCTTTGTTTTTTGCATAATTTTCCGGATTGAACAGGGGAGTCGGATGCCAGAAAAGCCTGTAATCCAGCTCAAGGATCTTTTCAATCAGGGCCCTGGACCGGTCGGGCTTGTCATTTTCCACATATAAAAAGGGGTGGTGGCGCCTGATCGTCTCTTCGGCCCCCTCAATAACCTCACGCTCCATACCTTCCACGTCGATTTTGATAAGTTTGAGATGGGGCAGGTCCAACAGTTCGTCAAGGGGTGCGACCTGTGTCTTCACCCCGGATGTAAACGGCTTGACCTGGAATCCGCCGTGGTTGGCCGGCAAATCATACCGGATGTCGGGAATACGTGTATGGCCGGTACTGGAAGAGACCACCATCTGGCTGCACTCGACATTTTCAATGCTGTTGATGGCCATATTGGCGCAAAGGGATTGAAAGACCACCCGCTGGGGTTCATATGCGTAGACCCGGCCGGTCTTCCCGACCAACCCTGAAAATACAAGGGTATGCGCCCCGATATTGGCCCCGATGTCAACCACCCTGTCGCCGGATTCGCAAAGCTGGCGGAACAGGGCGGCTTCCCCTTCAGAGAACTCCCCGTAAGCGTCAAAAGACCTGCCGATATAAGTGTCGTTTTTATTATACAACATATACCCGTACCGGGCTTTGACGATGCAGTTGTAACCGCTGCCTTCCAGAATTTTTTTAAACATGCCGGGTCTCTCCTTTGCCGCCGATTTTACTTTCAGGCATCTCTTGCCGATCTTTAGTGTTTTAGAGGGCGCTGGGGGTAAAGTCAAGTCAGGTTTAGACTGGTGGACGCATCTGGTTTAGGAGCCGCTGAATACAGGTTCAGTGCGGGCCGAAATAAAATCGGTCAATGTGAACCAGGTAAGATTACACACGATTTCCATGGTTTTTGCTTGACCCCCTGTGCCATCTTTGTTTTTATATAGCAAAGCAAGAGCAGCAAATCCGTCTGCAGGATAATCAGAATGTTCTTTCTTTCTTGAAACAGACCCGAATATAACAGGCGATGTAATGTAATGAATAAAGACATTTACGAACAGATAAAGAGTCGCATCCTATCCATGGTATATAAACCTGGAGAAATACTCAACGAACAGAAACTGGCAAAGGATTTCGGCGTCAGCCGCACTCCCTTGCGCGAGGTTCTGACACGGCTGGAATGGGAAAAGCTGGTCAGGGTGCTGCCCAGGACCGGCTCCATGGTCACGGAGATCGAATTCCGGAAAATGATCAATGTATTCCAGATTCGCTTTGAAATCGAAGACCTGGCCGGTCGGCTGGCCGCTGAAAACATCACCCCGGAGCAGCTTGACCAGATCATTGCACTCAAAGAGGAATGCCAGCAGTTCACAGAGGAAATGGACCGCACCGACCTGGCGAAAATCGACAGGAAATTAAGGCAGATCGTTTACAAAGCAGCCAACAACAACACGCTCACCGAAATCTCCGATTTTCTTCACAGCCAGACCCAGCGGCTGTGGTTCATCATGTTCGAACGGGGAAATCGAACCGAAGAGCTTAACGCCATTATCGATGAGATTGAACGGACCCATGAGACCCTGTCAGCCGGTGATCCAAGAGAGGCCGGCAGAAACCGCCGCCGGATGCTCAACGGACATGTACAGCGTATCAAAGGCAGACTCTGACACTGTACTGCTTTTAGGCAACAGCACCTGCGATGTGCCCCGTAAACCGGGAGTCCCCTTTTTCCCCACCTTTGTGCCCGGCACCGCTTTCCATGTCTGCCAAACCACAGCGCACATTGAAACCGGTAAATACCGGCACCATTGAGAAAAAAGACAACGCAATTCCGGGCGGACGGTACTGATATTTCGCCGATGCGCGATGGCCCAAAAAAGGAAACGGATATGAAAGAACAAACACCCAGTTGTGCCCGGTGCGCATTTCCGGTTTCAGACCGGCTCTGCAACATCCCTGAGGGCCACGCCCCCCCGGGATGCCCTACAGGCGAACACCCCGGGCTTTGTGAAACGGCATTAAAAGAATATGAGGCGCCCGAGATCCACACCTTTGCCAGAATGGCGTCAATCCAGGAAGGTGAAGGATACGGCCGGAAAAACCTGGGGGTCGACCACATGATTCCGATAAAGCCCCGGATCCTTGAAATTTCTGAATTTGCCGGCAAAATGGGTTATAAAAAACTTGGCCTGGCCTTTTGCATGGGACTTTGGAAAGAAGCAAAAATCGTGGAAGATGTTTACGCCGCCAATGGGTTTTCCGTAACTTCCGTGATCTGTAAGGCAGGCCGGGCATCAAAGGACAATCTGGAAATCATGGATGACCAGAAAGTGGAGATAGGGTCGGACGAAGCCATGTGCAACCCGATCTTTCAGGCCATGATTCTGAACCGGGAACACACAGAACTGAATATCGTCATGGGATTATGCGTGGGGCACGATTCCCTGTTTTTCAAGTACGCAGATGCGCCATGCACCGTACTTGCCGCCAAAGACCGCCTTCTGGGGCACAATCCTTTGGCTGCCGTCTACAATATTGACAGTTATTACAGGGCACTGAAATAAGCCCCGGTCTCCCGGTGAATCAGCCTTTTGATTTCAGGGCTTGATTTCGCCCTGGATGGTATTTGCCCCGTGTCCCAGGTGGGTGAGCATGGCATTGGCAATCCGCATTTCAGAGGCTGCGGTGTTGTAATCGTGGCTTTGGGTCAGGCCGTTGGCAATGTGGCGGACCAGATCGGCCAAAAGTTCCCCCCAGGCCTCCCGCTCGTCAATATCGTTATCCGACGCCTGCTCCCACATGCCCAGCAGCATGGAAACCTGGATATCCTTATTGCCGATCCACACCCGGAGCATTTCCAGGGCGTTGGGATCGCCTTTTATCCCTTCGGGAATGGGTAGTTCACTCATAATTCTTTCCTTTTGTATCATACATTGTGTATATCGCACCTGCCCCGGAGGAACGCAATCAGAACAAGGTGGTGACCAGGTAATATGCCAGGGGCAGGAAAATGGCCGGCAGCATATTTCCCACGGCGATTTTCTTTTCCCTGAGAATGTTCAGGCC
The DNA here is from genome assembly GCA_036881925.1 of Desulfobacter sp. Taxonomy (GTDB): domain Bacteria; phylum Desulfobacterota; class Desulfobacteria; order Desulfobacterales; family Desulfobacteraceae; genus Desulfobacter. The sequence goes on from JBAJNJ010000004.1 coordinate 240,063, forward strand.
GATGGCCAGGATCAACAGGCCTCCGGTGGCCGACATCTGGGCCACAACCGCCGGTATCAGAAAAGGCTTCATGATCCCGGCCGCCAATGTGATTGCCCCCTGGTAGACCAGGACCGCACCGGCAGAGAACATAACCCCGAATCCCAGGGACGCCGTAAGGATAATGGAGGTGATCCCATCCAGAAACGCCTTGGCAAACAAGGTATCATGGTTGCCGGTCAGTCCGCTTTCAAGCGATCCCACAATGGCCATGGACCCCACACAATACAGCAGGGACGCCGTGACAAATGCGGTGGAAAGGCTTGTCTTACCGGTTGTGGGCTTTGCAAACTTTTTCTCCAGGAAATCCCCCAGCCGCTTGAGATAGGCTTCAATACCTATGAACTCGCCGATCAGGGCCCCGGCTGCCAGGCTGATAATAATGATGAGCAGGTCGCTTGATCCCAGGGCGCTTTTAATCCCGATGAGCATGATGGACAGGGCAACAGCCTGCATCACGGTCTGATTATAGCGCTCCGGGATTCCGTTTTTGAACAGCATCCCGACCAGGGCACCGGCAATGATGGCCAGGCAGTTGACAAAGGTTCCCAGCATAACAGATTCACTGATTTTTAAAAGTTGGTAAAAGAGGCCGGGCTGCAGGCCTGTATGGATCGATCGGGCCTGCAGTGTTCCGGAATATCAGAAAAATGTCTCTTTAATGTAGGCGACCCCGTTTTCAAAGAGCCGGATGCCGGTGACCACGCCTTCACCGGGGGTATTGCCCTGGCGTTTGGCCACTTCTTTTGCCCGGGGCCAGTCCGGATGATTGGTAAAGTGATTGTAGGCTTCCGGGTGGGGCATGAGGCCGAATATCCGGCCTGTGGGATCACAGATACCCGCGATATCCTCCAGCGCGCCGTTGGGGTTGGCCGGGAAAGCCCCCTGTGCCGGATTTCCCTGGGCATCTGCATACCGGAACACCACCTGGTTGTTGTCCACAAGGGTCTGGATGACATCGGGATCTGCCACCACCTTGCCTTCACCGTGGCGCACCGGGTATTCCGTCCGGTCCAGCCCACGGGTGAACACGCAGGGGCTTTGGGAATCGGCTGCCAGGCAGACCCACTGGTCCCGGAAATTACCGCAGTCGTTAAAGGTAATGGCCACGGAACGCCGGGTGTAATCATTGTCAAGGCCGGGAAGCAACCCCAGGTTGACCAGGGCCTGGAACCCGTTGCAGATACCGATGACCAATTTACCGGAGGTCACAAAATCAAGCAGATCCCTGCCGATATTATTTTTCAGCTTCAGGGCCTGGATCACCCCCGCACCGTGGTCGTCACCCCATGAAAACCCGCCGCCAAAAGCCAGGATATGAAAGTCTTTGAGACATGTATCCCCGGCAATCAATGTATTGATATGCACTCTTTGGGCTTCGGCCCCGGCCATTTCAAACGCCAGGGCGGTTTCATTGTCGCAATTTAAACCAAAACCGGTTAAAATCAGTGCCTTCACCTTGCTCATATCATCTCTCCAAAGGTCTTGTTGAATGCCGCATCAAGGGATGTCACGGACAGGTCCACCAGTGGGGTGCCGCCACTGGAAACGGTCAGCCGGTCATGGGCGTCGGTAACCGAACCCACGCAGGCACAGGGCAGGCCCTTGCACAGTTTTTCAAAGGTTTCCCTGTTGTCAGGGGCAACGGTCAGGATGAACCGGCCCGCAGATTCGCTGAAAAGTACTTTGTCCGGCGACAGTCCGCCGCGTCCCTTTACCGGGACAGCAGACAGATCAATCTCCGCTCCCAAACCGCTGGCCATGGCCGTCAATGCCAGGTGAACCCCGAGTCCGCCCCTGGCAACGGCATGGCAGGAGGCGACCAGTTCCTTGTCAATGGCCTTTTCCAGGGCTTTATAAACGATTTTGAAGCCGGAAAAATCAACCCCGGGTACGTTGAGGCCGGTCTTGCCGAACATTTCGTAATATTCCGACGCGCCCAGCTCGTCAGCGGTATCTCCCATCACATACACCAGGTCTCCGCTGATTTTGGGCTCAAGGGTGACGCATTTGGCCACATCGTCAAGCACGGACGTGGCGGAAAACTGGACGGTCTCCAAGGCGGAAACCTTGGTCCGTTCGCCAAAGGCCCCTTCCAGATGGCCGTCCACATACATGGAGTCTTTTCCGGAGAGCAACGGAATTTCATAGGCCATACAGGCATCCTTAAGCGCCCTGCAGGCCCGGACCAGCTGCGCGGCCTTGAATTTACCGTCCGGGTTGGCTATTTCGTCAAATCCGATGTTGGGCCAGCAAAAGTTGTCCAGACCGCCGATATGGTCAAATGATCCACCCACGGCAATGAGCCGCCGCACCGCTTCGTCAATGGTGCAGGTCATCATGTGATAGGCGTCGATTTTAGAGTACCAGGGCAAAAGGCTCTGGGAAAATGCCAGCCCCTTCTCGCTGGTCAGCACCGGACGGGTCACAGAGGCGTCGGACGGGATGTTGCGGTTCACGCCCACCAGGGGTTTGATTGCTGAGCCGCCCTGGACCTCATGGTCATACTGGCGGATAATCCATTCCTTGGAACAGATATTGGGCCGTGCCAGCATGGCCTCCAGAATTCCGTTGAAATCCTGTGGAACGGAAATCACAGGTTCTGTCAGGCCCCGGGATTCCGGGGCAAGCCATTGGGCGTCAAATTCCCAGGCCGGGAACCCCTTGTCCAGCAAATCCATGTCCACATACGCGCAGGTATCGTCCTTGTACTTGATATGAAGCTTGCCCGTATCCGTATATTGGCCGATCACCGTGGATTCCACCTCGTGCAGGGCGGAGAGTTCCATGAACCGCTCCAGGTTCTCGGGCTTCACCGCGATGGTCATCCGCTCCTGGGATTCTGAAATCCAGATTTCCCACATGTCCAGCCCCTCGTACTTAAGGGGTACACGATCCAGCCAGACTTCACATCCATTGGAAAGCATGGCCGATTCCCCAACGGACGACGAAAGGCCCCCGCCGCCGTTATCCGTAATAAATGTGGTCAGTCCTTCATCCCGGCACACCAGGAGGAAATCGTGCATCTTTTTCTGGGTATATGGATCCCCGATCTGGACATGGCCGGCCGGGGTATTTTCCGAATAACTTTCCGAAGAGGCGGTCACGCCATGGATACCGTCTTTACCGACCCGGCCGCCGCTCATGATAATCAGCTCGCCCGGCGAAGTGGTTTTCTCGTGGCTGGGCCGGCCTGCCACGGTTTTGGGCATAATCCCCAGGGCCGTCACAAAAACCAGGCTTTTTCCCATGTAACCGGGGTCAAACAGGGTCTGCCCGAATGTGGTGGGAACCCCGCTTTTGTTTCCCCCGTCCTTGACGCCTTCAATTACCCCGTCCAGAAGACGACGCGGATGCAGGGGCGGTTTAAGGGGACCGTCATAATTCACATCCCCCACACAATATCCAAAGGATCCCATGAACAATTTGGAGCCAAGCCCGGTTCCCATGGGGTCCCGGTAAACACCGACAATACCGGTGATCGCCCCGCCGTAGGCTTCCATATTTGAGGGGGAATTGTGGGTTTCACCGGTGACCACGTAGTTGTTTTCATTGTCAAAAGACCCGACGCCGGCATTGTCCCAGAGTACGGAAACCACCCAGTCCTTTTGCTCCTTTAACGCAAGGGTGGGGTCTTTGATATAGGTGGTGAACAGGGAGTTCTCTTCTACGGCCTCACCGGTATCAGCATCCGTATACCGGAAAATCCCGTTGAATGTATTGTGGCTGCAATGGTCGCTCCTGGCCTGGGAAATATACTCCAGTTCCACGTCCGTGGGTTTGCTCAGCCCCACCTCTTTCCGGTCGGCCAGCACCCGCTCGTCCAGGAAATATTCCCGGATCACGGGGATGTCCCGGGGGTTCAGTGCCAGGTTCCGCGCGTCTGAAATCCGGGCCAGCATCTCATCCGTGTCAATATCCACGGTATCACAGCAGGGCTCATGATTCAGGATGACCTTGGCCGGCTTAACGCCCGCACCGGCAACGCTGTCCCATTCACCCCTGTGAAAAACTTTAAACTGCTGGATAATGGCATTGGAAAGGATCTCGGCCGCGATTTTTTCCACATCCTCCCGTATAAGGGCTTTGCCTGTCAGACAATAGCGCTTTGAGGTGTAAACCCCTTCGTCATGGGAAAAGGTTTTGCCCAGCACATCCCGGATGGCTTCCATGGCCGTGGCCCCGGCATTATCCCGGACTCCCGGACGGAACCCGATCCAGATACACCAGTCAAAATCGATATCCAGAGGCGACAGGGCAGAGACCTGGGTCACGGGATTGGTGAAGATCTCGTTTCTGGCCCGCTCCAGACCTTCCGGATCCAGATCGGACTCAAGGGTCACGATATGGATACACCTGGCCGTATCAATTGAGATTCCAAAATAGGAATCCGCTTTTTTGATCAATGCAGAGGCCTCTGCATCCCTCAGGTCCTGTTTTAATGCAATTTCAATATTGGAAATCATTTTACCCACCATTGAAGAAAAGTTTGGCAATGTCATTGTAAATGACAAAAATCATTAATGTCACAAGCACTGCCGCGCCAAACTGGATCAGCTTTTCACGCAGCTTTTGGCTCACAGGTTTCCTGATAACGGCTTCAATGCCGAAAAAAAGCAGGTGACCACCATCCAGAACCGGAATGGGAAGAAGATTGATGATCCCCAGGTTAATGGAAAGCAGTGCGATAAATCCGATAAAATTATCTAAACCGGCCCTGGCTGTTTCCCCTGCAACTTTTGCGATAACCAGGGGCCCGCCGAGGTTTTCTTTGGCAAAAGAAAAGTCAAGCATCTTGCCCAGGGCCTTGAAAGTGGTTTGCGTGACAATCCAGGTGTTTTCCAGTGATGTTCCCAGTGCCTGCAACAATGTCAGCCGCTTATGGACATACCCCCCCTCGGATTCGATGCCCAGAAGATACCTGGGATCCCCAAAAAGATCTTTTTGCTCGCTCAACCGGGGAGCCAACGTAAATTCCAGCATCTCTTTTCCGCGTTCTGCAACCAGAACAAGCGTGTTCCCACCGGATTTACCCACCAGCCTCTGGACATCTTCAAAAGAATCAATACGATTTCCGTTGATTTCCCGGATCACATCGCCTGCCATGATGCCTGCCGCTTCAGCAGGAGCATTTTCAGCAACTTTCCCCACGATCGGCTTCAGCGTGTAGGTGCCGGCGATCATATAGAACATGAAATAAATCAGAATCGCCAAAAGGAAATTAAATGCCGGTCCGGCGGCAACGATAAGGCTCTTCCGAAATAAGCTTTTATGGGTAAAAGAACGGTCCATATCCTCAGGAGGGATCTCCCTGCCAGGTTCTTCCCCGACCATCTTCACATACCCGCCCAGAGGGATTGCGGAAATACAATACTCGGTTTGTCCATACTTTTTTTTGAGGATTTTAGGTCCAAATCCTAAAGAGAAGACATCAACCCCAACACCGCACAACCGTGCGACAAGGAAATGCCCCAGTTCATGGACAAAAACAAGCACACCAATGGTTACAACAAATGCAACCGCATATTCAATGGTTTGAACCATATGTCCTCGCTAATTTATATCAGAGATTCGGCTGTTTCCCTGGCCCAGTAATCGGCATCAATAATACCTGAAAGCTCAGGATTGTCAATGCGGGTATGCCGCCCCATGACGCTGGAAATGATGCGGAAAATATCCGGGAATCCAATCTTTTCCTGCAAAAAGGCAGCAACCGCCACCTCATTTGCCGCATTCATCACCGCCGGCAAAGTTCCTTTTTGTCTGCAGGCTTCAAAGGCAAACTCAAGGGAGGGAAATTTTTTCAGGTCAGGGGCCTCAAAGGTCAACGCGCCCAAGGCAGCGAAATCAGGAAATCCAGTGGAAAGCGGCAGCCGGGACGGCAGGGAAAACGCATAGGCAATGGCTTCCATCATATCCGGCACCCCCATCTGGGCCATCACAGCCCCGTCCCGGAATCCGACCATGGAGTGGATAATGGACTGGGGATGCACCAGCACCTCGATCTCTTCATGGGTGAGATCAAACAGCTGGACCGCCTCCACCACTTCCAGCCCCTTGTTCATGAGCGTTGCCGAGTCAATGGTGATTTTGGGTCCCATATTCCAGGTGGGATGGGCCAGGGCATCTGTCAGGGTAATATCGCCGAACGTCTCAAGCGGCCGGGCCCTGAACGGTCCGCCCGAAGCCGTCAGAAAGATCCGTTTAACATCCCGCCGCCGGTTTCCCCGCAAGCATTGGAAAATGGCCGAGTGTTCCGAGTCCACGGGCAGGATCTCCACCCTTTTTTCCCTGGCCTTTTCCATGACCAGATTTCCGGCCATCACCAGGGTTTCCTTGTTGGCCAGTGCGATCTGTTTGCCGGCCTCGATCGCGGCCAATGCCGGTTTAAGTCCGGCAGCCCCCACCATGGCCAGCAGCACCATGTCTGCTCCGGCATACTCTGCTGCCGCTACAAACCCTGCTTCTCCCCATAAAATTTCCGGCTTTGCACTGCCGTTCAGCAGTCTGGAAAGTTCGTCCGCCCTGTCCCGGTCCAGGACGGCGACCAGGCCCGGCTTGAATTCCCTGATCTGGTTTGCCAGCAGGCGGATGTTGTTCGCACCTGTCAATGCCTTGACCGTAAAGCGGTCGGGATGGAGCCGGACGATTTTCAAGGCGGAGGTGCCGATGGAGCCGGTGGCACCCAGAATGGAAAGGGATTTCATTTAACAAACACCAGAAAAACGTACAGCACAGGGATGGCCAGGAGCAGGCCGTCAATCCGGTCCAGCATGCCGCCGTGGCCCGGAAGTATCCGGCCCGAATCTTTAACCTGGGTCACCCGTTTCATGGCAGATTCGAACAGGTCCCCGATCTGGCCGGCAATCGCCATCAGCAGTGCACAGGGAATCGTCAGCAGGGCCAGGGAAAAGTCTGAGAAAAAGAGCATGCAAAAGGCAAACCCGGCGATCACAGAGGCGGCAGCCCCGCCCATGGAGCCTTCAACAGTCTTGTTAGGGCTGATATTGGGTGCCAGTTTGGTTTTCCCAAAAAACGTACCGGTGTAAAATGCCCCGGTGTCATTGGCAAAACTGACGATGAGCAGCCAGATGATCCAGAGGGTGCCGCCCTCAAGAGCATGAATAAACACCAGAAGCGCCAGGGAGACCGGGATATAGACCACGCCCAGCACCTGTTTGGAAATCAGGTCAAAAATATGGGGCATTGACGAAAACCGGAACAGCACAAACAGGCAGAGGGTCATGAGGTTCAGGGCCAGAACCAGAAACATGATCTGCCAGGACCCCAGGCAGGCTCCCATGATCAACACCATGGATATGGTATACGAGATAATTTTAATGGTATGGGATACCGGATCTTCGTCGTTGCCGCAGATAATGCGCAGGTATTCCCGAATGGCAAAAATGGCCACCACTGAAACCAGGGCGGCCACAAGAAGGGTAGTACCTTTTAATATGATCCAGAGTACGAGAGGGGCAAGTATTAGAGCGGTGAGCCATCGTTGGAGGTGTTGCATTTTACCTTCCCGAACCGTCGGTCCCTTTGCTGAAAATCAATTAATATTTTATGGAATTCTTCCCGTGAAAAATCAGGCCAGAGCGTCCGGGTGATGTGGAGCTCCGCATATGCGGCCTGCCACATGAGAAAGTTGCTGAGCCGGAACTCCCCGCTGGTCCGGATAATCAGGTCCGGATCAGGCATGCCCCCGGTATACAGGCAGTCAGAAAAGGTTTCTGCGGTAATATCCCCGGGCTGCAAGGTGCCGGCCTTTACCTGTTCGGCAAGGATTCTGGCGGCCCGGGTGATCTCTTCCCGGCTGCCGTAACTCAGGGCCAGGTTCAGGCGCATTCCCCGGTTATCCCGGCTCATGGCCATGGTCTGTTCCGCCTCGCGTCTGACCTCATCGGGCAGTTTCTCAACCTGCCCCAGGATATTGAGCCGGATCTGTTTGGACATGATTTCATCCCGCTCGGATACCAGAAAACGTTTGAGCAGGGCCATCAGCGCTTTGACTTCAGCTTTGGGGCGGGCCCAATTCTCTGTTGAGAAGGCATAAAGGGTCAGGATGCCGATACCCAGTTCCCCGCAGGCAGCAACAATGTCCCGAACGGTTTGCGAGCCCTGCTCATGGCCTTTAACCCGGTTCATCAACCGCTTTTTGGCCCACCGTCCGTTGCCGTCCATGATCATGGCGACATGGGCAGGCAGGGCATCCGGGTTACCTCCCAGGGATTCAAAATCAGACTTCAAGGATCTCCTTTTCCTTTGCCGCATAGATCTCGTCTAGTTTTTTAACGTACTGGTCTGTGAGATCCTGAATCTGTTTCTGGGCTTTGAAGCTGTCGTCTTCGGAAACATCCCCGTCTTTCTGGAGTTCCTTGATCATTTCATTGGAATCCCGGCGGATATTCCGGACCGCCACCTTGAAATCCTCACAGGTTTTGGCAACGGTTTTGGCGATTTCTTTTCTCCGCTCTTCGGTCAGGGGCGGAATGGCGATACGGATCAGCTTGCCGTCATTTGAAGGGGTCAGCCCCAGGTTGGCCTTGAGGATGGCTTTTTCCACCTCGCCGATCACACTGACGTCCCAGGGTTTTACCGTGATCAACCGGCTTTCCGGGATTGATACCGTTGCCATCTGGGGAAGTGGAGTCTGGGTGCCGTAATAATCGACCTTGACACCGTCAAGTATGGCCTGGGAAGCCCTGCCGGTACGAACCTTGGTCAGTTCGTGTTCAAAGGCTTTCTCAGACTTGCCCATCCGTTCTTTGGTTTCTTCGAGCACTTCATCAATCATAACAACCCATCCTTGAAAAAGATTAACAGCCAGCAGCGAGAACAGCTGTCAAGCATCACTTCACAGAGCAGCTGTTCTCGCTGATAACTGTTGTCCAATCACTTATTTATTGTATATCCGGGTACCGATATCTTCGCCGGTGACTGCCTTGAAGATATTGTCAGCCTGGTGAAGGTCAAATACCTGCAGGGGCAGGTCATGTTCCATGGCCAGGGAAATGGCGGTCATGTCCATGACATGGAGCTGTTTTTCAATCACCCGCATATATGACAATTCATCAAACATCACGGCGTCGTCATGCACCACGGGATCCTTGTCATACACCCCGTCCACCTGGGTGGCTTTGAACAGGATCTGTGCACGAACTTCGTTGGCCCGGAGCACGGCTGCCGTATCTGTCGTAAAGTAGGGGTTGCCCGTACCGGCCGCAAAAATCACCACCCTGCCCTTTTCCAGATGGCGTATGGCTTTCCTGCGGATAAAGGGTTCGGCGATCTTGTCCATGGCAATTGCGGTCTGGACCCGGGTGGGCACATCGCATTTTTCCAGAGCATCGCACAATGCCAGGCTGTTGATCACCGTGGCCAGCATGCCCATGTTGTCTGCGGATGTTCTGTCCATACCGGCGGATGAGCCGGCAACACCCCGGAAGATGTTGCCGCCGCCCACGACAATTGAAATTTCCACCCCCAGGCGATACACCTTGGCCACTTCTTCCGCCACATAGTGAATCATCTCCGGGGTGATGCCGAAGCCCTGATTTCCCATCAGGGCTTCGCCGCTCAGCTTGATTAGAACCCGTTGAAACTCAGGTTTTTTATCCAAGACTTATTCTCCTATCTGGAAACGTGCAAATCTTCTAATCTGAATATTCTCGCCGATTTTGCCGATTGTTTCTTTCAGGACATCTTCTATGGTTTTCTGGGGATCTTTGACATACTGCTGGCTCATGAGGCAGACTTCCTTGTAGAATTTTTCCACCTTGCCGTCCACGATCTTGTCAATGATGTTTTCGGGTTTACCTTCTTCCAGCATCTGGGCCCGGTAAATTTCCCGTTCTTTTTCAACCAGTGCCGGATCCACTTCATCGGCGGTCAGGCCGGCGGGATTTGCCGCGGCAATATGCATGGCAATATTTTTGGCAAACGCTTCAAAATCTTCGGTTTTTGCCACAAAGTCAGACTCGCAGTTGACTTCCAGAAGAACGCCGAGCTTGGCACCGGTGTGGATATAGGAATAGATAATCCCTTCACTGGTGGAACGGCCGGCACGCTTGGCGGCCTTGGCCAGCCCCTTCTTTCTCAGAAGCTCAATTGCTTTTTCCATGTTGCCGTCGGCTTCGGCAAGGACCCGTTTACAGTCCATAATGCCGGAGCCGGTCGCCTCACGAAGCTCCTTTACCATTGCTGCAGTAATTTCAGCCATTTTATTCTGCTCCTTAATATACTTTCGATTATTTAAGTCTATTGCATCACTGCGCCGGCATGTTGCCGTAAAACCGCAGTTGTTTATTCAGCTACGGCAGTGTCAGCCTGTTCCGGTTTCTCTTCGGGTGCGGCGGTCTTTCTTTTGATTTTCTCAACAACCGGACCGTCTGTACCGTCGGAAACCACTTCAATACCGACTTGCTCACCAACAGGTTCATTTCCTTTTCTATCACCGTCGTCTTTGTCGGATTCCGCACGTTGTTTTTCTTCCCAGATCTGGCGGCCTTCGATAACGGCATCAGCAACCCTGGACGCGAACAGACGGATGGACCGGATGGCGTCATCATTGCCCGGGATCACGTAATCGATATCATCGGGGTCGCAATTGGTATCAACAACCGCCACAATTGGAATACCCAGGCGTTTCGCCTCTTTCACGGCAATGGTCTCATTTTTGGAGTCAATGATGAACAAAGCGCCGGGCAGGCGTTTCATATTGGAGATACCGCCGATGGCAAATTCAAGTTTGGCTTTGTCCTTGAGCATCTTGGCCTGCTCTTTTTTGGGATAGTTCTCAAGGGTACCGTCGTTTTCAATGGAATTGAGGAAATGATACCGGGAGATATTATTCTTGATGGTCTGGAAGTTGGTCAGCATGCCGCCCAGCCATCTGTTTTCCACGTAAAAGGTTTCAGCCCTGTTGGCCTCTTCGTAAATCGCTTCGGAAGCCTGTTTTTTGGTACCCACGAACAGAACGTCCTGGCCGTTCGCAGCAACGCTTTTGATAAAATCATGCGCATCCCTGAACAGTTTGACGGTCTGCTGAAGGTCAATGATGTAAATCCCGTTTCTGGCACCAAAGATATACTTTTTCATCTTGGGGTTCCAGCGTTTGGTCTGATGCCCGAAGTGGACACCTGCTTCCAGAAGTTCTCTGATGGTAATGTAAGCCATTTTTTCTCCGAAATTTAATGGTTTTTAAATTCTTCCACCCACTTCATCCCTGAAGATCGACTTTAATAAAAGCACCTGATTTCAGGTCCATGGATGTGCGTTATTTGCGTACAAAAGCAAAATCCAAATTTATATATCAAAAAAAAGGGGGGTTATCAATTCATTTTTTAAGGACGGCAAGACGGTCATGCCCTGCAAGATCCTTGATAAACTGGAGATCGGAAACCCAGTCACATCCTTCCGCAATCGCGGTTACCCCCTCTTTCTGATCAAATCCCATTTCAAGCATGAGCCGGCCGCCGGAATTAAGGCGGCTGCCGGCCTGCCGGATGATATGCCGGATGGCATCCAGCCCGTCAGCTCCACCGTCCAGAGCCAGGGTTGGTTCATAATCCCTGATTTCCGGCGCCAGGGCATCAATGTCCGCCCCGGGAATATACGGCGGATTGGAAAGGATCAGATCAAACCCGGCGCCAGGCACCACCGCATCCAGCCACTCGCCCTGAAAAAAACGAATCCGCGTATCTGCCAGTTCCACGGCATTTTCCCGGGCCGTTTCCAGAGGCGCAGCCGAGATATCCGAGGCAAAATAAGAATGTCCGGGACAGGCTTTTGCCACGGAAACCACAACAGCACCCGATCCCACACCAAGCTCAATCACCCTGGCGGAACGCTCTTCCTGCGCAAGCTCATTGAGCTGCGAAATAGCTGTTTCCACAAGAACTTCCGTATCCGGCCGGGGGATCAGCACCCCGGGCACTACTTTGAAAACCGCCTCAAAGAACCCTTTTTTTCCAGTGATGTATGCCACGGGTTCGCGGCCGACCCGGCGTTTGATCAGGGGTTTAAACTTCACCAGCTCATGAATTTCAAGGGGCCGGTCGTGCTGGAGATAAAGATCCAGACGCCGCATGCCCAGGCTTTCGGAAAGAAGAATTTCTGCCGTCAGCCGCGGGCTGTCAATCCCGTGATTTTCAAAATAGGATTCCGTCCAGTTCAGGAGGGATTTAATGGTCCAGTCGGCAGTCACGGGTCAGGTCACCATACGGGGCTCAGCCCATCTCTTTAAGGGCTTCGGCCTGGCTGTGGGTCCGCAGTTCGTCGATGATTTCCTGGATACCCCCTTCCATGATATTGTCCAGCCGGTAGAGTGTCAGGCCGATCCTGTGGTCGGTCATCCTGCCCTGGGGGAAATTATAGGTCCGGATCCTTCCGGAGCGGTCCCCGGTGCCCACCTGGCCTTTCCTGTCTGCAGCCCGTTTTTCCTCTTCCTCACGAATCCTTGCGTCCAGAAGACGGGATTTGAGGACATTCATGGCTTTTGCCTTATTTTTGTGCTGGGATTTTTCATCCTGGCAGGTGGCCACCACGCCTGTGGGGATGTGGGTAATCCGGACGGCGGAGTCGGTTGTATTCACCGACTGCCCTCCCGGGCCCGAAGACCGGAACACATCAATTTTCAGATCTGCCGGGTTAATGTCGATATCCACATCCTCGGCTTCAGGCAGCACGGCAACCGTCACGGCAGAAGTATGTACCCTGCCCTGGGTCTCGGTTTCAGGCACCCGCTGCACCCGGTGGGTTCCGCTTTCGTATTTAAAATCCGAATATGCCCCTTTGCCCCGGACCAGGGAAACCACCTCTTTAAATCCGCCGGCGGAAGAGTCGTTTTTCTCAATGATTTCGATGCTCCAGTTCCGGGATTCCGCATACCTTGAATACATGCGGAACAAATCGCCAGCAAAGATACCAGCCTCTTCCCCGCCGGTCCCGGCGCGGATTTCCAGGATCACATTTTTACCGTCCCTGGGATCTTTGGGCATCAAAAGAACATTGAGTTCCGAATTCAGGGCCTCTATCCGGGTTTCAAGATCAGGGATTTCCTCTTTCGCCATGGCCCGGATATCCGGATCATCGTCCTTGAGCAGTTCCTTTGCTTCTTCAAGCTCTTCCAGCGCACCTTCATATGTCCGGAACACCGGCACGATCTTGTTCAATTCCCCGTGTTCTTTCAGGTATTCCTGGTATTTTTTCTGATCACTGATCACTGCCGGATCACTCAGCAGCTGCTCAATTTTAATAAACCGCTCTTCAATGCCTTTTAATTTTTCAATCATGACAACGCCCCGGGTAGAAAGTCAAAAAGGGGCGCTTTTAAAAAGCCCCCCTTTGATTGATTGCACAAGATGTAATTAGACCAGCTTGCTTGCGTCAAACCCTGCGTATTTTTTCTTGAAGCGGTCGATTCTACCGGCAGAGTCAACCAGTTTCTGTTTGCCGGTAAAAAACGGATGACACTGGGAACAGATTTCAACCTTAATTTTTTCCCTGGTGGATCCTACGTCAAAAGTTGCGCCGCATGCACAGGAAGCTATTGTCTTTGTGTAGTTCGGATGGATGTCTTTTTTCATGTTACACGTCACTCCTTGGTCGGACCTTCGTTATAAAAAGCCCTTTATCTATAAAATAATAATAAAGTTTCCTTAAGAATTCATCAATTCAAGAAACTCTTTATTATCCTTTGTTCCTTCCATTTTTTCAAGTAAAAACTGCATGCTGTCCACAGAATTTAAGCTGGAGAGCAGTTTTCGCAGGATCCAGACCCGGTTCAGCGTCATGGGATCCAGCAGCAGTTCTTCCTTACGGGTGCCGGACTTGTTCATATCAATGGCAGGAAAAACACGTTTGTCCGCCAGTTTTCTATCCAGAACCAGTTCCATATTACCCGTGCCCTTGAATTCTTCAAAGATCACCTCGTCCATCCGGCTGCCGGTGTCCACCAGAGCCGTGGCGATAATGGTGAGACTGCCACCCTCTTCAATATTACGGGCCGCGCCGAAAAACCGTTTGGGCCGGTCAAGGGCATTTGAATCCACACCACCGGAAAGGATCTTGCCGGACGGCGGCATGACCGAGTTATACGCCCTGGCCAAACGGGTGATGCTGTCCAGCAGAATCACGACATCATGGCCCTGTTCAACGATCCGCTTGGCTTTCTCAATAACCATTTCAGCAACCTGGACATGACGTTCCGATGGTTCGTCAAAGGTGGAGGAGATCACTTCCGCATCCACCGACCGTGCCATATCCGTCACTTCCTCGGGCCGTTCGTCAATCAGAACGATCATGGGGACGATATTTTTATGGGCTTTGATCATGGAGTTGGCAATATTCTGGAGCAGCATGGTCTTACCGGCCTTGGGCGGAGATACGATCAGGCCGCGCTGGCCGAAACCAATGGGCGCCATCAGGTCAATCACCCGTGTGGAGTAATTGTCCGATTCCGCCTCCAGATTCATTTTCCGGTCCGGATACAGAGGCATGAGATTGTCAAAAAGAATGGTTTCCGCAGCCATCTCGGGATTCAGGAAATTGACGGCCTCAACCTTGAGCAGGGCAAAGTATCGTTCTGAATCTTTGGGCTGGCGCACCTGGCCGGAAATGGTATCCCCTGTTCTCAGGTTGAATCTCCGGATCTGGGACGGCGATACGTAGATGTCATCAGGCCCGGGAAGATAGTTGTATCCCGGGGCCCGTAAAAACCCAAACCCGTCCGGAAGAATCTCAAGGGTGCCTTCGCCGTAGATCTGGCCGCTTTCCTCGATATTGGCCTGGAGCAGGGCAAAGATCAATTCCTGTTTTTTAAGGCCTCCAATCCCCTGTATACTATACTTTTTAGCGAGCTTGGTCAGCTCACTGATTTTCATCTTATTGAGTTCTACAAGATTCATTCAGTCTCCTGCGTATCCATTTATTTTGTAATCATGAGTATATTAAGATTTATTGTGTTAGGGATACCTTTTTGACAATCTGGAAGCCAAAGCGACCTGCGGAAAAAAAGATAGATTTTGAAGATCTTAATACAAGGGACTAAATAGTTCATAATCATTTATTTGTCAAGCGCTGTTTTACTAGTTTTTTATACAAATCCGATACTTGCCGGGAGGCCGCCTCTGTCCCGCCCCGGTTGTAGATCACATGGTCCGCCCGTTGGATTTTTTCTTCCTGGGCCATTTGCAGAGACAGCATTTTACCGGCAGCCTCGCGGCTCACATTGTCCCGGGAGGAAATTCTTTCCAAAAGCGTTGCTTCATCACTTGCCACGGTCAGGGTGACATCAAAACAGGCGTCCATCCCCAGTTCAAACAAAAGGGGAACTTCTACGGCACAGGCGGGTTCTCTGGAATAATCGGCAGTGTCCATCTGACGGACCATTTCTTCTATTATAATCGGATGAAGAATACTTTCCAGCTGTTTTCGCATATCCGGCCGGTCTAATATCATTTTTCGCAGCTTTGCCCTGTCCAGGCCGTGGTCCTCTCCCACCACACCCGGACCAAACGCGGCCACTACCTTATTATATGCTGCCCGTCCGGGCTCAACCACCTGCCTTGCGATGTTGTCACAGTCCAGCGTAACCAGCCCCAACCTTGCAAACTCGCGGCAAACAAGGCTTTTGCCGGACCCTGCCGATCCGGTCACACCAATTCTCAGAATATTGTCTTTCATATCGCTCCGGTTTCTGTCATGGGAGTTGTCTTTTGACTGCCCGTTGCGGGCCGTGCCATAGGGTTTGACTTATAATATGGGATTATGCTAATTTTCAACCCCGCTGCACCCTCAACCGTTAATTTAAAGAATTAAAAGGAGCACAATCGTGGAAAGAACTCTATCCATCATCAAGCCCGACGGCGTTCAGAAAAATATCATCGGCGAAGTTGTCAAACGATTTGAAACCAACGGCATCAAAATCGCTGCCATGAAAATGATCCACCTGACCAAACCCCAGGCCGAAGGGTTTTACGCCGTCCACAAAGAACGCCCCTTTTTCGGCAGCCTCACAGACTTCATGACATCCGGTCCCATTGTTGTCATGGTGCTTGAAGGTGAAAATGTAATCGCCCAAAATAGGAAACTCATGGGCGCCACCAATTTTAAAGAAGCAGAAGAAGGCACCATTCGCAGGGAATTTGCCACGGATATTGAAAAAAATGTGGTTCACGGTTCAGACGCCCCTGAAACGGCCGCCTTTGAAATCAGCTATTTTTTCAACGATCTTGAGATCCAGGCCCGGTAATTCAGCACCGTATACCACGTTCCAAATCCGGTTCGCCTTTGGCCGGTATCACACCCCCTGCCCCCTGATGGTTTTGGGCAGGGGGTGATGTATTTTCAACCATCTGATGTCCGTCATATCAACCCGGCCCATTTTTTAGGTTCATTTTTCCGGTGCGGTAGCCGTCCAAGTCCAGGGCGACAAAGTCAAACCCGATTTCTTTCAATGCACCCGAGACCTTTTCCCGGGCATTGGGAGCCATCAGCATATCCACCTCGTCAAAAAGGGTTTCGATCCGTGCCATACTGCCGTGGCACCGGACCCTGACCTGTGTCAGCCCCAATTCATGAAGAAATGCCTCTGCCTGCTCTATTCTCTCAAGTTTCTCAAGGGTGATAGGCTCTCCAACCGGAATGCGGGTCGCCAGGCAAGATTGGGAAGGAATGTGCCAGGTGTCAAGCCCCATCTGCCTTGAACATTCCCGGATTTCTTGTTTTGAAAACCCTGCCTCAACCAGCGGGGCTTTGAACCCAAGCTCTTTTGCCGCTTCAATCCCGGGCCGGTAATCCCCAAGGTCATCCAGGTTGATGCCATGGACCAGTGTATGGATTCCGCGCTCCCGGGCCGCATCCCTGATCATGGAAAATCCCTGTTGCTTGCAGAAGTAACAACGCTTCTCATCATTCCGGACCACATCCTCGCAATTCAGGATATCTGATTCCAAGCACAAATGGTCCACGCCCATCTGTCTTACCAATGAAAGGACCCGCTGCTTTTCCCTGCGTGTAAAAAAACAGGAGATAAGGGTCACTGCAAGGATGGTGTCAACACCGCCGGCAATTGCCGCTGCCAGCACAAAGGTGGAATCCACACCACCTGAGAATGCCAGTGCAATACGTTTATACCCTTTTAACTCGGCAGTGAGCCGGTCAAATTTTTCCCTGTACTCCCGGGATATCGCCAATGCATTAAGGTTCATAAATTTCAAACTTGGTTCCTGAATCAATCAGGGCATCAATCCGCTCCTGATACGCCATACGCTGCTCGCTGATCAACCAGTGGGACCAGTCTTCCACGGTTTCCCACTTGGAAATCACCAGGTACTCTTCCGGCTGGTCTGTCCGTTTCATGGTTTCCGCACTGATATATCCCGGCCATGTTACTGCCTGGGCCACCAATTCCTTGTAAAGGTTTTCCAGAAGCTCACCCTTGCCTGCTGTGGCTTTTCGCCTGATCAATATCGTAACAGCCATGTTCACCTCCTGGTTGGTTTTGGTTTCAACCTTACTATCATATTATCCTCACAATGGCCAAATTTTCAATCAATATAATTCTTGACTTTGGCGAGCAGTTTAGTGTATAAACCCCAACGTTGATTCTGCTGGCTGATCGTCCAATGGCAGGACTACGGACTCTGACTCCGTCAATCTAGGTTCGAATCCTAGTCAGCCAGCCATCACTGAATATGAAAGGCTTTTGAGAATTTTTTCAAAAGCTTTTTTTGCTTTCAATCAATCTCGTTCCCACTTAACCTAGATATTTCATCAAGCTGTCCTATTGTAAAGTGTCACGCAATCTCAGGAAATCTGTCAGCCGATCTCAGATATTTAAAATTTTAAACGATACACTCTATACTCCGGATTTTTTGGCAGGCAGGAGTATAATTTATAATTCGGATTTTCTAACGGCTTAACTGATGTGCCGCACCACGGTACTTGAAAAAGGCGGCTTTGTTGCTCGCGATCCTTTCCTGTGATGGGTTATATGATTTTATGTTAAAAGATTCAGAGCGTAATCAAAGGCTTTCTTAAACATTGAAAAGAGAGCATTCCCTTTATCGGTGTCCAGGCTAAGTGTTATTGATATACTAATAATTGTTGAGATTGCGATCGCTTGCCAGTCAAATTTATTTAACTCATCAAGCTTGCGAGATAAATATGAAAGCTTTTCATCTATAATTTTTATTTCTTCACTTGAGGGGTTGTAGTGAGAAATTAGTTCGATTTTAAAGCTTTTTAAAGCAGTTCGGATTCTCTCTTTCTCAATTTTATTGAAAGGCTTGTGAGAATCAGATTCTTCGAATTTAATATTTGATATCGTAGAATTCTTAATTTGGTTCCAAAGGTCTGGAGTCTCAATTTCATTAAGATACACTTTTACGTGGCTTTTTAACCAATTGGCAAAGGTTTCTAACAGCCCATCTATACCCATCCAATCATTACCAAATGTGCCATCAGGATAGTACTCAGATTTCGGGAAGTTGGGAGCAAATTGAATATATCGGCAATCAAAAGAATGAAAGTCATCCGTTTCATTCCGGGCCATAAAAAATAGTGGTGTATTTTCAAGCCTAAGAATAAATGCTGGTTTATTATCGACTTCCTTTTCAATATGCCTGAAATGAGAAGGGTCTAATTTGTTTGCATTAATTACATCGATAAAACGGTTTTTATCTTTTTTCAGCATATAGTGTTCCTATTGGCACAAAACATCGCGAATCGGCCGCGCGGCTTTTTCTGTCTGCAACATTAGATTTAAATGATATCCGACAAGATAAAGATTGATCGGACACATCCAAGAATAACGATTATTGGACATTAAATTGATTTTTCGGAAAAATCAAGAATCCGGTTTATATCTTATAAAGTTGATTCCTCGTTTATAGATTTCATCCGGTATTAAAACGATTAAAGAGGCCCTATATTCCAACGAAAAAAGGATCTGCTGTCAAATTGTTTTTTATCTACGGCCCGAATCATTTTTCCCATGTAAAAAACGCAGGAAAGATGCGCCCATCACGCATCTTTTATTGACAATCCCATGAAAAGGAATAGACTGTTTTCAGCCGCATCTTTTGGGCGGCAGGCATGGAACACCATGGGTAAAACCTGCCGGATGATCGTCCAGACGTTCACGTATCATTCAATCCGGCTGACGATGTGATTTTCTGTTTGTTTCAGATTTTCCTTTTGCACGCATCCCAGCGCATGAAGGATCGTTTCCAAAACGCATTAACAACCATTCATAACGGGGTGAATCATTCCCGGGGAGTTGGGCATATGGGGTTCGCACTTGAGCGGCATGACCATTATCTTGAAATTGTTTTTGACGGGGTTCTCGTAAAACAAACCATTCTTGAATCGTTGAACCAGTTGCTGAACCACCCTGAGTATTATGAAAAACACTCCCTGTGGAATATGTCTGCAAGCCGCCTGGGATTTTCCATTGGTGATGCCAAGGAAATCATAGGGGTGATGCATCTGTTCAAGCCCAGGCAGAAGCACTTTGCCAACAAGTCCGTTCTTCTTGTCTCGGGCCCGATGGGCCTGTCAATGGTGAGAATGTTTACTGAAATGGCCCAGGACCTGCCATTTGAATTCAGCGTGTTTTCAGATCATTCCAAGGCCCGGGCCCACCTGGGGGACAATTAAAGGAAGCGATTTTTTATCCCGGCCGGCCCGGAAATTTTTGAGCCGGATCATTTTGTGGGCACCTCATTGTCAATATCGGCATAGGCGTCGCCATCCCCTTCGGGAGGCTGTTCCCGGAGTTCCCTGGGCAGCACGATATTCAGGAATACAGCGGTCAACCCGCCTGTTGTGATGGCTGAGCCAAAAATCTGCCGGACCAGGTCCGGGAAAATTCCCAGGATTTCCGGGCGAAAGACCACGCCCAGGCCAAGCCCCAGGGAGATTGCCATGATCAGCACCCCTCTTCTGTCGATAATGCTGGAAGCAATAATCCGGATGCCTGAGGCTGCCACAGTGCCGAACATGATAATGGTGGCCCCGCCAAGCACGGCATTGGGAAGGATTGAAAACAGGCCGCCCACCACCGGGAACATCCCGAACAACGCCAGAAGTCCGGCAATCCAGTATCCCACATGGCGGCTGGCCACCCCTGTCATCTGGATGACCCCGTTGTTCTGGCTGAAGGTTGTGTTGGGAAAAGAGTTGAACACGGCGGCCAGCACGGAATTCACCCCGTCTCCGAACACCCCGCCCGCGATCCGTTTCAGGTACCCATCGCCTTTGATGGGTTCCCCGGAAACCATGGCCGTGGCGGTAAGGTCTCCGATGGACTCAACCGCTGTGATCATATAGAGCAATATCATGGGAATGACATGGCCCCAGGAAATATAAAACCCGAATTTAAAGGGCACTGGTGCGGCAAAAACAGGCAGGGCAGACATTTTTTCAAACTGCACCAGCCCCATGGCAGCGGCGGCAAGATAGCCCGTTACCAGCCCGATCACGATGGCGCCCATGCGCAGCCACCGGTTCCGGGCCCGGTTCAGGGCAATGATGGTGATGATCACCAGGGATGCCAACCCCAGATTCACGGCATTGCCGTAAAGATCGGGCCTGTTGGTCAGCAGCCACTGGCCGCCGCCGATGTCGGTGATGCCCACCCGTATCAGGGACAGGCCGATAAGGGTGACCACAATCCCGCTGACAAGGGGAGTGATAATCTGCCTGAGCAGGGGAATAAAGCGGCTGAAAATCATTTCAACCGGGGCGCAGATCAGGGCCACCCCGAAAATGGTGCCCAGGGCCTGGCCTGTTGTGCCGCCCGCACTTTTTACGGACATGCCGATCCCGATGCAAAGCCCCAGGAAGGTGAAGCTGGTGCCCTGGATGCTGAGAAGCCCGGACCCGGCAGGACCGATTTTTTTAACCTGTATAAACGTGGCAAGCCCGGAAACGAAAAGGGACATGCTGATAATGTACGTTTTTTGATCCGGGGGCAGGTCCAGAGCGCCTCCGATGATCAGGGGCGGGGTGACAATGCCGATGAAAATGGCCAGCAAATGCTGGAGTGCAGCCAAGAACGACTGCCCGGCAGATGGCTTGTCGTTCAGCCCGATGATGATGTCAGAATTTTGCATGGTTTATCTCTCCCCGGAAAAAAATATCCCTATATACACCACCCCGGCCCGGATCGTACATACATATCCCGGGAAATCGTTCAAAAAAATGCCGGGCAACTTCCGGAAAAACCTGTGCCGGGCCGGATAAACAAGGGGCTGATTTCTGCATATTTTAAGGATATCAAAAGCATCCCAACACTTTGATATCAAATAATTATCAGATATTTATCTATTTCCTTGACTCTTTGGAAAAACTCTCTATCATTACTCCAGCAATCCAAATAAAAACAAAAGGAAAAGGCTCTTATTTTGACCTGCACCAAAACCACACTCATTGAAAAAATTTCCGATCTGTTTGATCAAAAACCTGTTGAGGCCAAAGAAACCGTTGAAACCTTGATTGAGATCATCAAGTCGACCCTGGCATCGGGCGAAGATATTATGATTTCAGGTTTCGGAAAATTCCAGGTGATTGAAAAAGCGCCACGAAAAGGCAGAAATCCCGCCACTGGAGATTCAATGATCCTGGACAAAAGACGGGTGGTGACGTTTAAATGCGCCGGTAAACTCAAGGACCGGATGAATAACGGCCTGAATTAAAAGTACCCCAAAAGTATCAAAGGCTGTTCCGCCTTAACATGACTGCCGTTAAAGTTCCATATGATCAGCTCAGCAGGGAAGCCCTTTACGGGGTGATTGAAGAATTTGTGACCCGTGACGGCACGGATTACGGCGAATTTGAAGCCTCTTTACAGACAAAAGTGAACCAGGTCATGACACAATTAACCTCGGGCAAGGCTGTGATCGTGTTTGATCCGGAATCGGAAACCACGACCATTCTAAACAGTGACGACCCGGCGTTACGGACGCTCTGACCCGCCAGTGTCAACGCCTGTCACACCGGATCCCCGGTCTTTTATAAGGCTTGCTGCCTCCCGTATGCCCTATGGCAAATACAAAGGGGTTCGCCTGGTGGACCTTCCCGAGGCTTACCTGGTATGGTTTTCCAGAAAAGGGTTCCCAAAGGGAACGCTCGGGAAGGATTTGCAGGCAGTCTATGATATCAAGCGCAACGGCCTGGAACACCTGTTTAATCCACAACTCCCTAAGTAATATCCCCGCATTGGCGAAATTCAAATACCGACTTGGGCACACGGGTATTTTTGGCAATGGTCCGAAACGCGGTTCTCAATCCTTCTTCCAGCACAGGGTGATAAAAGGGCATGGACAGAATCTGGTCGGCCGTCATTCCGGCGCCGGCAGCCCAGGCAATGAGATGGGCCAGGTGTTCGCCTGACGGGGCGATTATTTCAGCCCCGAGAAGCGCTCCTTTTTCCTTGTCCCCGTATATCCGCACCTTTCCCTTGTTCTGCCCCATGATCATGGCCCTGCCCTGGCGGGAAAAGTCAGCCTCCCCGATGATCATGTCTTGTCCTTCTTGGGCCAGCTCCTTGTATGATCTGCCCACCACGGCAATATTGGGAGATGAAAAGGTGATCTTCAGCGGCATGCGCCTGGCAAAGCAGGTGGCGGATTCAGCCATGGCATTGATACCTGCAATCCGTCCCTGGTCTGCGGCTTCATGGAGGATGGGGCGCATGCGGTTGGCATCGCCGGCGATAAAGACCGGCAGATCCCCGATCTGAAGGGTGCCCGGATCAAACGCGGGCATCCCCATGGATCCCAGGCCAACCCCCAGGTTTTCAAGCCCCATATCTGTCAACGGCGGCTTTCTGCCGGTGGCCAGGAGTACCTGTTCGACGTCCCGGATACGCTCTTCATCCATGTCACCGGCCTTATCCCTGCATCCCACACGCAGCATCCCATTGGCGTTGCCAAGGATTTCAGCACTTCCCTTGATGATGTCCAGTTCCTTTGAAAAAATGTCCAGGGCCAATTCCTGGAGCACCGGGTCGGAAAGCCCGCCCACACGGTTGCTCCGGGTAACGCCCGTCACCCGGATCCCAAGGCGGGCCATGGCCTGCCCCAGTTCAATCCCGATGGGGCCGAGGCCGAACACGGCCACATGCCGGGGCAGTTCCTCCAGCTCGAAAAACCGGTCCGTGTCCAGGATATAATCCGCATATGGTTGCCAGGGTTCGGGGATTGTCGGTTTTGATCCCACGGCGATGATGATGCGGCGGGCACGGATGGTTGTATCCCCGAGGTCAAGGGTGTTGGGGTCCAGGAACCTGGCGCGTTTGGCAATGAAATGATCGTCCCAGGCCGCCATTCCCCGGACCACCCCCCCGGCGAACCGGTCCCGGAGGTGCCGGACCCGGGCCATGACAGTGCGCGGGTCCGGAGAAAGTCCTGCAGCGCCGTCAATCCCGTAAATATCAAAGACACGGCGTTTGTGAAAAGTATTGGCAATTTCAATCAGGGCTTTTGACGGCATGCACCCGACCCGGGCACAGGTGGTGCCGAGAATACCGTCGTCAATCACCACATAGTTGTCCGTATGTTTTGCCACTTCCGCCCGGGCGGTGAGACCCGCGGTTCCCGCACCAATAATCGCAACATCATAATGTTTCATTCTGCTCCCCCTTTTGCATATATAGCCATAAGATCATCACGAAACCGGCCAAGGCAAGGGGGCATCGGCAGGTAAAGCCCAACAGCAAACCAGCTTAGAAATCCGGATCCTTATCTGGGGGCAGCGCTGCTTTGCGGGACGGCGGCAGTGAGAGCCGGTCCGGTCCGCCCGGCGTCTCCGGCCGGTGGGACGGGGCCCCGGAGGCACGTTCCCTGCGACCATTGATCAATGCCACAAGATCACGCATCAGGGCTTTCATGGTTTCGGCCTGTGCATTCAACTCTTCGGCGGATGATGCGGATTCCTCGGCATTTGCCGCATTCTGCTGCACCACCTTGTCCATCTGGGAGACCGAGGTGTTGACCTGGGAAATACCGTCGGACTGCTCCTGGGAGGCCCTGGAAATTTCAAAGATCAGCTTGCCGACCCGGTCCGAACTTTCAGAAACATTGACAAATGCCTTGTGGGTGCCGGCAACAATTTCAGCCCCTTCAGCCACCTTTGTCATTGTTCCCTCGATGAGTTCGGCCGTGTCCCTGGCCGCTTCCGCCGACCGCATGGCCAGATTGCGGACCTCGTCGGCCACCACGGCAAATCCGGCCCCGGCCTCACCGGCCCTGGCCGCTTCCACGGCCGCATTCAGGGCCAGAAGATTGGTTTGGAATGCAATTTCATCAATGGTTTTGATGATCTTGGCGGTTTCCTCACTGGCCTGGGAAATCCCTTCCATGGATTGGGTCAGGGCCGTCATGGACTTGTTGGCCTCACTGACCACCTGGTTGGCCTCTTTCATCAGGACATCGGCATGCCCGGCATTTTTTGCGTTTTTCTGGGTCATGGACGACATCTCTTCCATGGACGAGGAGGTTTCCTCAATGGAGGCGGCCTGGTCCGAAGCACCTTCGGCCAGGATCTGGCTTGAAGAGGAGACCTGGTTGGCGGCACAAGAGACCTGCCCGGCCCCTTCGTTGAGATTGTCGATAATATTGCCGATGGGTTTGGTGATACCCCGCCGGACCACAATGAAAAAGATGAGAATGGTTGCCATGATGCCCATTACAGCAATGGCCCCGGCTTTGAGAAGGTTCTGCCGCAAATGGGCGTCTGCCGGGCCAAGGTCCTGGATCACCTCAAACGCGCCATGGATTTCCCCGGCTTTCCACCCTTCCATCTTGCTGCCCGTGGGATCGGTACCGTCGGTATTTCCCCACAGGACATTGGAATTTGCCGGATCACCGTGGCAGAGCAGGCAGGTATCTGTCAGCCGTACCGCCCGGAACACCCGGATGGTGTTGGTGGCATCGTCAATAATCACATAATCCGGGGTATTGGTCTTTTTCATGGTGTTCAATGCCTCGGCCTCAACCGCATCCGGCTCGTTCTCCGGATTCCTGGGCTGGAATTTCGGCACCCGGAATTCATACCCCAGCTTTTCCGCCTGTTCATAGGCAGCCTGCCAGGAAGCCACCACCGGCACCATGGATAGAATCTTGTCTTTTTCCCCCTGGTCTGCAAAGGCCCGCATCATTTCCGGCGTCATGATGCCCTGCTGCCATTTTTTCTCCATCTCCCTGCGGACGGATTCCGTCAGCAGGCAGATGGTCTCGGCCTTGTCAATATCGAATTTAATCGTTCCTTTCCGGTCATCCACCCCGTAAAGCACGAATAATACGGAGCATAACGCCACCATGGTCCCGATCCCCACCAAAAGAATTTTTTTCATCAGACTCATTTGTAGTTGTTTCCTTTTTTTGATTGCTGTACCCGTTCATCCCATATGCCCCCGATCAATATGGAATACCCGATATTACCCCCTTCTCAGCATTCCGTTGTTCCGCTCATCAAGCGCCTTTCGTATGGCCGCGGCAATGTCCGAACGGCCCACGGGTTTGAAAAGCAGTTCACATACCCCCATCTCCCCGGCATGGTCGGGATCAATGGCTTCGGAAAATCCGG
The DNA here is from genome assembly GCA_036881925.1 of Desulfobacter sp. Taxonomy (GTDB): domain Bacteria; phylum Desulfobacterota; class Desulfobacteria; order Desulfobacterales; family Desulfobacteraceae; genus Desulfobacter. Next base: position 265,701 of record JBAJNJ010000004.1, read on the forward strand.
TGAGCAGGATCACCGGAAGATCATTTTTCTTTTCCCAGGCCTTTTCCGTCAGCACCAGTCCGCTCATTCCCGGCATGGTCATATCGGTAATCAGCAGGTCCACATCATTGGAAATCGCCTCAAGCGCCTTATCCGGATCCGTAAAGGCGCAGACCCTGTATCCCAGGGCCCCCAGGATTTTCTCAAGCATGTCTGCGATGGCCGGTTCGTCATCCACCACCATGACATGCTCATTCCCCCCGATGACCTCTTGCTCGGCATCATCCGGCAGCACGCATTCATCGTACCGGACCGGCAGGTAGACCCTGAAGGTAGAGCCGTCACCCACCCGGCTCTCCACCGTGACGGCCCCGCCCAGCTCCCTGACAATGCCGTTGACCACGGACAACCCCATGCCGGTGCCCTTGCCGGCGGGCTTTGTGGTGAAAAAGGGTTTGAAAATCTTGCCCTGGATATCGGGGGGGATGCCGCACCCGTCATCACTGACTGCCAGTTCCAGGTATATGCTTCCCGGTTCCAGGCCGTTGGCAGCGGTTTCCGGGCAATAGTCCCCGAGGGTGACGGTCATCACCCCGCCAGCCTCGTCCATGGCATGTTTGGCATTGGTGCACAGGTTCATCACGACCTGGTGAATGGAAGTGGGATCGGCAATCACAATGCCGCACTCCGGGGTGATCACGGACCGGATTTTAATATTCGACGGAAATGAGGCCTTGATCAGTTTCAGGGCCTCTTTGACGATCAAATTCATGGCCACGGGCTGTATGGGCTGGCGGCTCTGGCGGCTGAACGACAGGATCTGCCCCACAAGCCGGCCGGCCCTGTGGGCGGCATTCCTGATTTCATTGGCATCTTCTGCCACTTCCGGATCAGGGTGGTCGGACAGCAGTTCGGCAAAGGCCTGGATTGGGAAAAGGATATTGTTGAAGTCATGGGCGATCCCCCCGGCAAGCGATCCCAATGCTTCCATTTTCTGGGCCTGGCGAATCCCGTCTTCCAGTTCCCGCCATTTGGCATCCAGATCGTCCAGACGATGCTTCTCGGCCACCTGGCGTTCCACCACACTGATCAGTTCTTCCATCTCAAAGGGTTTGGGGATATAGTCGTTGGCCCCGGCCCGCCATGCCCGGGTGATGTCCTTTGGCTGGGCCTTTGCTGTGAACATGACGATGCGGATATTCCTGAAGGCCACCTGTTCCCGGATTTTTTCCAGAACTTCAAGGCCGTCCAGCCCGGGCATCATCCAGTCCAGGAGGATGAGGTCCGGTTCGAATCCGGCAATTTTCTCCAGGCACGCTTCACCGCTTTCCACCACAAGCAGCGTATAATCATCCTCAAGAAATCCCGAAGCAACCATGCGGTTCTGGCGGTTGTCATCAACTATCATTATTTTCGACATTTCTCTTCTCCTTGATTCCGTTGATCAGCGGCAGGGTAAACCGGAACGTGCTTCCCTTGCCGGGCTCACTTGTCACATGAATGGTTCCGCCCATCATTTCAACCAGTTTCCGCGAAATCGTCAGTCCCAGTCCGGTTCCCTCGGCCGTGCGGGAACTGCCGCCAAGCATCTCAAAGCGGTCAAATATCCGGACAAGGTCCTGCCTGTCAATGCCGCACCCGGTATCGGATACTGCAATCTCTGCAAGATGGCCGTTGATCTGGCGGCAACTGACCCGTATCACCCCTTCATTGGTAAACTTTATGGCATTGCCGATCAGGTTGAACAGAATCTGGTCCAGAAACTTCCTGTCCGCCCTGACATTGCGAATGGCCTTTGAGCAGTCCACGGACAAGGACAATCCTTTTTGGACGGCCAGGCTTGAAATCCGCGACCGCATCTGGTCCAGGACCTCGGACAGGTTCAGCGATACAAATGTAAAGGAAATCCTGCCGGCTTCGATCCTGGACAGGTCAAGCAGATCATTCACAATGGCGATCAGGTGCCGGGAGGATTCCAGGCCCTGGCCGGCCATCATCTTGATTTGCTCGGGATCTGTCCTGTTTTTTTCAATCTTGTTCACAATCAACTGGAAAAACCCGTGGATGCCGTTCAGGGGCGTCCGCAATTCATGGCTCATATGGGACAAAAACTCGCTTTTGGCCCGGTTGGCCTGCTCTGCGATGTCTTTTGCCCGTTGCAGGTTGTTTTCCATGCGCTGGCGCTGGAGGATACTCCACATGGTGGACATGAATACCACCAGCCGGTTGGCGTCGTTTTTCCCGTAAGGTGCTTTTTTGTTGCCCACCCCTGCCACGGCAACCACGTTGTCCCCGTCAAACACGGGTACGCTCATGTGCCGGTAAACCGGGAAATGCCCCTCGGGCATGCCCTTTTTATTGGGCAGGTTGGGATAGTCGTTATGGATCACGGCCTCGCGCGCCTCAATGCAGTCCACCCAGACCCCGGCCTCGCTGATGGGATAATGGGAGGCTTTGATAGCGGTGCATTTGTCCATGGTGCCCCGGGACCAGGTAAACAATCTCAGGGTTTCCTGGTCCGAATTTACAAAATGCAGATACCCGATTTCGCTGTCCGTGAGGCGGACCGCCTCTTCCAGAGAAAAATCAACAATTTCCTTTTCCGTTTTATCCTTCATCAGGCTGATGACCAACAGGGATTCCAGTCGCTCTTCATTTAATTTGAGTTCAATGTTGGCATCACGAAGCTCCTTGGTCCTGTCCCGGACCTGGTCTGTCAGTGCCTGCCTGTGTTTCTCAAGAGCTTCTTCGGCCAGTTTCCGCTTGGTGATGTCCATATGGGTCACGACCATGCCCCCGCTGCCGTCTTCCAGGGGGATGACCCACAGCAGGAACCACCGCCGTTCATCAGGGGAATCACAGGGATATTCCCAGATAAAAATATCAGCAGTCCTTTCCATGACGGCCTTAAGGCCTGCCGTCACCTTGATATCGCCTGCCCGTTCACATACCTCAAAGTAGTTGGCTCCAAGACCTGTACATGCGATATCCCCCCCGTTCTCCAGGGTAAAATTATTCCATCGCTGGTTGGTTGCCATGATGTTGCCCGTGGCATCCAGTACGGCGATATTCAGGGGAAGGGCATTGAGCACCTCCTGCATGGCCGACTCAAAATCCTTTGCCTTTGTGATGTCGCTGATGGTCCCGATGAACCCCAAAAGCGTTCCTGCAGAATCCCTCTGGGGAACTGCCCGGCCCGCAAGCCAAGTGGTCCGGCCGTCCGGCCTGTGGAACCGGTAATCAAGCCGGAACATCCGATCCTCCCGAACGGCATCCGCCCATTCCTGCCGCAGCCGCCCCCGATCATCGGGGTGGACCGCCGATTCCCAACCCTTGCCCAATGCCTGGTAAAGCGTCATGCCCGATACTGTTTTCCAGGTCTGGTTCACCCAGACACATTGGCCGTCCGGATCGGTACGGAAAATCCCCACTGGACTCAACAGGGCCAGGGACTCGTAACGGGCAGCACTTTCACCCAGCCGGACATTCAGCGACCGGATGGAGGCATACCGCCAAAAAAACATCATTAGGAGCGTCACAAAAAGTCCACCGCCCATGATTACAGCGACCCGCCGGGGGGTCCAGAACGGTTCGGGCAATCCGTGCCAGCGCAAATAAATTTCCCGGTACTCCGGGGAGCCCACAAAGGTATCAATGGCATGGTTCAGCGTGTTGACCAGGTATTGGCGCTCCAGGCAGACGCCGATGGCGCGTTTGATTTCCTTCAGGGGCGGGCCCGCCACCTGTATGCGGTCTGCAACACCTGCATTTTCCGCAATCTGAAGGATCACTGGCTCAGGATACACCAGGGCATCGATACGCCCGGACAACAGCCCCTGGAACAATGCCTGTTCCGGATCGTCAAATACCACCGCCTCTGCACCGGGATATTGACGGACAATAGCAGCACCTGCATTCCGGCGGCCCACCCCGACCCTTCCCCGATCCGGCTTTTCAGGCATGACTGCCCCAAACGCCCCTTTTCGTACAAACATGGATATGGGGTAGGTTTCCAGGGGACGGGTAAACCGGCAGTACAGTTTCCGCTCGGGCGTAATGCCCATATTCGGCACAATATCCGTGTTGCCGCTCTCCAAGGCCTTAAATACATCGTCCCAGGTGCCTCTGGCCTCGTATTCAATCCGCAGCCCGGCAATGGCCGCCACCCGGTCCATTACCTCAATGGCAAACCCGGTGGGCTCGCCCTGGTCATTCAGGCTGTACTGGGGGGGGAAACTGGCCGGCACCACGGCACGCAGCACATCTGTTTCCGCGCCCGCAGGCATGGCCGCAGCCATCAAGAACCAGAACACCACCCATGGTCTCATCCATCCGCCTCTATTTTCAACGCCGCCAGCAGCTTGTCCGTGTCCGCCATATCACCGGCCACATAGCTCGGGGGCAATGGTGTGGCAACAACCAGCATGGGCGTAATATACACCTCATTTTTCAGGGCGATTTCCGGATCTTTGAGTACGTCGATAATCTCCATGCAATACTTGTCTTTCAGATATTTCCGGCAGATTTTATTCAGATGCTGCTTGGCCTTGACCGAGTTGGGCTGGTTATCCGCGACGAACAACATCAACTGGTACGGTTTATCATTCATGACGTTCTCCTCCCCTGCTGACGGCCCTGGCGGCCCGGCCTTTTTTCAGGGTATTCCGGGCAGCCTTCAGGTATTCCAGCTCTCTTTCACGTTCTTCAATCTGCTGTTCAAGCTTTAATGCTTCAGCCGCTTCCTTTTCCTCCAGGACTTTGCGCGCGGTGCCGGTCAGCACCCTGCCCCCTCCGATATACACCGCCATCAGTTCAACGCCCGCATCGGTAATCAGGTACTCCCTGTATTGGTTGGAATGCTTTGATCCCCGTGACTTCAGGCAAATCAGGGTCCGGTTGATCTCACCGGTTTCCTCTGTCATATGAAGGGAAAGCGCGGCATCGATAATCGAAGAAATTTCAATTCCCGAGCGCTCCTGAATGGAGCTCGCTTCCACGGTCTGATTCAAGAGGAGACAGGTGATCCCCCGCTCCTTGGCAAGGTTGAGCAGGCGGACCACATAATCAAATGCCGCTTTTTCAGATCCCATTCGCTTGCAAGCGGAAATCGCATCCACCACGATATGGTCCGGTTGATATGTTTCAATTTCCTTAAAAGCCCTGAGCAGGTGTTCTTCCGCCCCCATGGCCTCGGGCAGTCCAGAGATATACCTGAAACTGCCGGATTCATAGGCGGGCTGCAAATCAATCCCCGGGGACAGCATATTGCTCATCATGGCCTGCCTGGACTCTTCAAAAGAGATATACAGCAACGTTTCCCCCTTGCCGCAGACCTCCCGGGCAAAGGTCGCGGCCATGGAAGTCTTTCCCGTACCGGTCGCCCCGGCAATGAGAACGGAAGAGGCCCTCCGGTATCCGCCCCCGAGCACATCATCCAGTTCTTCCAGTCCTGAAGAAACAAACGCTCCCAGCGGCTTGTGCCGGAGCCCCAGGGTGGATATGGGAAGAATGCGGACCCCGCCCGGTCCAATGGAATAGGGGTACTCGTTTCTCCCAAACCCCGATCCCCTGAATTTTTTCACCCGCAGCCGCCGGGTGGTGACCTGATCGATCACCCGCTGATCCAGTTGTATGGCGCAGTCCACATGGAAATCCATGAATCCGTATGCGGCAGGCACAGGGCCGTCGGGAATCTTGGCCGTCATCAGAGCAGTCATGCCGCAGGCATTAAATAGCTGATGCAGACGAAGCATTCCCTGCCGTTCCTCTTCCGGATCTTTGAACAGACTGAGCAGGACATCCAATGCATCCACAACAATCCGCACGGCCCCGATCTTTCCGGATGCTTCACTAATCGTATCCAGAAGCGCTTCGAAACCGGCCTCGCCGCTGCAAACCTTTTCAAAGGGCAACGTATTTTCCAGAAGCAACATCAGCCCCTTTTTTTCAAGGCGTTCCAGGTTCCACCCCAGAGTCAGGGCGTTCTGGCGGACCGCCGCCTTTTTCTCTTCAAAGGTGATATAAATACCCGGTTCCCCGTGGTCTGCACCATAACAGATAAACTGGAGCCCCATGACGGTTTTTCCGCAACCGGGCCCTCCTGATACAAGGCTGGTCCGCCCGGAAGGCAGTCCACCTTCCAGGATCTGATCCAGGCCCTCAATACCGGTTCTTGATTTGGGTAATTCAAAATTGGCCATCTGCTATCCCCATTGGTTGATACTCGATTTACGGCACACGGCTTTTGCAGACGTTTTCGCAGGGTATTCCGGCAGCCCTGTCAAGGCAACGTCCGTGGACATACCGGTACGGATACGAAAAAAAGGGGCGACGATCGCCTGTGTAGTTGTTGTGCAGGGCAACCCGTTTTGTGAAAGGATTACACGCAAATCATCCCCTGCTCTGCTGCCGGATATTTCCTCAGGCCGGGGCTGCTGTAAAAAGGGGCAATTTAATCTGTAGCCAGCCCCCGTTCAGACGATTATCACCGACAGCCTTTTGGGTTTACGATTCACGCCGTTAGCGGCGAAACTCCAGGGAAGCGGCGCCTTGGATTCTGAGACCAACAGATATCAGGGACACAAGTACTCTCATTTCTGGCTAAATGTTGCGAATCGTTTCCCTATGATCATTGCTATGTTTATTTTCTTAATGAGTCGATTCTTTTTTTATAGGCCAAAAGCCCTGTAAAATCAATAAAAAAGTAAAAGAAGACAAGGGGGGGAAAATCTCAGGCAGACCAGGTATTATTCGTCTAAAAACTTGGGAATATCCACTTTCATTGCCTTGCCCGGCAGGGCCATGAGCGAAGAGGTGCCGTGGGCGATCAGATCGCCGTCATCGTTCACCACCCGTGCTTCGGCATAGGAGATGGTTTTTCCGGGACGGATGCACTGACCCTGGGCAGTGAGGCGTCCGCCGGCCACAGACTTAAGATAGTTGAGTTTCAGGTCCACATTCACCAGGCCCGCATCTTCTGGCAGCCGGAGGAATCCAGACCAGAATGTGGCCGTGTCGATCAGGGTGGCGATCACACCGCCATGGACAATCCCGTAGGGCTGGAGATGGCAGTCGGCAAGCGCCATGGATACAACTGCCGTATCATAGCCGATGTCAGCAAGGGACATATGCATATGGTGTGGGTAGGGACTGGTGTTGACGATGGTTTTCAGGGTCCGGACAAACTCGGGATTGGGTGTTTTCATGGGGTTCCTTACGTCTTTTTATGCCGTTCCCGGGTGACCCGGGAACGGCGCGGTTACACATGCTTTTTACACGACTCCCCGTTGCCCCGTCAATCCGGATTTACAGGCTCCAGCCGGCAGGGCACAAACCGGTGCAGGGGGGTTCCCAGAGGATCCCTGTGGGTGTTCAGGGTCAGCCGGTTCACGTTGATGCCGTGGACCCGGCCCTGGTAATTGAGGCCGAACCCGTGGGGGACCAGGACCATCCCGGACCGCACATCCGGGCGGATCTCGATCTCGCCGGTTTCGCTGCCGGCTGCAGTGGTGATTTTCGCTGGTTCCCCGTCCTTGAGCCCCAATGTTTTTGCATCGTTGCCGTTCACGGCAATGGTACAGTCCCGCCGGCCGCCATTCCACTCCGGGTTCCGCATCAGGGAATTCATGTTGTACCGGGTGTGGCGGCCCGCATTGAGGACCAAGGGGAATTCCCCGGGCAGGTCAAGGTCCCGGGCTTCGTCCGCCGGGTTCAGGTCCCGGGCCTGGTCGGCCAGTTCAGGGATGAAAATCTCCATGCGGCCGGATTCGGTCTTGATATCGGCCATGGGATTTTCCGTGTCCGCACGGCCCACCCAGAGGCCCTGGGGCGTGTCCACCAGGGCCTGGAAAATCTTGTCCCCCTGGAGCATGTCCGGTTCAAACCCGGCTCTTGCCCCATGCTGCCGGAATTGTTCCGGTGCAGTCATAAGCAGCCCCCACAAGGCGGCTTTGGCTGCGGAATCCCATTCTTTGCCAAGGGTCTTGGCCAGGACAAAGGGAATTGCCTTAAATGCCCGGGGCTCCTTGGACGCCCAGGTCATCAATTCCCCGCCAAATGCCATGCGGTCGCCTTTTGCCGCCTCATACAGGGCATCCGGAATTTCAGGAATCAGCCCGAGGCGGTCGGCCAGGCCGGTATGGATCTGGGCCGCTTCCAGGCATTCCCCGGGAACCGGCACCACGGGCCGGCGCAACTGCATATACACCTCCGGGTATGTCCAGGGAAAAAAGGTGGTGTCCCAGGACTCGTAAAACGACCGGCAGGGCAATACATAATGGGCCAGCCGCGCGGTTTCGCTCATGACAATGTCGTTGACCACCAAAAGATCCAGGTGGCTGAACGCCTTTTCATAGGCAGTGGTGTCCGGGTAGGCCCGCAAGGGGTTGCAGGCGGACACATACACGGCCCTGAGCCGGTCGGGACGGCCGGAAAGAATCTCTTCGGGCATGACCGCCGGGGGAAACGATCCGGCAGCTGCCGGGGGCATATCCGTGGCCACGGTCTTCCAGACCTTGGGGTTCCGTTCATCCGCATGAAAGCCCATGGGCATGACCATGCCCGGGATCATATTGCCCCCGGGGGTCTGGAATACCCCGCACACCGCCCCCAGGATGTGGAGCAGGTAGGAATTGAGGGTGGAGTGGCGCCCCATGTAAATTCCCAGGTCCTGGTGAAAACTCCATTGCTTGGTGGCCATGAGGCGGCAGAGTTCAAACACCTCTTCATATGCCAGGCCGCAGACCTCGATGGCCTTTCGATAGTCAAATGCCTCAAACCAGGGGCGGACCCGGTCCCAGCCATCTACATGGGCGTCCAGGTAGGCTTCGTTCTCACATCCCTTTTCCAGAATCAAGGCGATCATGGCCTTGATGAGCAGGGCATCAGTGCCCGGCCGCAGGGCCAGGTGCATGTCGGCGATGGCAGCGGTTTCGCTGCGGCGGGGATCAATGGAGACCAGGGTGCGTTCCGGATCTTTTGAGATTTCCCTGAGCACCAGGGGCGCCCGGGGCATCTGGTGGCTTTCCATGCCGTTCCATCCCCAGGCCACCAGCATTTCCGTATTGTGCTCATCCGGCCCGCTGATGTTGTACTGCTTGCCCATGACCCGGCCGGTCACCCACCAATGGCCGGAAAACTCCTGGCCTGCGGACGAATAATAATACTGGGACCCCATGCCCCGAAGCAGGCTCAGGCCGAACCCCGCCTCCATGTGGCCGCCCTGGGAACTGCCGCCCATATAGGCCAGGGACCTGGGGCCGTGCTCATCCACAATGGTTTTCATCTTCCCGGCGATTTCATCCAGGGCCTGGTCCCAGGAAATCCGTTTGAATTCACCGTTCACCCGCTTGAGCGGATGGGTGATCCGGTCTGCCGGGTATTGGTGAAAGGGAAGTTTCAGCCCCTTGCGGCAGGCATAGCCTTTTGACCTGGGGTTTTCCCTGTCCGGTTTCACCCGGGTAATCCTGTCCTCTTCCACAAGCACACGCAGTCCGCAGTTCTGGGCGCACAGTACGCACCCGGTGGTTTTCCACGTTCCCATACTCCCTCCAGATCTTTTGGGTTCCATTTGATATGCCGCCGTTTGTCCTTTATTCCAAGGCCTTGGCAATTTCCCCAGGCGGCCCTGCCGCCGCCTGAATATTTAATGATGATCTGACAATACGGGTTGCGCAGGCAAAAGAAAAGTGTCATTAATGACAAATATTGTGCAAAAAAAGACTTTTTAATGGGGATAAAATATGGCGAAAATTACCTTATGGGTCGGGGACGGAAGTCTGGCATCCAGTATTACGACCCTTATGGATGCCTTTTCCATTGCCGGTCTCTGGCAAAAGGCCCTGGTACCGGACAGCAAGGGCGACTTGTTTGACACACAAATCGTGACCACGGACGGCAGGCCCGTGACCGCTTACGGCAACATCCGCATCAGCGCCCACAGCGCCGCTGCAGACGTTAAAGAAACCGACTGTGTGGTGGTCTCTCCCATTCTGCCCAGTATCACGCCGGTCCCGGACGACCTTCCCGGGCTGAGCCGCCGATTGCGCGCCTTAAGGGAAAACGGCACCACCCTGGCCACGGTCTGCACCGGCACCTTTGTTCTTGCGGAAATGGGGCTTCTGGACGGGAAACGGGCCACCACCAACTGGCAGTATGCCCGGATGTTCAGGAAACGCTATCCCAAGGTCAGGCTGGAGTCCTCCTACATGCTTACCGAAGACGACAACATCATCTGCGCCGGGGCAGCCACGGCCGTGTACAACCTGGCCCTTCACCTGATCCGGCGGTTCGGCTCCCAGCACCTGGCATCGGTCTGCGCCAAGGCCCTGCTCGTGGATCCCAACCGGATCAGCCAGGCCCCTTATGCCACGGCCATGCCCCTGCGCCACCACGGCGACGACCAGGTCCTTACGGCCCAGGCCATGATTGAAAAAAAATACGCGGCCATTGACACCATTGACGACCTGGCGCGGGATGTGGGCATCAGCCCCCGGCACTTCAAACGCCGCTTTAAAAAAGCCACGGGCGAACTGCCGCTGAAATACCTCCAGCGGGTCAGGGTGGAAGCGGCCAAGGAAATGCTGGAAACCACCCGGAAGAGTATCGACAAAATCACCTGGGCTGTGGGCTACAAGGATGTCAGTTCATTCTGCCGCCTGTTCAAGCAGCATACCCAGATTTCTCCCAGGAGTTACCGGGATAAGTTTTACATCCAGGTGCCCTGGTAAACGGCAGGCAGCCTGTCTGCGGGTGATGACCTGTCAGCGAAGAGGCGCTTGTCAGTTGGTGAGACCTGTCAGCAGGAAGTGCTTATCAGCAACGGGATCCCTGTTTTTCCCGGATCTTTGCCAATAATTGTTCCGGGTTTACCGGCAGGGAGGTGATCCGCACCCCTGTGGCATCATAGATCGCATTGGTTATGGCCGCCATGGTCGGGTTCAGGGCCGGCTCCCCGATGCCTTTGGCCCCGTAGGGTCCGTTCGGCTCCACCGGTTCCACAAGAATGGATTCCACCCCGGGCATGTCAAAAGCACTGGGCACGATATAATCCACAAAATCCGCATTCACCAGCCGGCCGTTTTCATAGGCCATGTCTTCCATGAGGGTCCATCCCAGGCCCTGGGCGATCCCGCCCTGGATCTGGCCTTCGGTGGCCATGGGATTGATGGCCCGGCCCACGTCGTGGGCGGCAGCCATGCGGGTGACCGTGACCTGGCCGGTGTCCGGGTCCACTTCCACTTCCGCGATCTGGCAGCCGAACGGATAAGCCGGGGAGATATTTCCCTTTTTGGTATCCGGGTCGGGCAATTGGGTGGGCGGCTTGTAAAATCCTGTACCCACCACAGGCGCCCCATGGCGGCTGATGGTGGCCAGGGAAGCGACCTCTTTGAACGCCATGCGTTGGGCCGGATTGTCAGGATCGTAAAATTCGCCTTTTTTGCAGATGATCTTTCCCGGGTCGGCTTCCAGGTGGTCCCCTGCAATTTCTTTAAGCTGTTCCAGAGCCTTTCTGGCCGCGGCCATGACTCCGTTGCCGCCCATGAGGGTGCCCCGGGTGGCAAATGATCCCAGGCCGAATGGGGAGATATCCGTATCCACCTGGGCCACATGGACCTGTGCCATGGGAACGCCCAGGGTTTCCGCGGCAATCTGGGCATATGTGGTGTTCTGCCCCTGGCCCATGTCCGACTCCCCGTGAAAGACCATGACCCGGCCGTCCCTGCCCACCCGGACCATGGCGGATCCGCCGTCGAATTCCCGGGCAAAGGGACGGTTCCCGGACACATGGTTGCAACAGGCAAGCCCAATGCCCCGGAAAGGCTTTTTTTCCGCTTTTTTCCGTGTCCAGTCTGCGGCCCGGGTGGCCTTTTCCACACATTCCCGCAACCCGGAACTGCCGATTTTCCACCCGTGGACACTGGTTTCCCCGGGCCCCACCCCGTTTTTCATCCGCAGTTCCGCAGGGTCGATCCTCAGGGCAGCGGCCAGTTCATCCATGGCCGACTCCAGGACAAAGGTGGACTGGGAGTTGCCAAATCCCCGGTAACAGGCCGTGGGCACGGTATGGGTATAGGCGGTGATTCCCCTGGCCCGGACGTTTTTGAACCGGTACAGGGAATCCACCCGGTAACAGGCCGTGGACACGATCACCTGGGAATAGACCAGGCGGGCCCCTGCCCCGCCCACCACCCGGACATCCTTGGCCGTGAGAACCCCCTCTTTGGTGGCGCCCAGCTTGATATCAAAATACATGGGCACCCTGGGATTGCCGGCAAGGAAATCCTCCTGCCGGGTGTTGACCAGCCGGACCGGCAGGCCTGCCTTTTGGGACAGCACTGCCGCCACCAGATGGATATTGTTTTCCATTTTCCCGCCAAAGGCCCCGCCATATTCCGGCACCACGATCCTTAGATTTTCCGGGGCCATGCCCAGGGCCTTAGCATAGGTCATGCGCATCATATTGGGGATCTGGGTGCCGGTATGAAGGGTGACCCGGCCGGACAAATCGGTTTCGGCCAGGACAGCCATGGGCTCCATATAGGCCTGGTATACCTGGTTGGTGTAAAACCTGTCCGCGTAAATCACATGGGACCGGTCAAATCCCTTTTGGATATCCCCGGCTTCAATGTTGAACTCGGCCGCGATATTGCCCGGGCTCTCCTCATGAACCAGGGGCGCACCCGGTTCCAGGGCCTCTAATGGAGAGACCACATGGTCAAGCACTTCGTATTCCACTTGGATCAGGTCCAGGGCCTGTTCGGCCGTGTCCGGGTCCACGGCAGCCACAGCAGCGATTTCATCCCCGTGGAACCGGGCCTTGTCTTCGGCAAAAATGGTCCAGTCCTCGGATCTGGGCCCGAACTTGATTTTCGGGGTGTCCGCGTGGGTGACCACGGCCCTGACCCCGGGGAGAGCTGCGGCTTTTCGCGTATCAATTGAGATGATCCGGGCATGGGCATGGGGGCTTCTCAACACCCGGCCGTGGAGCATGCGGGGCAACACCAGATCTGTGACAAACCGGGTATCCCCGGTGGCTTTTTCCCTGGCTGCCAGTTGGGGCACGGATTTTCCCACCACATCGAATTCACTCATGATTGTCCGCCTTTCGGGTATTGCTCTTGTTATGGGAACGGCAGGCGCAGGAAGAGACGGCATCCACTATTTTATGGTATCCCGTGCACCGGCACAGGTTGCCGGCAATGGCCTGTTTGATATCTTCCGTATCCGGATCAGGATTCTCGTCCAAAAGGGCTTTGGCCGTATTGATCATGCCCGGGGTGCAGAACCCGCACTGAATCGCGCCCTTTTCCACAAATGCCTCCTGCAGGGGATGCAGGCGGCCCTCCCGCTTGTCCGCCATACCCTCAATGGTATCCACCCGGCATCCGTCCGCCTGGAGCGCCAGGATCAGGCAGGCATGCACGGGTTTCCCGTCCAGGAGCACGGTGCATGCCCCGCACTTGCCAAGGCCGCAGCCTTCTTTGGTACCGGTAAGCAACAGATCCTCCCGGAGCAGGTCCAGCAGGACCCGGTTGGGGGGTACGGTTAAATGAACTGCTTCGCCATTCACAATGAGATGAACAGGTACAGGAGTCATGGTCAGCCTCTTTTGGATTTCAATCGGGTGAGTACGTGGCGGGCGCACCGCTGGGCAAATACATTCACGATGGTCCGTTTATAATGGGCGGACGCCCTGATATCGTCAATGGGCCGGGCCGCGTCCGCACAGCATTGGGCAATGTCGCCGAGCCTGCCAAGGGCCTGGTCAATGGTGCATCCCCTGACCAGGTCTTCGGCATCCCCCACCCTTACGGGTGTGGGCGCCACCCCGCCCAGGGCAATCCCTGCGCAGGCGATCTTCTGCCCTGTCTCATCAACAGCGGCCTGGAAGGCCACACCGGCAATGGAGATATCTACGGCCTTGCGGCGGCGCATTTTCATGTAACAGCCTGCAGAGTGTTCCGGCGGCAAAGGGATCTGTACCTGGGTGAGGATCCGGCCCCGGCCAAGGCAGGTCTCTCCCGGCCCTTTGAAAAACGATGTGGCCGGCAGAGTGGCCTCTCCGTCCGGCCCGGCCACGACAAACCGTGCATCCAGGGCCAGCAGGGGCGGCAATGCGTCGCCTGCCGGGGAGGCATTGCAGATGTTCCCGCCGATCGTCCCGGCATTCCGGATCTGCCATGACCCGATCAGACCCACGGCCTGGCAGAGGATATCGGCCCGTTCCCGGAGCAGGGGATGCTTGGCAAGTGTCTCGTGGGTGGCCATGGCCCCGATGCAAATCATCCCGTTTTCTTCCCGGACATCATCCAGGCCCTTAAGATTCTGGAGGCTGATGATGAGATCCGGGGCCAGGGTCTTTTTCTTCAGGCCCAGCACAAGATCGGTGCCGCCGGCAAGGAGTGTTGCCCCCTGCCCTGCCCGGCCCAGCAATGCCAGGGCCTGGTTCAGGTGCTCAGGGGCTTTGAATTCAAACGGTGGGATGCGCATTATTTTCCTCCTTTACATGCCTGGGCCACAATGGCGTCAATGGCCTGTTCCTGGGCCGGGGTGACCAGGTTGTCCCTGTTCTCCGCCAGCATACCCCGGACCCGGATCAGGGCCTTGTCCCGGATGGTCCTCGCCCCTTTTTCCGCCCAGGATTCCCAGTTGTCATGGTCCAGGATTTCCGGGTGGAGCAATTCGGTTTTAAAATTGTCAAAGGTGTGGCGGGAGGTGAGGAAATTCCCCCCCGGCCCGATCTCCCGGATCAGGTCAAAGGCCATGGTGGTGTCATCCACCGTGACCGGCCGGAGCGCGTGCCGGATGGCGGCCATGCAGTCGTTGCAAAAGAGCAGGTCCGGATAATCCACCACCATGTCTGTGTCAAGCTGCATGGCATCCATGATGTCAGCATTGAAAGCGGCCAGTGTGCCCACCATCCCGGTTTCAAACCCGGCCTGGGCGTCCAGGATCTTGGCGTCCCTGAGCATGGCAGGCATGCGCACGGGCAAATCCAGCCACAACCCCATCTGGGCCATGGCCACCTTGAGCACGGCAAACTCCGGCCCGGCCATGGAGATATTGGTGGTTTTCATGTTCATGCCCCTGGCAAAACTGGTGTAGACCACGGGTGCGCCCGGCCGGATGAGCTGGGACAGGGTGATGCAGGCCAAAATCTCGGCATGGGCCTGGGCCACCATGGCCGGGATAGTGACAGGTGCGGTACTGCCCAGGATGGGCCCGGAACTGAGCATGATGGGAATGTGATGCCGGTTCATCTCCATCATGGCTTCCAGGGAGCCTGTGTCCATGCCCAGGGGCGGCAGGGTCAGGACCCAGCCCGAAATAAAGGGGCGCTCCAGAAAGGCCCCCATCCCCCCGCCAACAGCTGCAGCCATGGCCATGACATCCCGGACGCACTGGTATCCCGTGACCCCGTCCGTAATATGCTTGGTGGTCTGCTTGAGGCAGGTGGCCCAGGTGTGCCATTCGCAGAAATCCAGGGGAACGTCTTGGGGCGTGACCATGCCCCCGGCCACCCGGACGTGTTCAAGGTCCTGGGCCACCCGGACCAGGTCTGCAAGGTCCTTTTGGGTGGCGGCCCGCTTTTCCCCGGTTTTGGGGTCAATCACACTGGTGGCCATGGTCATGCAGGCCATTCCCGGATCATGGCGGTCAAACCGGATATCATGGGCCGGGTCCCGGGCATACAAGATGAAGTCTCCGCGCTTTCTTGTGGTTTTCAGGGCATTTTCCACCAGGGATTCGTCCAGGCGGACGATCTCATTTTCCCGGATGTCAGCCCCGGCCGTTTCAAATGCAGCCAAAGCTTCCGGGGCGGGAAACCGCATGCCCACTTCTTTTAAGATTTTCAGGGAACAGGCATGGATGGTGTCGATCTCGGTGGGGGACAAAAATTCCAGTCTGGGTTTCATGGTATGCACACTCCCGGCAAATGTTCCCGCTGACGGACGGCCCGGCACATCCCGGCCCGTCCGGCAGCCGTGTTAACGGTTTGGATCAGAATTGCTCCTTGTACAGTTTTTTCGCCATGGACACCCCGCCCCAAAGGGTGGGCAGCATGATAAACCCCACGGGCACGGCTGTGACCACGATAAATGACTGAAGCGCGCCAATGCCGCCGGCCCCCATTTTGATCAGGATGGCAGCCACTGCGCCCATGGTCAGGGCCCAGAACACCCGCATGCTTTTTGGCGGATCATCCTCGCCTGTGACGCAGATGGCAATGGACAGGGACATGGAATCCCCGGTGGTGGCCAGGAAAAGAAAGATCAGGACCAGGAATACGGGGATGAGCAGGGAGGCCATGGGCAACTGGCCGATCACGGCCATGAGGGCTGCGGGCAACCCGGCTTCTTTCAGGGGACCGGAGATCACCCCGGGGTTGGCCAGTTCGTAAAAAATACCGGTGCCGCCCAGGATGCTGAACCAGAAATGGGTGGCAATGGGCGCGATAATCCCCACGGCCAGTACGATTTCCCGGATGGTCCGGCCCCGGGAGGTCCGGGCGATGAACACGGCCATGAGCGGGCCGTATCCCAGGAACCACCCCCAGAAAAACACGGTCCACCAGGAGAGCCATCCAAGGTCCCCGCGGTACAGGCTCAGGGTGGTGAAATCCTTGATGTAAGCGCCCAGAGAATGGGTAAAGGTATCAATGATGAACCCACCCGGGCCGATGACCAGGATAATGCCCACCAGGGCCACGGTCAGCCAGACATTCACCCGGCTCAGGATCTGGACACCCTTGTGAAGCCCGGTAACTGCGGAAATCGTATACACGCATACCAGACAGAGGATAATGGCCAGCTGGGTGCCGTAGACATCGGGAATCCCGAAAATCCGGTTCAGGGCATAGGAAACCTGAAGCCCCAGGAATCCTATGGGACCGATGGTCCCGGCAGCCACGGCCAGGATGGAACAGCCTTCGGCCAGCTGCCCCAGGGTGTTGGTCATGATCTTCTTGCCGAACACCGGGTAGAGCAGACCCCTGGCCTGGAGGGCATAGCCTTTGTGGTAGTGGACATACATAAGCACCACCGCGCCCAAGGTGCCCAGGATAGACCAGGCCAGGAATCCCCAGTGGAGAAAACTCTGCTCCATGGCCGGGATCACTGCATCCCGGGTGCCGGCCTCAATCCCCTGGAACACCGGGGGCACACTGGTAAAATAATACATGGGCTCGGCCGCAGACCAGAACACTCCGCCCCCGGCCAAAAGGGTGCACATGATAATGGCGATCCAGCGGAACGTGCTCAGCTCCGGGGTGTCTATTTTCCCCAGCCGGACACTGCCGTACCGGGACATGGCCAGGCACAGGGCGATGATAAAATTTAAAAAGAGAAGCCACTGCCAGTATGCCCCGAAGTATGTGCAGGCCAGGCCGAAGTACTTGTTGACCATGTCGGATACGGCCCCGGCATTCACCAGGGATGCAATCACAAATAAAAGCAGGACCCCGCCGCTCACCAGAAAAACCGGCCACTCCATCTTGCCCCATTGAAACCCCTTGCCGGGTTCCGTGTCTGTGTTCAAGACCATGCTTTCTTCCATCCCTTTACTCCTTTTTACGTCTTAAGGTTGCAGATCAGACAAAGTCAGCCGGCGGGAAATTTAAGAAGACAGGCAATTTCCCAGGGCAGTGTGTTCCCGGCAGGCAGCCTTGTGCAGTATTTACCGGGTTATCCCTCCTGTATCATTTCAATGGTTCCTTTCACCGGGCAGACCGAGTAACAGCCCCCGCATCCCACACAGTTTTTCTCCTCCACAGCTGTGGCGTTTTCCCCGGGACGCATGGCATCGGAAAAGCAGACCTTAAGGCAACTGCCGCAGTTGATGCAGGTTTCCTGGTCCACCCGGGCCTTTTCATGGGGCATCTCAGCATATTCAAGGCAGGCATCCGTAGCGACCCCCAGCATCTGGTCAACCGTGGCATAGCCTTTTTCATCCATAAAGGCTTCCAGCCCCCTGACCTGTTTTTCAAGCCATGAATACCCGTAGCACATCACGGCCGAACACATCTGCACGATATGGGCACCGCTCATGATGAACATAACAATGTCCCGCCAGTCATAGGCGCCGTTGGTGCCGGTGATGTGAAGCTTGTCGCCCAGGGCCGTGCGCACCTCGTTGATCCATCTTAAAGTGAGCGGCTTTGTCCAGGGGCCTCCCACACCGGCCTTGCCGTATATCTGGGGCTTGCCTGTCTCAATATCCGGGACAAACCCGATAAACCGGTTGGTCAGGGTCACGGCCCGGGCCCCGGCCTTGTGGAGCATATCCGAAAACAGCACCAGATCCGTGACCTGGGGGGTGACCTTGACAATGACGGGGATATCCAGGGCATCGGCTACGTTCCGGGTAATCTCCGCGGCATACTCAAAATCCTGGCCCACGTTCATTCCGGTCCTGACCCCGGGCATGAGCTTGGGATGGGGGCAGCCGAAGTTCAGCTCCAGCAGGGGAACGCCCCCGTCTTCCATCTGCTTGCCCAGTTCAACCCATCCATTGGTTTCCGTGGCTGCAATGCTGCCGATCACCACGGCATCCTTCTGTGCCGCGTATTTCACGGTTTCCGTGATTTCCTTCATAAAATCTTCGGGCGGCTCCAGGGCCAGCCCGCTGCGACTGTACAGGGAAAATCCCCGGGGCACACGGCCGTGGCAGACTTCCAGTTTTTCGTTCAAAAACCGCCATTTGGCCCTCTGGGTCAGTTCCCGCATGGCCGGGGAATCGGTCATGGTTTTGGCAATGACCGCCCCGGCCCCGGCATCAATACATTGTTTCATATTGGCGGCATTGAGGGTGGGTTCCGCAGACGCCGCTGCCAAAGGATTTTTAAATGTTACGCCGCAAAACTCGATTCGGGTGTCAGCCATAGTAATTGTCCTTATCCGTTGTGCCCAAGGGTTACGCCTGGAATCCAGGCAGTGGTTTATCCGATATTCAAAAAGTCCCTCCTGCCGGCAAGCCCGGGAAAGGCCTGCCGGGCCTCTTTCACCCGGGCCGGGTCGATCCGGGCTTCCACACGGACTGCATCATCTCCGGCCCCGGCCAGAATGGTCCCCCAGGGATCAATCACCATGCTGTGGCCCACAAACTGGCTGCCCTGGTTCATGCCGCAGGCATTGGAAGAGATGAGAAAGGCCTGGTTTTCCAGGGCCCGGACCCGGTTGAGCATGATCCAGGGTTCCACCCGGGGATAAGGCCAGGCCGAACAGACCAGGAAAATTTCTGCGCCCTTGTCCACCATGGCCCGGAACAGTTCGGGAAACCGCAGGTCAAAACAGGTGGCCATGCCCACCCTGCCGAACGGGGTGTCCGCCACAACCACCGCATCCCCCGGGGACAAAAGCTTGGTTTCCAGGGAATTGTACCCGAACAAGTGAATCTTCCGGTACTTGGCCGTCACTTCCCCGTCGGGGGCAAGCAGCAGGCTGGTGTTGAAAAGCCGGTCGCCTTCTCTTTCTACAAAACTGCCCGTGTGCAGGTATGCGCCGCTGTCCCGGACCGCCTGCCGGAGCATGGATACGGTTGGACCATCCATGTCTTCGGCCCCGCTTTGGTATTGGTCAAAACTCATGAACCCGATGTTCCATATCTCGGGCAACAGGATCAGATCGGCGTCTTTACAGGCGGCAATTTCCCGGGCCGCCCTTTTGATGGTGGCGGTTTTATCCCCTTCCGCCACTGCCATTTGAATGGATATCACTTTCATGGCCTGTCCTTTGGCTTTTGGCATTATTCCTGTTTTTCCAGCCCCCCAAGGGGGCGGATACCATATGCAAACCCAATGGTCCGTCCCAGGACCGGGTCTTCCAGCCGTCCTTCAAACCGGTCGGCAAACACAAAATCTTCGGTTTCCATTTTCAGGGTGCCCGAATAAATCACGGTGTTTTCCAGGCCGCCCTCGACCCTGCCGCCGATCAGGTCCATCAGCGCTCCCGGGGGCATCAGTTGATCCAGGCCCCCGTTCTGGTAGACCAGCCGTTGGCCGTCTTTTTCCACTTCACATCCCATGGACAGATCGTCCCAATGGCCTATAATATCCGCCAGGGGCCAGACCACCGGCGAAAAAACATTGGGGCAGATCTGCTTGGCCCTCGGGATATCAATCTCTTCCAGTTTCCGGTCCGTATGGTCGCTGCCGATGCCCACATAGATCTCGTCCCGGTTTTTAATAAACAGAATATACTCGATCTCTCCCGAGGTTTCTTCCCCATAGACCCTGATTTCCGCATCGGGAACTAAAGTGGCAGGAATCACCGGGTACAGCACCGGGGTTTCCCCGGGCACCTCAATGCCTTTGGCAGATAATTCATCCAGGTGATGCCGGACATCCTCCTGGTTCCGGCCGGTGAATCCGGCATTGACCATTTTTTCAACCCGGAAAGGAATGGGCGTTACTTGATCATCCTTTTGAACCAGCAATTGTATATCCACGATATATCCTTTATTTTTTAAAATACCTGATTTCAAAGGTCACGCACCCGTTGGGAATCCGGTAAGGCCCGTGGGTCATGCCGGGCGGGCGGCAGGCATAGTATCCGGGCAGATAGGTTTCTTTTTTGGCGATATCGTAAAGGCTGCCCTCCACCAGCAACACCTCCTCCCAGAAGTCATGGACCAGGGTTTCACTGGTTTCAATACCGGGCGGGAACTTGAGCATCCGGGTATAATTCCCGGTATCCGGATCATGGCTCAGAATTTTTTCCTTGATTCCCAGGATGTCGCCTTCCACATCCTGCCACTGGTATTCCGTATCATAATCGGTGAATTCAATTTCCGGTTTTGCCATGTGCCTCTTCCTCCTGTTCGATTTGGTTAACAGCATCCATGCTCCTGGCCAGATGGTCAGCCATGGCGGCTGAGGCTGCCGACGCATCCCCGGCGCCCACAGCCTCCAGGATTGCCTCGTGCTCGGCAATGACCCGGGCCATCCGCTCCCTGGCTTCAAGCGCCCTGACTCCCATCAAATGCATGATATCCCTGATGTCGTGCATCATTTCCATCAAATAATTGTTGCCAGCCAGGGCCATGAGTTTGATATGAAATTCCCGGTCCGCATCCATGAACCCGGCAGTGTCGTTTTGACGGGCAGCGGCTTTTTGCGCCCCAAGACAGGCATCAAGCCCGGATATATCCCCAGGCCCTCCATTGCCGCAGATTTTCCCGATGGCATAAACTTCCAGGGCGGTTCTCACATCAAACACATCCCCTACGTCTTTTGGGGAAAATGTATTGATGATCACCCCTTTCTGGGGAAGGAACCGGACCAGGCGCTTGGATGAGAGTTCAAGCAGGGCCTCCCGGACCGGGGTTCTTGAAATGCCCAGATCTGCGGCCAGCCCTTTTTCATTGTAGACCACGCCCGTGGTGAGATCGTTGGCCAGGATAGAGGAGCGCAGCGCTTTCAGCGCCTTTTTTGCCAATGGTTCCGGTTTGTTGATCCTGGATAATCCCATGGACAGTCCCTCTCCGCTCATTTCATAAATTCTAAATACTTAATTGCGTATCTAATATATTACATACGGCATGCCGTCAAGCCTGAATCTTAATTTTTTCATCCCCGATACAAAATACAGGCAATAAAAAAGGCGTCCGCCCCTGTCGGGGAACGAACGCCTCTGTAAACACTGCCGGAAATAAAGGGGTCAGGTCTCCTTCACCTGCCCGTATACTTTTTTAACAGCCGCCTTGCTCTTTTCCAGGTGGGACACCATTTCACCAATGGCCGCGGAAACATCCTCCCGGGATATGGCCGCCATAATGGCCTCATGCTCTTTCACCACTTCCTGCATGCGCCCCTCAAGATCAATAGCCCTGGCCCCCATTAAATGCATGATATCCCTGATGTTCTGCATCATCTCAATCAAATAGTTGTTGCCGGTCAGACTGGTAAACCCGATATGGTAGTTGTTGTCCTCTGCCATGAACCCGGCCCTGTCATCTGCGGCCGCTGCTTTTTTCTGGGCCGTTAAAAAGCCTTTCAGCCGGGACAGGTCCTCTTTTTCCAGGCACCCACAAATTTTTTTAATGGAAAAAATTTCAAGTGCCGTCCGGATCTCAAACACATCCTCAATGTCTTCGTCTGAAAACGTATTGATCACCACCCCTTTCTGGGGAAGAAACCGAATCAATTTTTTTGCGGAAAGTTCAAGCAAAGCTTCCCGGACCGGGGTCCGTGAAATCCCCAGGTCTGCGGCAAGGCCTTTTTCATTATATATAACGCCTGTTTCCAGCTCATTGGCCAGAATGGATTGCCGGAGCATCCTGAGCGCTGTTTTCGACAATGGTTCAGGCTTGCTTATTTTTTTTAATCCCATGAAAATCCGTTCGTGTTGTAGATAACTGATAACAGGCGGTGCCACCCGGGCCATTCGCCATGATATCAATAAATAACACGGCCAAGGCAATCGTCAAGTCTTAATGCGCAGGCAGGCTGAGCAGCATGGTGTTCTGCTTCGGATAAATTCTTATTTCCCACAGCCCCGTCGTCGGATTACGAAGAGATGATTTACCCTCAAATTAGGTATAAGCCGTTATTCCGGGTCATTTCTTTTAAGACTTTCCATGTGCCTTTTTTGGGCCGAAATACCGCAAACGTCAGATCAAAATTCCCAATGATTACCAACTCAAGGGAATCACATCTAAACAGATGAAAATGTGACTCTTTACAATTTTTTTTGCAAATTTCAATCAGGTGACTTTCATCTTCAAATTTTGATACATCATTTGCGTGTGGGCCATTCCATAAATGAAGCCCATAATGCTTATCAATAGATTGGAAAAAATTAATGAAAAGATTTTCTTTTTCATCATATTCTGCCAATGCCAATGTATCTGAGCCATTTATTGCAGGATATGACATCCAATGCTCATCAGCCTCTTTTTCAGACAGCCAATGATCATGAATGGATATAAAGCGACAGACCCAACCAGGTGGTGTTTCTTCTGAATCTAAAAATTGTTCCGTACTTGTTAAATTCCATACCATAGTTTTTCCACCCTGCCCCCTGAATTCATATTCCATACCCTTATGCCGCATTAAAAAACGGGTTGTTCTTCAGCGACGGTTCACACGTCCGGATTTTATATCCCGTTTTATTTTCCAATAAATAATTACAGAGACTAAAAAAAAGACGCTCACCACAGGAATCATGTATCTCGCGATGATGATTCCAAACCAAAACCGGGTGTTCTCTATTTCTATTGGCCACACCCATTCGCTGAACCTGCCAAAACCCGGCAAAAAAAGACAAATGAGCAATGTAGGGATGACATCCTGAGCCAAGGCTCTAAAAGCAACATTCCGTTTTGCCAACTGCTCTGCAATACCGTCAAAATATCTTAATCTACCTGTTAAATAGGCAGCAATCTTAAAATAGAGAATAATGACGGGTACCAAAATCAATGGTATTACGATACATCCGATTATCATTTGTTGAGAAGTAATATCCATATTTCCTTATGAAGTATGACGCCGCGAACCCACCGTGCTTCTTTTTGGCGCCGGCAGGAATGGCTGGTTAACTGAATTATTCATGGATGAAGTAGAAATCGACTTCTACATCCCCTTTAATCATTGGGACTTCTACGTTCTGAAGCTCTTCCAATATGTCAGAAAACTCTTTTTCAGAGACCTTGGCAGCGCGACGGCCATTATACATCTCATATAATCTGTCCCGGGTTACTGATATTTGGTCGATACGCAATAGCCCCTTCTCATTTATTAATTTAACAAGATCTAAAACAGAAGAATTGGGGACATCATTTTCACTGATATTCCAGCAAAAATCCTGAATTTCTTCCGGGTCATTTTTGTCGTATATGACTCGTCCTGAGATATAGTTGGCTTCTTCTCTGGACCATTCGATATCATTGGCTCCAAGAGCCCCAAGAAATTGGATCAAAAACTCTTTGCGTTTCATTTTTAACATAGAGAATGCCAACGATGACGCCAGCCTCAAACGTTTATAATATAAGCAGCACCTTGAAAAAATCGGAGACTGGTTCGGCAATTGGCTATCATATTAATTTATTCATAATGTTCTATTTATTTTTTGTGGCTTGGTATAGAAAATATACGCCAAAAAGCAGGCACAAACTGCCGCCGAACCCAGGTGTCAGGGTTCCACCCCTATACATCAATAGCCCTTTAAATCCAAATGGTGCGAGGGCAAAACAAACACAAGTTAAAATGATGTCTCTGATTTTACGATTTTTCCCAGATATTTTTTGAGACACTTTTTGAGACACATTATTAGTAAAAATATATTTACCGTAACCCATCAGTATTAAAGCACTTAAAAAAAATGCGATTAATTTTGTATTTAAGACTCCAAGCGCGTCAATCACAATCGGCCCAACGATTACCAACATAATGAAGTAACCAAGGATCAAAATAAATGGTGCTGTAAAAGCATAAATCAGTATCAAAGCTTTTTTTTCTTTATTGACCATATTCAAAATATGAAGAATTCCAATTACGATCATTACAAGACTTAGGGTTAACAGGCCTATAAACGGCATGCTCAGATCTTGGGAAAGTATTCTGAAAATTGAAAAGCATAGTACCGTGCCTCCCCCAATCAGGTACAAAACACCTCTTTTTCGACTCTTTTCCATGTCGGTATTTTATTTATTATTTGTATACGTTATGAGGTTCAGGCTTGCACCCTGCGGATCTTTTATGACGCAAAACCGCCCCACGTTTGGAATGTCAGTGGGGGGAAGAACGACTTCCCCGCCCAATGTTTCAACTGTTTTGGCCGACGCATCAACATCATCAACGCTGACATATGTATCCCAGAGTGAGGGGACATCATCGGGAACAATTCCATCTTTTAGCATCATACCGCCAACCACAGTGCCCTCTTTATGTATCACTACGTAAGGGTTGCCGTATATATTCCGGGTTTCAGTGAATGTCCAGCCAAGAAGCTCTCCGTAAAATTCTTTTGCCGAGGCCAAGTCCGTTGTCAGCAGTTCATTCAGGCTGAAAATGCCATGCTTTTTTACATCGTCTCTCATTTTTACTCCTGTCTTCTTTGTGGTTTTACCTGCCCTCTTTTTTAATAAGGAGTGTTCATCATACGGAGGGTAACGCCGGGAATCAAGCTCATTAAAAAGAATAGTGCGTTACCGGAAAGTTGGCGTATGTTTACCTTTTTATACTTTTAACCGCCGGATTTGTATCATGTCCTTATCTTGACATTTTTTTCGGGTGTGAATATTATCGGCGAATGTTGAGAATTTTGGCAAGACATGCGATTCCGCTGATATTGTTTTCCTCCCTGCTGTTTTTAACGGGAGTGTTTTCAGCATCTGCAACCCTGGCTGAAGCCGTGCCGGTTGACTTATGCTGCGATACTTCTGAGGAACGTCACCACTCGTCCTCCGAGGGGGAATGTGCGGACCCTGCATGCCGCTGCCAGGCCTGTGGCGATTCCAACCTGGCTGTTCGGCCCTTACTGCCCCAGGCGTCTCTGTGGCGGTTGAATTGCCGGGATTTTCCGGCCATCTTTTTCTGTTCCGGTTATATTGCCCCAATAGATTATCCTCCGGAATACTCCTGATTCCCAAAACATAAATTTTTATTGATGTGGCACCAGCGGTGAACTGCGCACATTTGCGTTCGTCCGTGGTCTCGGACTGTTGCGCTTGGGCAAGGGCCACACACACAGAACCGATACATTCAGGAGTAAGAACATATGAAATCCATTATTACCCTATTTTCCGTTTTACTTATGCTGTTTTCCCTAGCGGTGTTCAGCAGCTGTAAAAAAGAGCCGGACACCCTCCAGGTAAATGATGTGGCCTCTGACCCGGGCGCCTTTGAAGGGGCGTTGAACGTGGTTGGTGTTGTGAATGCCTATTCGCAATCCGACCCCACGATTCTCGGGATCATGGACAAAAAAGAACTGTTATGCACCACACCCAACTGCAACAAGGTGCTACTGCCGGTGAAGTTTACGGGCAACCGGCCGGCCCTGGGCGATGAGATCGTGGTTTCCGGTACATTTCAACACCTGTCCGGCGGCCTTGTGTTTAAGGCCGACACCATGCAAGTCCTGGCAAGCCACGGGCTGGGAGGGTTGAAATGACGCCGGGCAAACTGGTTTTTAAAAATATCACCCAGCGGCGGGGCCGTTTTGTCTTTACCCTGCTGGGCATTGTGATCGGCATGGCATGCTTTGTGACCTTTATGGCACTTGGCGGCAGCCTCAAGTCTCAAATTGAACAGGAATCCGCAGCCCTGGGGGCCAATCTTGTGGTGACGCCCAAGGGCAGTTGTGCGTATGAGCAGGTATCCATCCTTACGGGCGAACAGTTGCCCACCACCATTACTGCGGATGAGGTCCGTGTCCTCCGCGCCATTGACGGAATGACAGCCATTCCCTACCTGGCGGAACGCTCGGCAATTGATAACCGGCCGGTGTCGGTGCTGGGGATTTTGCCGGCCGAGACCCGGGCGTTCAAAAACTGGGAGATCACGGCGGGAAGTTACTTTGCTTCGGAAGATGCCCAAGGGGCGGTGCTCGGATCGGTACTGGCAGAACAGTTCGGGCTTGAGCCGGGCGGTGAGGTACGCGTCCGCGGCACAATGGTCAGGGTTATCGGTGTGCTGGCGGAAACCGGGGGCAAGGATGACCTGACTGTTTTTTTAAGCATGCCTTTGGCCCAAAGCCTATACCAGCAGGAAGGGCTGGTCTCCTATGTGGCCGTGCGGGTGGACAGGCTTGATGAGGTGGATCTCTATGCCATGAAGATCAAAGAAAAGGTGAGCCTTGGCGTGGTCTCGGACAAACAGATGCTCAGCGCGGTGCTGTCGATTGTCGGCACGGTGAACATCACCCTGCAGTTGATCGCGGCAGTTGCCATCCTGGCGGCTGCGTTCGGCATTGTTAACACCATGATGACAGCCACTTACGAGCGAAAACGGGAAATCGGCATTCTCCTGGCCATGGGTGCCAATCGAACGAGAATCTTCCATCTGTTCTTACTGGAGTCCGGGATCTACGGGCTTCTTGGGGGCCTGGCCGGAGGGGTTCTGGGGCTTGGCGCATCCATACTGGCCGCCCCTTATATCAGCCAGAACGCAGTGACTTCTTTTGTCAAAGGCACCCAAACCAGCATTGATCCGCTGATGTTCATCGGTGCCGTGTTCTTCTCAACCCTGGTTGCCATGGCAGCGGGTTTTTATCCGGCATGGAAAGCATCAAAACTCTCACCTGTGGAGGCGATCAGCTATGAATAAGAGTATTATCAAAACCCATGAACTGACCAAAACATACGGGCGGGGAGCAAACCTGACCCGGGCATTGCGCGGGGTTGACATGGAAATCCCCCGGGGCAGTTTTACCTGTATTGTCGGGCCGTCAGGGCATGGCAAGTCCACCCTGATGCATCTGATCGGCGGCCTTGACCGCCCCAGCAGCGGGCGTGTGTTGATTGACGGGCAGGATGTGTCACGCATGGCGGAAAAAAAGCTGGCCATGATGCGGGCCGTTAAGATCGGGTTTGTTTTCCAGTTCTTCAATCTGCTGCAGAGCCTGACAGCCCTGGAAAACATCGAAATCGCCCTGATGCTTGCCGGTGTGCCCGAGGCACGGCAGCAAAAGCGGGCCCTGGAATTGCTGGAGTTGGTTGGATTGTCGGAAAAAGCCAATGCCAAGCCGGGGCAGCTTTCCGGGGGCCAGCAGCAGCGGGTGGCCATTGCCAGGGCCCTGGCCAATGATCCGCCGATCCTGCTCATGGATGAACCCACAGGAAACCTTGATTCCACTGCCGAGGATGAGGTGATGCATGTCCTTGAAACCCTCAACCAAAAGGGGAAAACCATCATCCTGGTGACGCATAGCAGCGAAATTGCCGCCCGGGCTGAAAATGTGGTGCGGGTCCGCGACGGACGTCTTGAAGCGGATTAAGGCACAATAAAACAATACACAGTAACTCCCGTTCCCGCGTGGCAGGAACGGGAGTTACTGAAACTGTCCGGGCATCGGTTTCCGTATCAGCCATCGGTATCTCCATCAACACGTCGCCGATGTCATGATCATTGCCCCCGGCTCTTTTTCCGATCAATTTCCGCACGGATCTGTTCATGGCGGGCCTGGGTGATCGGGTAAAACCAGAGGATGATCATGGACAGGGCATTGCACAGGCAGGGCACCAGGGCGTAGAGAATCCTGAGCATATCAGCGGTGTCCTGCCCTTGGACCACATTGGGCTGGTACCCGGCATGCCCCAGCAACACGAGTCCGATACCCACGCCTGCGGCTGCGGAAAGCTTCTTGGCAATGGACCAAAGTCCGATGTACCGCCCTTCCCGCCTCTGCCCGGTCATCAATTCATCATAGTCAATCACGTCGGCCTGGATGGATGAGGGCAGCGCAAGGCCCGCGCCAAAGCCGATGCCCGAGATAAAAACCAGTAGCGCGTAAATCCCGGCATCCCCGGGTCCCAAAAAGAATACCCCGGCAAACGCTCCCGTATTCACGGCCATGGAGGCAATCCAGGCGTTCCGCTTGCCCATCTTCCGGGAGATCACGACCCAGAGGGGCAAAAACAGGATACCGGTGAGAAAATAAATGAGCAGGAATCCTTCGGCATTTTCCGCCTGCAGCACATATTCCACATAGTAGAGAATGAGGGTGGCCGGCAGATTGCTGCCAAAGGCGCTGATGGGGTAACCGGCCAGCAGGATGACAAACGGCCGGTTCTTCAGCACATCCAAAAGGCCTTTAAGGAACGTGGCCTTCCCGGTGCGTTGACTGTCGGGAACAGGCGTCTCACGGACCTTCCAGATGCAGATACCGGCAAACAACAGGATCAGGGGGGCGTACACCGTTGCCATGATCCGGAACCGGTCGTTTTCGGTCAGGGTCAGGCCGAGCCTTTCGCCCGACAGGCTGATGAGCCATGAAGAGGCCGCAGCCAATAAGGTGCCCAGGATGAGGAACCCGTCCCTGAGGCCGAACAATCCGGTCCGCTCATGATGGTTCGGGGTCAATTCCGGGCCCAGGGATTCATAGGGAATGGTGATGAGTGTCCAGAAAAAAAACAGGGCAAAGAGCCAGAACCCGAAATAATATGCCGGGGAAATGCCTGTTGCCTCCGCACCGGAAGAGACCGGCGGCACAAACAAAAACCAGAGAGAGATGCTCAACCCTGCCGCACCCAGGGCGATAAAAGGCCGGCGCCGTCCGAATGCAGTGGAAACGCTGTCGGAAACATACCCGATCACAGGATCCGTGACCGCGTCAAACAACCGGACAATGAGCAATAATATGCCTACAGTGGAAATGCTGATGCCCACGGTGTCCGTATAAAATTTGGGCAGAAACACATATATGGGAATCCCGATGACGGCCAGTGCCAGGGCAGGCAGGGCATAGGACAGCTTTACTCCCCAAGCGAGGGCGGCGGACTTATGGCCGGGGGCGTGGGCGTGTTCGTTCATTGCCGTTTCCCCAAAAGCCTGTCCCTGAAGGACGTATCAATGGGATTGTCTCCCAGCCATATGGAAAACACTGCCCGGGAAAATTCATATCCCTCGATCATGCCAAGGGGGGTGGTGTTGTATATCAGACGGGTGCCTCTGCCGGGGATGTAGCCCAGCGCGTACCTGTCCCCGGCATTGACGTCCCGGTAAAGCCGGTTGAACCGGTCAATGTCCGGCCGGAGCCGTTCGTATTCCTCACTGGTGACGGACTCCCGGATCTTTTGAGATGTTGCCTTGGCAAAGTCTTCGGCGGAAATGCCGACCCGGTATTCCAGCACCAGGTACTTGGGGATATCCGAGAGGGCCTGATCCCCGCTTTTGCCCCGGGGCAGGTAAAAGGCACCGGCATACGCCTTGATGAACAGCATATACCGGAGCAGTGCCGTACCGCTTAGGTAGAGCTGCACACCATCTTCATCAACAGTCCCGGCAAATGAAGTGCCGTCTACCGTGGAATGATCGGCAGCGTATAGTCCTGAACCTGTTGACCCGGTAAGAATTGGCCCGGTAAGAATAATCAGGATGAAAACCATCATGCGTTTAACAAGTATCAATGTCAGCATTCCTCTTTGTTTTTTTGAGCTTTTTTTATCTGTTTTGACTGTTAATGTTCTATTTAAATAATAAATCCATATTCGACAAATTCAATAAGCGTAAAAAATGACTTTAATACCAGGCAAAAAGCATTATATTTTCCATAGTGATTCCACATTTACACATGGAGTCACCTGTAAAACCAGAAGAAATAACAATCAAAATCCAGGCGTGAGAACAACATGATTAGAATCAGCCACCCCATTCGAAAATTTTTCCACGATACTTTTGGCCGAGGATTTACCACATGGATATAACGCAACAAAACAATCTTGATATTGCCGTGGTCGGTGCAGGCATCTCCGGCATCTGCGCGGCCCAGATTCTCCAGCAGAAACACCGGGTGTCCCTGTTTGAAAAAAACGATTATTTCGGGGGGCACACCCATACCGTTGTGATCCCGGAAGGGCCGGACAAGGGCACGCCCGTGGACACGGGATTTATCGTGCTGAACCAGAAAACCTACCCCAATTTCATCCGGTTCCTGGAACAGACAGGGGTGGAAAAACGCCGCACCGACATGTCATTCGGCTATTTCTCCGAAGCCACCGGGTTATGCTATGCCAGCCAGGGCCTGGATACGATATTTGCCCAGCGCGCCAACCTGTTCCGCCCGAAATACCTGCGGTTTGTGTATGAGATGGTCAAATTTTTGAAGGTGTTGCGGCGGACATACCTGGAAGGCCGGCTTGCAGATGTGTCCCTGTCCGAATACATTCGGCAGATGGGCCTGCACAAGGAGGTGGTGGAGTGGTTTATCATTCCCATGGCCGCCTCGATCTGGTCTGGATCGGACTTCCAGATGGGGCAATTCCCTGTGCGGACATTTGCCCAGTTTTACGAAAACCACGGCCTTCTGGCCATCAGCGGCCATCCCCCGTGGTACTATGTCAAAGGCGGCAGCCATACCTATGTCCGGGCATTTTTAAAATCATTTCAGGGAGAGGCCTATGCATCCTCCGGCGTGGTTTCCATCTCCAGGCAGGGCGGCAAGCCCGTGCTTTCCTTTGCGGACCGGGAGCCCCGGCCCTTTGACGCCGTGGTTATCGCGGCCCATGCAGACCAGGCCCTGAAGCTGCTGGCAGATCCGGATGACAGGGAGAGAGAACTGCTGGGCGCCTGGACCTATTCCCGGAACACGGCAGTGCTTCATACGGACACCAGTGTGATGCCCCCCAATCCCAGGGCCTGGGCAAGCTGGAATTACACCCGGCACAGGAATACAACTGCCGATTCCCCGGTCACGGTCACCTATGATATGACCCGGCTGCAACGGCTGAATACCCGGCAAAAATATTTTGTGACCCTGAATCCCACAGCGCCGATCTCTGAGCCTCACGTGGTCAAAACCATGGAATACACCCATCCCCAGTATTCCTTTGACGCGTTCAACTCCCAGAAGCACCTGCCCGGACTGAACAACAACACCCAAACCTTTTTCTGCGGCAGCTACTTTGGATACGGATTCCACGAAGACGGGGTCAATTCCGCGCTTGCCGTGGGCGAAAAATTCGGGGTGGGACTGTGAACTCGAACATTTACATCGGCACCATTGAACACCGCCGCTACACCCCGGTGTCACACAAGCTTTCATACCCGGTTTACATGTACGGGTTTGACCTTGGCGACCTGCCCCGGCTCAACCGGCGCTATCCGTTTTTCGGATACAACCGCAAGGCAATCACCGCCATCCATGACAAGGATTACCTGTCTCCCGGGCACATGCCGATCCAACAGAAAATCAATGGGTTGCTCAGCACCCAAGGGGTAAGCGAACCTGCCGCATCCGTGACCACGATCACCTCGGCCAGGTATTTGAATTATGTGTTCAATCCCGTGAACTTTCACTATTGCTTTTCAAGGGAAAAAAAGCTGATCGCCATGATTGCCGAGGTCAACAACACATACGGCGAACGCCACCCCTATGTACTGACCCGGCCCATTGGCGCCCCGGATTCCTGGCCGGCTTCCTACCGGGCGCAAAAGGCATTTCACGTCTCCCCGTTCAACACGGTTGACGGCGCGTACCAATTTACCTTCTCAGCGCCGGGCAACCGGCTGGAAATCCGCATCACACTGATCCGGGACGGGGAAACCATCATGGAAGCGGTGCTCAAGGCCAATGCCGTTCCCATGACCACAGCCAATCACATGACAACCCTGCTCAGATATCCGCTCACCCCCCATTTGAACATTCCCAGGATATATGCCCATGCCTTTAAACTCTTTTTCCAGAAGAAACTGACATTTAACGACAAACCCGCCCCCAGGAGTGCCATGACCATATATAAACAACACCCCAATATTATAGAAGCCGTCAGCATGCGACTTGTTCTTGCTGCGTTGAAAAAAATAAAAAAAGGACGCCTCACCCTCACCCTGCCCGACCGGACCACACGGGTGCTGGGCAACCCAAACAGCTCCCGCACCGCAGATCTTACGGTCAGGGATTTCAATTTTTTCCCCAGGATCGTCCTGGACGGGGAGATCGGACTCGGGGAATCCTACATGGCCGGGGAATGGGATGCCCCGGACCTTGCCGCCACCTTAAAACTGCTCATCGACAACAGGGATGAATTTTCCGACGGCAACCTGGTGTTTTCCACGCTCACCCGGATCCGGGAAAAACTGGCCCATGACAGGCGCAAAAACACGGTAAAAAACACCCCGGAAAACATTCAGGCCCATTATGACCTGAGCAATGAAATGTACACGCTGTTCCTGGACCGGCACATGATCTATTCCTGCGGGCTGTTTCTCTCTCCCGAAGATACCCTGGTTGATGCCCAGGAAAACAAGATGAAACGGATTCTCCGGCAGGCCGATGTCGGCCCGGACCACCATTTGCTTGAAATCGGTTGCGGCTGGGGGGGATTTGCCGTATTTGCAGCCAAAAACACCGGGTGCCGGGTCACGGGCATCACCGTGTCCAGGGCCCAGTACGATAGGGCCTGCCAACGGGTGGAAGAGGAAGGGCTCCAGGACCGGATCACTATCCTGCTCCAGGATTACCGCCATGCCCGGGGCAGTTACGACCGGATCGTGTCCATTGAGATGATCGAAGCGGTGGGCCCCCAGTTTTTCTCCACCTACTTTGAACAATGCAGACGCCTGTTAAAGCCCGGCGGCAAAATGGTGTTCCAGGCCATTACCATTGAAGACGACCGGTATGAACGCTATTGCAGGGAGCGGGACTGGATACAAAAGCATATTTTTCCGGGCGGCCATCTTCCCTGTCTCAAGGTGCTCCGCAACACCATATCCGGCCATACGGATTTCAGGATCACGGACATCCACCATATGGGCCGTCACTATGCCGATACCCTGGCACTCTGGCGGGAACGCTTCCGGAACAGCCGGGACGCCATCACCCGCATGGGCTTTGACAGGGAATTCTTCAGGAAATGGATCTATTATTTTTCCGTATGCCAGGCCGGGTTCCTGACCCCGGGCATTGATAATATCCAGGTCACCCTGGACGGATAACCCGCACGGCCCGGTTAAAGAACAAGCCTGCCAGGCAGGTATTGCATCACAAAACCGTTTATAATAATGAGTTGCCAAAAACCACCAAGGGGAACACCTATGAACCCATTGATCACCGTTGCACTGATGTTCACCGCTGTGGCCATATCGGCCTGCAGCCACACTTACACATCCCAGTACCCGGGCAAGGATATTGATGACCGTCTGAAAACCGTTGCCGAACTGGACAAGGGGCCGGGCAATATCACGGTCACCCCGGACGGAGAGGTGCTTGTGAGCCTGCACCAGTTTTACGGACATGAGACCCGGGTGGCCCGCATCAACGGCAATTCCGGGCTCGACGCCTTTGCCGCCGGTGCCGGCCTGGATTCGGTTCTCGGACTCCAGGCCGGTCCGGATGGCGTGGTATGGCTCCTGGACAATGCCATGCGCGGCAACGGCACCCGCCGCCTGGTAGGCTGGGATACGGCAGACAATCGTATTGCCGTGGATATTGATCTCACCGGGGTGACCACGGAACGCTCCTTTCTCAACGACCTGGCGGTTGATCCCGTGCACAGGACCGCTTACATTGCAGATCCGGCCCGCGGGACAGAGGCGGCCATCATTGTGGTCGATCTCGCCCGGGAAAGCGCCCGCAGGGTGTTGCAGGGCCACCAAAGCGTGATCCCCGAAGATATGGACCTGGTCATTGATGGGGCCCCGGTGCGGATCAGGCTGGATGACGGCTCCGAAATACGCCCCCGGGTCGGCATCAACCCCATTGCCATTGACGGCACCGGCGAATGGCTCTATTACGGCCCCATGCACGGGCACACCATGTACCGGATCCCCACGGCAGCCCTGCGCAATACCGGATTGTCACCCGACGCCCTGGCCTCTGAAGTTGACGCCTGGGCGGAAAAACCCATTTGCGACGGCATTTCCATTGACAATGCCGGCAATTTGTATCTTGGCGATCTTGCCAATAACGCCATCGGGGTTATCGGCCCGGACCGGCAGTACAGGGTGTTGTTCTCGGGTCCCCGGCTGTCATGGGTGGATGCCTTCAGTTTTGGCCCGGACGGGTATCTTTATACGGTGGCCAACCAGTTGCACCGCAGTGCCGTCCTCAACGGCGGCACGCCTGCGACTGTCCCGCCGTATCTGGTCCTGAAATTCATGCCCCTGGCCAGAGGCACGACCGGACGATAAACACATACAAACCAACTGCCGTCGGGGCGGTGCTGCCGCCCCAACGGCACAGCATAT
Source organism: Desulfobacter sp. (assembly GCA_036881925.1). Lineage (GTDB taxonomy): Bacteria > Desulfobacterota > Desulfobacteria > Desulfobacterales > Desulfobacteraceae > Desulfobacter. The sequence continues at coordinate 300,520 of JBAJNJ010000004.1, forward strand.
GGAGCAGGTGCGGATGACAACAACTGACCATTTTACCAACGCCTCAACGGCATGGGACCAGGGCAGGCTTGACCTTGCCTTTAATGAATTTCTAAAAGGCGCCCGGGCCGGGGATGAGGATTGCCAGATCAGCACCGGCTATTTTTATGACAATGGACTGCATGTTGAGAAAAACCAGGATAACGCCCTTTTCTGGTATCACAAGGCATACAAGGCCGGGAATGCATCAGGGGCAGGCAATATTGCCACAATCTGGAGGGATCGGAAGCATTACACCAAGGCCTTATGGTGGTTTCACCGTGCTGTGTCGCTTGGCGACGGAGATGCCCTGATCGAGATCGCCCGGATGTATGAACAGGGAACCGGTGTGAAAAAATCCTCAAAAAATGCCGTACGGTTTTACCGGAAAGTACTCAGTCACACATCTGTCGTCCCACACAGCAGGGAACTTGCCCGGGAGGCCATTCAGCGCCTCACCCCATCACCTGTGGACCAGACGGATCAAACCTTCTGAAGATCCTGAAACCGTTCCGTAATCCGGTTCAGCCGCTGCCACAGGAGTTGCCTTTCGGTTTCAGATTCATTGGTTTTCGGAAACACCGCGGTTTCATGGGGCCGCCTGTCCAGCCAGAACCGGCCGGTGCATTGCCCTGCTGTTTTTGATGCGGCAAGCCATACCATGGTATCGGCCCCCTGGTCCGGGGTTCTGAGCACCGGGCCCACCAGGGAATGGAATCCGGGCAGTGCCTGTTGAATGCCGGGCGTATCCACCCAGCCCGGGTGCATGGCATGGACCGCTATCCCGGCATGGGCCATCTGCTCCGCCCATCGCCTGGTCAAGATCACAACACCCCGCTTTGCCCTGGCGTAGGCTTTTGCTCCGTTATAGGGCAATTCCCTGTTTTCAAGATCGTTGACATCTATTTTCTGGGTGTACATGCCGCCTGAAGACACATTGATAATCCTGGCACCGGGCCTGGAAAGCCTGTGCCTGAGCAATTGGGTGAGGTAGAACACCCCCAGAAGATCCGTGGCAAAGGTACGCTCGATTCCTTCCGGGGTCTCGGCCCGTTCGGTGAACAGGGCCCCGGCGTTATTGATCAGGACATCTATGGATTTTCTCCTCTGCCTCAGGCGAATCACCAGGTCTTTGATGTCCGCCATCAGGCTCAGGTCTGCCACCAGGAAATCCACATGGGGATTCCCGGTCTGTTCAATGATCTGTTGCCGGACATCCCTGGCTTTTTCCCTGTTCCGGGCAATGAAAATCAGGTCTGCCTTTTTTTCCGCCAGCCTGAAGGCTGCTGCCCGGCCAATGCCAGAGGTGGCCCCGGTAATCACAACGGTTTTCCCGGAAAGCGTATCTTTCGTAGCTTCCGTATCTTTTTGGAACCATTGGCTGATCCGGTACCCCAGGCTCGTGAACATGAACATTCCCGGAAGTATGGCATGGTCCGCGAAATAATCCGCCAGGTTCGACCCGGAGGAAAACCAGGAATCCCCTTCGGAAAGACCGTTCTCCCTGCCAAGCGTTTTCTTCAGTCCTGCAACCGCATCCCGGCCTGTTTTTTCCAGCACTGGGGCCAATAGCGCATCCATGCGGCCTGTGACCCCGGAAAATTCAATTTCCGCACGGTAGTGGATTCTCGTACCATCCGCTTCCCGTTCAAAGGTAATAATATCCGTGGCGCTGAAGGTGTCTCCTTTACCTGTTAACACCACCCTGGAATGCGGAACATATTCCACGGTCACGTACTGCATTTTCGGCCGGAACGGTCCGAACTTCAGGATAAGGTCGTAAGTGGTTCCCACGCCGGGCACACCCGGCTGCTCTTTCTTTGATGACACCTTTTTCTTTGAGGATACAACGCCCGGATCCCAGTCGCGGATATTCCCGAAATCACTGGTGTACCGGAACACCTGTTCGATATGCCTGTTTACAAAAATGGATTCTTTTAATACGATCATTATCCCTCCATGGGCAACGGGTCATTTTCCAGCGGATACGTCTTATGATTAAATATTGCCACGATTGTGCGGGTTTACAAGACATGCCCTGTTAAACTGCGAATATGAATTATGTCCCGCCCCGGCCTTTCCGAACAGACGGCAATGCTTATATTTTGGTTGACAAGAAAGGCGTTTGACCGTTAGCTGGAAGGAAATCCCGGCAGGGCAAACACATGGAAGTTTTTAAGGGAGTTAAATAGAGATGGGGGTTTATCAGGCGTTACGCGGCCATTTGTCGCGGCTGTTTCCTTCGGACACGGTCGTACAGGAGCGCTATACTGCATTCATGGCGCTTCTTGAACATGACCACAATGCCCATGCAGCCATGGCGGAACTTGAGGAAATCTACTATGGTCAGTTGCCGGTGGAGTTCAAGGGGCTGCAGGACCGGTACGACACCTTGTCCGGCCATGTCCGGGAAATCATCAACGCCCTTGTGACGGTCAGTTCAAAGCCCTGCACCGACCTTGCACAATTTTACAGGATGATTGACGGTTTTGGCCGCCACCTGTTTTACCAGGATGTCCCGGATATTTCCCCTCCCTTTGCCCTGGCCATGGACAGCAGTGCAGCCGGGGAATCCGAATTGACCGGCGGAAAAGCATCGGCCCTGTCCATCCTTGCCCGGGAAACAGGGCTTGCCGTTCCCCGGGGATTTGCCGTCACCACCCGGGCATTCAACTGTTTTATCGATGCAAACAAGCTCCGGGAACCCATTGACGCCCAATTGGCCCGGCTTGATATATCATCCCCCCGCTCCCTGGAGCAGACATCCCAAACCATTATCGAAATGCTCCGGGCGGCAGAGATTACCCATGAGGTCGAATCCGCTGTATCGGAAATGGCTGCACAAATCTGGCCGCCCCAGAGCAGCAACCCGGAAAACGGCAACACAGGTAACGCAGATAACACCCCGGCTGTCGCGGTCAGAAGCAGCGCCCTGGGCGAAGACGGCGCGGTTTCTTTTGCCGGCCAATATCGCTCCCTTGTCAATGTTCGCCAACAGGACGTCCTTGGGGCCTGGCGAAAGGTCATTGAAAGCAAGTATTCGCCCCGGGCCCTCAACTACCGGGTCCAGTGCGGGTTCCTGGATGCGGAAACCCCCATGGCCGTGCTGGTGCTGGAAATGGTCCGGCCGGATATCAGCGGGGTCATGTATACGCGGCCCCCGGAAGGCGGCAATGGGAATGAGATCAGTATCCATTCCGTGTACGGGCTTGGCGAATTGCTTGTGGACGGCAGGGCCATGCCGGAAGTTGTCCGGGTGGACCGGAAAACCCCTTTACGGGTCAGCCGCCGGGAACAGGGGCGACAGACCCGAAAAGCCGTGCCTGCAAAGGGCGGCGGCACCTGTCTTGTGGACCTTGCCCCGGACCGGGCCAGGCAGCCCGTGCTGGATGACCCTTCGGCCCTTGCCCTTGCACAGGCGGGCATCACCCTTGAAACCTTGTTTGACGGTCCCCAGGATGTGGAATGGTGCATCAGAAAGGACGGCACCATGGTCCTGCTCCAGTCCCGCCCCCTCCGGGCCCGTACCGTCCGGGATGCCCGGGCTCTTGAATGTACATTTGAGGATGTGGCGGAAACACAGCTTGCTTCGGGCGGGCGCACGGCCTGCGCCGGTGTGGCTGCAGGCCCTGTAAAGCATGTCAGAACCGACGGGGATATCAATGCATTTCCCCGGGGAGGCGTCCTGGTCGCCGCCCATGCCCTGCCGGATTTTGCCAGGATTATCAGCCGGATCAGTGCGGTTGTGATTGAAGAGGGAAGTGTTGCCGGGCATTTTGCCTCGGTGGCCCGGGAGTTTGGCGTCCCCTGTATCGTGGGTCTGGAAAAGGCCATGAAAATGATTCCGGATGCTGCCGTGGTAACGGTAAACGCCGTGGAAAATACCGTATTTCAAGGAGAATCAGCCCCGCTCCTGGACAATCCGTGCGCCGTTCCAAGGCCCTTGTCCGACAGCCCGTTCATGCGACGGCTCTCATTTTTGATGCGCTTTGTATCCCCGCTGGAGCTTGTGGACCCTGCTGCCGGGAACTTCACCCCCACGGGGTGCAGGAGCCTGCACGATATTATCCGGTACAGCCATGAAACCGCGGTCAATGCCATGTTCCGAATCGGGAGCAACCGCTGGTTCACCACCCGGGGCGTTAAAAAACTGGACCCGGGCATTCCCGTGAAGATAAATGTCCTGGACGTGGGACACGGGCTTAGCGACGCTGCAGCCAGGGAAAAAACCATTGGGCCGGACCGGATCCAGAGCCGCCCCATGACCGCCCTTTTAAAAGGACTGCTGCATCCGGGCATCCAATGGGGGGATTTTTCCCATTTCAACTGGGAGGAGCATGACCGGATTGTCATGAACGGGGGGATCATCAGCCCGGATGACGCCATGTTCGCCTCCCATGCCATTTTGGCCCGGGACTATGCCAACCTCAACCTGAAATTCGGATACCATTTCGTGATTGTGGATGCCCTGTGCAGTGATGCATTCCCTGAAAACCAGATCCGCTTCCGGTTTTCCGGGGGAGGCGCAGCCATGGAGAAACGGATGCTCAGGGCCCGGTTCCTCGGCAGCATCCTGTCCTGGCTCGACTTTAAGGTCAACATCACCCATGATCTTGTCGACGGGGTATTTGTGTCCGGGGATATGGCCGCATGCAATAAAGCACTGGAAATGACCGGGCGTCTTCTCGGCGCCACCCGGCTCATGGACATGTACCTGAAATCCGAGAACGACCTGGACCGGTTTGTCCGGGACTTTAAAAACGGGATCTATCATTATGCCGGCGACCTGTAGTCCACCGGCAGCCCATCCCATAACCGCTTAAGGAGGCCCCATTGTCCACATACGAACTGATATGGATCACCGACCAGGTGGCTGCCGGATACGCCACCATGTCCTATGCCGACCTTGACGTTGTCAGGGATGCAGGGATTGAATCCATTGTCAACTTATGCGGTGAGTTCTGCGACCTGCATGAGATCCAGCAAAAATCCGGCTTTGACGTCCATTACCTTCCCATACCTGATGAGTGCGCCCCGGACATCGGCAAGATGGAAGCAGCCATGGCATGGGTGGAGCAGCGAACCGGCCAGGGGAAGAAAATCCTGGTCCACTGCCGTTTCGGCGTCGGCAGGACCGGCACCTTCCTGATCGGGTATCTCATGCGCCAGGGCATGAGCCTGAAACAGGCGGAAAAAAAATTAAAGCATACACGGGTCAATCCCCAGAATTACTGCCAGTGGAAACTGCTCCGCACCTATGAAAAAGATCTGGCCCGGCCCAAGGGCTGATTCCTTACAAAAGACAAGCGTACGGCCCTGCCCCTGGAAGTTTCCCCATCCTGCCCGTTGATTTTACGCCCCAATGGCGGTAGTGTGACCCGGAGAAAAAACCTGCCGCCGCTGGGGGACGGCCCGGGACCACACAACACGACTGCAATGAGGAGAACGCCTGCCATGTGGAAACCTTCGGTATGCACCAAAGACTGCCCTGATACCTGCGGCCTGCTGGCCAAAGTGGAAAACGGAAAAATCACAAAGATAAAGGGAGATCCGGAACACCCGTTTACCCAGGGGTTTATCTGTAAAAAAGCCGGATATTTCCCGGAACATGTACACAATAAAGACCGGATTCTCACCCCTTTGAAACGGACCGGCCCCAAGGGAAGCGGGCAATTTGAACAAATTTCCTGGGACGAGGCCCTGGACCGGATAACCGACAGCATCAAAGGAGTGGTTGAATCATACGGGCCCGAATCCATCCTGCCCTACCTGTACGCCGGGCACATGGGCATGATCCAGCGCAATGCAGGCAAGGCTTTTTTCCATAAACTGGGGGCCAGCCATCTGCTGGGCACCATCTGCGGCCCGGCCGCCACAGCCGGTTACGAAGCCACCCTGGGCACAGGTCCCAGCACAGACATTGAATCCACTGTGGATGCGGATCTCATCATTATCTGGGGCGGCAACACCCTGACCACCAATGTCCATGCCTGGCCGTTTTTTACCAAAGCCCGGAAAAAAGGGGCCCGCATTGTGGTCATCGACCCCTACCGCACCCGCACGGCAAAAGAGGCGGACAGCCACCTCATGCTCCGGCCCGGCACAGACGCGGCCCTGGCCCTTGGCATGATGCAGGTCCTGATCAGCGAAAACCTTATCGACCGGGACTATCTGGCCGGGCATAGCACGGGATTCGGTGAACTGGCCGGACGCGCGGGCCAGTATCCCCCGGAAACCGCATCAGAGATCTGCGGCATTCCCGCCCAAAAGATCCGGGAGCTGGCCCTGGCTTACGGAAACGCCCGGGCCCCTTATATCCGCACAGGGTGGGGACCGGCCAGGCAGTTGCGCGGGGCCATGGCCATGCGGACCATTGCCTGTTTGCCCGCTCTGGTGGGGGCGTTCAAGCATGCGGGCGGGGGCATCACCCGCAGCCTGGGCGGAGGGCCTTCCGATAAGACCCGGCTCACCCGGCCCGATCTCTGTCCCCCCGGGACCCGGGTGATCAACATGGTGGAACTCGGGCATGCCCTGACCCGGGTGGATGATCCACCTGTCAAACTCCTGTACAACTTTATGAGCAATCCTGCGGCGGTCGCGCCCCAGTCCGCAATGGTCCACCAGGGCCTGGCCAGGGAAGACCTGTTCCTGGTGGTGCATGAACTTTTTATGACCGATACGGCCCTGTATGCCGACATCATCCTGCCTGCGGCAAGCTTCCTGGAGATGACCGACATTTACAACGCTTACGGCCACAACTACATGCGCATGGCCCGGCCCGTGATCCCGCCCCAGGGGGAAAGCCGGTCAACCCTGGACGTGTTCCAGGCCCTGGCCCGGCGCATGGGCTTTGAGGAAGACGTGTTCCGCCTGGACGAGGAAAATTTGATCAAGGGATTTATGCAGGACGAACACCCCACCCTTCGGGGCATCGACCATGATGCCTTTTACCAGGGCAAAGCCGTGCGCCTGAACATCCCTGCCAATCCCTATGCAGACGGGTTCAACACGCCTTCGGGCAAAATCGAGTTGTTTTCACAGGCCTGGCAGGACCAGGGCCTGGATCCCCTGCCCTGCGGCAAGGTGGTCCGTGACCCCGAAGGCGGGAGCAAATACCGGCTGGAACTCATCACCCCGCCCCACCATTTGTTCCTGAACTCGGCTTTTAACGAAATTCCCGAACTCAGGGAAATGGCCGGACCGGCCAGTGTCATGATTCACCCGGATGACGCCGCTGAAAGGGGCATTACCCCGGGCGATCTTGTCCGGATCTTCAACGACCGCGGGGAATGCCGGCTTTATGCGGATGTCACACCGGACACCCAACCCGGCCTGGTTGTGGCCGAAGGCCTTCACTGGCCGCGCTTGTCTCCGGGCGGCAAAGGTGCCAACCAGCTCACCAGCCAGCGCCTGACAGACAAGGGAGAGACCTGCGCTTTTCATTGCAGTCTGGTGGAGGCAGCCCCGGTCCCGGCGTAAATTGTAGGGTTTGGCCTTTCCGGAAGAATGTATCCGGACGGATGTGGCCGGCCTGAAATATCCGGCCTGGTTACGCTATACCAGGCCGGCAAGCCCTGCAGCCGTATACACCAGCATCAGGCAGAGCAGCGTGTTGACCACCCTCCGGACCCCGGGACGGTGCACCCGGTTCCTGACCGCCGCACCGCACAGGGCCCAGAAAGACACAGATGCCAGAGCCACCAGTGCGAATCCCGCCCCGAAAGCCACCAGCACCATCATATGGCCGGACAGGGGAGCGAGAAAAGTGCTGTACACGGTCATACCGTAAACCAGGCCCTTGGGATTGACCAGTTGGAGAAGCATTCCCTTTGCAAAGGCCCGGGGTTCGGCATCGGTGTCTGAGATGCCGTATCCTGCCCTGAGCATACTCAGGGCAAGCCAGAGAATGTAAATGCTGCCCACCCATTTCAATATGGGTTCGGCTGCCGGCACCAGGGACAAAAGCACGGAAGACAGCATGGCGCAGGCCCCCATGACCATGAACACGCCAAGGGTGATGCCCAGCAGGTAGGGCAATGTTTTGCGATACCCGTACACAATGCCCATGGCAGCGCTTGAAATATTATTGGGTCCCGGGGAAAAGGTGGTCAGCACCATAAAAACCCCAAGATGAGAAATGTCCATGAATATGTCTCCCCGGCCGGAAACCCGGCCCTGATGCCGTTGCACCGGCACACGAATAAAAAAGGTGGCACCCACCCTAATCAAGCGGCCCCCGGGAGTCAAGGCAGAATATCACAGGTACAGGCACGGCATCCCGGCAGGTAGGCTATTGTGCCCCGGGCCTGCCTGTGGCATATTGGCCAGTGATACAGGACATGATCCGGTCCCCGCATCCCCATGCGGTGCCCTGGATACTGCCGCACCGGATGACCCCAGAGGAGAAAAAATGGATTCGTTCAAATCATTAAAAGACCATGTATACCAGTATATTTCCGAGAAAATCAACGACGGCAGCCTGTTGCCCGACACCAAGATCAATGAAAAAATGGTCATTGAGGATCTGAACATCAGCCGCACCCCGGTGCGGGAAGCCCTGATCCACCTGGCCGCCCAGGGATACCTGGAAAACATTCCCAGAAAAGGCTTTATCGTCAAACAGGTGGACAGCCACAAGGCCAGGGAGGTGTACAGCCTTTTGGGGGTGCTGGACGGATTTGCCGCCGGCCTTGCCGCGGACATCCTGACCCCGGAGGACATCCGGGAGATGAAAACCCTTTACACCCGCATGGACAGCGCCCTGGAGCAAGGAGATATCAAGTCGTATTACACCCTCCAGAACCAATTCCACGATGTGTACACCCAAAAATGCGGCAACCAGGAACTGATCAAGGTCATCCACCTGCTCAAAAAAATCTTTATCCGCCAGACCTATACCACGGGCGACGGTAAAACCAGCCTGAAAAAAGTACTCAAAACCACCAATTCAGACCACCAGACCATCATCGAACTGTTCGAGAAAAAAGATCGCCCCCAACTGGAAAATTACCTGCGAAACCATCATTGGCACCCCAGGAATGCCTCCTACGACACCTTTTAGCCTCTCCTTTCAAATGTATGATTTGAGTTTAGAAATCGGGGTTTGATCTGACAAAAATTGTTAGAAGGTTCGACCCATCATTAATACAAAACCATGATTTTTCGTCCCAAAGGTGTCACCGCAATATCTGGTATGCAGGGTGCGATTGAAAAAACGAGCATATATACCATTATTGTGGACCTTGGCTTTTCTCACTTTCAAGTTTCTGAAAAAGAATTTTAACAGGACAATAGAATTGACTGCTGCAATTTTTACAGGGGATGTTTAATTTCCAATATTCTTGATTTTTCGATTTTAAGTTTAGAACTCAAATTTGGTACAAAATGCTGTACCTTTATATCCCTGAAAAATTTTTGTCGATAATAATATAGTTAAGTTTTTCCAGTTTGAATTCGCTCCCCAGTTTTAATTTCATTTCCAGTTTTATGTCCCTCACCAGTTTCGTTTTCGTTTCCAGTTTTGGTGTTAAAAACTGGGGAATGAACTCCACAGTTTCAGAACTCAAAATCTATCCTAACTTATTGAAAATGTAGTTGAAATGCATGAAAAAGAAGAGTAAGGTAGCCCTAAACAACCCCAAAAAAGGATGGATAATCATGCGTCTAAAATTAAACGTAATACAGGCAGATAAAAATTTTCCTGGACCTACTCAAACAAGGATTGAAATCAACCATATCATCGATGATTTTTTTATTGGCGGAAAGCAATACAGCTACCCTGATTTAGAATGTTTAGTTGAAGAGGTAAAAAAAGATCTTGATTTGATTTTAAAGAAAGGAAAAAAAATTTACGAAAAAGAGGGGGAATAAAAATGGCTAAACATACTCTGCTTATCCCAGGTGAAAAAAGCAATTGGGAAGTTGCAGCTTTCCTATTGATTGATTTTCTCTATGTAGGAGATTCTAAAATGTCGTATATTAAATTTCTTAGAGCGGATCATGCATCCATCAAAGCATTGAATTTTATTGAAAATTTACTTGGCCCTGCTGGCCATGTGGTGGATAAAACTTTAAGCAATTCAATAAGTAGTGCTTTCACAAGACTTGAAGAGAAAGGTTATTTGTTGTGTGAATCTGGGGAATGTATTTTGACAAATGATGGTTTTAATAAATTACAAGAAGTAAAAAACAAGTACGACAAAAACAATTCAGAGCCAATTGGTGCACGTGGGAAAGCGCTTCAAGCGCTCAAAAACTTAGACCCTGAAATACGTAAAAAAGTATTAGAAAGTTTTAATAAATCTTAATCAAAATAAGGTAACATTTTATACTTTATTTTCGGTCTCGTCTGAGGGTAATCCCCCCGAAAAAAAGAGGTTATCAAAAGTAGAATTTTCTCGTAATAAATAATAAAAGGAGATTCTACATGAAAAAATCACGTTATACCGACAGCCAAATCTTAAGTATTCTGAAACAAGCTGAGAATGGATGTAAAGTTCCAGACTTATGCCGCGAACATGGTATGAGCAGTGCAACGTTTTACAAGTGGCGGGCCAAGTACGGTGGCATGGATGCATCACTAATGGCCCGTATGAAAGAGCTGGAAAAAGAGAACCGGCAACTGAAAAAAATGTATGCTGAATCTCAAATGCAGGCTGAAGTCCTTCGAGAGGTGCTGGGAAAAAAGTGACAAGGCCGTCTCTACGTCGCGAGATGGCCAAATCAATAGTGGAAAATAGAAGATTGAATATTCGGCAGGCTTGTGAAGCACTTGGGATCAGTCAGTCTTGCTATCGTTACCGACCGAAGTTGTCATCCGAAAATATGCTGATAGCACATTGGTTGGAGCGATTGAGCATCAATCGCAGGAACTGGGGGTTCGGCTTATGCTTTTTGTATCTGCGTAACGTTAAAGGGTACAAGTGGAATCATAAACGGGTCTATCGAATATATTGTGAATTGGAACTGAATCTGCGGATTAAACCTAAAAAAGGTTGGTAAGAGAAAAACCTGATGAGCTGGCGCAGCCCCAAGCGAGCAACCAAATGTGGTCGATGGACTTTATGCACGACCAGTTGGACGATGGCCGAAGCTTCCGCCTGTTGAACGTCATTGACGATTTTAATAGAGAGGGGCTTGGTATTGAGATTGATTTTTCCTTGTGACAATGGGCCTGAGTATATCAGTCGCAGGATTCAAATCTGGGCTGAGAAACAGGGCATCAAGATTAATTACATTCAACCTGGTAAGCCGCATCAGAATGCATATATCGAGCGCTACAACCGGACTGTTCGTTATGATTGGTTGAATCAGCACATTTTTAACAGTATTGAAGAGGTGCAAAGCTATGCAACAGAATGGCTTTGGGAATATAACCATGAGCGGCCTAATATGGGTATTGGTGGCATTACCCCAAAACAAAAAATGAAAATAATAAAATACGGATATAAATGAAATAGGGATGGATAAAATGACAAGTTCTGCTGAGCCAAAAGAGAAGAAAGAACACGGACACCCATGGGAACTTTATTCTTTATTATCAGATAGAATACCATTTTATCATACCAGATGGATTGATAATTTCAGAATTTTTTTATTATTCAATTCATTTTTATTACCAGCCTCGCTGGCATTATTGGGTTTGGCAATCAAAAATCATGTATGGGTGCTTAAATACTTGGTTGTGATGTTATGTTGGGTCGGCATTAAAATAACAAATGCTGGATACAACTTGTTAAAAAGAATCCATGTAGATACTGGCTTATTGTATTCACAATTATTACATATGGAAAACTTGGGTTTAAACATACCGTTTTCCCCTTATACAGATGGGAAAAAATATTTCTTTCCCAAAAAAGATGATGAAATAGATAAAAATGGTTATGGAAAACTGGATTACGATGTGGAAACCAAAATTCCTGAAAATGAAACTGAAAGATCTGTTGAAGCATATAAGAGTATACGTTTCTGGATAATTTTTAGTTATTGTACAATTATAATTATTGCGCTCTTATCATTACCCTTCAAATTAGCTTCAGCGGGGAAAGCACCTGTTTATACTCTATTTAATATAATTTTTTAAACAATCCACCTGGGTGAATCACCATATTGAAATTATAATGAAACGGTTGAAAAACTAAAACGTGTCATGGACTCCCCGCAGAGCACTCATCTAAGGTTATATCACCCCAATTTCTGATAGAATTTTGAGCAGGAGAAGTATAGTTATTGTTCTCATAATCACTTACTTTAGAGAAACTCAAGATTAAATAACGGTTTTCAGACCAGACTACTCCCAGAGAATAGTATTTCTTGGCGACCTTATCCGAAAAACACGGATTGATCTGGGCTTGGGAATCAAACAATTGGCTTAACACTAAAAGCTTTAGATTCAAGGTTAAATCTATATTGAATTGAATTTGATATTTCGGGATTTAAAAAGCGAGCATTGTGTCTATTATCGATCGCTTTTAATCATTCCGGATCGACCCCAATATCTTGTGCTGCCAAACAGAAATCGGCAGGCCAAGTGTCATGACTATAAAATTAAGTTGAACATTCTGACATAAATTCTCAGATCAAATCCAAATCGTTACAATTTAAGATAGCCGCTCCTTACCTAACCCGGCCTCATCAAAAGATAGCAGTTCCGGCTGCCGGCAAAATCCAGTTGACACTGTTTTTTAAATATATGATATACAATATATTATATATCTATTTGATCAAACAGGAGGCGGCATGTACGGATGTCAGTCCATGACCGGAAAAATACGGAAAATACTGGTCAAACGGCCGGAAGCGGCATTCATTTCCCAGGACCACCTGGACCGGGAATGGCAGCGGTTCAACTATGTGGATGTGCCGGATTATGCGGCTGTGCTCAGGGAGTACGGGGTGTTTGAGGAGGTACTCAAGGCCCATGTGGATGAGATCATTTACCTGCCCCAGAGCGATGACACGGGCCTCGATTCCATTTATACCCACGATTCCCTGAAAATCACCCGCAAGGGGGCGGTCTATTTCAATACGGGCAAAACGCTCCGGCAGCAGGAGTCGTTTGCGGCCCAGCACACTCTGGAAGCGGCAGGCATTCCCACCCTGGGCCGGGTCAACGCCCCGGGCCTCATGGAAGGGGGAGACGTGGTCTGGCTGGACCAGCACACCGTGGCTGTGGGTTTGGGTTACCGGACCAATATGGAGGGCCTTGAACAGTTCAGGCAGATCACCCGGGACGTGGTGGATGAGATCATTCCGGTGCCCATGCCCCACGGGGAGGGCCGGGATGAATGCCTCCATCTCATGAGCGTGATCTCTATGATCCATGACGGACTGGCCGTGGTTTATTCCCGGTACATGCCCGTGGTGTTCAGGGAACTGCTCCTTGACCGGGGCATTGCACTTTTAGAGGTGGATGACCGGGAATATGCCACCCTGGGCTCCAATGTCCTGGCCCTGGATTCCGGCAACTGCATGATCATGGACGGCAACCCCAAGATTACCCGGGCCCTGGAACAAAAGGGTGTCCGGGTTCATACTTATCCGGGAAAAAATCTTTCGTTTTACGGCACAGGAGGCCCTACATGTCTGACATGCCCGGTATGGCGGGATTAGCCAAAGGCCTGGAACAACGCATTTCCCGCATCTTAACGGCATATTGCCGGGTTCCCACCTTTACCAATACGCCCGGGGAAACCCTGGCAACAGGATTCATAGCGGACCAGCTCGGGTCTCTGCCCTATTTCAAGGCCCATCCCGGCCATATGGGCACCTGGGAAATTGAAAACGATGAACTTGGCCGCCATGTGGGCTGGGCCATGATCCAGGGCGGGTCAACCAGGACTGTGGTGCTCATGCACCACAGCGACGTGGTGGTCACGGACAATTATGGGCCGCTCCGGGACCTGGCCCTGGAGCCGGATGCCCTGGAAGCGGCATTCAGGCAAGATCCTGCCCTTCTGGACCCCGAGGCCCGGGAGGATCTGGCATCAGGCCAGTGGATGTTCGGCAGGGGCACGGCAGACATGAAAGGTGGCGGTGCCATTCACCTGGCCCTGTTCCGCATGTACGCCCAATGGACAGAGGCACAACGAAAAGACCTGCCCACCCTTGTCCTTTTGGCCCTGCCGGATGAGGAAAATCTGAGCGCGGGCATGCGGTCCGCCCTGGGGCTGTTGTCCCGGCTCAAAGCAGACCATGGCCTGGATTATGCCCTGATGATCAATTCCGAACCCCACCAGCGCCTGACCCCTGAAAACGGGGTGATCTGCCAGGGGTCCATTGCCAAACTCAACCTTTTTGTCTATGTCCGGGGTGTCATGGCCCATGCGGGCAAGGTTCTGGAAGGGCTGAACCCCACGGCGGTCATGGCGGATATCGTTGCCCGGACAGACCTGTCCGACGACTTTGTCGACCATACCGAACAGGAAATGTCGGTCCCGCCCACCTGGGTGTATTTACGGGACCTGAAACGGCAGTATGACATTTCTTTTCCCGAAGCCTGCTACGGCATGTTCAACGTGCTCAACTTCCACACCGGCCCGGGGGCGGTGGTGGAAAAAATGGCCGGGATATGCACCCGGGCCCTGTCAGATTCCATCGGCCGGGTCAATGCCAAACGCCGGGTCTTTTCCCGGCACACCGGCAGGAACTGGCCGGACCTTGACTGGCAGCCCCGGGTCCTGACTTACGGAGATCTTAGGGCCATGACGCCGGACCTGCCGGACAAAACAGCAGCCCCCCTTGCCGGGCCCGGCCTTGAGGCCCTTCTGGAACAGCGGCTGTCAGGGCTGTTTCCCGGGGAGCCTGTGATCGTTACAGGCCTTTGCCCGCCCTATTACCCGGGTGTCACCAACCCGGACCAGGAACGGCTTCACACCATGGTCCGCACCTTCACCCAACACCAGTTCGGCCAGGATTACGACAACCGGGCCTATTTCACCGGGATCTCGGATCTGAGCTATGCCATGTCCCCGGACCGGGACAGATCCCCACAACACCACCCAGAACAGACAACACAGACAACAGCACAGGCCATGGCCCACATGGCCGGATGGGGAACGGGATATGACATCCCTTTTGACCATATCAACACCATATCCATGGATTGCATCAATATCGGGCCCTGGGGAAAAGATTTCCACAAGGCATCGGAGCGGGTTCTCAAACAGGACCTGTTCCACCGGACCCCATTGCTGATCCACCATATGATCTGCAGCCACAAAGGAGACACACATGTTTAAAAACGCCATTGTCAGAACCCCGTCCCCCGCACTTGTGAACGGGATCACATCTGCCCCGGAACTGGGGAAACCCGACTATGACAACGCCCTTGCACAGCACAGTGCATATATCGCCGCCCTGGAAACCTGCGGGGTGACCGTCACCGAGCTTGAACCGGACAAACGGTTTCCGGATGGCTGTTTTGTCGAGGATGTGGCGGTCTGCACCCCGGCCTTTGCCATGGTCACAAGTCCGGGCGCCCCCACCCGGATGGGAGAAGAACAGGAGATGGCGGATGTGCTTGCCGGGTTTTACGACCGGATTGAGCAGATCACGGCCCCGGGCACCCTGGAGGGCGGGGATGTCATGATGGTGGGGGACCACTATTATATCGGCCTGTCCGACCGGACCAACCAGGCCGGGGCAGCGCAATTGATCGCGGCCCTGGAACGGCACGGGATGAAGGGATCGGTGGTGGAAATGAAAGAAATACTCCATCTGAAAACCGGGCTGGCCTACCTGGAAGACAACGTCCTGCTGGTGGCCGGGGAGTTTACGGACAAGCCCGAATTTGCCACCTACAACCGGCTGGTAATCCCGGAAGACGAAGGCTATGCGGCCAACTGCATCCGGGTCAATGACCATGTAATTGTGCCGGAAGGGTTTGACAAAACACGGGAAATGATACAGGATGCGGGCCTCAGCACCATCATGGTGGATACCTCTGAATTCAGAAAGCTGGACGGCGGGTTGAGCTGCCTCTCTCTCAGGTTCTGAAGCACACCGGCCCCTCGGCCGCAATGAAAAAGGAAGATGACAATGACGGTTCTTGAAACCATTGTGTGGGAATACCTGTGGGGAATGCCCCTGATCCTGATCAGCCTGGGCGTGGGCATCTACCTGACGCTGTTTACCGGTTTTTTCCAGTTCAGGTTTTTCAGCCATGCCATGGCAGTGGCCTGGAAAAAGCTGTTCCGCAAGGGCGCATCAGGAGCATCCGGCACCATCTCGGCCCTGGAAGCCCTGAGCCTTGCCATTGGGGCCACCGTAGGGGTGGGCAATATCGGGGGCGTGGCCACGGCCATTGCCGTGGGCGGACCCGGTGCAGTGTTCTGGATCTGGGTGGCCGGAATCCTGGGGCAGGTCGTGAAAATGGCGGAAATTTCCCTGGCCGTCCATTACAGGAGCCACAGGGCCAACGGCACCACCTTCGGCGGCACCACCTACTACATCCAAAAAGGTATCGGCCTGGAAAAGGGGTGGCCACGGCTGGCCAAAATCCTTTCTTTTATCTTTATCTTCGGCTTTGGCGTGAGTTTTGTGCTCACCATGCAGAACTATACCGTGTCCGAAGCCATTTCCAGTACGTTTGAATGGAATATGCTGGCCGTGAGCATTGTTTACACCCTGCTGCTCTACCTGATGATCAGCGGGGGCCTGCCCGTTCTCGGCCGGATCGCCTCACGGCTCGTACCCCTGATGTGCCTGTTCTACGTCCTGGCCGGGCTGTTCATCCTTGCCAAAAACGCGGCGGCTCTGCCGTCGGCCATTGCCGTGATCTTCCAGAGCGCCTTTACCGGCCATGCCGCCGTGGGCGGATTTGCCGGGGCTGCCTTTGCCCAGGTCATCAAAATCGGCATGTCCCGGGCGGTATTTTCCAATGAAGCGGGCTGGGGATCTTCTCCCATGATCCATGCCTCGGCAAAAACCAGCCATCCGGTAAGCCAGGGCATCCTGGGCATTTTCGAGGTGTTTGTGGATACCATGGTCATCTGTTCGATCACATCGCTTGTCATCATTGTGACCAATGAGTGGTCCACCGGGGCGTCAGGGGCGGCACTCACCCTCAATGCCTATGAAAACGGTATCGGCGGGGCCGGACGGACCGTTCTCGCCATCGGCATTCTCCTGTTCGGCCTGACCACGTCCTCGGGGATTTACGCCCAGATCGAGGTGCTGGTCCGGTATGTTCTGGGCCGGTCGAACAAGGCGGAAAAAACCATTCTTTCCGCCTATAAATGGACCTATCCCATACCCGGACTGCTCCTGGTGGTGGTGGCCGTGGTCAGCGGCATGCCCGGCACCACGGTATGGCTGTTTGCGGACATGGCCACGGCCCTGCCCATATTTGCCAACCTTCTTGCCCTGCTCCTGCTCAGTCCCAAATTTTTTGAACTGCTCGGGGATTACAAGGCCAGGTTTATGGATAGAGGCAAAGTGGATGAAAATTTCAGGGTATTTTACGAATCCCCGGAACGGGATGCCGTACGGCACAAGACAGATTGAGCCCCCCACCGGGTCAGCAGTCCGTATCCGGATCGAAAAACTGAAAACGGCCCTGCCGGTGCTGCTTGGCCCGGTACATGGCCATATCTGCATTTTTCATCAGGGTATCAATCTCTGATCCGTCCCGGGGGCAGAGGCTGATGCCGATACTGGCCCCCACGGACAATTCCTTTTCCTGATCCTTGTCCTGAATACGGATGGTCCGGGAAATGTCGCGGATCAGCTTCCGGGCGGAACGGCCTGCCGACTCCGGGCGGTCCAGCCCCCGCAGCAGCACGGCAAATTCGTCCCCGCCCAGGCGGGCCACGGTATCTTCCTTTCTCACCCCGTTGCTGAGCCGTTTTGCCACACGCTTGAGCAGCCGGTCGCCCATGGCATGCCCATAGGTGTCATTGACATATTTGAACCGGTCCAGGTCCAGGTACATCAGGGCAAAGACGGTCCCGGCACGCAGGACCTGGTCGATTTCCCGCTGGAACAGCACCCGGAACAATTCCCGGTTGGCAAGGCCGGTCAGGGGATCGTAATAGGCCATGTTTCTCAATTTTTCCTCTGTGGCCTTGAGTTTTGTGATGTCTGAAAAAAGGCCCACATAATGGGTGGGCTGTCCCACAAAATCCGTTACCGCAAAAATACTGAGCAGCTTGGGAAAGACTTCGCCTGTGTTGCGCCGGTCCCAGATTTCCCCTTTCCAGCTTCCCTTTGACCGGATGGTGTTCCACATGGCCTCATAAAACGCCGCGTCATGGCTGTCGGACCGGCCAAGGCCTTTTGTCCTGCCGATCAGCGTTTCCCGGCTGAAACCGCTGGACGAGACATATGCGGCATTGACGTCAATAATGCGCTCGGTATCGTCCGTGATGACAATGGCCTCGTTGGACTGGGCAAACACCTGCTCAAAAAGCCGGAGGCGGTCGGCCAGGGCGTTCAGTTCCCCGACCTTGAGCCGGAGTGCGGCATTGACCAGAGAGAGCTGTTCCGTCCGCTCGGCCACCCGCTCCTCCAGCTTTTCCTTTGCCCGGGCCAGGGCTTCGGCCGCCTCTTTTTCTTTAGTGATGTCGCGGACAAACCCGGTAAAATACAACTGGCCCCGGACCTCAAACCGGCTGATGGAAAGGGCCACCGGCACGTTGCTGCCGTCTTTGCGCACCCCGGTTTCGTGCCGCCCCTTGCCGATGATACTGGCAATACCGGTTTCCAGATACCGCTTGAGATACCCGTCATGGCGGCTGTTATGGGGCGGCCCCATGAGCATGGACACGTTTTGCCCCAGCATCTCTTCCCGGGTATATCCGAACAGGCGTTGTGCAGAAGGGTTCACATCGTTGATCACCCCTTTGTCGTTGATGATGATCAGCCCCTCCACTGCGGTATTCATGATACTTTGCAGCCGTTTTTCCCGGGACTCAAGGGTGGTGATGGACTGGTCGATGCGCCGGGTCATGGTGTCAAAGGCCGTGGACAGCACCCGGATTTCATCCCCGCGCACGGCAGGGGTCCCCGGCGCATCGCCTCCGGTCCTGAAACGCATCACATCCCGGGTCATCCGGGCCAGGGGACGGGTAAAGTACCGGGAGAAAAACACGATAAACACCGCACTGAGAAAAATCAGGGCCCCGGTAAAAAAAAGGCTCTGCCACTGGTTTTTCCTGACATCCGCCAGCACCTTTGCCCTGGGGCTGACCGCCAGCATGAACAACAGGGTTTCACCCGCAGTGGTTTCCGGGTTTGCCAGGAAAATGCGGCGAAAGGCCAGGACATGTTCACCCTGTGCCCAGATCTGCGGGGCCGGGTCTTGGCCGAACCCATGGCCAACACCCAAATCAATGTCCCGGATCAGGGGATCGTCCTGTATGTTATGGGAACTGCCGGTTTCAAACCCAAACGACTTTTCCGGGTCCGGATGAATAAGAAACTCTCCCTTTGGATTAAAAAGATACACGCCCTCAGATGCAATGGACCCGGCTTCCAAACGGTCCAGTTCCGGCCCGATATCCACATTAATGATAATCATGCCGAAGATCCGGGTGTTGTCAAACACGGGCAGGGCCACCCGGAGGGTGCGGATTTCAGGGAATGTCACCCTGCCGTGTTCCCGGTTATAGTTGATCTTGGAAAGCAGGACTTCTGACGGGCCAAGGGATACGGCCTGCCTGAAATAAACCGTATTTCCCTTGGCTTGCAGCTTTGATTCCGGGGTGACCGTGATCCTGTCCGCCGCCTTTTCCACCCGCAGCAGTTCACGGCCATTGTCTGCCACACCGATATACCGGATCTGGAAATATTCGGGATTCTGCCTGAGGAACTGCTCGAAAATAACGGCCAGCCGCTCTTTCCACATGAACAGGCTTGTGTTGTCATAGGGGTCCACCCCGGTGTCGCGGCTTCTGATAATGCCGGATATGGGAGGAACCCCGGACAGGAACCGGGCATCCCGGATATAGTCATTGATCTGCTGTTTCAGGCGGAGGGTCGCGGCAAGGCTATCCTGGCCCAGAAGGCGAAACTCCTTTTGGATGAGGTCCCGGCTGTTCTGGTAATGCACCACCAGGCCCGTGGCACCGGTGATCACGATGCTGAGCAGGGTGAACACCAGTGCAAACTTTCCCGCGATGGAAAATTCCGGTTGAAACAGGTATTTTTTCATGTATTTTCGACTCTTAGATATTTCGTTTTATAGTAACCGGGAATCTTTGGGCCTGTCAATAAAACAGTTTTGGCCGCCACCCATCCGGCATAGAGGTGCCCGAGTTGCCATATCCGGAGAAATAAGGTAGGATCTCCAGTCAATTGCCGTTCGGTTTCGTTTGTTCGTTTATTTAAAGAATTCCGGATTTGATCCATGCCCAATCCGGGAAGTGAGTTGCCATGCCGGATACCGTTTCCTCAAATCCGCCCATCACGGACCTTATTGTCAACAATTACAGCGGGTTCATTTATACGGTTTCAAAAACGTATAAAATCGGATTCATGAACCAGACCATGATTGACAGCATCGGGCACGATGCCACCGGCGCTCATTGCTATACCTCCATCCACGGGCTGGACAGGCAATGTCCCTGGTGCGTGGGCAAACAGGTATTATCCGGCAGGCCCGCCACTTTCGAGTACAAAAGCCCCAGGGACAACCGTTGGTATTATTATGTATCCACCCCCATCAGGAACGATGCCGGAGAGGTCACGGCCCAGCAGTTGATTGCCATTGATATTAACGAACGCAAACAAAAGGAAACCGACCAGCACCGACTCCGCATGGCCCTGCAGCAGGAAAACCGCCTGCTCAAGTCCCCTGCCATGCACAGGTACGGGCTCCAGGACATTGTGGGAAAAAGCCGGGCCATGCAGGATGTCTACAACCTGATCCTGGATGCGGCCCCCTCAAATGCCGGTATCCTGATTTACGGAGAGTCCGGAACCGGCAAGGAACTTGTGGCAAGGGCCATACACGACATCAGCTCACAGAAGGACAAGGCGTTTCTGCCCGTCAACTGCGGCGGCATTCCCGATACATTGATTGAAAGCGAATTCTTCGGTTTTAAAAAAGGGGCGTTTACCGGCGCCCATATTGATAAATCAGGCTATCTGAAAATCGCGGACCAGGGCACCCTGTTCCTGGACGAAATCGGGGATATTAATCCGAACATGCAGGTCAAGCTGCTCAGGGCCCTGGATGGTGACGGCTATACTCCCCTTGGGGGCAACGCACCGGTCAAACCGGAAATCCGGATCATCTGCGCCACCAACAAAGACCTTGACGCCATGGTCCGGCAGGGAGAGATGCGCCCGGATTTCTTTTACCGGATCAATGTGGTTCCCATCCACCTGCCCCCGCTTCGGCAGCGGCAGGAAGATATTCCCCTGCTCATCTATCATTTTCTGGACAAGTTCAGCCCGGGAAAACCCGTCCCCCACATGCCGCCGGACATCATGGCGGCCCTGGAGGCCTACCACTGGCCGGGAAATGTCAGGGAACTCCAGAACATCATCCACCGGTACGTGGCCCTGAAGCGCCTGGATGTGTTTGCGCCGTTCACAGGCAGCACCGGTCCGCCACCCGTTGACGCCACGGCATTCCCCCCGGAAAGATCTGGTGTTTCCCTTGCCCGGCGCATGCAGGATTACGAAAAAACATTGATCTCCAAGTGCCTTGAAACCCACCAGTGGAACCAGACCCGGGCGGCGGCATGCCTGGGGCTCAACCGCAAAACCCTGTATTCAAAAATCAAAAAGCTGCATATCCAAAAGTCTGAAAAATAACCCACTGGGGTAAAACCACCCCAACAGGTCGTTTTTGCTTAATGTTCAACGGGTTGCCGCATCTTCCCACCCGATGTCTGAAAAAAGCCCCAAAAGTCCGCAGTACCGCCTCTTTTTAAGAAAACAGAATTTCTTTTATATTACAATCGGTTACTCCCCAAACAGTCCCGGCACAGGATTTGCTGTTTTAAGCACGGTATGCACATCCGCGACATGACTGATGACGTTACCCGACGGCTGGGGGATTATGGATATTCTAATTATTGAAGACAACAATGAGGTGGCCGGTCTTTTAAAGGCAATGACCCGGCGCTGGGGACACCGTGCCAGGAGTGCCGCCACCGGAAACGGGGCGCTTGAAATCGTAAAAACCCAGACATTCGACCTGATCCTGCTGGATATATTCCTTCCCGATACCATTGCCTATGAGCTGATTCCCAAACTCAAAGCCTATTGGGCAGGCATGCAGATCATCACCATGACCGGCAACAGCTCAAAAGAGGTGGAGCAGGAAGTCCGGAGCCAGGGCATTCTGTATTATATGGTCAAACCCGTGGACCTGGATGAGCTCAAGTGCATCATTGAGCATCTTGCGGCACGGCAATACCCTGAAGTCAAAAACGGAACGGCGATATTCTGATCCCGGCGGCACGGACGCTGCCGGGCCTTAAATCCCGCACCGTTTACATATGGCATGTATCGTTTTCAATCCTGTTGGGTTAACTTTATCATGGAGGAAAAATGAGCTGGAACGATTTAACCATAGGCAAGAAGATCTCTTTGGGATTCGGCATTGTCACCATCCTGCTGGTCATACTGGGCACCTTAAGCTATATCGGTGTGGGCGGTATTGTTGAAAATGCCTCGGAAGTGATTGACGGCAAGGCCCTGGACGGGGAGCTTGCCCAGAAAGAAGTGGATCATCTCAACTGGATCGGAAAGGTCAACAGCCTGCTGACCGACAACCTGGTCAATGAACTGGATGTCCAGACCGACCATACCCAGTGCGGGTTCGGCAAATGGCTGTACGGCCAGGGCCGCAAACAGGCCGAGGTACTGGTGCCGTCATTGGCCCCGATTCTGAAAAAGATCGAACAGCCCCACAAGCAACTCCACGAATCCGCCATTGCCATTGGAAAAGTATATTCACCGGCAGATCCGGAACTGCCCGGGTTTATCGCCAACCGGATGAGCGACCACCTGGTATGGGAGGCCGCCATCCAGCAAACCATTCTGGACAATGCGCAAAAGATTGATGTCCAGACCGACCACACCCAGTGCAAATTCGGTAAATGGCTGTACAGCGAGGCTGCCCAAAAAACAGCAGCATCCGATCCTGAACTGGCGCGCCTGCTCGAACAGATCAAAGCCCCGCACCAGCGCCTGCATGAGTCAGCCCTGGACATCACCCAGGCGTACCGCCAGCGCCATCTGGGGCTGCGGAACAGTCTCCGCCTCCGCCTGGACGAACACCGGCAGTGGGCATCACAGGTCGCCAGGGGTATCATAGAAAATAAAAAATTCACGGTGCAGACAGATCCCGAGCGCTGCGATTTCGGCAAATGGCTGGTATCTGACACCGTTGAAGAACTCATGGCATCGGATCCGACATACAGGGAGATCCTGACCCGGGTCCGGTCTCCCCACAACGCACTCCACAAGAGCGCAGCCCGGATCAATGCGGCCATTGCCGCAAGAAAACCCGTGCTGGCCAGGACCATTTTCAGCACGGAAACGGAAAAGCACCTGGAAACCATATCCAAACGCCTTTACCAGGCCATTGCCTACGAAGACAGCCTGGTCAAGGGCAGAAACCAGGCCATCCAGATCTTCTCAGCCCAATGCCTGCCCGAACTTGAGGCCACCAAAACACTGCTGGACGCACTCCAGGCAAAGGCGCAGGAGATGCTGACCGGCCAGGAAAAGGCTGCAGATATTTATGCCCATGAAACCGTGCCCAGCCTCTATGAAGTCCAGTCTCTCCTGGGCAGCCTCAGGCAGGAGGTCAAAGCAAATATGCTCACGGACAGGGCCATGCTTATGGCAGCCACCAATACCCGGAGGAATGTGGCGATTACCGCCAGTATTGCTATTGTTGCCGGTATTCTGCTGGCCTTTGTCATTGCACGGGGCATCATCCGCGTGCTGACCCGGATCACCGACGGCATGGGAGAAGGCGCCAACCAGGTGGCATCGGCGGCCGGCCAGGTTTCCGGCTCCAGCCAGTCCATGGCCGAAGGCACTTCCCAGCAGGCCGCCTCCATTGAAGAGACCTCTTCGTCCATGGAAGAGATGGCCTCCATGACCAAGAAAAACGCTGACAATGCCGGGCATGCCGATAGCCTCATGCGCGAATCCAACCAGGTGGTGGCCCAGGCAAACCAGTCCATGACCTCTTTAACGGAATCCATGGCCGATATTTCCAAGGCCAGTGAAGAAACATCAAAAATTATCAAGACCATTGACGAAATTGCATTCCAGACCAACCTCCTTGCCCTGAATGCGGCTGTGGAAGCGGCCAGAGCCGGTGAAGCCGGTGCCGGGTTCGCCGTGGTGGCGGACGAGGTGAGAAATCTTGCCATGAGAGCGGCCGAAGCTGCCAAAGACACGGCAGACCTGATCGAGGGCACTGTCCAGAAAGTCGGGGACGGCTCTGACCTGGTGGCATCGACCAACGAGGCCTTTGTCAAGGTCGCGGACAGTTCCGAAAAAATCGCCGACCTGATTGCCGAAATTTCAGAAGCGTCAAACGAGCAGTCCAACGGCATTGAACAGGTCAACACCGCCATCAGTGAAATGGACAAGGTGGTGCAGCAGAATGCGGCAAATGCAGAGGAATCTGCATCAGCGGCCGAAGAAATGAATGCCCAGGCCGAACAGCTCAGGGATTACGTTAATGACCTGATCCTCATGGTCCGGGGCAAAAAGGGCAGGCTTGGGGATGCTTCCCGTTCCCTGTCCGGTCCTTCCGGGGCCGCACCGGCCAGGCAGCTGGCAACAAATTCCAAACGCCAGCTCAGCCCCGGGGCCGGTTCCCGGGAAGTCCGTCCCGAACAGGTGATTCCCTTTGACGATGATGACGATTTCAAGGATTTCTGATCCCAGTCCAGACAAGACCCGGGACGGCATGGCCGTCCCGGGGATCCGGGGGTAAGCGCAGTTGACGCACCAGACAGAATTCAAGATGTCGGATCCCGGTTTCTACGATCCGCTCATATCAGACCAGAAGGCCGTGGCAAACCAATCCCGGAGCGATCCGCGCCCCTGGGTCGAACTGGGGCTGCTCCAGGAGGAAAAAGCCAGGCTTACCCATATTTTCGTCAAAAAAAACCGGATGATCCGGTGGATTCCCGTTTTCAGCACCCTTCTCTGCTGTGGCTCCATGGCCGCCTTTTTCATCCTGATGCCCAATGGGGTATCCACGCCCCTGGTCCTCTGTATTTTCACCATCTGCTTCCTGATTCTCTCAGGCATCTTCCGCCTCCGGTACCCCCGGTCCGGCCGCAGGTACTTCCGGCGTGCGCTTCAACTGGACCCGGGCAATGCACAGGCCCTGATGCACCTTGGATTTATCGCGCTTCGCCGCCACCGCAGGAAACAGGCGGCCCGGTTCCTTGAACAGGCCCTTCACCTCTCAAAAGACAAAAAACTGGAACGCCGCCTGAAAACCCTTTACGAAAAAGAAATACTGCGTTTTCTGGACACACGGATCAGGGAAGAGGAACGGCTCGCCGCCACCATCAGCAGCCTCAATGAGCAGGTGGCGTCCCTGCAAACCGACATCATGGCCCTGAAACGCCAAAATTCTGCCATCACGGATACAGCCAAAAAAACCAGGACGGCAACCACGTATAAGCTGAGGCAGGCCAAAAAAGAACTGAAACACCGTGTCGACCGGCTCCAGACCGATTACGAAATCCAGATCGCCGAACTGGAACAGGCCATGATGGAGGAAGAAACCCAAAAGGAAGCGGCCCGGAAAAAAGTGGTGGGCCTGACCCTGGAAATCATGGAGTCAAAAGCCAGGGCCAAACAGCACCTTTTCGACCAGGCGGCCTGCCGCCTGGAAGCGCAGATGGGCAACGGCCGGTGGAAGGGATTGACCCGGCAGACCCGGTCTTTCCTGGCCACTGCCGAGCATGCCTTTTCCGTGATGGACAAGGCTTCGGACCGGGCGGATTTCAGCCTGATCGGCATGGAGTTGTGCAAGGCCCTGGAAACGGAAATCAACCTCAAACTGGTCCAGCCGTTTATCACGGCACTGGGAGATGACACCGGCACATTCCTGGCCGCCAACCTGACCGGGTATGCCAAAGGGCTGCCCGCCTATTATTCCATGCTGGCCAGGGTGGCGGACAAGGTGCATTATCCCGATACCACCACCCTGACACTGGGCCAATACCTGTTTGTACTTCGCAAAACCCTGGAAGGCGACTACACCCTGGATGCCTACGGCAACCATATTGAACATCTCCAGGCCGGATCGGACACCTTGATCGGCCGCCGGTTCCTCCAGAAGCTGAAAACCGTAACCCAGGATTACAGGAACGCCATTGTCCACCATGCGCCCATGACACTTGATTCCTGCCATACCCTCAGAAGGCTGATATTCCTGGAACCGGATGCGCTCCTGGTCATTTGCAGCAGGCTGCCCGGCCCCGGGGATTAGGCTTTTTCCGGTATCCGGGACACTTGGGACACCCCGGATTCATCCCTTTTCCCTGCCAAACCCAAGCACCCGGTTTTCAACCCTGCCGCTGTCAAACACCAGGTCATACCGGCCGATATCCCGGAACCCATATCGCTTATAGAATGCAATGGATGGATTCCGCACCCAGGTATAGAGCCAGAACGGGCTGCCGTAGCGCGCCCGGATCTCATCCAGCAGGTTCCTGCCGATTCCCCTGCCCTGGAAAGGCGTGTGCACGTATAGTTTTTCGATTTCAAACCCGTGTTCATCCCCCTCAAACCGTGAGGCCAGGTTCACCAGGGCGTATCCCCTCAGATACGCCCCTTCCGTACAGACCAGCACCCGGCAGCCGGGATCGTCCATCACCCGGTCAAAGTGCTCCGGGGTAAACAGGGATAACACATGGCCGGAAATCTCGGTATTGATCCCGTCGATCGCATAGGTATCCAGCCAGACCTGCAGGGATAATGCGGTCAGGGCCGTACGGTCTTCATTTTTTGCGTTCCTGATCATCATCGGCATTTGAAAACTCCCGGTGTTTGTTCCGGTCCGTCTCCTGCACGGTAACGGCAGGCCGTACGAAGTCTCCGGAGAATCCTGAACAAAATGCTTAACAGCAACACAGTGGGTTGTAAACAACAAAGCCAGGGAAGGAATTCTGACCCATTTTTTTTAATCCGTAAGGTTTCAAACACTTATGATGTTTGCACACGTTTTCTCTGCGTTTGCGACGGTGTCTAAACAACTGAAATCATTCAGTCCCAATTTTACATGCGTCGGCCCTGACAAAGCGGCAGGATCTTGCCCCTTTCACCGGATCATGGTACTTTGCCCGCAGATGTTTCCCGGCCATGGTCCCGGGAGCCGACAACAACCATCTGCCCGGAACGGCAGTCCAAAAGGCGCGACCCATATATGAACCCCACACTGGACATTCTGACCCGACACCGATCCATCCGGAAATTCGACCCGAAGCCGGTTGATCCGGATACCCTTACGGCCCTGGTAAAAGCGGCCCAGTGCGCATCGACCTCACACCATGTCCAGGCCTATACCATTATCCAGGTCACAGATACCGAAAACCGGCAGGCCATTGCCGATTTGGCCGGTCCCCAGCCCTGGGTGGCCCAGGCCCCGGTGTTCCTGGTCTTTTGCGCCGACCTGACCCGGCTGGTACAGGCGGCCGGCCGCCACGGCATCCCCCCGGAAACCGGGTGGGCCGAACAATTGATCGTGGCAACCGTGGACACGGCCCTCATGGCCCAGACCCTGATGATCGGGGCGGAGTCCATGGGGCTTGGCGGCGTTTTTATCGGCGGCATCAGGAATGATCCCGAAACCGTGTCCCGCCTGCTGCACATCCCGGAACAGGCCTATCCGGTATTTGGCATGTGCCTGGGATACCCGGCCCATGATCCGGGCGTCAAGCCCCGGTTCCCCGAGGCCATGGTGCTCAGACAGGATACCTTTTACGGCCCGGGCGGGGTACCGGACCCGGCACGCGACAAGACGGATATGGAAGCCTTTGACGCCACCATGCAGGACTACTACCAGCACCGGGCAACCAATGCCAAAGACCGGAACTGGACCCGCCAGATCGGAGAATTCACAGGGAACGTCATCCGGCCGGGCATGAAATCATTTCTTGAAAAACAAGGATTCTTCCGCAAATAAGACACAGCACCCATGCAGATGACCCAGGAACAGCAGCAGATTGTTGACTCTGATCTTTGCCCGGGGCAAACCCTCAAGATCATGGCCTTTGCCGGGACCGGGAAAACCACCACCCTGGAGGCGTATACACGGAAACGGCCCCATTTGAAATTCCTGTATATTGCCTTTAACAAAAGCGTTCAAATGGAAGCGGCCCAGCGGTTTCCGGCCAATGTCACGGCCAGGACCACCCATGCCCTGGCCTTCCGGGCCAGGGGATTCAAATACAAAGACCGGCTGGTCCCGGGGTTCCGGGCCAACCAGGTCATGTCCGCCCTGGGCCTTGACCGGTATGAAGATGGCAGGTTTGCCATGGACACCCTGAACCGCTACCTGGTTTCCGATGCTCCCAAGGTGGCCCGGCAGCACATCCCGTATACGGCCCGGGCCTTTTACGAAAACAACCAACTCCCCATGCCCGATCTGGTCACCCTTGCCAACACCCTGGGCCGCCTGATGTGCGACGGGTCCCACCCGGACATCGGCATGCTCCACGACGGCTACCTCAAGCTGTACCAGCTTTCAAACCCGGTCCTGGCATATGATTGCATTCTCCTGGACGAAGCCCAGGACATCAACCCGGTCACAACTGCCCTTGTCTTTTCCCAGACCCGGGAAGATATCCCGGGACACCCCCCTGCCGCCCTGATCCTTGTGGGGGACAACCACCAGCAGATTTACAGCTTCAGGGGGGCAAGGGACAGTCTTAAGCATTTTGATGCGGACAAAACCAGGTACCTCACCCAAAGCTTTCGTTTTGACAACAATGTGGCCCGGGTGGCCAATATGGTGCTCAACACCTTTAAGAACGAACCCAGGCAGCTTTCCGGCACGCCCGTGCCTGAAAAACCGTCCTGGAATCCCGGGGCCTACACCATTATCGCCAGGACCAATGCGGCATTGTTTGACAAGGCCATATCCCTGATCAACCGGCATGACGTGGGATTTGTCGGGGGGGTTGCCGGTTACCGGCTGCCCCGGCTCAAGGATGTTTCTTATCTTTACGAAAAGTCCCCGGAACGGATTAAGGATTCTTATATTAAGGGATTTAAACATTTCCAGGCATTGAAATCCTATGCCCGGACGGTTGAGGATTTTGAAATCCTAAGCCAGTGCAGGCTGGCGGAAAAGTACGGGTCCGGGCTGCCGGGCCTGGTGGACCGGGTCATGGAAAAGGCCGGGCCGGATACACCCGGGACAGGAGACAGGGACAGGATTTTGCTGACCACGGCGCACAAGGCCAAAGGCCTGGAATGGGCACAGGTCCTGCTCATGGATGACTTTTTCCCGGTGATGAAAGAAGGGGTGCCGGTTGATCCCAAAGGCGCGGATCCGGATGAGTTCAACCTGATTTACGTGGCCATAACGCGGGCCATGACCCATCTGCGTTTTGACAAGGCCAGCGACCTGCCCTTGTTCATCCGCTATTGCCTCAAACAAAACCCCGGGTAATACCGGCCCCGCCCCTGAAAACGAAAAAAGCCGGCAATACCACTGTAAAACGCCAGCTTTTTTTCAAATTACAAACAGGGCCAAAGGCTTATTCAGGCGCCCAGAACGGTGCCACGGCTGCCTGGCGGATCTCAATGCTTTCCCAGACATTGCCCTTCACATAAGCCTCGTTGTCCAGCCATTCTTTTTCAAGGGCGTCCCTGGATTCAAAATCGCAGACAATCATGGAGCCTGCCATATTTCCCTGGTCGTTCAATATGGCTGCCGCATAAAGCCAGCGGCCGGTTTCATGCATCTGTTTTGCGGTTTCCAGATGTGCTTCCCTGGCAGCCATGCGGCGCTCCAGGGCATTTTCGTCGGTGCCGTCGCGCCCGATTACGATAAATTGCATAGATGTTCTCCACTCTCTTTTTCCGGGGCAATCCTCAGCCCCTGTTTGTCCATGGTTAAGGGGGACATGTGTTATAGCCTATTTGCCATCCCGGATCAACAGGGCCTTGAGCGCGGTCTGCCGCCGGCTGATGTCCTGGTTTCGCACGGCCATGCCCAGGGCCCTGCGGGTTCCCACAAATATGGCCAGCCGCCTGGCCCGGGTAATGCCGGTATAGATCAGGTTCCGGAACAGCATTTTAAAGTGCTGGGTCAACACCGGGATGATCACCACTTCAAACTCGCTGCCCTGGGATTTATGGATGGTAATGGCATAGGCCAGGTCCAGTTCCATAATATCGGCCTGCTTGTACCGGACCACCCGGTTGTCCGGGAAAAAACTGACCGCACAGGTCATGTCCATGGTGTTGATCTCCGTAATGATGCCGATATCCCCGTTGAACACCCCGAGCTCGTAATTGTTTTTCCGGTGGATGACCCGGTCGCCGGTCCTGAAAATCCGCTGTCCCACGGTAAGCTGCTGTTTGCCCTGGGAAAAGGGATTGGCCGTTTCCTGGATCTCTTTGTTCAGGGAAAGGGTGCCCAGACTGCCCCGGGTCATGGGCGAAAGGATCTGGATCTCCGCATCACGGCCCGCATACCTGGGAATCCACTCCATGTACAATTTTTTCACCACATCCAGGGCGGACAGCCCATAATGAAGGGAAGACCAGGGATGGACCTTTTTCACCACCGCCATGAGTTCGGCGATCCGCCCATCCGCTTCTGCCACGCGTTCCAGATCCACATGGGCAAATTTTTTGGGAATCTGGATTTCGGTTTCATAAGGGGAGGCAGATTCCTCCACCCTGAACTCGTAAAAGAATTCCGGCTCGGACACCCCGGTGTCAGACGCCTGGACACCCTCCTCCCCATCCGCGTCCAGTCCGTCTCCGGTACCATGTATCCGTTTGACCCGGTTGATGAATGTGAGCTGCTCCTTGGTGGCCTCGTCCGAGTCGATAAACAGGCAGTCCGCCCGGTCCTGCCAGATGGCCGGCTGCTTGAACGGGGACGGGATCCAGGGCATATCCCCCTGGTTGATCTGGTGGGCGTATTTGATGATCATGGATTCCCTGGCCTGGCGGAACACCCGGGTCAGCCGGAAACAGGGGATGCGGTCCGAGGCAATGATATCCTTGAGCACATTGCCCGCCCCCACCGAGGGAAGCTGGTCATAATCCCCGATAAAGACCACCTGGCTCTCCACGGGAACCGCCTTGAGCAGGGAGGCGGTCAGGCTGATGTCCAGCATTGAACATTCATCCACCACCAGGACATCGGTTTTCAGGGGGTTTTTCTCGTTTTTCTTGAACTGGCCGCCCTTCCAGCCCAACAGACGGTGGATGGTCTTGGCTTCCCGGCCGATCACCTCGGTCATGCGCTGGGCGGCCCGCCCCGTGGGAGCAGCCAGCAGGACCTTTCGCCCCATGGCTTCAAGCAGCTTGACCATCACCCGGGTGGCGGTTGTTTTGCCGCACCCCGGCCCCCCGGTCAGAATGGAGAATTGTTCCCGGGCAACACCGCCCACGGCAGCGGCCTGTTCGTCACTGAGCTGCATCTGCCGGGACTTGCAGAAAAGACGGATCCACCGCTCCACCCGTGCCGCGTCCACCTCCCGTTCCGGCCCCGGCTCCAACACCCGCCGGGCCACGTAAGCCTCGTCAAAGTAAAGCGACCTGGCATAGTAGCAGGCCAGGATTTCCCCGTCTTCCCCGGGCAGGTCCCGCCGCATCAACTGGCGTTCTTTTTCCATCCGGTCCAGTAAATCATCCAGCACGGCGGAAAGGTCCAGTGACAACAGTTCTTTGACCTGGGTGCGGATCTGGGGGGCGGTCAGGTAGCAGTGGCCGAAATCCCTGGCTGCGGAAAGAACATGGCGGATACCGGCTTCCACACGCTGGGGACTGTCCGGGGCAAGCCCGATGCTCAGGGCCACCTTGTCTGCGGAAAAAAAACCAATCCCGTAAAAATCATTGGCCAGGCGGTAGGGATCCTGGGTGGTCCATGCAATGGCGTTTTCACCGTATTCCTTGTAAATCCGGACCGCAAACAGGGTGGAAATCCCATGGGACTGGAGAAACATCATCACATCCCGGATGGCCCGGTGCTCCTGCCAGGCATCTGAAATCACGGCCAGTTTTTTCTGGGCGATTCCCGGCACCTCCACCAGCCGGCCGATATCGGTTTCAAACACATCCAGGGTCTGGTCCATGAAATGGCGAACGATCTTTTTGGCGGTTTTGGGCCCCACGCCTTTGATCAGGCCCGAGCCAATATACTTTTCCAGGGCAGATGCAGTGGCCGGCTTGTTTTCCCTGGCCTGCACCGCCCTGAACTGCCGGCCAAACTTGGGATGAACGGTCCAGGCCCCGGTGAATTCCATGGTGGCCCCGGCAAAGACACGGGTCTGGTGGACCACCACGGTTTCCCTTTTGTTCGGGGTGTCAACCGGCAGTACCCTGAGGATGGACCACCCATTGTCCGGGTTATGAAAGGTGACCCGGTCCACCACCCCTTTCAGGGTTTCCGGCATGTACCCGGCAGGGCTGTTCACGTTCTGGTTCATAGCCCCTCACCATACCGGACCCTCGGAATTCTGACAATATTTTTCCTTGCCCGGCCCAGGGCAACCGCGTTTAACTCTGGTATACTTTTTTAACGGACAAAATTTTAGGGGGCATGGCGAGTCAGTACGGTAATATAAGGATACTTTACCACTGTTGTCCAAAAACGGATTTTAGATAAAAAAATGTTGTAGGAATTCTCCTTGTGGGATTACGGTTATTGTGACCAAACATTAACCGAGCAATCACCGCAAAGGAGAATTCCAAAATAATGGTACGCCATTCAAGCTTGTTCAGTCAATTGGTGGCATTTTTTAACCGCAATAAATTCATGATTCTGGTAATGAAAAACAAAACCGAAAGATACTCCAAAGGATTCAAAAGCTGGGACCATTTTGTTGCCATGCTTTTCTGCCAAGTTGCCCAAGCAAAAAGTCTTCGGGAGATCAGTGGCGGTCTTGCATGTTGTATGGGGAAATTGCGGCATCTTGGCGTATCCTCAGCACCCAGCAAATCAACCTTGTCCTATGCCAACAAAAACCGCTCCTGGCAATTGTTTCGGGATTTGTTTTATGAAACATTGGATTTTTGCCGTAATCATTCACCAGGTGGCCATAAATTCAGATTCAACAATAAACTGATGTCTTTGGACAGCACAACGATATCCTTGTGCCTGAGTCTTTTCCCCTGGGCCGAATTCCGTCGTACCAAAGGGGCTGTAAAACTACATCTACTTTTAGATCATGACGGATATTTGCCATCCTATGCTTGCATATCCAACGGTAAGAACCATGAATCCAAGTACGCTAAAAATTTTCCACTTGCGCCGGGTTCCATTGTCACAATGGACCGGGGATATAATGATTACAGCCTGTTTTCTTTCTGGACAGCACAAAACGTATTTTTTGTTACTCGGCTGAAAACCAATGCCGCTTATGAGGTTCTGTTTGAACGGGAATTACCTCTCCGAAGAAACATCCTTTCGGATGAGATGATCAAATTTACAGGATATGAGGCCCGGAAATCCTGCCCATTCATATTACGCAGAGTTGTTGTCTGGGATGCTGATAACCAGCGGGAAATCATTCTCTTGACCAATCATGATAAATTTGGAGCGACTACCATCTCGGCCATATACAAAGATCGCTGGCAGATAGAATTGTTTTTTAAGGCCATCAAGCAGAATTTGAGAATCAAAACCTTTGTAGGAACAAGCGAGAATGCTTTATACACTCAGATTTGGACAGCATTGATTGCGATGTTGCTGATAAAATTTCTTCAACTCAAATCAAAGTTTGGCTGGTCCTTGTCCAACCTGATTGCTTTTTTGAGATGGAACTTGTTCAGCTACAGAGATCTTTGGAAATGGCTCGATAAACCGTTTGAGACTGTTCCGGTAGCGCCACCGCCGGTTCAGATGGAATTACCTTTTAAAGGTATTTGAAAACCATAGCAAAAGAAATTGGAACCTACTTTGTGAATAGCGGGCTTCATGCTTGGTTGGCGGGGCATCTGTGACCATAAAAGTGACATTTTAATCTATTTTGGACAGTAGTGCGTAATTGTAATTCCTATGGGGAGGATGTATGCTAATTACAGCAAGTGGATTCAAAAAGAAATAGATGGTTCAGCCGACTATGATAAGTCCATTTTGGCGGTAAATCCTTGGGGCCAAGAGCGAACGTCAAGTGTCGTTCCTGACGCTGCAGATCAAAAGGTTGGCTGGAATAAAAAGTCTGTAGTGAATGGTATTTGGCAATTTTATTAATAGGTTCGAACCATGGAGCAAGAGCAATATTTACAAAACCGCATAGAAGATCAAATTAATTGGTACGATACCAAAAGCAAGTCGAACCAACGGTGGTTTAAATCTTTGCGGGTAATCGAGATTGTAAGCGCTGCCATCATTCCGTTTATTGCGGGCTATAGTGACTCTATTCCATGTGGCACTATCATAATTGGCTTTCTCGGTGTTGTTATCGCGATCTGTGCCGGGTTGGCGGCTCTCAATAAATATCAAGAGAACTGGCTAATGTATCGAACTACCTGCGAGACATTGCGGCATGAGAAGTATTTGTTTATGACAAATACGAAACCTTATGATGACAGTGAAGCATTTAATCAATTTGTCATTCGTATAGAAAATCTAATCTCTAAAGAGAATACGCAATGGGCTCGCGCGATAAAAGAAAAATCGCATAAAAAGGCCAACCAGTAGGATGCAGAAAACCTGCGCCTCTACTGGCGGCGTTATAAGCCCCCAATTGGTTATCTTGAGGCAGCATAATTCTACTAAAGAGCTGTACGAAATTTGGTGGAATTACATGTCTTTGAAAGTTTTATTTTAGCA
Source organism: Desulfobacter sp. (assembly GCA_036881925.1). Classification (GTDB taxonomy): domain Bacteria; phylum Desulfobacterota; class Desulfobacteria; order Desulfobacterales; family Desulfobacteraceae; genus Desulfobacter. The sequence continues at coordinate 335,501 of JBAJNJ010000004.1, forward strand.
AACACTTTTTTAAGAGATTTATAGGTTTCTATTATTAAGATGCTTACTTTTTCGTGTGCCAATTACCTAACAATTGCCAAAGTCACAAACAACAAAAAACGCTACAAAGCTTACGCCATGTTGAAACAACTAGATCTGACAGGCTTTAAGCTAATTTCTAATCCTAATTTGCCCAATGATTTCGATTACAAGAACTTCGTGCAGCAACTGTTTTCAAGCCTCAAATGTGATCTAGAGCTCAAATCGAAAGTCCTTGACAAATTTACCAGCTTAAGCGAAAGACAAATTACAAAATTATTGAAAGTATTGGCGAACGAAGCTGAAACGTTTTCAAGGTCTTACATGCGGGAAGAGGATTTAGCCGAAGTCAGAAAGTTGGAAATAAGAGCCTGCGAAACCTTTCTTAATTTATGCTTAAAACATAGACACCAAGCAATAACGCCTTCAACTCATTTTAAGGCATTTGACGATATTTCGCTCAAAGGTTCAATACAGCTAATTTCTTTCGAAAGTGGAAAGATATTGTTCGAAGAAAGCGATGATGATCAGAATCGCCTAATTAAAGTCGACTTAGCCACTGAAGCGATATCAATCCATGACGGTTTCCATGAATCACACAAGGTTTGCAAAGACACGACACAGTATGGCGTTTCACATAACGGGACGGTTACAAAGATAAATTTAGACTCACAGCTCATAAAAGCAAATAGCGACCCTTTTCTTGTCAATAAATCAATCATTACAATTAAACTAATAAAAGGCGACCGCATACTGGTAGCGACAACAGATAGCCTGTTGCTTTTTGATGCCGAAAATCTCGAATTGTTGTCCCTGTTAGAACTCAAATACCAGCCTCATAGCCTGTTTCAACTTGAAAACGAAAATGCGTTCCTGTTACTCGGTGAGAATAATCAGATAGAGATAGTAAGCTACTCGAACAATAATGAGCTGGAAACAATCCATTCAAAAAATCTAAGTGCCTTTCAAGGCAACACAACGTTAATGGCTTTTTGTGCTAAATATAAGATCTTAATTTGGGTGGCAAAAAGCGGCCTAATTGAATTTTGGGTTATTTTAAATAACGAATTGATTCCTCTCAATACCATTAAAGTTGAATCTGAGATAACCAAAATGGAATGCATGGACCACTTCCTTGCCATAACAGGAGAATCCAATAGCTACGTCTATGATCTTGAACGTGAACTGCTGGTAAACATAGTCGATGCATGCCCTGGTCAAGAAGTACAACTAGGCCAAATTGATGAGAGATTATTTTTATTTATTGAAACGGCATACTCAGCGCTTCATGCCATTGAGCTATCAAGTCACGATTGGCAAATTCATCAATTAGCCCAATTAGCCGAAAGCTCCTTAAAAATAACCTATAGCAAAGAAGGAGAAGTAATTGCTCTAATGCCCACCGGCGTTGTGGTTGCGTATCTACAGCCAACAACTGCGGAGGAAAAAACGGAACGGCCCCAAACGCCCAGTATGACTACTGCAAAAATAACTACACCCGACATGACTCTGGCTGAGTCAGTAAAAGAATCACTGAATTATGATTCAGAAAATCAGATAATCAAAGTTTTTATATCGTCAAGTTTTTTGGACTTTCAAGAAGAAAGAACACTATTCCATCAAACCATATTACCCGCATTAAATAAGGAACTTACTCCCCATCAGTTGGCATTGCATGCGATGGACATGATGTACGGCGCCAACGAGGCTGTCATTCAGAAAAACACCACATTAGAAGTATGCCTGGCAGAAATAAATGTATGCCAAAGCAACCACGTAGCTCCCTATTTCATCGGCTTTATTGGTGAAAGGTACGGAACGATTTTGCCGCCTCAGAAAATCAAAAAACTCACCTTTGAGCTGATCTGCGATAACGCCGATAAAAGCCATTTATCAGTACTCAAGACACATTATATTCTTGATAAAAATGAAACAGATTTGGCCTATGTGTTAACTGACTCGCTCAAAGAATCAATAAAAAATCAGATAGTTGAAGTGTTAGTACAGTGTACTCAGCACAGCTCAATTCCCTGCCTAAGATTATTTTATAATCATCAGCTTGTATCTATTACAGAAAAAGAAGTTAACCATGCGCTGTCTTTTGATATACCAGAAGGCGTAATGTTTTTTATCAAACGTGGCCGTAATAACATAGAGCAAGAGGACTACAAAACACAAAAGCAAAATCAATTAAAAGAGAGAATACAAAGACTATCGAGCAATATCACTTACTATGAAGACATCCATGACTTTGAGCATTTAGCATTTGCCGTCATCCTAAACCATGCTGTAAACAAATTGAATAACCGTATCGTGCTAAATATAGCTCAGCTTGATCAGCATATTGGCACGCACAAAAAATTATATAAAGCAGCCTGTTTAAATCACCACCCCTTTATCGCCAATTGTTTAGATAATGACATATCGAATCCAGTATTGATCACGGGCGATGATGAAGATGACTTTTGTAGTTTAATGTACTACTTGAAACATATAAGTGATCAGAAAGGAAAAAACCTCGTAAAACTAAGTTTATCATTGGATCAAGGTATAAGAACCCTGAAAAGCTTAGTTATTCGCCTTCTGTATTATATTAGAGTTCAATCGCTGCACGACGACTATACCTCAGTCTTCCAACAGCCATTTATTCTAACTGAGGCCGAAGCCTTAAGAGAACTGACTAAGGTCTTAGCAGGCCGAAGTGACATGATGATAGTTATCCATAGGGTTGAACTGCTGACAGATACGAGTATTGCTGATTTATTTGGCCTAATTAAAATGCTGGAACTTAAAGCTATATTCTTTTTTTTAGCGCATTTAGATGAAGCCATAGAAATAGAGCAAGCTGAAAATAGTAAAATTGACCTTAAAAACGTGTTTAGGGAGAAAATACCGTCGACTGAACTAGTACGCATGGAGCTATCGAGTTTGGGCAGAAAATTAACCACCTCACAACTTAATAGCCCTATCTTCAAAAGCGCAGAACATAATAGTTTTTATTCAACAGAGTTACTGATTCGCTGGATAGCTGACGTTCGACATGATCAAACATTCTCGCCACTCCCCACCTATATTAAAAATTTAGCTAGCAATTTAACCTCAACTTATGGTAGGCAAATTAGTGCCAAAACCGTCAAGCTACTTAGTCTCTTTGAGCAGGGGCTAACTTTTGATGAAATATTGGCGAGTTTAAATGCCTGTACCGAGGTTATTCGTGAGTTTCAAAATCAATATGTAGGTGCGATAAAATTGGAAGGGCTACCCAGTGTTGTGCTCCACAGACTTGTTTGGCAACTGCAAGATTTAATAACCGACTTATCTATTCACGACACCATAACAATGGCTATTAAGCCAAGTTCAATGACTGAAGTCTTATTAAAAGAACTAAATATAGATTTAACCGAAACGCATTCCGATTACAGGAGGCTGTTAACAGTCTTTGACAATGATGTTAGCCTATCCAGCAAACGCCAACTATCCATGCTTCCCGTTATCTTCAGATTATCAGGCGACACAAAAAGCGCAATAAGCTTGGTTTCCAGCTACGAATACCTGAGTAGAACATTGTCTTTATATGATGTTGAGGCGGCAGCTCAACACTTTAATTTTTTATCAGAGCATTTGGATTACAAAGAGCTAAAGTCTATTTCAGATTTTTTACTACGTAACAGTGTTGCAATTAACGAAAATCCCAGTATTGTTGGACGACTGATAGTCAATTCGAAATTTAATTATTCAAACCAATTTATTAAATTAATTGCCGAAAAAGCGACCCTGCCGCCCCCACCAAGAGCAATTTTGTCACAAAAAACAAATTACTTTTATTCTATTTATACTTTTAATATTAACATACGCCAAATTTATTTTCCCAATGATAAAGAAATTTCAACGTTTGAGACTCTGACAAAGAACGAAACTAACGTTTTCAGAGTATTTGCTGTTGATTGTTTTTTAACTATGATTCACCTCGGTAATGTTTATATCTTTGAGAAAAAGTCTAAACAACTCATCGATTCATTTGAGTTTGGTTCAACACATATGACTTGGACAGTGGTGCATACCCCTAACGATACAACCCTCAACTTTTATGCAATCGGTTTTCTTGAGCGGCTACGAAAATTCAAATACAACTATAAAACCAGGCAATTAGCAACTGAAGAAGAGAGGAATAACACCAGCATATTTCAATGGTTAAGTAAGACACCTGGTATAGCAGGTATAGCGTCAACTGAGTGTTTACTGTCACCTAACGGAAAAATATGGGCTGAAGTGAAAAACACTCACGATGGCCAATACAGTAGAGTGAATTTTTATCAAAAGCATAACGATACACTATTTGTGGCCTTTGACGAACGAATCAAGAACGTTAGCTTTTCACCCAATTCAAAGTTGGTTGTAATCTGCCGTGGTCATGAGATATGCACTATTGATGCATATACAGGTCGGGTATGGGGCAGTCATGAATTCAACATTTATGTAACAGATGCAAAATTTTATACTAACAACATCTTGCTAGTTGGCTTACAAAACGGAAGTCTTATTAAATTGTTGGTAGACGGCTATCGGACACAAGTTTTGGATTCGGTAACCTTAACAACAGATTTCCTTTCGTTGGAAGTATATAATGACGATGAAGTTGCTATATACAACTCGGCATACAAGCCGGTTTATTTCTACCATTATAAAAGCTTATTTAATAAAGACGATGAACAACTATCGTTTAACAGAGCTTTAGAGAATATTGTCGCAGTCAACGCCAATCAGGTCATCCTATCAACGAAATTTGATCCAAGAATAATCTTGGTGGATATCAATTCAGGAAAGTTCAAAACAGTTTTTAAAGCAAATGCGGAGGGCGTGGGCCGTATTGAATTTAATCAATCAAAAAACGCATTACTCTGGGCCTATCACTACGTTGGTGATAGGTACGGATGCTTTTACTGTAATAATGAATCAAGCTTCCTGGTAGATCCTGACTATTTTGGTAAAGCTAAATGTTTAGATTTAAACTCGATTGATGAATTAAGTGCGTATGACGATTTCAATTACGCTATCTATTCTTTTGATAAAAAATACATAGTGGCAAGTAGGATCAACACAATTTACATATTTGATACTGAGGATTTATCAACCGTTGCTAACTATCATATCAATCATGAAAAAGTCGTTATTTTATTTCAAATGCACGATCGTCTACTATTTGGCGATGAAAAGGGAGCGGTTGAAATAATAGAATTCGATATAAAACATTGTGAATTTGAATCTATTACTACCCTGGACAGCCTGCCTAAGGCCAAACCTGAGGAAAGGTCGGACTTGCCAACTGGAGGGTTAGATGTTGGAAGTATGGCAATGGAAAGCTGTAAAGAGCGCTACGGAAATTAACCGCAGTTCTTCGAAATGATTTTGGACACACTGATAATATGCGCTTGCCTCAGGGGTGCGCGGTTGATAAGGCCATGGCGAAACCGGTAATGGTGAGGTAATCCCCCCGAAAAAAAGAGGTTATCAAAAGTAGCACGGTTTCAGGCAACAGATCACGGGGTAATCCCCCCGAAAAAAAAGGGTTATCAAAAGTAGAATTTTCTCGTAATAAATAACAAAAGGAGATTCTACATGAAAAAATCACGTTACAGCGACAGCCAGATCTTAAGCATTTTGAAACAGGCTGAGAATGGATGC
>JBAJNJ010000005.1:0-338772 GCA_036881925.1 Desulfobacter sp.
GGGTAAAATCACCTTTCATGATTCCTGTTACCTGGGACGGTGGAACGATATCTACGATTCCCCCCGGGACCTGCTCAAACAGGCCAACACCGGGGAATTGGTTGAAATGGAACGGACCGGGGAAAAAGGCATGTGCTGCGGGGCGGGCGGCGCCCGGATGTTCATGGAGGAAACCATTGGCCAGCGGATCAACAATGTCCGGGCCCAACAGGCCGTGGATACCGGTGCCGAAACCATTGCGTCCTCATGCCCCTTTTGCGCCACCATGCTCAGCGACGGAATTATGGAAACCGGAAAAACCGCCGTGGTCAGGGATATTGCCGAAATTATCGATGCGGCCACCGGGTAAATACAACCTCATCACCAGGCAGCACCCGGTTCCGGGATGCACGAAAGACTTGACCTTGCCCCCTGTTTTTTTATACCGTTCCGGCCACAGATAAAAAAAATGATTGGGGACGTCCGTTATTTCAACGGGCGGTTATGGCCTGATTCAGGCGCATCCGGGCATGTCGGAGGCAGAATGAAAATTACGCCGGAACTTTGGGGGAAACTGGGCGGCAAAGAGCAGGATATGCTCCTCCAGGCCGCCATGATGACGCCCCCGGTCTCGTTTGACACCCTCTTCCACACCCTGGCCTGCCCGCCCACCACCATTCTCCGGACTTTGGAAAAACTTGACACCCTGGGACTGATCAAGCCCTCCAGGGCCAGGGGAACCGGGTTCTACCGGTTCGCGGGCCGGGCAAACGGTCCCGACATCCTGGCCCATGCCGATCAGGAGCAGTTGGCCGCCAATGCCCGGGCATTGATCGATTATTATCACACCACCCTTGACCAGGGTCCGGAAAAATGGTGCAGGATCTCCCATTGCTACCATCTCTCCCACCTCCCCCTGGACCACCCCGGCACCGTAATCCGGGCGGCCGGGCATTGCATGGCCCAGAACAACATCCCGGACGCCTTTACCTATTTCCATCTCGTGGTCTCCCATTTTTCCCCGGCCCCCCCAAAGACGGCCAGGGAAAAACAGCTTTACCTGGAAGCAGCCGTGGGCCTGTGCGCCAGCAGCGAAGACCGCCTGCCCCTGTCCGCCCAGGAAAAAATCGCAGACCAGGCCCTGGACTGCGCACAAGCGCCCGATACAACAGGGCTCCATGCCCGGGCATTGATCTTCAAGGCCCGGGCCATGATGCGGCAGGGGGATTTCAAAGGCGCGGACACCTATTATGAAACCGCCCTGGCCATCACTGCCGAATCCAAAGACCCGGGCCTCAAAAAATGGATCTCCGCCTACCGGTCCGACATTGAAATCTGGCGGGGCCAGATCAGCCAAGCCGTACGCAAGTATGAAAACCTGGTGGGCAACCTGGAGGAACTTCCGTCCAATGCCCTGTTGCTAAAGGCCTTTTCAAGGCTTGGCTGGTCCTACGGCATCTGCGGGGACATCTACCGGGGCCTGGGCCTTGTCAATGTGGTCCGGAAAAAAGCCGTGGACCTCAAAATCCGGTACATTGAAGTCTATGCCGAACTCATGAAACTCATGATCCTGGCGGACAGCCGCAGGATAGAGGAGGCCCGGGCCAGCCTGGACGTCATCCTCCAATACCCGGAAACCGAACTCGACCATTACGTGCTCTGGGCCGCCTACGGAAAAAAAGCCTATTTCGCCTTTCTGGACAACGACATCAAAGCCGCCTGGGACGCCTACCGGATCTCCCTTGCCCATTCCCGGGAACTGGAATGCCCCCACTACCACGGCACAGACAACCTTGAATATTTATACGCCTTTGAAAAAGACGGGCTGCACCCGTCCGTGTTCCGGGACGAACTGGAGAAAGTCCTGGCCTGGCCCGACATTTACACCCGGGGGGCTGCCCTGAGATACCGGGCCATGTATGCCATGGCCGATAACACCGGGGATACGGACATCCGGGCCGACCTGGAGCAGGCCATAGAACTGCTCACCGCAGCCGGGGCCCGGGTGGAGCTGGCCCAGGCCCAGGTCTTCCTGGCCCGGTTCCTCCTGGCCGGCCGGGATGACCAGTCCCGGGTCCAGGCCCTGCTCAAGGCGGCCTGGGAGGTATTTTCCGAAGTCAACACCACACTTTTCCCCGAAGAACTCAAGCATCACCTGGAAGAACAGGACAGCGAAACCCTTCTGGTGGACACCATTGTGGAAGTGGGCAACACCCTGGCCCAGACCCGGAACCGGTCCAAGCTGCTCGCCAAAATGGTCAAGGTCATTATCCGCCTGGCCGGTGCTGAGCGGTGCGGGATTTTCCTGCTCGACAAAACAGGCGCGCCCCGGCTGGAATCCAGCCGGAACCTGGAGCCGGACACCGTGGACCGGGAAGATTTCAAGCTTAGCGCCGAAACCATTCACAAGGTCATCAGCACCGGGAAAAGAAGCGTCTCGTTCGGCCGGTTCGCTGCATTTGCCATCACCGGCAGGATCAGCGAAAACGGGTGGATGGTATGCGATCCCATTGTACTCCGCAAAAAAATCCTGGGCGTACTCTACCTGGACAACAGCTTCTCCGCCCTGCCCCTGCCCAAGCACCGCCTGGCCCTGCTACGGGCCATCGGCAACCAGATTGCCGTATCCCTGGACAATGTGGATGCCTACGAGCGGATCACCCGGCTGCGCAACCGCCTGGAAGCGGAAACCCATTTCTACCGCAAGGAAAACCAGAAACCAGACATGTCCGGCCGCATCATCGGGGAATCCCCGGGCATCCAAAAGGTCATCACCACCATCCGGGAAGTGGCCCGGTCCGACGCCACCGTCCTGATCAACGGGGAAACCGGCGTGGGAAAGGAACTGGCCGCCCGTGCCATCCACACCTTCAGCCACCGGAACGAGGGCCCGTTCATCCCCATCAACATCGCCACCATCTCCCCGGATCTCGTGTACAGCGAATTGTTCGGCCATGCCAAAGGCGCGTTCACCGGCGCGGTCCGCAAGCATGTGGGCCGGTTTGAACTGGCCCATGGCGGCTCTTTTTTCATGGACGATGTGGACGGCCTGTCCCCGGAAATCCAGGTCAAACTGCTCCGGGTCCTCCAGGAACGCGAATTCCAGCGGGTCGGCGACACCCGCACCCTGTCCTCGGATTTCCGGCTCATCGCCGCCACCAACCAGGACCTCACCACCTTGGTCAGCAAAGGCAAGTTCCGGTCCGACTTTTACTACCGCCTCAACGTGGTGCCCATCACCATCCCGCCCCTGCGGGAGCGAAAACAGGACATCCCACTATTGGCAGCCCATTTCCTGGCCATGTTCTGCAAAAAAAATGGGAAAACCCCGCCCCACCATCTCATCCAAGAACATGGACCGCCTCATGGTCTATTCCTGGCCCGGCAATGTCAGGGAACTGTCCCACTACATTGAACGCGCCGTGATCCTGAACCACGGCCGCCGCCTCACCCTGCCCGGCCACGACCATGTCCCGTCCGTCCCTGCCGAAACCGCAGGCTTCCCCAGCCTGGACCAGGTCATCAAAAACCACATCATTGACGCCCTGACCCAGTGCCGCTGGAAAGTCAGCGGGAAGAACGGGGCTGCAGCCTTGTTGAAAATGAACCCCCAGACACTTTATTCGCGAATGCACAAGATGGGGATACTTAAGAGGGGGGGGTGATGGAATAGTGAATATAGAAGCCTTCTTTTTAATTTTCACACATTGGTTTGAAAAAGCGTTGAATTATAGACATAATGTGGGGTTTCAGATTCCTCAAAACTTTTAGCAACTTACAATTCTAACATCAAAATATCCGGCGTATATAGTTTCTTTGACTGCTTGCAATTCGTGATAAACCTTAAGGCACCGGTTTTAGAGTTCAAAACGTTAGCCTAAAACCGTTTTCAGGATGTTATTTCGAGTTTTATTCTATACTTTGAGGCCTTCCTCTTTCCAACGATATTTTGAATAACGCCGCGATTTTCGAAACACAAATTCCGATTAAACAAATTAAATCTGATCCCGTTTACAGATTGATTAAAACGATACAAAGAATTAGCAGCACCGCTCCAAGTATCGGAGCGTGGAAAGCCAGCAGGGTAGATGAACAGCAGGTTCGCAGCCAGTCGTCAACGTCGCCCATAAAAGGTTGAGTACTCATGGAAAAATCAATTTGCTCTGGGGCAGTGACAATCACTTTATCGTAAAGCTTGCGGTACAGGCGTTCCTGGCGAAGGAAGTATCCATCCAACCCCCAGAAGGAGAGAATCGGCAGAAGGGCGATAAGCAGTAACAAGGTCTGCGCATCTTTGGCTGAGAGAACAAACAAGGCCGCGACAAGTGTGATACTCCAGCCTTTGAGGAGGAAAGAGTTGCCCGCCATGCGCTGGATTACCTGCTGAATGAGTTCGATATGCTTGAGTTTGCATTCCATAGTGCTCATGTTTTTGCCTCACTGATGTATCGTTGCAATCTTTTCACCTGCTCCAGTCGTGTCTGCACGGTCTCGGCATAAGCGGAAACCATGAGCCGCATGTCTTCTTTCTCAGCAATCGACCCGGTTTTTCGATAAAACTCCACTGCTTTGGCAAGGTATGCTTCTGCCTTTGTGCAGTGACTGCAGTTTGGCTGAGCAAGGCTGCGGATCTCAATGATAGGGTTTAGCTCCAGATCCTGCATGGGCAAATTTAGGGTAGCCAAGGCTCGCAGCAGGTGTTTATCGGCACGAAAGAGCATGTCGTTAAAATCGTTCTTATCCCATTTGGTAGCAGCAATGCGCTCTTCCACCAGTGGCCAATAACCGCAGAGGATGAGGGCACGTAGAGCAGGGACATTCGTGTCAATACGTTCAATACTGTCGCTTTTTTTAAGGACCTCTTGAGCTAAATAAACCGTTTTTTCTCCTGCTTCGCCTAAAAGGCGTTGCTGTAAGATTAAGACCTGGTTTAACCTCTGTTTGTCGCCTTCTAATTTCTTATTGCATTGCTTTAACTCTGCCAGCCAATCCGCACAAGCTGTTTTATCTTGGAGATAAAAGCTGTTTTCGCATAACCTAGACAGATGGCTGGCTTCAGTATAGGAAGGATAATTGGAATTGGTAGAATAATATTCCCATGCCGTTGCATAGCAAACCTGCGCCTGCTGAAAATTAAAACAGGCTGTTTCCAAATTTCCTTCAAGGTGATCCAATTTATGCCGCCACACCTCTTTGCCCATGCGTCGGAGATGATCCCGGCCCTGGGAAATCAGATTGCGCGTGGAGGCGGCTGGACGGGTTGAAATTGAAATTTCGATTAAACTTGTCATGGCATTGTAGGTATCTGCCGGATTTGCTTCAGGCTGATATGTGGCTGCCTGTAACAGAGGGATCATGGCCTGTTCTTTGTCAACATTTCCAAGGCTTTCCCCCTCCCAGAAAAGAAAACTCACCTTCTCTTTGATTTTGCCTGCGGCCTCTGCCTGCTCCGCACCCTTATGACTCAGGCGGGCTGCTTTTATATACAGACCGGCACTGTATGCCTTCAACACCAAGTTATGGATTCTTTTTAATTCTTGTTCTGTCGCCATTTCAGATTTCCTGAAGCTGACCACAGATCATCTGATGTGCACTTGCATATTTCATCAAGCCCTGTTCCCGCATCCGTTCGGAGAATTCTTCTGCTGAAGCATTTAACACCTCTTCCACCGTATCCCACACAGAGGCAATCTGCTCTGCCGCTTCCGATGAGAGAATGGAGTCTTCCAGCAGTCTCTTGTTGAAAAATCTGGCCTGCCGCTGCGCAAGCAAAGTTTCGAATCCCTCATGTGCTTCAAAATGTTTGGCAAGACCACTTTTGATATTTTCTTCACTATAGTGATGCACCACATGACCTTCCAGATCAACAGGAGGGTCTTGGCCCTGTTCATTGCAGAGTATCATGATGGGGCGCTGTTCAAAGTCCGGTTCAAAATAGACCCAGCCCAGTTCCATGAAGACGTTGGCTGAATGCTTGCTGATGTCGGCAATAAAACCGTCACTGTTCCGAATATGGCGCCGCAGATTACCGCGCAGATTGAAATTCAAGGTTTTATTCCTGGCCAACACAAGCTGAAAGCAGTAGGGCGGACGTTCGAGGATGTCCCGCAGGGCTTCTTCAAGTGGGTCATAGGCTTTGTCGTAAGGCATCATGATAAAAATCTGCACCCAAGAGCGGTTATGCTCGACAGCATCAGCCTGCTGTTCCAAAAGTCGGAGTTGGGTCATTCTTTTTTCTGCATGACATTCTGCCAATGCCACTTCCAGTTTTAGAATTTGACCTATCTGTTTCTGCATCTGCATGTAAAAAATCTTTGCATTTTCCGGAGTCATACGGTGCTGAGAATAAAGAATTGCTCCATTGTACAGGCCGATAAGCAGAGACTGATATTTCGGGTCGTCCAGATTTTCCAGCTCGGCCATCTTCTGGACAAGTTCGTTTCCCGCATTCAAATACAGGTCTAAAGGGGCACGGCGCAATTCTTCCCGCATCTCGTCAGCCATTTCCCCCAGACCGTCCAGCATGAAGGGCTGACTTAATAGTGCTTCCATTGTATCCCGCGCTTCCACCCGTTGCGTATTAAGTATGACCGCACTCATGTCCACCGGCAGAAAGCGACGGGTGGTTGGATGGATCTGTGGAATACCGACCCGTTCCAAGGCTCGCCGAAGGGCTGACTCCAAGAAGTAAAACTTCTGTACCTCGTCAGCATTTAGATGCTGGTACAGATCTGGAGAATCGAGGACATCCAACTGACACAACTCCAATGTATCCTTATGCTGTTCCACATATTTCTTGACCAAGGTCTCATCAAAGGTGGCCCCGGTGTTGATGGAGATCAGGTTCTTGGCATTGCACAGCTCGTAAAACTGATTAGAATCATAGCCATAACTGAAATAATAAATCGGTATGCGGCTACCGGTCTTGGCAGGTTGATTACGAATGATTTGCTCAAAAGTGAGATCTCCCTGATTAGTTTCAAAAGGAAGGTGTTCAATCACAGCGGCAAAAAAATCCTCGCTGTGGCTGGCCATACCTTTTAGATGATAGTGATGCCACTTACAGATGTTGAGAAACCTTCTCCGATTGTTCTTGGACAGCTTTATCAGTGCCTGGGTGATGAGTTCGCCTAACGCCGCCCGCAGCCGGTAATAGGTATCATCCTTGATCAGGTTGTCTCGGGCTGCGGTGGGCGAGACCGCAGGGCTGTCCACAATCCCCCGGATGAATTTGGCCCAGTCCGGCAACAACTCCGAGTCATTGGGCCGGATAGACATCCGCTCTTGATAGATATCAACCACGCCGCTTATGCTGATGGCCGGAATATGCTGGTCGGAAATATAGAGCACTCCTTTGGCTTCAGGGTATTCCAGATTGATCGGAATCACCAGCAGGGCAGAGTCCGGGAAGCGTTTGTTAACAAATTCGCGCAGGGCATGATCATATTCCTCTTCCGAACCCCAGGCTGACCCGTGCCAAGGCGCAGAAATCGTGTTGACCGGGCCGTTGCCATTGACATCTATCCTGAAGGGCAGGAAATCTGCATATTTCTTGATGGCCTCTTTGATGGTCTTTTCATCGCCGTACTGCTGATGTTTTTTGCCGAGCGTGACTACGACTTTAGTACCGGTCGCCTGTATATGGTCGTTTGGCTCAAGCTCATAGTTTTCCCCACCGTGATTGGTCCAGTGCCATGCTTGCGTGTCGTGCTCCTTTTTGGTGAAGACCTCTATTTTGTCTGCCACCACAAAGGCAGAGAGCAGGCCAATACCGAACTGTCCAATGGTCTCCACGACTTGGTTGGCATTTTTGAGGGTCTGTTTCGCCTCGCCGGTACCGCTTCTACCGATGGTGGACAAGAGTTCTTCAATGTCCATTCTGTCCATGCCGCGTCCGTTGTCCTCGAAACTGATCGTGCTTCGTGTCGAATCGGTAAAAATTTCAATCCGGCCTGATAGATCGGAAGTATCCATTCGTCGTAGCTTGATGCTATCGTGGGCATTCTGAATCAGTTCGCGTATAAAGACATCGGGCTCCGGGTAAAGGCTCTTGGCCAATAATTTTACCAGACCAGTGAAGCTCGTTTTCATTTTCGGCATAAAAATAGACCCCCTAAAAATACAAGCATTAATTTGGGTGAAGTACTATTGAACCAGAATCTCTTCAATATCTCAGATATCATAATCAGGAGATAGATTTAGACTACCACAGTTTTTTCAAACTCAATATATTTCCTTCATGCTTTTTTTGTACCTCGGTTAGAGACATCGTTTGTCAATGAAACGCTTTACCAGACTTGATTCTGCATAAGTTCCAAACTTGTCTGCCAAGTCACAATTATTTGAATTGATATATTCCAGCCATATAATTCATAACAAAAATATCAGTTCTGTGGAATGCGAAAAGTGCAATTTCATTTTTAAAAATACCCAAGTCAACAATAATGGTATAAATGCACAGGTATTCAATCAAAATTTCAATACTAAATATTGCTGGTTCTCCCCAAAAAGATGAGCTTTTTTTAGAGCTTGAAGAGTTTATATTGATGCTCACATCTTTAATGTTCATAGCTTTCCAATAACAAATTTTCCTCGCACGCCTTTTTTCCAAACTGTTCAGCGGAGAGAGCCATCTTTCTCAACCATACATCTGAAGCGCAGATTTTTAATACGCCGGGACTTTTGATGTGGCGGTCAATAATTTCAGAAAGCGGATTTTGACCGTCCAAATCACCAATCAATTTCTGCAAAATATTTTTATGCGCGATAACCTCGGCAGAGGCATCTATTATCCGGATTTTAACCAGCCCTTTTTGGTCTAATTCTCTAAGTTCGTTCCGTTCATCATCATTATCAGGACCGGTTGTTTTGAGTTCCAGGGTTTTGCCGTCCAGGTATAAAATGATCTTTTTTACGGCGAGTTCATCAGAATCATGCATGTGCTTCCTCCGATGGGAATTCCACGGGTGCATTAAAAAGGCCGGCTCTTCCGGTGCTCATTGCTTGTCTCCTTATTTATATGAGGATATGGGTCATTCTAAAGAATAATGACGGTAATATTGGATTTATTCTCATAATGACGGATATGCCGGATTTAGTAAAGTGTTTTTTTGGTAGTCTCTTTAAAACCCTTTAAAGAGGCAGCTATGAAAGCACTGAAAAATATCTCCGGGGATAAAATCCGTGAGGCCAGGATCGGTCGTGGCAAGCAACAGATTGAAGTGGCGGTTGAAATGGACCTGGCAAGGACAACCTATGCGGATATTGAAAACGGCAACAGGCCTGTTTATGACAAAGACCTGAAGCTCATCAGCCAATATCTGGATGTAGATATCAGGTGGCTTTTAAGCATGGATGGCGCAAAAGCCCCTGTATTTCCCGAAGAAAATAAAAGTAAAAAAAGAATACGCTGAACCTGTGAAAAACGGCTTTGTCCATGCCTGCCGTGTCAGACAGTATCACATCTTTTATGCGGGGTTCAAAACCTGGGTAAAGGCGTCCATATTCTGTCCCAAATCCAGACTAGATGTTTGATATTCCGGGGGCTTATCACGACCTCATCATCCATGGGCACGGCATGGGCATTGTTGAGCCGGGCCACTTTGAAGCGGAAGACATAGTCAGGCTCCCATCCCATGCGTAAATCTGTCATGGCCACATAGTCGCCCTTGGCGGACAGGGCATAATACCCCCGGGTGAAATGCCTTAGTTTTGCAACCGGAGGATGGGATTCAATGCCGTTGAGCAGGTCCAGGTTCCTGGGGTAAACATCAACGAACAGGGGCGAATCATCGTCAAATATTGAATAAAACGTTTCAAAATATTGGCCGTTCTCAATGCCCACCACCCGCCACAGCAGTGTGGTAAAGGGGGCTGGCGAGCAAACAAGCTGGGAGTAGGAGATGTCCTGGCGGGCAAGTTTTTGTGTGACCTTTTGCTCCACAATGCCGGCAGCGGTATGGGCCCAGGCCAGGTAGGCCAGGCTCAGGCACAAGCCAATGGTGTTGAGCCGGTGTCCCAATGCACGATGCCGTTTCAGCAGCAGGGCTGCCAGGGTTCCAGACAATACCGGCAGGGTAAAGGCGGGATCAATGATAAACAATACCGGGATTGCCATGGGAGTTTTATCAATGGGCCAGAAGATCTGGGTGCCGTAGATGGTCATCAGGTCCAGGACCACACTGGCCTGCAGCACCACAAAGCAGAATACCACCCATTCACGGTAATACTTTTTGGTGGCGGGATGAATCTTTACCAGCAGCCAGGCCATCAGGGGCGCCAAAAGGGTGAGAACAATCATGGAGTGGCTGAAGCCCCGGTGATAGACAAAGTTATTGACCGGGCTGCCAAGGGGGATGAGAATATCAAGATCCGGCAGGGTGCCGATGGCAGCACCCCAATACAGGGCTTTGTTTCCTATTTTTCTGCCGAGGATGGCTTCTCCGCAGGCCGCGCCGAATGTCAACTGGGTCAATGAATCCATGGGTCACTTTTTCCTGGCATAAACGTAGTGGGTAAAATATACAATAAGACGGGCATAGATTCCGGCAACCCCATCATCCAGCATAATCCCAAGGCCGCCGTGCACATGGGTGTCGATCCAGGCGGCGGGAAAGGGCTTTAACCCGTCCAGGGCAATAAAGGCCAGAAATCCGGTCAGCCATGCAAACCAGCGGTTGGGCACGAATGCCAGGGCGATAAAAAGACCGGCAATCTCATCAATCACAATGGGGCCGGCATCGGGCCGGGCAAGCAAAAGTTCCGCAGCCCCGGCAGCCAGGCCGCCCATGATGCAAAGCATGGCTGTGATCCCCAAATACACCGGGCGGGTAAAATTTCTGCAGCCATACCAGAGCAGCAACCCGGTTGCCGTGCCCCATATGCCCGGCGTCACCGGAAGCATGCCGGAATACAGGCCTGTCGATACCATCAGGATGATGAGGTCCATGTCAGCCTGAAGTCCCTGGCCGGGGTCTAAAACACCCCGATGTCATACCGAAAAGCCGGTGGCATATGGGTCCGGTTACATTGTGCTGTGTGGTTGATATGAAAAGAATAACTCCGCCTTGCCTGTTATGGTTTATTACGTGGTGATTCAGGGGTATCCCCAATGTATATGGGATTGTCCGGTTGAAATCAACGCTGAAATGAAGGCAGGCATCGTGAATACGACAGGGATGGATGGCCTGAAACACCGGCAGCGGAATTTTCCAAAGCCAAAAAACAGGCCTAACCACTCTCCCCATCCAATCTTTTTTATCTCCCCCGCCCCAGATCAAAAAATTATCTCATTTCATAAATTTTCTTTTATTTCAGAAAAAAAACTCACCATTGCCTGTCCGGAATTTTTCCCGGCCGGTGTTGATATGGCGCAACCAATCCCAGCCAATACCGGAAAACCCCGAAAAATCGCAGGTATAAAGGAAAAAACACACCCGGGTACGGCACTTGCTATATAGGCCTTTATTGTTCCAGGGAAAAATCGTATGCACGACCAACACAGGAGACGTAAGGTCCCAAGGAGGCGACATGGAAGGTAAGTTATGGATCAACGGCCAATGGGCCGATTCTGTTGACGGCAGGACAATGGCGGTTGAAAATCCGGCCACGGGTGAAATAGCAGGCCATGTGGCCAATGCCTGCGCCCGGGATGTGGATATTGCGGTGCAGGCGGCCAAGGAAGCGTTTGATGACGGCAGGTGGTCCCGGACCCCGCCCCGGGAACGGGCCGCGGTGCTGCTGAAAATGGCTGATCTGATTGAGGAGCGGCAGGAGGAGATCGCCCGGGTGGAAACCGAGGATTCGGGCAAGCCTTATGCTTATCTTTCCCTTGGGGGGGATATCCCGTTCAGTGCGGACAATATGCGGTATTTCGGGTGTATTGCCCGGGACACTTCGGGCAGCAGTTCCGGGGAATATGCCCGGGACCTGACCTCAATTTTCCGGCATGAGCCCTGCGGGGTCACGGCAGGGATTGCCCCGTGGAATTATCCCTTTATGATGGCGGTGTGGAAAATCGGGCCGGCCCTGGTGGCCGGGTGCACCTCCATTGTCAAGCCCGCGTCCATCACGCCCCGGTCCACCCTGATGCTCGGGGAAATCGCCAAAGAGGCCGGGCTGCCCGACGGGGTGCTCAATATCCTGACCGGGAGCGTGGGGTCGGATCTTGTGGCCCACCCGGATATCCGCATGGTCAGCCTAACCGGGGCCACAGAGACCGGGAAAATGATCATGAAAGGGGCGGCCGATACCCTGAAGCGGGTCCACCTGGAGCTGGGGGGCAAGGCCCCCATGGTGGTGTTTGAGGATGCGGACGTGGACAAAGTGGTGGAAAAAACCGTGCTGGGCGGGTTCTGCAATACCGGCCAGGACTGCACAGCCGCCACCCGTATCCTGGTGGAAAAAAGCATCCTGGGCCGGGTGACCGAGGCCATTGTGGAAGGGGTCCGGGCCATCCGGGTGGGCGATCCCTTTGACGATGCCGTTGAGGTGGGCCCCCTGGTGTCGGCGGGCCAGCGGGATACGGTCATGGGGTTTGTGGAGCGGGCCAAGGCAGACGGAGCCAAGGTGCTGACCGGCGGCTGCATCCCGCCCGGGCTGGACCGGGGGTATTATTATGCGCCCACCGTGATCACCGGGGTGGAACAGCGATCGGAAATCGTCCAGCAGGAGGTGTTCGGCCCGGTGATTACCATCCAGTCCTTTGAGGGCGAGGACCAGGGCCTTGCCATGGCCAATGATGTGGATTTCGGCCTTGCCGGAGCCGTGTTCACACGGGATACGGCCCGGGCCATGAGAATGGCGGGCCGCCTCGAGTTCGGCACGGTCTGGATCAACGATTACCTCTCGTTTGTATCCGAAGGCCCCCATGGCGGGTTCAAACAGTCCGGGTTCGGAAAAGACATGTCACTGGAATCGGTGCGCGACTACCAGGTGACCAAACATATTATGATGGCGATTTAAGGAGACAGACCATGTGGCAGAGAATGGCGGGGCTGAGCAATGCAGAGGCGGACAGGATTCACGGGGCAGCCATGGAGATCCTTGGGGATGTGGGCGTGGCCTTTCACGAGCCAGAGGCGTTGGAGATCTTCAGGGCCAGGGGATTTGGAGTGGAGGGAAAAACCGTGTTCTTCCGGGAAGACCAGCTCATGGCCTGCCTGTCCACGGCCCCGTCCAGGTTTGTGGTCCATGCGAAAAACCCGGAGAAAAACGTGCGGATCGGGGGAAAGGACTTTGCCCTTCTCCCGGGCTGGGGCGCGCCCTTTATCATTGACCCGGACGGGGAGCAGCGGCCTGCGAACATGGCGGATTACACCGACTTCTGCAAGCTGGTCCACACCTCCCCGTTTCTGGACATGATGGGGTTTTTAACGGTGATGCCCTCGGACATTTCCCCGGCCCATTCCCATCTGGATATGTGCCTTGCCAATCTTTTGCTCACGGACAAGGCATCCATGGCCAGTCCCCAGGCCCGGGACAACCTTGAGATGCTGGCCATTTTCCGGGGCGGCAGGGACAAGATCCAAAACCTGCCCGTGACCGTGTCCAAAATCAACCCGGTCTCTCCCCTGATTTATGCCGAGGAAATGGCGGGCGCGCTGATCGAGTACGCCCGCATGGGCCAGCCCCTGCAGTTTCCCAGCGCGGCCATGGCCGGGACCAGCGCCCCGGTGACTCTGGCCGGGACCCTGGCCCTGATCACGGCGGAAATCCTGGCGGGCGTTGCCCTGGTCCAGCTCATCAATCCGGGCACCCCATGCGTGTTCGGTGGCAACACCACGGCATCGGATATGCGCACCGGGGCCATGGCCCTGGGCGGGCCCGAAGCCATTGTGCTGATCAGGGGAATCACGGACATGGCCAGATTCTACGGCCTGCCCTGCAAGGCCGGCGGTTCGGTCACAGACGCGTTTTTCCCGGATATGCAGGCCGGTGTTGAATCCGGGATCAGCCTGTTCACGGCCCTGGCATCCGGGGTGAACATGCTGGACCAATCCTGCGGCATCCTGGCCTGCTTCAATGCCATGAGCTTTGAAAAATTCCTCATCGATGAGGAAACCTGCGGGTATGTCAGGCGGGTGCTCACGCCCATGGCCGTGAATGACCACACCCTGGCCCTGGACCAGATCAAACGGGCCGGGATCGGGGGCGCCTTTCTCACCTTCCCGGAAACCTTTAACGGATTCAAAAAGGAATTTTTCATTCCCCGGCTGGCGGTACGGGGTGGGTATGAAAAATGGCGGGAAAACGGCAAGCAGGAAATGTGGGAGCGGGCCGCCGCATACAAGGCAGAGCGCCTGGCTGCCTATGAAAGGCCCGGGATTGACCCGGCCATTGAAAAAGAGCTGACCGCCTATGTGGAGAAACGCAAGGCCCAAATCCCGGGATAAGCATAAGGAAAACGATATGACAGAGGAATGGATCACCAGGCAACTGGTGGAATATACAGTGGAAGCAAGATTTGACAGGATTCCCGGCGCAGTGGTGGAACAGGCAAAGCTTCATTTACTGGACAGCCTGGGCTGTTCCCTGGGCGGAAGCCGTTCTCCCATCGGGGAATCCGTGATGGAACCCTTCAAACGCATGGGCGGCAGCCCGGATGCCACCCTGGTCGGCGGGGGCGCCAAAGCGCCCGTGGTCCAGGCCGCCTTTGTGAACGGCACCTGCGCCAATGCCCTTGATTTTGACGACACCTACCTGGCCGACGGCATCGGCCATCCCGGCGCATCCATCATCCCGGCGGCCCTGGCGGCCGGGGAATGGAAACAGGCCACGGGCAAAGAAATCCTTACGGCCATGATCACGGCATATGATGTGGGCAACCGGATCGGGCATGCCATTCAGCCCACGCCCGAACGGATGGCCAATGTCTGGGGCGTGGGCACATGGCAGACATTCGGAGCGGTGGTGGGGGCCGCCAAAACCATGGGCCTGGATCGGGACGGGATGTTCAACGCCTTCGGCATTGCCGGGGCCACCGCCCCCCTGCCCAACACCCAGAAATGGGGGTGGGACATCTCCGAGCGGCCCATCCACTGGGTCAAGGAGCCCACGGGCTGGCCCTGCTGGACCGGAACCCTGGCCGCGGTCCTGGCGGAAAACGGGTTTGTGGGCAACCGGTATATCCTGGACGGGGACAACGGGTTCTGGATCATGGCCGGGTCCGACCAATGCGATTACGAAAAAATGACTCATGGCCTGGGCGAGGAATTTGTCCTGAACAATGACATGAGCTTCAAGCCCTATTCCTGCTGCCGGTGGCAGCACCCGGCCCTGGATGCCCTTGGCCTGATCCTGACGGAACACGGTCTGGGGCCGGAGGATATCAAATCCATTGACATCCACTCTTTTGCCTGGGTCAAGTCCCAGGAGGTGCACGACCCGGTCAGCGTGGTAGATGCCCAGTTCTGCATTCCCTATACCGCAGCCATGGTCATCATGGGATATCCGCCCGGGCCGGGATGGTACACCGAAGAAAATCTTGCCAGGCCGGATATTGCGGCCCTGGCCAGACGGGTCCGGGTCCACACCGATCCTGCGCTGGACCGCCGGTATGTGAAGGACAAGGAATTGTCCGCCCGGGTGGAAGTCGCCACCTGTAAAGGCGACATCCTGGACCGGTTCGTGGAAATTCCCCTGGGCGATCCCCGCAATCCCCTGTCCCCGGAACAGGTCCGGGACAAGTTCATGCGCCAGGCCACCCATGTCCTGAACAGTGACGCCGCCGCACAGGCCATGGCACTGGTGGACAGGTTCGAAACCCTGGAGACCGTGGACGACCTCATGGGTCTTTTGGCGGGCAATCCAGCACAGACAAGATCCCATTAAATATTAAGGAGAACGCAAATGGCATTAAAAGGCAGTTTGTTTATGGCCCCGGAGCGGGTGATCTTCGGATGCGGGACAGCCGGTGACACCGGCACTTACGCCCGCCAGCTCGGCGGGAAAAAAGCCTTGCTGGTGGCCGACGAAACCATTGCCGCACTGGAGGCGTTCCAGACCATTGAACAGTCCCTCAGGGCCGAAGGCATTGACTATTACCTGTATACGGAAAGCGACGTCAACCCCACGGACACCCAGATTGACCGGGGCGGGCAGATCTACCGGGAGCAGGGCTGCGATGTCATCATCGGCGTGGGCGGGGGCAGCAACCTGGACACGGCCAAATCCATCGGCATCATTGCCACCAATCCGGGGTCCATCCGGGACAACTTTGTGGCCAACTATGTGACCGCGCCCTATGACACCCCCAATCAACATCCCATCCCGCCCACCATCATGATTCCCACCACGGCGGGCACGGGCAGCGAGGTCGGGGCCTGGACCGTGGTCACCCATACCGGGGAAAACTACAAGGGGTTCTGCGGGGGGTGGATGTGCCTGCCCAAAATCGCCCTGCTCGACCCGGAAATGACCGTGAGCATGCCCCCGGGGCTGACCGCGGCCACAGGGTTTGACGCCCTGATCCACGGGCTGGAGGCCTATTACCACCGGTATAAAATGCCCCAGACCGACATGTATGCCCTCACGGCCATCCGCCGGATCTTCAAATACCTGGGCCGGGCCGTGGCCAACGGCCAGGACATGGAGGCCCGGGAGCAGATGCTTCTGGGGGCCATGGAAGCCGGGTTTGCCATGAACACGGGCTGCGCACTGATCCACTCCTCGGGACTCCAGCTTACATCCGCCTTCGGGCTGAGCCACGGGGAAACCCTGGCTGTCATGGCCGGGCCGATCATGCGCTTCAACACCATGGCCTGCGCGGAACGGATGATTGACGTGGCCGAGGCCATGGGGGAAAACACCGGGCGGATGAGCACCCTTGACGCGGCGGCCAGGGCCGCGGCAGCCATGGAAGGGTTCGCACGGTCCCTGGGCCTGCCCACCACCCTGCAAAAGGCAGTGCATGACCCGGCCCGGATTCCCGAGATGGCCCAGACCACCCTGGCCAATGACAACACTTACGGCAACCCGCGCATCCCCGGTCAGGAACAGCTTGAGGCCCTTTACCGGGAGGCGTACGACGACTTGTAACCCCCAACGGCCCCAGAGCCGCACCCCATGGCTGCACAGAACAGGTAAAGACGCCCCCCGGATATAATTCGGATATGATTTGCCGGGGGGAAAGATCATGCGCGTCAACAAAGAACAGGAGAAACAGATGTCAGAACATACCGCCCTGAAAAAACCGTCGC
The DNA here is from genome assembly GCA_036881925.1 of Desulfobacter sp. Taxonomy (GTDB): domain Bacteria; phylum Desulfobacterota; class Desulfobacteria; order Desulfobacterales; family Desulfobacteraceae; genus Desulfobacter. The sequence continues at coordinate 17,178 of JBAJNJ010000005.1, forward strand.
CCGCAGACTGGAGAATTCTTGTCCCGTCAGCCACGGTTGTATTTATTTTAAGTGCGTTGTTAATCATTTTCCCGGACCAGTCGTCCCGGCTGCTGGCCGTCCTCAAAGGCTACATGACCAACCAGCTCGCCTGGCTCTACATGGGGTTCGGCTTTTTCTGCGTGGTCTTCCTCGGATATATGGCCACCACGAGCTGGGGAAAAATCAAGCTGGGGGCACCGGACGATACACCGGAATTCAAAACCGGCACCTGGATCGCCATGATCTTTTCCGCGGCCATGGGCGCCTCGGTCCTGTACTGGGGGGCCATTGAATGGGTGTACTATTATACCTCACCGCCCCTGCATGTGGAAATGAAAACCGCCCTGGCCGCCGAACTGGGAACAGCTTACGGCCTGTTCCACTGGACCGTGACGCCCTGGGCCATCTACTGTGTTCCGGCCATTGCCATGGCCTATATGATGTATGTGAGGAAATCGTCTGTCATGCGCCTGTCCGACTCCTGCCGCCCCATTATCGGCAGGCATGCCGACGGTACATTCGGCAAAATCATCGATATCATCTGCATCTACGGGCTGGTGGCCGGAGCCGCCACCACCCTGGGGCTCAACACCCCCCTGGTGGAAAAATGGTTCCAGAGCTTTTTCAACCTGCCCAGTGATTTGTTCGGCATCCAGGGGGGGCTGGTGGCCCTGATCATCCTGATCTGGACCGGGCTTATCGCCCTGAGCGTGTACTCGGGCCTGTACAAGGGCATTAAAATCCTGTCGGACACCAATGTGTATATCGCCATAGTACTCCTCATCGCCATTGTGGTCCTGGGACCCACCGCCCACATCTTCAACAGTATCAGCCATGCCCTGGGACTGCTGTTCCAGAACTTCATCGTCATGAGCCTGAACACCGACCCGGTGTCCAAAACCGGATTTCCCCAGGGGTGGACCGCGTTTTACTGGGCCTGGTGGCTCTGCTATGCCCCGTTCATGGGGTTGTTTGCCGCCCGGATCTCCCGGGGGCGGACCATCCGCCAGCTCATCTTTGCCGAGGTCTTTGCCGGGGCTCTGGGCAATGCCCTGTTCTTCTTTGTGGTGGGCAACTCCTTTATATGGATGCAGTTTGCCCCGCCCGCATCCGGCCATTTCGTGGATGTCGTGGGTATCATGAATGCGGACGGCCCGCCCACCGCCATTGTCACGGCCATGAAGTCCCTTACCGGGGGCGGCCTGATCCTGTTTATCTACGGGGCTTTGGCCATTTTCTTCCAGGTCACCTCGTTTGACTCCACCGCCTATACGGCCGCAGCAGTCTGCTCCACGGTCATCGACAAGAACCATGAACCAGCCCGGTGGCACCGCCTGGTCTGGGCATTTGCCCTGGGATCCGTGGCCCTGGCCCTGCTCATTGTGGGCGCGCTCCAGGACAACCCCAAAACCCATCTGGTCAATGTCCAGTCCCTGTCTGTTGTCCTGGCCGTGCCCCTGATCCTGTTCCTGGGCATCCAGATCGCCGGATTCATTAAAATGGTGCGCCAGGATTATTCCGAAGTGCTGAGCGGCGGCGTCCTGGAAGCCCGGGACATGAACCCCGGGATCTCCTACCGGACCGTTAAGGCCGGGGAGTGATCCATGGCACCAAAACGCAACCCGGCAGACATACTGGCGCGGCCCTGGGCAATGGGGCCGCTGGAAATCAAAAACAGCCTGGTCAGGAGCGCCACCGTGGAAGGGCTTTCCACGGAAGCAGGTGCTCCCACCCAGCGCCTGGTAGACATCACCGCCGCCCTGGCCCGGGGCGGCACCGGCCTGATCATTGCCGGGACCGCCTTTATCAGCCGGGAAGGCCGGGCCGACCACCACACCACTGGCATGGACCATGACGACCTGATCACGCCCCTAAGCCGGTTGTGCGATGCAGTTCACCGGGCCGGGGGCGTGCTGGCAGCCCAGTTGCTGCATTGCGGATCGGTCATGAACCCTGCTGTAATGCCTGAAAAAGAAGCCATTTACGGGCCATCCGAAATGGTGGATCCTGTCCATGGCCGGCCGGTCACGGAACTGTCCCCGGCCCAAATCACAGAGATCATTGACACCTATGCCCGGGCCGCGGCCAGGGCCAGGCAGGCCGGGTTTGACGCGGTCCAGATCCATGCGGCCCACGGGTATCTCATCAACCAGTTCCTGAGCCCGTTCCGTAACCGGCGCAGGGATGCATTCGGCGGCTCCCCGGCCAACCGGGCCCGGTTCCTCTGCCAGGTGTTTGAAGCGGTCCGGGGGGCTGTGGGCAAACGCTTTCCCGTGTTTGTCAAACTGAGCGCCTATGACGGGTTTGCCCATGGCCTCATGCCCGCCGAAGCCGCCCTGGCCGCCGTCCGCCTGGATGCCATGGGCATTGACGCCATCGAGGTAAGCGCGGGTACCCCGGAAGGGGCCAAAAGCGGGGGATGGGACCATATCCTACCGGCCCCTTTCCGGGAGGGGTCATTGCTGAAATATGCCCTCCGGATCAAGGAAAAGGTCAAGTGCCCGGTGATTTCGGTTGAGGGCTGGCGGACCCCGGAAAAGATCGCGGCAGCCCTGGAGCAGGTGGATGCAGTGTCCATGAGCCGGCCTTTTATCCGGGAACCCGACCTTGCAGCCAGGTGGCTGGGCGGGGATTTGTCCCCGGCCCGCTGCACCTCCTGCAACCAATGCCTCAAACTGATCGAAACCTCTGGCCTGGGCTGTATTTACCATAAGCGGGAGGGTTCCGGAAAAGCAGGCTCTACCGGAATCTGAGCCGCCCCGGCGATCCCCCTTAAATCCAGGGCCCTAAATCCGGGCCCCTAAACCTGGGGCCTGGCAAGGTCTGTAAAAGCGGATAAATCCAATGTCCCCGGACAGGTCTTCACAGGCCCTTTTACGGAAGGATTTTTCCTTCCAAATCCGGTTTAACTCCGGTATGGTTTTAGCGCCGTGAATTTCCACGGGGCATGCCCCGGCGGTATCACATATATGGTGCAATCAGATAAGAGACAGGGGCCCTTATGAATATTCTCGTTTGCTTTAAAACCGTGCCCGAACTTGAGAGGCTTACCCGTGAGGACTGGGTTGCGGACAGCCATCTCCGGGTGGATACCGGTTTTGTAACGGCAGACCTGAACCCTTACGATGAAAGTGCCCTTGAAATGGCGCTGCGGCTTTCCGATCAATCCGGGGAGAGTGGCACCTCCTGCACCCTGACCGCCCTGACCATCGGGGACAGCAGCCGTGATCCCTGGCTTAAAAAACTCTACGCCCTGAAATTCGACCGGGCCGTCAGGCTGGAATGCGATGCAGATCTCCGGTTTTCCCCGGAAGTCACAGCAAGGCTGCTGGCTGGCTATATCCAGGAAAACCGGTTTGACGTGATTCTCCTGGGCTGCCAGGGCGGTGTGGGAGACAATGGCATGACCCCGTTTCTGCTGGCTGAATATCTCGCATGGCCCCTCATCTCCCATGCCGTGGAAATCCGGCCGGCATCCGGGAATACCCTGTGGGTCAAAAGCGATGCAGACGACGAATTCCTGGTCCAGGAGGCCGGGACGCCCCTGGTCATCTCCATTGGGGATTCTCCCAACTCGTATATGCGGATTCCCACACTGAAAGATAAATTAGAGTACGGCAGGCGATCGATTGAAGTATTGCAGCAAAAAGCGCCTGAGACGGGCAACGGCAATTTCTGCGGCACCCTTGTAGACCTTGAACGCCTTGATTATACCCGTAAGGGACATATCCTAAAGGGGGCATCTCCCCGGGATACTGCCGCCCAATTGTACCGCATCATCAAGGAAAACCAATGAAGACGCTGATCGTCTTAAACGCCGGCACAGGGGGGCAGGACCAGGCACAGGGCAGGGCCGGACAGAGCCGGGAACATTTGTTCCCTCTGGCGGATACAGCCGTGTTTTATACGGCACCGGCACAGCAGGACCCCGTCATTCAGGTGCCCCCGGGACAAACCACATGGCAGATCAGAGTACAACACGTTAACCCTGAAACCGTACTTGATATTTTAACCGAACGGTTCGGGGAATATGATTTGTATCTGTTTCCTGCCGGAGTGTTTGGCGATGAGGTTGCGGTCCGGCTTGCCGCCCGCATGAACGGCAGCGCCCTGGTCAATGTGGCTGCATTTGAAGCAGGCGTCCACAAGGTGTGCTGCAAAAAACCGGTATATTCCGGGTATATGCAAGCCACCTTTGAGCTGGACCGGTTTCCGGTCTGCCTTTCCCTGTCCCCAAAGGCCATGCCGCCCCTCCAGGGTAACGGGCCGGCCACCGGGCAGATACGGGAGGTCTATGAAACCGGCCGCGCCCTTCCCGGCCATATTCTCAAACAAGCCATTGAAGCCCGGCCCTCCTCCGGCGATCTTGACGCTGCGGATTTCCTGGTTGTGGGAGGTAACGGCATGGAAAACCGTGCCGGGGCCGAGGCACTGAAAAAAGAGGCGGATGACCTGGGCGCAGCATTCGGGGTCAGCCGCCCTGCTGCCATGGGCGGTTTTGCGCCCCTGCACCGCCTGATCGGGGTCTCCGGCACCCTTGCCAGCCCCCGCATCTGTATTGCCGCCGGCGTATCCGGTGCTCCCGCCTTTTTTTCCGGCATTGAAAACAGTGGAATGATCATTGCCCTGAACATGGACAGCACCGCCCCCATCATCAACAAGGCCGATCTGGCCGTTATTGGGGATTACCGGCCGGTGACGGCGGAACTGGCCAGGATTGCCCGTGAAGACAAAAAAAACCGATGATCCCCGGGCACCGGCTTGTTTAGACGGCGGCTGTCAGAAAAAATGCCTTAGGCAACAGGCATCCCGAACTCTCCCTAAAACCATTGTATATAAAAGGTTTCAGAAATTCTTCCATCGCTTTTCAAGAAGAGTTGAAATGAATTTTCACACATCCGTAAATATCAAAATAGAAAACTTGTTTTTTATTAAATAATGTTGTTTATTAAAAAAAACTGAGTAGAAGAAGGAGAAATGAATGCCCCCACGTTAGCCAAGATCATATCGCTTCATATTGCTGTGGAAGGTCATGTTTTATACCATTAAAGCAGGATTTAAACAACAGGAGGACTTATGCAGTTTAAGGATTATGCCAATTTTCATCAAATGCTCTGCGAGACCGTTGACAAATATGCTGATTCCCCTGCATACCGATGGTTTGATGAAAATGGAGAGGCCACATCTGTGACCTGGCAGGAGTTTTACGACCAGGTCAAATCTGTTTCCAAAAGCCTGATCGCCCTGGGGGTGGGGTATGGAGACAAGGTAAACATCCTCAGTTACACCTGTTATAAATGGATTCTCACCGACCTGGGCAATATGAGTGTGGGGGTGGGCACTGTGGGGATTTACCAGTCCAACCTGCCCCAGGACTGCAACTATATCATCAACCACTCCGATGCCGCGATTGTCTTTGCGGAAAACCTGACCCAGCTTGAAAAACTCTTTGAAATCCGGGACGAGATCCCGGGAATCCGCAAGGTGGTCCTCTTTAACGGCGACTATGAGGGAGATGACTGGGTGATTACCTATGATGAATTCCTGGAACTTGGCAGGAACATCGGGGATGCGGCCTTTGAAGAACGGGTGGCCCAGGTCGGACCGGACGACACGGCCGGCCTGGTATACACCTCGGGCACCACAGGCCTTCCCAAGGGCGTGGTCCTCACCCATGACAATCTGACCTATACCTGCCAGTCGGTCTACCACAGCGGTAAATTCTACGACGGGGAGGAAATGTTCGTCTTCCTACCCCTGGCCCATGTGTTTGCCAGAACCTGCTGTTACACCGGGATCAGGACCGGCAACCGCACCACCTTTGCCAGAAGCATCGACACCCTGCTGGAGGACTTCGGCCTGGCCGCCCCCCACTGGTTCATTTCCGTGCCCCGGGTATTTGAAAAAATCCATACCAAGATTATTTCAGGGGTTGAGGCCAAAGGCGGAGCCGCTCTCAAGCTCTTTCACTGGGCCTGCGGCGTGGGCGCCCAAGTCAGTGAACTGAAAGTGGCCCAACAGCCCATTCCCTTTTTGCTGAACCTTAAATACAAGTTGGCGCATAAGCTGATCTTTTCAAAAATCCACAAGGCCCTGGGCGGGAACGTCAAATGGTGCATTTCCGGGGCAGCCCCGCTTAATCCGGAAATCGCCAGGTTTTTCCATGCGGCAGGCCTGCTCATACTGGAAGGCATCGGCATGACGGAAAATACCTCGTTTTCCAATGTGAACCGCCAGGATTTTTATGATTTCGGCGTGGTCGGCCCCCCGGGTGCGGGCATTGAGCATAAAATTGCCGATGATGGCGAGGTTCTGTTCAGGGGCAGGAACGTCATGAAGGAATACTATAAAATGCCCGAAGAGACCGTTGGTACATTTACCGATGACGGGTGGCTTAAGACAGGGGATATCGGCACTATTGACGAGAACGATGTGCTCAAGATCACCGGCCGGAAAAAAGAACTCATCATTACGGCGGGCGGTAAAAATATCGCCCCGTCCCGCATTGAGGGCATTATGGCCACCTCAAAATACATCAACCAGTTCTGCGTGGTCGGGGACCGGCGCAAATACCTGTCTGCCGTGGCGACCCTGGATCCGGAGAACATCACGGATTATGCCCGTGAACACGGGATCAACTACACGGAATACGAAGAACTGCTCGCCCATCCGGATATCCAGTCCCTCATCGATAAGGAGGTGGCAGAGCGGAACAGGGAACTGGCATCGTTCGAAACTATTAAAAAAGTGATGATTGTCCCGGAGTTCACGATTGAAAACAATATGATGACACCGACGTTCAAGCTCAAAAAAAATGTGATCATAGATGCCTATGACCACAAAATAGAAACTCTTTACGCTTAGCAAACACCAATCAAATGACAGGGCGGCAAAACCGATTGCCGCCCTGCCTGTGTTTTAAAAGATGTTTATACTTTAAACTTGCCCATCATTTCCGCCAGGGTGTTGGACAGGTCGGAAAGTTCACCGGCCTTGCCCTTGACCCGTTCACTGGAGTCGGCAATCCTGCCGGCGGCTTCCGTTACCTCAACCACATCCTGTGATACGCCCTGGGAGGCGACAGATCCCTGGGAAATGTTTTCATTGACCTCGCTGATCCCCATGGAGGCCTGGGAAACATTTTCTGCAATCTCCCTGGTGGTGGCGGACTGTTCCTCAACTGCCGCCGCAATGGTGGAAACGATCTCATTGATCTCGGTGACCACTTTAGTGATGTTTGAGATCTCCTCAATGGTGCCGTTTGTCGAAGTCTGGATGCCGGCCACCCGCTCCTTAATCTGGTTGGAGGCTTCAGCGGTCTGATTGGCAAGATCCTTGATTTCATTGGCCACAACGGCAAACCCCTTACCGGCATCGCCTGCCCGGGCCGCCTCAATGGTGGCGTTCAGGGCAAGGAGGTTGACCTGGGAAGAGATATCCGTAATGGTTTCCACCACCACAAATATCTCTTTGGCTGAGGTGCCCAGTTCATCCACCTGGGCGGTGGCATGTTCGGTCTGGCCCACCGCATCCGTGGTGATGGTCCTGGCCTTTTCCGCATTTTGGGCGATTTCCGTGATAGTGGAGGTCATTTCTTCGGAGGCGGCAGCCACCATGTTGATATTGGTGGAGGCCTCTTCCATGGCCGCAGCCATGGAGTTCATGTTTGAACTCATCTGTTCGGAGGCGGCAGCCACGGATTCCGACCGTTGGGAGGAATCCTGGGCATCTCCGTTCATCTGCTCGGAAATCCCGGCCAGTTCCGTGGAAGAATCTGTGAGCGTGTCCGTATCTCCTTTGACTTTGGCGATCATGGAACGGACATTTTCGACAAACTGGTTGAAGTAGTCTGCCAGTTCCCGGGTTTCATCTTCTGATGAGACCTCAATCCGCCTTGTCAGGTCGCCCTCGCCGTGGGCAATATCCTTGAGGATATCAATGATACCGCGGATGGGGCCGACCACCCCCCGGGCAATGGCAAAGTAAGAGACCGCCACGGACAAAAGAACAATGGTCAGGACAATGGCGGAGATTTTCAGGGCCGCCCCGGAAACGTTTTCATTGACCATGCGGCTCTGGGTCGCCACCACCGCATCAATGTCATCGGTATAGACCCCGGTGCCGATATACCAGCCCCAGGCGTCAAGCTTTCTTGAAAACGAGGTTTTGGGAAGGGCTTCGTCAGTACCGGGCTTGGGGAAATAGTACTTGAAAAAACCGCCTGTACTCCCACTGTCTCCGGCCTTGACCAGATCCCGGATAATATAGTTGCCCTTTTTATCCTTGAGATCCCATTTGCTTGTGCCATGCCAGTCGGGCCGGGGCGGCATGAGGATACAGATGCCTTTGGCGTCAAAAATAAAAAAGTATCCATCCCCTTTTTTGCCGTACCGGATGGAACCGATACTTTTCAGGGCGCTCTGTTTGAGCTGCTCTTCCGTGGATTCAAGGTAAACACCGCCGCCAATGATCCACCCCCAGGGTTTGTAAAGCTTCACATAGGAAATCTTATCCTGGGGCTCGTCAAAACCGGGTTTGGGCCACTTGTAATCCACAAAGCCGGCACCGTCCCTTTTGGCGACAATATCAAACTCCTTGAAAAGTGCTTTCCCGTCCGGATCTTTGATGCCAAAAATACCGGTGCCGTTCAAAGAGGGTTTGATGGGGTGGTGCACCATTTTCCCTTCCGTATCCTGAATCCAGAAGTACCCTTTGCCGTCAATACCCCAGCGCATTTTGTCGATCATTTTCACGGCCGCATCCCGGCGGCGGGCCATGCTTGCATATTCCGGGTCCTTATCTGCGGCTTCAAATACGGAGATGGCCTGGTTCACCACCGCCATGACCCCGTCCCCGTATTCCTTGCGTATGGTTTCCTTGTCCCGAGAATCGTCCAGCCGCTCCTTGGCAATGGTATAGGCCGAGTTGACCAGATCCTGGATCTGGGCCTTTTTCTCAGTCATCATTCCGGTTCTGTATTTGTCGATTGCAAACGCACCACCGCTCTTCAACGCTGAGACGGATAAAAAAAGGGATGCCCCACCCACCAGAGCCAGCGCAAGAATAAGAAGAGAATTAACCTTTGCCCCGATGTTAAGTTTCATCATACGCCCTCCTGTTTAAGATAGTTTCACAGACTTGCGGACACGTACTGATTATAACCTACTGATATTATATTGATGTTACTCAAAATAACACAATGCCGGACCATTGTAAATTTTATTTGCACCGGCGAAAACGGAATCTGAATGACGAATTTTGCATGTTCCGGAGACATATTTTCCGGATATTCGACCATCCCTGCTTGCATCCTTATCATTAAGGCATTACCATTGACAGGAATTTTAAGTATGATATTTGACATAGGTGACACAGTCAAGCTGAATTGATTGATAAAAATCAATGACGGATAAATCCCCATCAAAACCATAGATCCAGAATCAGTCTGCAAGGAGGCTTCATGAAAATTGCATTTCCGATTTCGGAAGATAAAGGGCTGGAAAGCCTGGTCAACGACCATTTCGGCGTTGCCAAAACATTTATGATTGTCGATACGGAAACCCGGGACATTCACACGGTTCCCAACCGGAAGGCCGAAGAGGGCTCGGGCTGTAAAACAGGGTTCCTGGAAAAGGATTCCGGTGTCAACGCCGTGGTCACCAAGTGTATTGGAGACGGGTCCCAGCGCGGGCTTCATGCATCTGAAATAAAGGTGTATGCGGCCGAGGCAGAAACGGTTTCCGGAAATCTTGACCTGCTTGAAAAGGGTGCACTCAAACTCTTCCACATGTTTGACCTCTGCCAGGGCAAAAAGAATAAAAAGGAAGGGGGCTGTGGCCACCATTAATCCTTCCGGCATCCTGCTCAGCTGGGCCGGTAAATGCCTTTACCGCCTCATGGGCTGGACATACGACCCCCTGCCCGACTATTGGGACAACAAGAGCGTGGTGATCGGGTTTCCCCATACCACCAACATGGATACGGTGCGGGCCCTGACCTATATCAAGCTGGCCAGGGTCAACGCCCGGCTCCTGGTCAAGTCCACCTGGTTTTTCTTTCCCATGTCCCTGCTGCTCAAAGGGCTTGGAGGGCTGCCCGTAAAACGGGACAAGGCCCACGGGTTTGTGGAGAGCGTGGTCGGGATCTTCAACCAAAATGATAAGCTGGTGGTGGCCCTGGTACCCGAAGGCACCCGCAAACAGGTCGCCACCATTAAAACCGGTTTCTGGCACATTGCCAAAGGCGCGGATGTTCCCATCATCTGCTGGTATCTGGATAATACAGCCAGGCGTACCCGGTGGCTGGGCAAAATCCACCCCGGCGAAACCCTTGAGGAAGACCTGGAAAAAATCAGAAAAATTTACCGGGATGCCGGATTTTCCATTCCCGGAAATACCCCGGAAATCCCGTTGAAAAAAATTCAGCATAGTTAAATCAAAATTATTTTTACTAAAAATAACATTTTTGTTTTTCAGGATTTCTTAAGCATAATTATGATTTCACAAAACATAATTATGCTCTCCCAAACAAAACCTAACTTTTTTTAGGCGTAATTTAGGATTCATGAAACCCCTCTTTCCCCACACCTTGCCATAACCCCCTGAAAACCAATAAAAATGATTGACAGGGGTCCGGTCTCCCATTAGACTTGAAAGTTCGAAATTTTGACAGCAGCCCTATGGCTGTGCTGGCAGACCGTCTCTCGCACCCCCGTGCAAGGGTCTGAACAGCAAAATTGTAACAAAACATGAAGGAGTGTATATATGTGTCGCCTGTTTGCACTTACCAGCAAAGATCCGGTTTCTCCCATGTTGGCCGTCAAGGCCCTGGACGTGATGAAGGAAGGCCATGACGGGTCCGGCGTGGGCCTGCTCCTCCAGGACCTCGGGGGTCCGTTTGAAGAGATGAAAGACGCCCCCATTTTGTCGGGTATTTTTACCGCAGAAGGCATGCGCCGCCTGGACCTGTTCATGATGGACAGGGGCTTTCTCACCAAATACAAAATATCATTAAAAATACCCAAGAAACCCGTGGAAGGCATTCCCAGAAGGGAACACTACCTGGTCCGGGCCTATGAACTGCCCGAAGGCTGGGACGGGATTGAGCAGGAAGAACTGGCAGACAGGCTTCTGGAAATCCGGTTGAAAATTCGCGAAATGGGCGAGGAAAAAAAAGACATGATTGTCTTTTCCTTCTGGCCGGATGTCATCATGATCAAAGAGATCGGTGATCCCATGCAACTGGCCGAATACCTGGGACTGGACAGGAAAGAACTGCATGCCCGGGTCATCATGGCCCAGGGCCGCCAGAACACCAACTACGCCATTAATCTCTACGCCTGCCATCCCTTTTTCATCAAGGGCTACTGCACCATGACCAACGGGGAAAACACGGCGTTTATTCCCATCAAGGATTTTCTCTCGTCCAGGGATATTCCCGGGTATACGGGGTACCAGTCCGATTCCGAGGTGTTCGCCCATATCCTCCACTATTCCCAGGAAGAGCTGGGCCTGGGCATTGACGGTTATAAACACGTCATCACCCCGCTCCAGCAGGAAGATATCAAAACCCATCCTGACGAGGATTTTCTCGGCCATCTGAAACGGACCTGCCGCCCTCTTATCATTGACGGCCCCAACTGCGTCATCGGCACCCTGCCTGACCATTCCATGTTCATGGTCCAGGACAGGAAAAAACTGAGGCCCGGCGTGGTCGGTGGAAAAGACGGCATGTTCGCCTTTTCCAGCGAAATCTGCGGCCTGGACGCCGTGATCCCGGACCGGGACAAATCCCGGGACATTCAACCCATGCACCTTGATACAGCCATTGTCGGCCCTGAACGCCAGGAGGTAAATATATGTCGTCAAACAGAAGCCTTGAACCTTCCGCTTTAAGCCTCAACGACCTGCCCTGGCAGATCCGCTACAGCAATGACCGCTGCACCCTGTGCGGCCAGTGCACCGCGGTCTGTCCGGTCAACGCCATAGATCTGCACGTGTTCCGGAAACGGACCATCAAAGCGGGCATTGCCAAAAACGCCGGGCATGCCAACCAATACGAAACCTTTTACGGCATCCGCCAGAACACCCGGGTGGAGAATGCCTGCATCGGCTGTGCTATGTGTACCATGGCATGCCCCAACGACGCCATCACCCCGGTGAAAAACCCGGGACTGGACCGGATGAAATTCCACATCAACCAGCAGGGGGTTCCCAGGCGGCGGGGCGGCAGGCGGAATGCCTCTGAATCCGTACTTGACAGGATCAAGTTCACCCGGATCTCCATGCTCACGGATCCGGCCCTGGATGCGGGCCGGCACGAGTTTGAAATGCGCACCCTCTTGGGCAGGGTTCTCTCACCCAGGGAAAACATGAAACGGCTGCGTGAAAAAGGATGGATTCCCCCGGTCAGGGAAATATACCCGCTGATCATCGGCGGCATGTCATTCGGCGCGCTTTCCCCAACCATGTGGGAAGGCCTCCAGATGGGGGTGGCCTACCTGAACGAGGAAATGGGCATGCCGGTCCGCATGTGTACGGGTGAGGGCGGCTGTCCGCCGCGCCTGCTGCGTTCCCGTTTCCTGAAATACGTGATTCTGCAGATCGCGTCCGGCTACTTTGGCTGGGACGAGATCATCCACGCCATCCCCCATATGAAAGAAGATCCCTGCGCCATTGAGATCAAGTACGGCCAGGGTGCCAAGCCCGGGGACGGCGGGCTTTTGATGTGGCACAAGGTCAACAAGCTGATTGCGGCCATCCGCGGGGTGCCCCAGGGCGTGAGCCTGCCCAGTCCGCCCACTCACCAGACCCAGTATTCCATTGAGGAATCCGTGGCCAAGATGATCCTGTCCATGTCCATGGCCTGGGGATTCCGGGTGCCGGTATATCCCAAGATATCCGCCTCATCCACCTCCCTTGCCGTGCTCAACAACCTGACCCGGAACGACTATGCCTCGGGCCTTGCCATTGACGGCGAGGACGGCGGCACCGGCGCGGCTTATTCGGTCTCCATGGACCATATGGGCCACCCCATTGCCTCCTGTATCCGGGATAACTACCTGAACCTGGCCAAAATCGGCAAGCAGAATGAAGTCCCCATATTTGCCGGAGGCGGTATCGGTAAAAACGGCAATATTGCCGCCAATGCGGCCGCCCTGATCATGCTGGGTGCCTCGGGCATCCAGATCGGCAAGTATGTGATGCAGGCGGCGGCCGGTTGTGTGGGCACCGAGGAAGACCGGTGCAATGTCTGCAACGTGGGCATCTGTCCCAAGGGCATCACTTCCCAGGATCCCAGACTGTACAGGCGCCTGGACCCCGAAGATGTGGCCCAGCGCATCGTGGATCTCTTTGTCTCCTTTGACACGGAGCTGAAAAAAATCGTGGCCCCCCTGGGCCGGTCCACCTCCCTGCCCATTGGTATGTCCGATGCTCTGGGGATTGATGATAAAGCCATTGCCGACCGCCTCAGTATCAAATACGTGGTGTAAAAGGAGGCTGCCATGAAAAAAAGCGACTATATATTCATATCAGGTAAAAGAGACGAAAAACGAGTTCCCTCAAGGGTTCTTGAAGAAATCATCCACCAGCACATCCAGCGGGGCAACCGGAAGCTGGAAGTCCAGGCATTCGGCCAGCACGGTATCGGCGGCCGGCTCTGGGATGCGGGAACCGACCAGACCCATATCCGGATCATCGGCCATTCCGGCCAGCGGGCCGGCTCCCTGGGCAATGCCAACACCCGAATCGAAATCATGGGACCGGCATCGGACGATATTGGCTGGCTTAATGCCGGCGCAGAAATTATCGTCCACGGCAGCGCTTCCAACGGCGTAATGAACGGCGCGGCCCAGGGCAAGGTCTTTATCGGCGGCAGCATCGGGGCCCGGGGCATGACCATGACCAAGCGGAACCCGCGGTTTGAACCGCCCGAGTTGTGGGTGCTGGGATCTGCAGGCGACTATTTTGGGGAATTCATGGCCGGCGGCGTGGCCGTGGTCTGCGGCCACGGGTGCGAAGACCGGGAAAGCCTTCTCGGCCACAGACCCCTTGTGGGCATGGTGGGCGGCAAGGTATTTGTCCGGGGTAATGCCAAAGGCTTTTCCCAGAAGGATGCCAAGGAAATCCCCCTGGACAATGCAGACTGGGAATGGCTCACCGCCAACCTGAAAACCTTTCTCCAAAAAATCAACAACACCGATCTGTTCGGCCAGCTGTCCAACCGGGAGGACTGGCACGTATTCACGGCCAAGTCTCCCCAGGAAAAGGCCGAGGGCCCGGACCGGCCTTCCATGTCCTGGTTCAGGGACCAGGTCTGGGATAAGGAGCTTGGACGGGGCGGCCTGATCGGGGACCTCCAGGAAACCGAACGGGGCACCATTGCCCTGATCGGCAAAGGGGAGAACCGCCGCTACATCCCGGTATGGGAACAGGGCCAGTATATCTCGCCTTGCCAGGCGGCCTGCCCCACGGGCATTCCGGTTCAGGACCGCTGGGCAATGGTCCGGGCGGATAATATAGACGAAGCCATTTCCATGGGACTGGAATACACCCCATTCCCGGCCACGGTCTGCGGCCATCTCTGCCCCAGCCCCTGCATGGCCTCATGCACTCGGAACCTCTCTTACATGAGCCCCATTGACGTCCGGTTGCTGGGACGGGCCGGCAGGGATGTCAAGCCACCCAAGCCCGCACGGAAAAGCAAGAAAAAAGTGGCGGTGATCGGTGGGGGTCCCGGCGGTATTTCCGCAGCCTGGCACCTCACCCTCAAAGGCCACACCCCCACGGTGTTTGACACGGGCAAAACCATCGGCGGCAAGATATCCTCCGTGATTCCCGAATCCCGGGTGCCGGCGGAGACACTGGATGCCGAACTGGAGCGGGCTGCCTCCTTTATCAAGGATATCCGGCTGGAACAGGAGATTAATTCGGAACAATTCTATAAAATTAAAAACGACTATGATTTTACCGTGGTGGCTGCCGGTGCGAAAAAACCCCGGACCCTCCCGGTCAAAGGCATTGAGCGTGCCGTGTATGCCAATGACTTTCTGGAGGCAGCCAAGGCGGACAAAGTCAAACCCGGCAAAAAAGTCGTGGTCATCGGTGCGGGCAACGTGGGGTGTGATGTGGCCACCGAAGCCCACCGCCTGGGCGCAAGGGACATTACCCTGATTGATGTGCAGAAACCCGCCGCATTCGGCGCGGAAAAAGAAGATGCCGAAGCCTGCGGCGCAACTTTCCGCTGGCCTTTGTTTACCAAGGAAATCACAGCCAAAGGCGTCCTGCTGACGGACGGGGAACTGCTCCAGGCAGACACCGTGGTGGTATCCATCGGCGATGTGCCTGACCTGACCTTTCTCGGGGAAGAACTGGCCCTGGAAAACGGATTCATCAAGGTGGATAAAAACGGCAGAACGTCTGATTCACGGGTGTTTGCCATTGGTGATGCCGTGGGCATCGGCCTGCTCACCGATGCCATTGGTGCAGGCAAACGGGCCGCCTTTTCCATTGACCGGATCATCAGCGGCAAAACCCCGGACCTGGAAGAACTGTCTCCCATGATCGACAAATCCCGGGTCACCCTGGCCTACTATGATCCCAGGAAAGAGGCAAACGACCTGGACAACTGCGGACAGGACTGTGCCTCCTGCGGCAACTGCAGGGATTGCGGCATCTGCGAGGCAGTCTGCCCGGAAGCCGCCATCAGCCGGACCGAAGACAACTCCGGCTTTGAATATGTGGTGGATGCGGAAAAATGTATTGGATGCGGGTTCTGCAAAGGGGCATGTCCCTGCGGGATCTGGAATCTTGTGCCCAATACCCCGCTTTAACCGGCCCCATATGACCGGCATCTGCCGGATATGAAATACGGACCCGATCGGCCCGGCAGTCTAAAGACGCCGGGCCGTTTTTTTGCCCGGGTAAAATCCCGGCCAAAATTTTTGCCGGGCATCACATCATGAATACCGGCTTTACCTTTGACACGCCCGGGATAATG
Source organism: Desulfobacter sp. (assembly GCA_036881925.1). Classification (GTDB taxonomy): domain Bacteria; phylum Desulfobacterota; class Desulfobacteria; order Desulfobacterales; family Desulfobacteraceae; genus Desulfobacter. The sequence goes on from JBAJNJ010000005.1 coordinate 33,198, forward strand.
GTCTGGGTACGGGTAATGCCTTCAATGCGCCGGATATTCATGTCCACGTACTCGGCAATGGTTTCAGCGTCGGACGCCAGAAAATCGCGTTTCAGCACCATTTTCACCAGGATATCGATGCTGCCGTGGACCGAGTGGACCTCCTGGATCTCTTCCAGTTTAAAAAGCTTGTCAATCAACTCTATTTCCGTGGATGCGCCGACATTTATGAACACAAATGCCGTGATGGTCCGCTTCATCTCCGGGTATTCAGGGGTGGTTTTCTCAAGCATGGATTTCCTGAACCCTTCCATGCTCTTGGGAATAAGCTGGTCAATACCGATCCCGTAGCGGCGGCCCGCGCTCCGGGTCCAGTGGTGGTAGGAAATGTAGGTGTAAAGGTCTGCGATGGTCCTTCCGGGGAAATACTGCATGAGCCCGCCCGATGAGATGATGGCGGTCAGCGGCACAAAAATGGTGTTGAACCAGTCCTTGGCCGCCTTTTGCAGGTCACAGTCCCGGCCGGACTGGCTGGCCAGGTAAAGCTGGTGTTTTTTGATCTGTTTCTCCAGGAACTTGTACTTGCCCACCTCGGTAAGATCGATTTTTTCCTTGAGTTTTGTCTTGTCGAAAAATTTCTTCCGCTCGATATAAATCAGGTTTTCCATGGTGTTTTTGCCTGACAGCAGCTCAATCACCTTGGCTCTGATGTCGGTCCATCCCAGCTCCTTGGCTGCCGCCACCCGGTGGTTTCCGTCAAGCACATAGTAGTCGTTGCGGATCTGGTAAAGGTTTACGGGCGGAAGGCTGCCCCCCTCACGCATGTTCCGTTTGATTTCGCTGAACCGCTTTCCCGAGACATGCTTTTTGGGCCGGAATCTGGAGTCAAAATCATGGTACTTCCCCACACTGCCCGTGATGACCTCCAGCGCAATGGTTTTCACCCCGTGGTCAATGAACTCTACATCCTCTTCCTGGGCCTGCTGTTCGTTGAACGAACTGATATGGTCATTATCGCTGGGTTGGGATTGGCTGCCGAACAGGTACTTGAAAAATTTAATCATGGTCAGACCTCAACTATCATATGGCCGCAGGTGTTGATCACCTGGGTATGGTTGATCCGGGTGACGCGCTGTTCAAACGTGTCAAACCCCTCATGGATATGGCCGTGGATAAAATACGCCGGCTCCTGTTTCGCAATCAGGCGGTTAAAGCTGTCAAACCCCCTGTGGCAAAGATCTTCCCGGTCATGAATATGCCGGGGGGGCGCATGGGTCACCACCATGTGAATGGGCCGTTTCCGCCAGATCCGGAATCCCATCCAGAACAGGATTTTCTTCATCATGGCATCTGTGTACTGGTTTGGCCCTCCATTATACCACATGGAACCCTCCAGCCCCAGGATGTTCATGGAGCCTGCAGACACCACCCGGGCATGGATATTTTCGCATCCCATGGGATTGGTTCCGGTATACCGGATATCATGGTTACCTTTGACATAGAACAGGGGGCTGTCCAGCCGGTCCCTCAGGAGCGACAGATACTCCGGCGCCATGTCGCCGCAGGAGATCACCAGGTCAATGGCCGGCAGTTCCCTGGCCTCGACCGCACGGGTCAGTTCCTTATCGATAAAGTCCGATACCACGAGGATTCTCAGGTTGTGGTTCCGGCCCAGGGTGTGTATGGCAACCATGGCGACTGTCCTGAAATAGGGTTAAACAGCAGGCAAAAACGGGTAAAACGGGATGATCATACGACGAAACCGGTTGACAAGTCAATCATCCTGGAACGTATGTTCCCGGGGATTGGCCGAACCATTTACCCATGATTTTACTCATCATTCCGGCCGGTTGCCGGTCCGGGGCCGGACCAGGAGTTTGTTTCCAGAACCGGGATCTCGGCGGACTGTTTTTTGTATTGACTTTTCAGGGTTTTCAGGCTATGTCGCTAACTTAGTAGCAACAAAAATCGAATATAACCAGTAACATAAATAGTTCTTGCCATTTAAAAAAATTATGCTAAGTATTAATCTCACTAATAGGAGGGATTATCGTTAATTTAACTTGATTGTTTTACCTGTTCTGCCGTAAGGATCAGGGCGGACCGTCAACCATTTTTAGGAGGAGAAAAATGAAAAAATTTCTTGTATCGTTGTTTGCTCTGGCATTTATTTTTACTGCTGCACCTGCCTTCAGTGGAGATATTGAGCTTGCCAAAAAATCCACCCTTGAATCCATTGTTAAAGCGGGTAAAATCCGCGTGGGCTTCGAATCCGGTTACCTACCCTTTGAAATGACCAACACCAAGGGCCAGTACATCGGATTTGACATTGACATGGCCAAACAGCTCGCCAAAGCCATGAAGGTAAAATTCGCACCGGTCAACACGGCCTGGGACGGCATTATCCCCGGACTTCTCACGGACAAGTACGATGTCATCATTTCCGGTATGACCCTGACCCAGGAAAGAAACCTTGCCGTCAACTTCACCGATCCTTATATTGTTGTGGGCCAGGCCATCCTGGTCAACAACAAGCACAAAGGTACCGTCAACTCCTATAAAGACCTGAACGATCCCAAGTACGTGATCTGCTCAAAACTGGGCACCACCGGCGAGCAGGCCATCAAGAGATTGATTCCCAAAGCCACCTACAAATCCTTTGAGGTAGAGTCCGAAGCCTGCATGGAAGTTATCCAGGGCAATGCAGATGCCACGGTTTACGACCTTCCCCTGATCGAATTCTTCCAGGCCACCCACGGCAAAGGCAAAACCTTTGCCTTGACCAAACCCTTCACCTTTGAACCCCTTGCCATGGCAATTAAAAAAGGCGATCCCGACTTCCTGAACTTCCTGAACAACTTCATCCGCCAGTACAAAAACGACGGCAGATGGCAGAAATCCTACGACAAGTGGATCAAGTCCAACAAGTGGCAGAAAGATCTTGCGGCGGAATAGTATCGTTTTGTAGAATCTAAACTAAGGGGCCGGCAGTGCGTGTTACTGCCGGCCCCGTTTTGTAAGGCATGCATATGGAACAAAAAATATCCAATATTAAACGGCTCAGCAACCCCGCCGCCTATCTGTTTTCGGTTGCCGGTTTTTTCGCCCTGATCACTCTTGTCATCGGTGCGGTTTACGGCGCGACGGTAGCAGTTGAATACCAATGGCGCTGGTTCAAGATACCCAAATATTTCATGTACAAGCCCGCCATTGCCATCCATGCGGAGGGGGACGGCGAAATCCGGGCCATTGCCCCGAACAAAGACAAAACCGATATTACCGTGGAAGTTGACGGGGAAACCACCACATATACGGTCCCCAAAAATTCCTTTGACTGGGCCGAAGGAGACATGGTCTCCCCCGGCGACGTGATTGCGGAATATGAAGGGGGGTGGAAGCCCGGCATCCTGGCCAAAGGCTTGTGGATGACCCTGAAAATTTCGTTTATCTCCACACTTCTCGGCATCCTGCTGGGAATTGTCGGAGGAGTGGCCCGGGTGTCTGACACGCCCGTGCTCAAGTGGTCGGCCATCACATATGTGGAGATTATCCGGGGCTCTCCCCTGCTGGTCCAGATCATGATCTTCTACTTTGTTCTGGGCACCACCATGAACAGCATCCTGATGATGAACGGCATTCCCAAGCTCAACCCGGAATGGTACGGCATCATGGCCCTGTCCGTGTTTACCGGCGCCTATGTGGTGGAGATTGTCCGTGCCGGTATCGAAGCCATTCATCCCGGCCAGGTGGAAGCGGCCCGGTCCTCCGGGATGACCTATTTCCAGACCATGTTCCATATTATCCTGCCCCAGGCCCTGAAAACCATTTTGCCGCCCCTGGCCGGCCAGTTCATCAACCTGATCAAGGACTCGTCCCTGTTGGGCATGATCTCCATCCGGGAGCTGACCAAAGCCACCCGTGAGGGGATCACCACCAGCCTCCAGACCTTTGAGCTCTGGTTCGTATGTGCCCTGCTTTACCTGAGCATGACCTTTACGCTTTCCATGTTTGTCCAGTATCTGGAAAGGAGGACGTCGACAAGATGATTGAAGTTAAAAATATCTTTAAAACCTTTCACGTCCCCCACGAGGTCAAAGCCCTGGTGGATGTATCCAATACCATTAACGCCGGCGAGGTGGTGGTGGTGATCGGGCCGTCAGGCTCCGGTAAATCCACATTCCTGCGCTGCCTCAACCGCCTGGAAACCGCCGACCACGGCCAGATCCTGGTGGACGGGGTGGACATTTTCGACCCAAAGACCGACATCAACAAAGTCAGGGCGGAAATGGGCATGGTATTCCAGTCCTTTAACCTCTTTCCCCATCAGACCGTTCTGGGCAACGTATGCCTGGCCCAGCACCTGGTCAGAAAACGGCCAAAAAAAGAACGGGAGGAAAAAGCCATGGCCCTGCTGGAAAAAGTCGGTATTGCCGAAAAAGCCCATGCCTGGCCGTCCAACCTGTCCGGCGGACAGCAACAGCGGGTCGCCATTGCCAGGGCACTGGCCATGGACCCCAAAATCATGCTGTTTGACGAACCCACATCCGCACTTGACCCGGAGATGATCGGCGAGGTGCTGGATGTCATGAAAACCCTGGCCAAAGAAGGCATGACCATGGTCTGCGTTACCCATGAAATGGGCTTTGCCCGGGAAGTCGGGGACCGGGTGATCTTCATGGATGAAGGAAAGATCGTTGAAGAAGGCACCCCGGAGCAGTTCTACACCAACCCGAGCCACGACAGGACCAAACTCTTCCTCAAACAGATCCTTTAAGCATCAGATCAACGCTATTATCCGGGTCCCGGCATTGTGCCGGGGCCCGGATGTTTTTTGGACAAAACCTGCCGCCATTCCTCCCTCCATGATTCATTGACACATCCAACGTATTTCCCTATACCTGAACCTGAAAAACGGGAGAGACAGGGCAACTTTTTTGAAAGGACCAGACCATTATGGGCACCACCTATACCATTCATCCGGTCGTCATGGGCACCAAGGTCTTTGACAAAAGCATGATGACCTACCAGCACAACCAGGGCCAGGCATTCACCATTCCCATCTTCACCTGGATTATTAAAGGGGGGGACCAAAATATCCTGGTGGACACCGGGGAAATGAACCCCATCCAGTCCCCGGAGCGGGAAGCTGCCATCAACGGAGAAATCTATACCTTTGAGCAGGGCCTGGCGCGTCACGGTCTGACGCCGGGAGACATTGATGTGGTCATTCATACGCACCTGCACATGGATCATTGCGAAAACGATTACAAGTGCGAAAACGCCAAGTTCTACGTTCATGAACAAGAACTTGAAGCGGTCCACAATCCCCACCCTCTGGACTACCGTTACCTGGAAGATTATATCGAGGATGTGGAAGACAACGGCCAGATCAATGTGGTCACCGCAGATACGGAGATTCTCGACGGTATACGGGTGGCACACACACCGGTCCACACCCGGGGCGGGCTTACCGTTTTTATCGACACCCCAAAGGGAACCGCCGCCATTACCGGTTTCTGCATTATTGATGAAAATTACGATCCTCCCCCTGAAATCCGGGGCATGGAAATGGATCTGATCCCGCCGGGAACCCATGTGAATGTATATGAGGCCTACGACATCATGACCGGGGTCCGGCAGCAGGCCGATATCCTGATTCCCCTTCATGAGCCCAGGTTTGCATCCATGGACTGTATCGGGGCATGAACCGGCACAGACCTGAACAGACCGGCAGCGGCGGCCCGGTTTTCCGGGCATGCCGCCGCCGGACGCGCAAAAAGCGTTCTTATATATTGAATGTCGCCATATCCGGGCAATCCCTCCCGCACAGGACATTGTAAATATTGCCGCAGGGCATATGGTCCCGGCCCATTTTCAGGACATCACCGCCAAAGATGAGCCCCATCATATGCTCCATACGTTTGATGGCAAGCATTGGCGAGCCGTCCACGATCTTGTCGTCCCAGTCTACAAATTTCAGCTTGCCCACGGACTTGTAGTTCCAATCGTCGATATCTTCATACTTTTCAAGAATATCACCGAGAAAGGGGATCCGGGCCAGCAGCTGGGACACATACCGGACAGGGGGCACATGGGGGACAATGTCGTCCTGGTACGCATAGGCCAGGGCTGACGGGAATGTTTTCTTAAAGTATCTGGCAAACCGGACATTACCCGGCCGGGGCGGCTCAAACATCCGGACAATCATCCGGTCCGCCGGCACCACCTGCCGTTTCTGGAGGAAAGCCGCACCAATGGGGGTCAACGCCCCGCCCTTGCTGTAGCCTGTGACCACAAGGGGTTTGTCGCTTTTTTTCAGCCGCGCCGTTATCTCGTCCTGGAATTTTTTCTCCCACAGCCGTTCCACCGAATTGGAAAATCCCTGGTGAAGTTTGCCGGGTATCCCGTCCACGGTCACCGGCTTGGCCAAAAAATTGTTGACCCAGTCGATAATGGCCTGCTGTTCGCCATCGCCCAGGGCTGTGCCGCGAAATCCCAGGATGACATATTCTGCATTTTCCCCCACATAGCAGGCATCAATGTTCTTGGGCCCGGCCGTGAACGGAACCGGCGTATCGATGAACCCGACTTCCGGGGCAAAGACATTTTCCATCACTCCCCCCGGCTGGTCGATTCCGTAGGTGCACAGGCTGGCGGATAAAATACTGCAAATGTTTTCACTCATGATGTCTCCTCCTTGGATTTAAATAAAAAGAATCTTCCATGGCGCACGCATCCGTGCCCACGAAAACACAAAACCACCTCTTTTACCGGGAAATTGAATTGTTCATGCCTGAACCATAAGGAACGCATAAGCACAGAAAGAGCGGACGGTTATACGTCAGCGGCAGATCGCCGCTAAACCAAAAACCAAAAGTCGAAAAAAGGATACGTTAAAAAATACCACAGCCCATACCAGGGCACAACAATTTGTTTACCCAGGCCGGACTGGTGTGAGAATGCGGGGTGATTTTATCGTTTAAATTGATGTCAGGGCTTTGCCGCAGTTGGAACAAGCCGTAATGCAGTTTCCGCAATTGGTGCATACGGTTTCCAGGCCATGGTCCAGGCGCTTGGGGTCCAGCCCCAGGTTGCACGAGCGGGCACAGGGGCTTTTGTCTCCTTTGGCACCCATACAACGGCCCGGATCGAACCCGACCTTGAGCCGCCTTGGATTCAACTGCTTGGCCAGTATCAGGAGAACAGACTGGGGACAGATATACCGGCACCAGAACCGTTGCCGGAAAACAACTTCCGTGGCCAGGACAAGCAGCAGGACCCATATGGCAACCGATAAAAATCCCTGGACAAAGATAAACTGGAAAATCCGTGAATACCATGCCGGCAGAGAGAGCTGATTGAGCACCGGTGTGGTGGAAAACACCAGAAAACCGGCAAATCCCAGAAAAAAGACAGACAGCTTCAGCAGAAAACCGGATCTGTTTCCAGCACGGCCGCGCTGTTTGCCTTGCCATTTCCCGGCAACGGTCTGGCCTAAGTCGGACAATAACCCGTACGGGCAGATCCATGAGCAGAATACCGTGCCCAGGCAGAAGGCAATGCCAAGGGCGATAAGCGCCCCGATGATCAGGTCCTGGGACAGATAACCGTTTTTGACCATGATCTGCAGTACGGCAAGGGGGTCGGCAAGGGGGATGCTGGCAAGATTAAAACAGAGGAAATTGCCGTGAACCAGGTTGATCTGCTTTGTGTTCAACCATGGCACCAGGACAAAGGTTAGGGCCACCGCCATCTGGGTGGTCCGCCGATACCGCCTGATCCTGGATTTCTTTTTTTTGTTTTTCACCATACCTGTTCCAGAGGCGGCTGCACCACCCGCTGTATTTTTAAATCAATGCATGGGAATAGAAAACCCACGGCATACGTTCAAGGCCTCATTCAACAAACCGGGTGGGAATGGTCAGGATTGCCGACTGGGGGCAGACATGCTCACACACCCCGCATCCGGCGCATTGATCTGTGATCACGGGATACTCGCCCCGGTCCAGCACAATGGCGGTTCCCTTGAGCGGACACCGCTCAAAGCAGCTCCGGCAGATGATCAGGCCTTTCCAAGTGTAACATTTCTCCCTGTCAAGCCGGGCAAACCCCATCCGCACCTGTTCAATGGGAATATCGTGAAGGGCATCGGAGGGACAGATGGCGCTGCACCGCATGCACAAATGGCAGGGCGCATCAACCGGATTGATCACCGGGGTGCCGGAAAGAAAAAAGTTAAATCCCGTGTGCATGTGGATGCAATCGAAAATGCAGACCTGGGCGCACTGCCCGCACTGCAGGCAGCGCGCCAGAAATTCTTCTTCGGTCCGGGCCCCGGGGGGCCTTAAAAATGCCGGCCCCTTTTTTTGATCTGTATCCACCCCGGCCTATGAGACTTCATCTTCAAGGGTGACATAGGTGGTATATATGGAAAGCACCCCGTCGATCTCTTTGATCCGGTCGACTTCGGCTTCCATCTGTCCGGAAGGGACATCCGCCACCACCACGATAAACTCATCGTTATGAATGCCGTAGGACGACATGGCCGGCATTCCGGTTATCTGGCGTTCAATATCCGGGGCATCTTCCCTGAGGGTGTGAACAAGCAGTCCTGAAATCGCCATGATTACACCTTTTGAATCTTCACAGCGCAAATTTTATATTCCGGCTGCTTTGACCCGGGGTCAAATGCATCCAGGGTCAGTTTGTTGATCAGTTTATCCGCATAGTGCATGGGCACGAACACAAGACCGGACAGGCAGACATCGCTTACCCTGGCCGGCAGATCCATGGTATCCCGGCGGGTTTCCAGCCGGATGGTATCGCCGTTGGCAATCCCCAGCTTCCGGGCATCCCCGTCATTGACTTCCACATAGGCACTGGGAAAGGATTTCTTCAACTCAGGTACCTTCATGGTCATGGTGCCGGTATGCCAGTGGTCAATGACCCGTCCTGTGGTCAGCACAAAGGGATACTGGGAATCCGGCTCTTCAGCCGCACCTTTGTAAGGCCGCATCCAGATCACCGCCCTGCCGTCGGGCTTGCCGTAGAAAAAGTACTTGTTCGGATGGTCTGCCGGAACATTGGGATCCTTGCCCCGGACATACCGGATGTTGGTGCCGGGATGGTCTTCGGTGGGACAGGGCCATTTGATCCCGGACATCTTCCGGAGCCGGTCCCGGGTCATCCCGTAAAAATTATAAGGAGTGGGACGGCTGACCCGTCGCCATTCGTTCCAGATGTCTTCACTGCTTTTGAAATCCACCAGTTTGGGATCCACGCCCATGCGCTTGGCCAGTTCAATGAGGATATGGACGGACTCCCGGCACTCCCCGGGCGGTTCAATGGCTTTTCCCACCAGGGCGTACCGCCGCTCGGAACAGCCGTAAACCCCTTCCCGCTCGCACCAGAATGCCGGCGGCAGGACCACATCCGCATATTTCATGGTTTCGGCATCGGCAAAGGCTTCGATGAGGCAGATAAAGGTATCGTCACGCTCCAGGGCCTTGCGGTGCCGGTTGACATTGGGCAGGGAATGGGCCGGATTGGTGCAGAGCATAACCATGGCTTTGACCTTGCCCTCGCCAAGGGCATTGTACAGGGCCACGGTGTGCAGGCCCGGCTTTGGGTTGAGCGAATCCTGGGGCAGCCCCCAGAGCTGTTCCATTTCGTTCCGGTGTTCTTTTTTGGCAATGAGCCGGCCTGCCGGCAGCATGTGGGACAACCCGCCCGTGTCCCTTACACCGCCGCAGGCATTGGGCTGGCCGGTCAGGGAAAACGGGGTGGCCCCGGGTTTGCCGATGTGGCCGGTGAGCAGATGGAGGTTGCTGATCAGGTTGTTGGCCCAGACCCCCCGGATGCGCTGGTTAACGCCCATGCACCACAAGGACATTGTGGCCGAGCTTTCTGCGAACCACTGGGCCATTTTTCGGATGGTGGCCGCAGGCACCCCGGATATTTTTTCAGCTTTTTCCGGTGTGTAGTCCTGGAGGAATTTCACATAATCGTCAAAGGCCAGTTTGTTTTTCGCATTGTCCATGAAGGTGACGTATTTGCCGTAAAACCGGGGGTTGTCCAGCTCATCATTAATAATGTGATAGGCCATGGCATTGAGAATGGCAAGGTCGGTGCCCGGTGTGAACGGTATGTGCAGATCCGCGATTCTTGCCGTATTGGTCCGCCGGGGATCCACCACGATGATCTTGACATTGGGGTCGCTCTGTTTGCGCCTGGCAATCCGCTTGAACAGGATGGGATGGCACTCGGAAGTGTTTGACCCGATGATGAAAAAACAGGTGGCCGCATCAATGTCATCATAACTGCCGCAGGGTTCATCCTTTCCGAATGTGGTGACATAACCGCCCACGGCCGATGCCATGCAGAGCCTCGGGTTCCCTTCTACGTTGTTACTTTTCAGGCCGGCTTTCCAGATTTTACTGGCCAGGTAGGTTTCTTCGGTAAGCGCCTGGCCGGACCCGTAATAGGCCACTCCGTCCGGTCCGTCGGTTTCAAGAACACTCTTGAATTTTTGTGCCGTCAGGTTCAGGGCTTCGTCCCAGGATGCGGGCGTCAGTTTCCCGTTTTTCCGGATCAGGGGCTGCGTCACCCGGTCCTTGGCATAGATGATCGGCACCATCAGGGCGCCTTTGAGGCAGAGAAATCCCTGGTTGTGGTTGTTGGGATCCCCTTTGACCTGGACCACTTTACCGTCTTTCACCCCCACCATGACGCCGCAGCCGGTGCCGCAGAACCGGCATACCCCTTTAACCCACTGGTCCGCGGTATCCTGGGCCGCCCATGCAAACGGGGCGCCCATGGCCATGAATGCGGATGCAGCCGCTGTTGTCTTTAGAAACTCTCGCCTGGAAACATCCATTGCTCTCCTCCTTTATATCTGATGCAGAAGCGGTTGGCCGCCTCTAATCAGGGCAAACGCATTTAACGCCGGTCTATTTTCTTAAACCGCAACGTTTCAGGTGCTGATGATGTTTGCATACGCTTTCTTTGCGTTTGCGACGGTGTATAACCGGTTGACATCATTCAGCCCCCATTTTATATGCGTTGACCCTGCGCCTCTAATCCATGGATCTTTTTGCATCGGTTTTGACATAGGCGTCGTGATGCAGGGAATTGTTATGAAACGGATGGCAGTCGTTGCACTGGGGCGCCAGTCCGTACTTTTCTTCCATCCTTTTGATACTGGGGTCGTGGCACTTGCGGCAGGTCTGGTTCACGTCAGGGTCCACGGCAAATGGAAGAGATCCTTTTCCATCGGGCTGGCCGTGGCAGACAAAACATTTCACCAGCATGACCCCGTGCTTGCTTTCATGCCAGTCCTGGGCGATTTTCGGGGTGGCCTTTGCATGGCATTCATAACAGTCCGAAGCCGCGTCAGGGCGGTCCAGGTGTTCGATCATGCCGTACTCGCACCGGTTTTCCGGAAAGGCGGCATTGTAGTAGGCGTAGGCAGAAACAGCGATTAACACAAGAACAAAAATGATCAGCACGATCCGGAATTTTGATTTGTCTTTTGGTGTTGTGTTTTTATGATCCAGCATTCTGGGACTCCTTATTGAGGGGAAGTTTTTTTGCGAACTCAGCATTGAAATGATACCGCCTGTCAAATTCCGGCAGATGGGCCATGTTGAAATGGCACCCGGCACATCCCCGGCGGGTCTGGCCGTTTTTACCCAGGTAAGCTTCATGGCAGAGCCTGCCGATTTCAGACAAAGAATCACCGCCTTTTGCATCTTTGAACAGGTCTTGATGGCATGCCAGGCAATTGTCATCCAGGACAAACCTGCGGGCGATTTTCTGCAGTTTCCGCCGGTCCAGGTTGTCAGGATCTCCGAAATGATGGGCCATAAAATCTCCCACCCCCAGCATGGTCTTTACAATGACATACTTGCCCGACACCGTATTCGGTATATGGCAGTCCTTGCATGCGATTTCCTGTTTGTCCTTGTCCACGGCATGGCTGGATTTTTCAAGCTCCTGCTTGTAGACCTTCATTTCATGGCAGGACATACAGAATTCTGTTGAGGATGTGTTTGCCATGGTCAACGCAATGGCGGCAAAGACAACGGCAATGGTAACCAGAAGAATGACAAGCGCTTTTCCCGAAGCGCTGAACAGGATGTTTTTTGACATAGAAAGATATCCTTAATTCAGTGAATATTTTTTGGAAATTCATATCAGAAAACTATGAAATAACGGGGTTAAATTTGTAACAATTTTTTGTTACAGCACCGCCTTAGTGTTACGGCCGGCAGCACAACATGGCATGGTCATGCAAATTTCCGGAATAAAATCCAATAGCTTGGAATCATATATTTAGTCTTGATATTCCGACTAATTGGGGATTCTTTTAATATCAGGGGTGTTTTTCGTTCCGGACGCCCGTATTGACGGAACTCCCTGAAATACAATTTCAAAGGAGATATATATGGCCAGCGAAAAATCCACCAAGAAACAGGTTTCCTCATCAGAACGGACCACTTGTGAAGCGACCCGGCAGATGCTGGACAAGGCAAGAAGGGACGGCGTCATCATTGACCTGGACCGTGGATATGACATGAAGCCGTGTCCCATCGGTGCGGAATCCGCCTGCTGCAAGCACTGTTACATGGGTCCCTGCCGCCTCAATCCCAGAGACCCCTATAAAAAAGTCGGGGTCTGCGGCGCCACCATTGACACCATTATGGCCAGGAATTTCGCCCGTAACGTGGCCACGGGATCAGCCTCCCACAACGATCATGGCCGCCATATTTTAGAACTGTTCAGAAGCGTTGTGGAAGGCAAGACCAAAGATTTCACCATTGACGATACCCGGAAGCTGGAACGGGTGGCCACATCCGTGGGCATTGAGGTGGAAGGCAAGGAAGTGGACGAGGTGGCCCTGGAACTCTGCGATGAGCTGGAAAAAACCTTTTCCAATGTAGACGGTGAGATGCCGTTTACCAAACGGGTGCCCGAAGCCACCCTTGAGTTATGGCGAAAAGACGGGATTGTTCCCAGGGGCGCCATGATCGAAGTCATGGAAATGATGAGCCGGAGCCATATCGGATGTGACCAGGATTACAACAACTTGATGAAACAGATCAGCAGGACGGCCCTGGCAGACGGGTGGGGCGGTTCCATGGTGGCCACGGAGCTGTCCGACATCATGTTCGGCACCCCGTCTCCCACCCTGGCCGAGGTGAACATGGGCGTGCTCAAGGAAGACCATGTGAATATTATTGTCCACGGCCATGAGCCTGCCATGTTTGAAGGTATGCTGGCTGCCGTGGGCGATGCGTTTTATGTTGAAGAGGCCAAAGCCAAAGGTGCCAAGGGCATCAACCTGGTGGGCATGTGCTGTTCCGGTGCTGAAATGATGTCCCGCCACGGCGTGCCCCACGCGGGCAATTTCGGTTCCACCGAAGCGGTCGTGGTCACAGGGGCTGTGGACGCCATGGTCGTGGATATTCAGTGCATCAAGCAGGGCCTGGCTGAAGTGGCCAAATGTTACGACACCCACTTGATCACCACCAACCCCAGGTGCCATATTGAAGGGGCCACCCACATTGACTTTGACGACCATGATCCCAGGGCCTGTACGGACCAGATCCTGGCCAAGGCCATTGCCCGGTTCGGCTCCAGGAGCCAACCCGTTGAAATCCCCACCCAGGTACAAAGCGGGGTGCACGGGTTTACCCATGAATATATCGAATACATGCTCGGCGGCACTTTCCGGGGATCATACTCGCCCCTGAACGAAAACATCATCAACGGCAGGATCCGGGGAGTGGCAGGTGTCGTGGGCTGCACCAACCCCAAAGTCCAGCAGGATTCGGTGCATGTGCCACTGGTCCGGGAACTGATCAAAAACGATGTACTGGTTCTCCAGACCGGGTGTTCCCAGATCGCCCTGGCCAAGGCCGGCCTTCTCACCCCGGAGGCCGCCCCCCTGGCAGGCCCGGGACTGGCAGAGGTCTGTGAAACCGTGGGCATGCCCCCGGTGCTCGGATTGGGGTCATGCGTTGACAACACAAGGATATTGATTGCTGCCTCGGCCATGGTGGAAGCCGGCGGGCTGGGCACCAGTATCGCGGACCTGCCTGCAGCCGGGTGCGCACCCGAATGGATGAGTGAAAAAGCCCTGGCCATCGGCCAGTATTTTGTGGCGTCCGGGGTATACACCGTCTTTGGCGTGGGATTCCCCACCATCAAGGATACCAAATTCCATGACTTGATGTTCAACGGCCTTGAGCAACAGGGATACGGAAAATGGGGCATGGCCAAGGATCCTGTTGAAATCGCCCGGATGATGATTGAACACATTGATAAAAAGCGTAAGGAGCTGGGTATTGACAAGTCCCGGGAACGTGTACTTGTTGATATGTCCGACCGCAGGGATATTGCCTGATTCACAGGCGTTTTAGAGCGGGGGCATCAGGATACGGCCCGGTATGGTTACCGGGCCGTATCTATTATCCGTCGTATTGTTTCACGGCAGGCCATCCGTAAAAAAGCCCTTGGAAAATCATACTTCCTTCATGGGTTTTCCAGGCTGAAACTGCCGTTATAAAATGATTCAACAAACAATTTGACAAATTTTTTTCATCCCCATATATTCATTAAATTAGCGCGCATACAATCAAACTGAAGGTGAAACAACATATATGGGTCGAAAAAGCATCTCACATATCAGAAAACCGGAAATCCTGAAACACACGTATAAAGTCGTCGAAGAAGAGGGCTTTAAAGGAATGACCATCGGTAAGATCGCCAAACGGATGGGGGTCAACTCCGGTCTGCTGATTCATTATTTCAAGAGCAAGGAAGGGCTGATCCTGGAAATGGTGGATTTTCTCTACGAATCCTCCATGAACCATTATCTCAAGGAGCTGGAATCCCTGACAACGCCGAGAAAACGGCTGGAAGGCCTCCTGGATATCCTGTTTGACACCAGCGGGACCCGGCCCCAGCGGGATGCCGTGTTCTGGTCCTGTTACGCCATGGGATTCAGGGACGAAAAAATCCGGGAAAAAATCAAAGGCATGATGGTCAAGTTCATTGAATTCGGTGTTGAAGAAATCACGGTATGGGAAGAGACCGGCCTCGCCAAAGTAAAGGAAAAGGAAATGGCCGCCGCCAAAATCCTTGCCCTGTCAGAAGGGTTCGGCATTATCAAAAATTCTGTTGATGAACCAGAAACCGTTGAATCGGTTGCCCGGTTCATGAAAGACACCGCACTGAACATCCTGGACAGCACCGTGCTTGCCAAGTAAACCTTCCGGGGTCACCTCTGTAGGCGGCCCCGGGCCTTAACGCCTTCCCCCCTGTTTCAGCAACACCCATAAATATTGCATCTGCACCGGGCATCCGGCCCGGAGTTCTATAGCAAATGACAAAAATATGTTTCGAAAGGAACGGCAATGGGAAAGCCTGTCCAGTAAAAAATGCTGAAAAACGAAGCGTCATTTGCTGTGCAACCACTGAAGTTAAAAATTGAATCGGAACGGAATTTTGAGAACAGCTAAACTATAAAACCAATGCCACGGACAATGATACAAACGACAGTATCGTCGAGAGCATGATGGCTGCCGAGGCCAGTTCCAGGTCTGAATTGAGCTGGGCCGAGAGGACATACAGGGCCGTGGAGGTGGGCAGGCAGAAAAAAATCATTCCCGTTTTAAAGGGAATGCCGGTCACCCCGAAAACCTTGAGCAGGAAAAAGCCTGCCACCGGCAGTACCAGAAGTTTGAGCACGGCAGCGGCAAAGGCCTGTTTCCCGAACCTGGCAAGGCCTGCAAAACTCAGGGTGCCCCCGATGGAAATCAATGCAAGGGGCAGGGTGGCCGAGGAGACCAGGGCAAAGGTGTTGTTAAGGAACACCGGCAGTTCCATGCCCGACCGGGAGACCAGGATACCGGCGGCGCATCCGATGATCAGGGGGTTGGAAACCAGGGCCTTGATGAAAAAACGTATCTTTTTCCCCGTGGGCAGGTCCTGGTTGGAGTGCCAGATCAACACGGATACCGCCATCACGTTGATGGCCGGAATCAGGAATCCGATCAAGATGCCGAAGTGCCGTACCCCCTCTTCGCCCAGGGTGTTCACCACAATAGCCATGCCGATGTAGGTATTGAACCGGTAGGTGGCCTGGGAAAAAGAGCCGGCCTGGTAACTGCCCAGACTGCTGTACCGGATGTAGACCAGCCCCAGAACAAAGACCAGCCCCGCAGCCAGAAACCCGGCCAGGCACAACCCCATGCTGGAGTCCCCCGTGGCAGTGGTCCCGCCGACCTTCCAGAAAAGCATGACCGGGAAAAAAATATAATAGACCAGCCGGTCCGAGGTCCTGAGAAACCGGTCGGACGTCAGTCCCCTTTGCTTCAGCACAACCCCCAGCATCAGGAGGGCAAACAGGGGAAAAAGGGTATTAAGGACAATCATGGCCGGCCTTTCACGTCAAGGTATAGCCGTTCTCAAAATTCCGTTCCGATTCAATTTTTAACTTGGGTGGTTGCACAGCAAATGACACTTAAGTTTTCAGTACTTCTTACTGAATCGGTATTCTCACCAGCGTTTTTTTCGGAACATATTTTTGTCATTTGCTATAGATGTAACCGTCCGGTTATACCGCTAAAATCAAGAATAATTCAATCTCTTTTTCCCGGAAAATTTTGCTTGACCGACAACTGATATCTGATATATTAGATATCAATTTTCATTATCCCCGGTCACATGGGCTATTCCCTCACAAGGACAAGGGCCGTGTCATTGACGGAATCCTTGAATTCATATATAAAAAAGAGCATTTGTCATGGAAATTAAAGGGCGGCAGCAACATATGAAACCACGGTTGAACGTTTTATCATTACGGGAACAGGTATACGAATACCTTCGGAACGAAATGATCACAGGTGGCCTGGTCCCCGGCTCCACCATCAACCTGAATAAAATTGCGGAGCGGCTGGGCATCAGCAAAACCCCGCTGCGGGATGCGCTGATCCATCTGGAACTTGAAGGGTTTGTCACCATTCTCCCCAGGCGGGGGGTGATGGTCAACGCCCTTGAGATGAAGGATGTCGAAGATGCTTATCACAGCATCGGCATCATTGAGGCTGCCATTGTCCAGGATTGCTTTGAAAAAATTAAATCCGCCCATATTTCCAGGCTTGAGAGACTGAACGAGCAGATGCGCAAAGACATCCGGGAGGATGACTTTTCAAAGCTGTTCAAGACCAACCTTGCCTTTCATGACGTGGTCAACAGCCTGTCTGACAATCCCTTGCTGGAGAAATTCATTTTTCCCATCAAGCACCGGCTCTACGATTTCCAGGGCCAGAGCTACATTCCGGAGTGGGAACTGAGAAATTGTGACGAACATGACCAGTTCATCGGCTTTCTCAAAGAGAGAAACCCTTCGGAAGCAGCACGTGTGCTCAAGGATGTCCACTGGTCCTACAAGATCCAGGAATCATTTATCAGACAATTTTACGCCATGTCAGCGACAGGGGAATGAAAACTGCCGGAATGCGGCGCAACATGTGTATCCCGATTTAAAATCCAGGTACAATTTTAGGAAGCAAAATGAATATTCTGATTATCAATACAGGGTCGTCATCCCTGAAGTATCAACTGTTTGATATGGATGCGGCCACGGTTATTACCGGCGGGGTGGTAGAACGTATCGGCGAAGCCGAAGGGATTATGACCCATAAAACCTATAATGGCGACGATGTCCAAAAAGACAGGATCACACAGCCGATTCCCGATCACAAAGCCGCCATGCATCTGGTGGCGGACCAGATCACCCAGAACATTGACGCCATTGGCCACCGGGTGGTCCAGGGCGGCGAAGCATTCAAGGAAGCCACCCTGATCACCGAAGATGTCAAAAACGCCATTGAGGCCAACAACCCCCTGGCTCCTCTTCACAACCCGCCCAACCTCATCGGTATCCGGGTGGCGGAAACACTTTTTCCGGGTAAACCCCAGGTGGCGGTATTTGACACCAACTTCCACCAGACCATTCCTGAGAAAGCATATCTTTACGCCCTTCCCTATGAGTATTATACCAAGCACCGGGTCAGGAGATACGGATTCCACGGCACCAGCCACAAATATGTTGCCGGTGAGGCTGCCCGGCTCATGGGCAAATCCCCGGACGCGGTCAACCTGATCACCCTCCATCTTGGTAACGGCTGCTCTATTTCAGCGGTGAAAAACGGTGAATGCCAGGATACCTCCATGGGTATGACCCCCCTGGCAGGCGTAATGATGGGCACAAGGTGCGGGGATCTTGACCCTGCAGTGTTCGGCTACCTCATGGACAACACCGGCCTTGACCAGAAGGCTCTGGACGATGTGCTCAACAAGAAAAGCGGGCTCAAGGGAATTTGCGGATACAACGACCTGCGGGATATCCATGACCAGTCCGCTGCCGGCGATAAAAACGCAGCACTGGCCGTTGACATGTTCGCCTACCAGATCAAAAAATACATCGGCGCATATGCCGCCGTCCTGGGCCGGGTGGATGCCCTGGTATTCACGGCAGGCGTCGGGGAAAACGATGAAATTGTCCGCGCAAAGGCTTTGGAAGACCTGGATTTCCTCGGCATTGAAATCGACAGGGAAGTGAATGATGTCCGGAATCCCGAGCCCCACACCATTCACACGGAGAACAGCCGTATCCAGGTATGGGTGGTGCCCACGGACGAAGAACGCCAGATTGCCATTGAAACCCGGGCAGTGCTGGAAAACGCCTGACACTCACCCCCTTATCCGTTTTTACAAATGCTCCCCTGCCGGCCCACATCCGGCAGGGGAGTTTTTTTACGCCCCCTGTTACAAGGCCATGAGATCTTCTGCCGCAATAATCCTGCCTTCATAAGTCGACCGGCACTGGGCCACCATATCCACGGTTTCGCACTCCGGATAAAAATGGGTCAGCACCAATTGGCTGACCCCGGCGCGTTTCGCCATGTCGCCGGCCAGGGAGGGGGTCAGGTGCCCCTCCACCTTAAAACCGTCCGGTGTGGCAGACTCGCAGACCAGAATATCTGCACGGGATGCAAGGAGGACAAGATTATCCGTTACATCTGTATCGCCCGAATACACCAATGAAAACCCTGTAGGGTCCGTAAACCGGAATCCCATGCTTTCCGGCCGGTGTGCCATGGGAATATACTCCAGATCAAGACCGTCCAGTTCAAGCCGCCCCTGCCCGGACAGCTCAACAGGGGAAAACATCTCTTTCGGCAGATCAATGGTCCTGTCAAATGCGTGGCTGATCCTGTCCAGCCATGACAAAAGTCCGGGGCCGCCCATAAGGGCCAGCGGTTTTTTGCGCGTCATGCCCGGGTATTTGGTGGCAAACAGGAGAGGCGCCACATCTGCGCAATGGTCCAGGTGAAAATGGCTCAGGCAGATCATATCGATCCGGTCGATCCCGGTTTCCAGCTTCAAAAGCTGCCCCATGATCCCGGGGCCGGCATCCACAAGTACGGTCAGCGTTTTTGTCCGGATCAATATTGAACAGGGGCGGCGCACACGTGACGGCACACAGGTACCCGATCCCAAAACATTGATTTTCATTCTTTCACTCATGTATCACTCCCGTGGCAATGTTTTTTGGCGCATCTCCCTCCTGAATTATAGATACCCGGACCGGCAACGGTCAACACCGGCATGACGATCTCGTGTTCAACACATATAAAATTCAGGACCCGGGAGATTGACGGCACCGCCAAATTAGGGCATTAAATGTAGCATAACCCGGGAGGGAAAATATGGCAAAATACGCTTTGATCATCTGTATCCTTCTTGTGGTGGCCTTTTTCCTGGCTGCCGATGCAGAGTTGTTTGAACGCCTTTATCACATCAGCCGGGAGTACGAGGCCTATGAACTGGATGAAGTGTTCAGTGTCATTATCCTGTTTTCAGGCTTTCTGCTGATTTTCAGTTTTTATATGAATTACCGCCTGACCGGAGCTGTCCGGCGGAGGAAAATTGCTGAGCATCACCTGGAAGAACTCAACCATGAACTGGAAGACCGGGTGCGGCAGAGAACCCGGGAACTGGACAGGGCCAACGTTCAGCTCCGGCAGGAAATGGATGAACGGGCCAGGATCGAATCCCGGCTGCTGCAAAAACAAAAAATGGAAGCCGTAGGCACCATGGCCGGCGGCATTGCCCATGATTTCAACACCATTCTGGGAATTATCATGGGGTATGCCGGCATGATTCAGACCCATGCGGACGGCTCGGCAGGCATCCGCAGCATGGGCGAAGAAATCCTGGATGCGGCACGCCGTTCAAAGGCGTTGATCAGCCAGCTCCAGGATTTTACAACCCCGGACCAGATGGAAAAAACGGTAATGGATTTCAGGGGCGTGGTCCGGGACGGCATTAAACTTCTTGATGCGGCTGTGGGGCCCCATGCCGGGATTTGCCCCGAGTTTCCCGGACACCCCTGCCCTGTGAAGGTCAATGCCCAGCAGATTACCCGGGTGATACTCAACCTGGGACTCAATGCGGTTCATGCCATGGACAATAAAGGGGAAATCGGCATATGCCTGGAACAGGTTTCCGTCTCTCCCATCACGGCCAAGGCAAATGATGTCCGGCCCGGAGACTTTTTTGCCTTGGTGGTCAGCGATACCGGATGCGGGATTTCCCCCGGGGTCCTGGGCAATATTTTTGATCCGTTTTTTACCACCAAAAATGTGGGAGACGGTTCCGGACTGGGGCTTTCCGTTGTATTCGGCATTGTCAGGGCCCATGGGGGATATGTGGATGTGACCAGCGAGCCGGGCAAAGGCACCCGCTTCCGGGTCATCCTTCCCCAAGCCCTGCCGGTTACGGCCCAAAACCAGACAGAATCAGGAGAATAAATGGCGCGTATACTGCTCATTGAAGATGACGACAAATTCAGGAAGATGCTGGTCATGCTGCTGGAAACCTCGGGCCACGAGGTGGCGGAGGCTGAAGACGGGACCAAGGGGCTGGAAACCTTTTCCGGATCTAATTTCGATTTGATTATTACCGATATTTTCATGCCGGACCAGGACGGCCTTGAGGTGGTCCGGGCCGTTACCGACCAGCAGGCCGATGTGAAGATCCTTGTAATTTCCGGAGGCGGCAGGCAAGGAGCCTTTCAATACCTTGAATACGCAAAAATATTCGGTGCGGACAAGACCCTGGTCAAACCCTTTGAAAACCAGGAATTTCTATCTGTCGTGGATAAGCTCCTGACGGCTTGACCGGCAGGATCAGCCCGGCTTGCCCCCCTGTCTGGCTGTGGGCTTCCCGGTCAGCACCTGAAAATGGTATTGGGTGTCCGGCTTAAAAAACGGCTGCCGGTTTCCGTAACCCGGATCACGCTCTCAATGCCTGTGGCAAACCGGTCTTTGAAAATGAATTTGGGCTCCACGGCAAAGACCATTCCCGGCAACAGTTCCATGGGGCGCTTTCTGGCCAGAACAGGGCTTTCCACCAGTTCCAGACCGATCCCATGTCCGACAAATCTGGATTTCAATCCCGGTATGCCCAGATACTGGTCTGCATACCCCATCTGACTGGCCCGGTTGACGGACATCCGGAAAATTTCCCCGATCACCGCCCCGGGCTTCATGGCGGACCGGATCTGCTCCAGGATTTCAATGGCTGCCCGGGCGCTGGCCTCGGCTTCCTCTTCCATCTTTCCGATCACAAAGGTTCTTGACTCATCCATATGGTATCCGTTCACCATGGAGGCAAAATCAATCAGGACCGGTTCATTTTCCCTGATGGGCCTGGGACCGGCCCCGAACGGATAGGCCGTGCACGTACCCGTGCCGCAGACCGGGGAATCCAGTGCCCCCGGCACACCGCCGGACACGCCGCTCATCAAGTGAAAGGAAAAGCCCTCGGCCCGGTAGTAACGCATCTGGATTTTCCCGGAATGCCCCAGGGTCCGGGCAAAGGCCTCGATGTTACCGGCAAACTCGGTTTCCGGTATGCCGGGCGCAAGGTTGTCTTTTATGAACTCAAAAATTCTTTCCGATACCCTGGCCGCAACATCCATCTGCCGGATCTCATAGTCGGATTTGATGGCCCTGCACCCTTCCACCACAGGTGTTGCATCCAAAAAACCGGTCCCGAAAAACAGGGATTGATAAAACCGGTAATCCCTTACCGGTACGATATCAAATGCAATCCCCATTGTTTTCGGCAGGCTGCCGTGAAGGTCCTGGAGCATGGGGGGAATTTCCGTAACGGATTGCACGGGAATAACGTTGGCCAGGGGGCTTTCCAACCTTGCCCGGGGCAGGTAGCGCCGGACAAACATCAGCGGGGCATGGTCCAGGGAAATAAACAGCCAGCCGTCCTGGGCCGTGCCTGAAAAATAGTAGATATCAGGCCTGTGGGTTAAAAATATGCCTTCCATACCGGCCTTTTCCATCCGGTTTTTCAGGGAATGTATCCGGTTTTCGATCTCATGTTCAGGTACAAGATCCAGGGGTAGTAACGTATCAGTCATGGGGGTGTTCCGAATGTGTTTTGTTATTGGGCCATCTGCAGCCATTGGTTTATCTTGTCTGCATAGGCCAGGTTTTCAAAAGGTTTGGACAAATGGTCCATATGGGGATCAGACGCCTTGAGGACATCCATGGATTCCAGGAAACGGATGTTGCCCGAGATGAACAGCACAGGCATGGTTTTATTGGTTTTCCGGATATGGGTATACACATCCAGGCCATTGACACGGCCGGGCAGCATATAGTCCAGGCTGACCAGGTCAAAGGGTTCACAGTCTGAAAGCTCAATGGCCGCCGTGCCGTCCTCTGCCAGGCGAACCGTGTGATAAAACGGATCACTGGTCAGTATTTTCTCCAGGACCATGGAAATGGCCGGTTCGTCTTCAACGATCAGGATCCGCTTCTTGCGGACCACCGGTTTTTTCATCAGGCCTTCCTTTTCATCCGGCAGAAGGGTCTTGGCGACCAGAGGCAGGGTAATGGTAAACCGGGTGCCCCTGTCTTCGCTGCTGATAAAAGAAATGCCACCCTTGTGCTTGTCAATATACTTTTTGACGTTGGACAGGCCATACCCGGTTCCCTTGGTCCCGGGCAGATAGGACTTTGTCAGGTCACGGCTTCCCTTGAGGCTGAACGAGGGCGAATAGATATCCTTGGCATGCATCTTGGGAATGCCGCATCCGTTGTCCTGGATACAGATGATGAGGCTGTTGCCGTCCGACCGGGTTTCCAGCCCGAGCACGGGATGGTCCGTCTTTCCCATGGCGTGGATGGCATTGTGTATCAGGTTGACCAGGGTATGTTCGATCATGCCCGGGTCGGCCAGAAGTTCGGGCGGAGATTTTTCGTAATTTTTGATAATGGTAATGCCCTCAAGCTCTTTTTTAAGGAGGTTCAGAACCAGGTCCATCTTGCGGTTGATGTTAAAGTATTTTTCCTTGATCTCCTGGTCCTTGGCAAAGGCCACCAGGTTGCGGGTCAGGATATTGCCTCGCTTGGCCTGCTCCAGGATGATCCTGAGGGTTTTGCGGATTTCCGGGTCCTGGCAGTCCATGAGCGTCAGGTCCGCGTTCCCCATGATCGCTCCCAGGATATTGTTAAAGTCATGGGCCATTTTACCGGCCACCTGGCCCACCAGGGCATATTTTTCCTGCTCTGCAGCCATGATGGATGCCTGTTCCGACTTCCTGCGCTGGGTCATATCAATGAAACAGGTCCTGACCCCGGTGCAGGCGCCGTTCTCATAAATCAGGGTCGGAATGGCCCTTCCCCAGATTTTTTTCCCGTCCTTGCGCCGGACATTCACGTCAATGGGGCCTGGATTTTCCCCCTGCTCAAACACCGCGATCCGTCCCGTGACTTTTTCCAGGTCCGCTTCCTGAATCAAATCGGTGATACGTATACCCGCATCAATATCGGTCCGGGTATATCCGAAAAACGCCAGGGCTTCCCTGTTGGCATACCTGATTTTGAAATCAAATCCATACTCGCCCACGGGAATGGGCAGAAACTCCACAAGGTCCCTGAAGTGTTTTTCGCTCTGCCGGGACGCCTCAAGCCGCACACCGTAAATCAGTTTCTGGGTGGCGGCTCGCCAGATAAAAAAAATCCCCACCCCGATCAACAATACAAACGCAACCATAATGGCGAAAATGTTTTCTCCTGACAGGGACTCGGTCTGGTTCAGGGAGATGATGTAAAAAGGGGTGCCGGGAATATGGGTCCGCATGGCAATGATCCGGGCGTCTGCCTTGTCATGCCATTCACCCTCCAGTGTGCGCACGTCCCCGTCGGCAAACAGTTCCGGCGTGATGCGGTCTGTGCCGGGCAGGCGCAGCGGCGCCCTGTCCGGCAGCAGCAGGGGATCTGTGCCGGCTGTCATGCCGTAAACCCCTGAAGACCCTCCGGACTGGCGCACCAGATGGCGGTCAATGGTATCAAATGGCAGGAAAGAGACGAGTTGCCCCGCATATGTTTCCTTGAAATAGAAAGGAACGGATACAACAATATCCGACCCGTTCCAGAATGTTTCCCTGGGTTTTTCTCCGGGGGTGAGCAGGCGGCGGCAGAATCCCGGGAAATCGTCAGGTGCCCCCAGGGTATCAATCAGAATATCCCCCTGGCCGGTGATGAAAACCAGGCGGGAATAAATCGGATCTCTGCCGATGGTCTTGGACGTCATCAACATGGATAACTGCCGGGCCGCCGCAAAAAGGCTGGATCGAAGGCCGTACTTCATGGACATGCCCAGGGCAAGATTTTCAAAATACCCCTTCAGCGCCCTGGTGGTTCCGATATGTTCCAGATCGGCGAACCGTTCTGAAAAAAAATACCCCACTGCCGTTGCCCGTTTATCCAGATCCTGCTTCAATGTGACAACCCTCCCCTGCTCAAGACCGGTAAACGACATATATTGCTTGGCAAGCATAATGCCGATAAAAACGGCCAGGCTGCAGCAAATGACGATTGCGGCAAGGTTTCTGGCTTCCAGGTGCTTTATCGTGACGGACCGTTTCATTTATTGTTCCTGGAATCCATGCCCGTCAATCCGGCAAAAAATCGGGGATAATACACGGGGAATACGGGGTAATATTTTTCAACCAGCTTTTGGTAGGTCCCGTCCGCCACAAGCTTCCGGAAAAACCGGTTAAACGCCGCTTTAAGCTCCGGGGTATTTTTGCGAAACGCGACTCCCATATGCTGGGGATCGGATACCGGCCCGATCACCTTGAGCCTGCCGGGCCATTTTTCAATGGCCACCAGGGCGTCAGGCGCATCCATCAGCACCAGTTGTGCGTCTTTATTCATCACTGCCGGGGCAAGGTCATTGAGCTGCCCGTTAAAATAACGGATGGACGCGCCTGCAGCCTCCAGTCCGTATAATCCGGGATCCAGGCAGGTCCGGGCCATCCCTGTAACCTCTCTGCCCCGTAGCTTGTTCCTGACCCGGGAAATATCTTTTTCCAGCCCGTCTCCCGGTACAATGGGCGTCACAGGATCATCCGCCCCTGCAATGAGCCATATCTGGGAGGGAAACACAGGGGTTGAAAAACAAAAAAAACGCTTTCGCCACTCCAGAATAGTCACCCCGTTGGCCAGAAGGTCCCCTTTTACCTCAACCTTTTTTCGGGAATCCATCGGGTTGCCGGTCAAATCCCCGACCGCATCTTTCCAGGTCGTCGGCACATGCACATATGAGAGGCCAAGAGATGTTGCGAACAGCCGGATGATGTCTGTGTCCAGACCGTCCCCGCTGCCGGTCACAAAATGGGCGTAGGGAATTCCCAGGTGCCGTACGACGCCCCTGGCGCGGACATCGTCAAGATCGCCGCCCCAGGCCGGATACGAAAACAGCCAGGTCAACAAAAAAAACGGCCAAAGATAGCGGGCCACGTCAGGAACTCTCCTTTTGAAATAGTGTCATGATTCCGGTCCGTTTAGGAGTCCCACATCTTCACGGATTATGTCAAGGGAAGAATCACCGGGTTTACTGTCACTGCCACAGGATTGAAATGGACACCCGAATATAATCCCGGATTTCTCCTTGACAGGACCCCGGGCCAAACTATATTTTTAGTATATATTTCGAACTTAATTTTACCTGAACCTAACCTTTATCTTACAAAATCATTACAGGGGATTCATGGCAAAGCAATCCGGCAGTCAAACATCCGGAAGGTCAGCTATTGATAAGGTGAAAATTGCCCGGGACACCAGGGCGCATGTCCTTATTGTAGATGACGACCCATCTATACTCGAACTGTTTCAGCGGGCCATGAAAATTGCCGGACACCGGTGCACGGTCACGCCCAGCGGAAAATCCGCCTTGGAAATTGTGGCCAAAAACCCTGTGGATATCGTGATTACGGATATCAACATGCCGGAAATGGACGGCATTGAACTGGCCACCCGCGTGTTTGATCTCTGCTCGGCAGACGTCATCGTAATTACAGGCCATGCCAGGGGATATCAATACGATGAAATCATCAATATCGGGGCCAGTGATTTTGTCGAAAAACCCTTTTCCATCCAGGAAATCATACTCAGAATCCGGAGAGTACTCAAAGAACGGCAGCTCAGGGAAGAGACGCGTACCTCCCATGAAGAACTCAAACAGGCCTATCTGGACTCCATCCACCGCCTGGTCATGGCCTCCGAGTTCAAGGACGAAGACACGGGCGACCATATTATACGGATCGGCGAGTATGCATCCTTTATCGCCACCCGCCTTGAAATGGACGAACAATATATTGAAACCATCGGCTATTCAGCCCCCATGCACGATGTGGGTAAAATCGGGATTCCGGATAAAATTCTCCTCAAACCCGGGAAACTGAGCCCCGAAGAATTTGATATCATGAAAGGCCACACCCTGATCGGCGCAAAACTGCTGTCCAAGTCAAAATCACGGATTTTGCAGATGGCCGAGGAAATCGCCCTGAGCCACCACGAAAAATTCAACGGCAAAGGATATCCCAGAGGGCTCAGCGGGGGGAACATTCCCCTGTCGGGAAGGATTGTTGCCATTGCAGACACCTTTGACGCCCTGACGTCCAAACGTCCGTATAAGGAACCCTACCCCCCGGAAATGGTTTTTGACATCATCAGAAGAGAACGCGGAAAACATTTCGACCCCCTGATCACCGAACTTTTCCTCCGCGAATTCGACACCTTTCTGTCCATCCGCCATAAGTTCGGCGACATCCGCCAGGTCACCCTTGAGGACTTTCAACTCAGTGAACGGGACCGGGACAGCATCAGGACCTGATGCCTTTTAATATCCTCCTGCCCGGGTCTGATCCGTTCATATTTTAGAATTTGACAATTTTAAATCCCATCTTATTTTCTGAGAAATTTTTTAACCTTAAGGAGAACAACACATGGCAGACCTGACAGCAATCGTGGAGACATCCAAAGGGACCATCCATATTAAACTTTTCGCGGACAAAACCCCCTTCACCGTTGGTAATTTTGTAAACCTGGCCCAGCGGGAATACTACAACGGATTAAAATTCCACAGGGTGATTTCAGATTTCATGATCCAGGGCGGCTGCCCGTTCGGCAACGGCATGGGCGGACCGGGATATGAATTCGAAGACGAGTTCAAAAAAGATCTAAAGCATGACAAACCCGGGGTTCTTTCCATGGCCAACGCAGGTCCGGGAACCAACGGCAGCCAATTTTTCATCACCCATTGCCCCACACCCCACCTGGACGGCATGCATACTGTTTTCGGGGAAGTCGAGGGAGAAGAAGACCAGAAAGTGGTGGACAGCATCGCCCAGGGAGACACCATTGACAGCATTACCATCAAAGGCAATGTCGGGGCCCTTCTCAAAAAGGTCAAACCCAAAGTGGATGACTGGAATAAAAAGCTGAACAAGGCGTTTCCCAAACTTCCCAAAGCGTAAAACGCCGGAACGACGCCATGACCGCTTTGCCGGAATAAGCGGGTAAAACATCAAAGGCCGGCCGCAGTATGCGGCCGGCCTTTTTGACTGAAAACCGATGTACTCAGGTCAGATCCAGATACAGGGGAATCGTATGCAGGGAGGCGGAGCTTTCTTCGGTGTCTCCCAGGCGCCAGTTTTTAACCCGGACGCCTGCCTTGTCCATGGCATCCACCATGCCCTTGATGTTGATCAGGGGATGGCGGGAAAACACATTGGGCAGCCCGTAAGTCAGGCTGCAGACCAGGCACTTGCCCGGACGCTGGGTCAGGTTAAAAGCCAGGACAATGCGGTCCCGGGAAATCGACACAGGCGCCAGGCGGATATCATACGCTCCTTCCGCAGCATCGCCGTACAATGCTTCAAAAAACTGGTCGCTCTTTTCAGGAGGCAATAGCGTATCAAGAAAGTCCTGGGTAACGATACGGTTTAAATCCATCTGATCCATACTTTTTATCTATCCTTTTTTACCCTTGGGGTTCAACCATGAATCTCTTTCTATTCTTCTTTCAGTAGAAAATCAAGATCAAAAATTCCAATCCGGCACCTGTTTTTTAACCGACTTTTATGGTAGGAAATTACCCATGCAGCTTTCCATTATTATTCCTGTTTACAAGGAAAAAAAGGGGATATTAAACACCCTGGACGGGATCATGTCCCTGTCCATTCCCCTGTCTTTTGAAATCCTGGTTGTGGATGGGGAACCGGGTGCCGGCACCCTGTCATACATTGCCTCCCAACGGGACCTGCCGCCCGTAGTCCGGCCGGTTACCTCTCCCCGTGGCAGGGGTACCCAGATGAATGCAGGCGCAGCATCCGCCCGGGGAGACCTTTTGTTTTTTCTCCATGCGGACACCTGTCCGGACCAAGCAGGTATGGACAAGCTGGCCCGGGCCTGGCAGGCTGCCGATCCGTCACGGTTCTGCGGCGCCTTTGACCTGGCCATAGACTCTCCTGAACCCTGGTTCCGGATCATTGAAAAAATCGCATCCGCAAGGTCCAGGCTCACCCGTATCCCTTACGGGGACCAGGGCATCTTCATATCAAAACGCCTGTTCCTTCGTGTGGGCGGATTTCCGGATGTGCCCCTGATGGAAGATGTAGGACTGATGGCTGGGATAAAACGCACCGGGATCAGGCCGGTTTTCCTGGACCATCCGATCCAAACCTCTGCCCGCCGCTGGCAAACCCAGGGTGTTGTTTATACCACCTTGAGAAACTGGGTGCTGATATGCCTTTATCTGATTGGCGTACCACCTGAAAAACTGGCAAAGTGGTATTAATCGCGACTGTCGCCGTTGGTTCCGGGCAGATGCCCGGTAATACAGTCATGGCAGCGCAAGGCGTTCAGGTCCGCCAGCGTATCCACATCCCGAAGCGGTTCCAGAAATGAGGTGGCCAGCCCATGCGTTTGGCACAACTCCGTGGTGGCAGCACACACCGAAGAGGTGCCCCAGTCGATATTCTCAAAAATGGCCGGTATAAATGTTTCCCGACAAGCACCGATAAGCCAGTACCCGCCATCCAGACTGGGGCCGATCACAACATCGGAGCGGTTAAGGGCGTCAAAGGCCTGCGCCAGTAAACCGGAACGGATTTGTGGGATGTCCGTACCCACCAGGGCGACCCGGCCGGCCCCGTGATCAAACGCTCCGGCCATGGCATTTGCCATGCGTCTGCCAAGGTCCTTGCCTGACTGGGCGATATACTGCCGTTCCCGGCCCAGCCACGCCGCGACCATGTCCTGCCTGTTTTCGGGATAATAGGCAATCCGTATCGCCCTTGATTCCGGGGCCTGCCCGTGCCGTCCGCACCAGGCATCTGCCGCATCCAGTGTTGCACTGACGAACCCCTTATAAAGTGCCAGGGCTTTTTCATCTCCCACATCCTTTGCCAGGCGGGTCTTCACCCGTCCCGGCTCAGGTGCGCGAAGAAAGACAACAAGTGTGCAGCTACTCTTTTTTTCCGATCGGATAGTCCATTCCCTTCCATGCATAAATACCACCGGGAAAGCGGTATACATTTTTGTACCCCAGCTTTTTGGCCCAAATCGCGCCGTTATGGCTCCGGGTACACTTTACAAAGCCGCAGTATATAACAATGGGCTTATCCTTGTCATCCCCCAGCATGGCCATATAATCCGCTTTGGTCTTGCCGTCGGTTTCCTTGGTATCCCAGGTTTTCATCTCGGGAATGGGGAAAAGAAACTGAAGTGCGCCCGGTACATGGTTTTTCTTGTAGCTGGCCTCATACGGCATGGTGTCTACGATCAGCATATCCTTGCCCGCATCTATCCATTGCTTGAGTTCCTCGGCAGTCAAAAGGCCGTATCCGCCGTAAGCCACCTCCCGGACCAGGGTCACGGCGCCTTGTTCTTTTTTAACTTCGTCTTTGAACTTGCTTCCCATAAACCCATAGGCCGGAAATGCAGCCGCGATGACAACAAACAAAACAACAGGGGATATCCATTTTGAAACAGGTCGGATCATTTTTTACTCCTTTTTTTATTACTTAACTCACGTCAGCAGGTTTGCTGATATTTGATTTTATATGAAAAAACGGCAGGGGATGCCTGCCGGTCTTGAAACGCCACAGATATAGATACGCAATGCAAACAACCATGACCGCGTCGCGGTAAAGAACGGTGCGAAGTTGGGAAAACGCTTCAGCCTCAGGATCTCCGGGCCCAAAACACCCGCAGTCAATATCATATCCCATGTAAATGGCATATCCGGCCACGGCCATGAACCCCAGCAGCATGGCCAGGATTCCCCCGAGACATCCTCTTTTGTCCAGGATAAGGCCCACACCCAGGACCAGCTCACTGACCACCACTACCACAGCCGCAGGATAGGCAAGCCCGGCGGGAATAATGCCAAAGGCATTAACCACGCCGGCAAAGTATTCCAGGTCAACGGATTTGGACAGACCCGAATACAAAAACACCCCGCCCAGGGCGATTCTCAATACCCTGTAAGGTAGCGGGGAATACAACAAAAACCGCATAGTTTCTCCTTCTCGTACCCGGCGTTCGGTCCGCCGGGTTTTCCTTTGGCAGGCATTCTAGAAAAAAAAGCCGGAAGCTGCAAATTGATTATCATGATTTATTTTGCACCGGACTATAGAGAATTTCTATGGCTTTACCGGTTTGAACGATTGAATCCGCCAGCACCATATGATAGGGTATGGATATCAATGTTCTCCACACCCGCATGAGTTTAAAATAAGGAAGGGCCTGAAAGTGCCCGTATGCCTCCGGGTCTATCGCCCGGAAACGCCTGTTGGCATTGCCTTATTGGTGGCTGAAACGGCACGGGGAACAAGCACGGCATCCGCAGCAGCAACATGTGCCGGAAAACACCGGCAGGGAAAATGCTGTCGTATGTTGCGAAACCGGGCCGGCATAAGTACCGGCATGAGCGCCGGACAACCATGCAGACCGTGCAGCTTCACGCAATGCCCCGGGGTTTTCAAATTGAATAATCTTGGGGTTGATATTAAACTGGTTTTTGATAGAATTAAGTCTCTTTATAAATAAAGCTTCAGGATATCAACTGTCCGAGACAACCACACGATTGACAGAATGGAATTGAATACATGGAAAAAATAGAACTGTCCAGGGGATTCACACCCAAAGTGGCCGGAATGCCTGACATGACGCGAATCCGGGTTCCTTTTCCCTCTACCATAGGCATCTCTGCCGGAGATATCCCCTTTATCCGCCCCAAACTCCTGGTAAAAGAAGGAGATGCCGTCCGGACGGGAACACCTGTCTTCTCCGACAAGCGGGACCGGTCCGTCAACTATGTTTCCCCGGCCACGGGAAAAGTGCAGCAAATCCGTTTCGGGAAACGGCGGCGATTGATTGAAGTGATCGTTTCAGCGGAAACCATTGATGATTTTGTTGAGTTCCCGCCGGTTTCGGCCGGGGAACTGGCCGGGATAGAAAAGGCGGACCTCACGGAACGGCTCAAGCAGGGAGGGCTCTGGCAATCCCTTCGGCAGTTTCCGGCCCTGGATAATGCAGACCCGGCCCACAGCCCGTCAATGATCATTGTTTCCCTCAACGGGAACGATCTGTTTTCTCCCCACCCGGCCGTGGTTCTGGACGGCAACGAAGACGCGTTTGAAACAGGCATGGCCGCCCTGGAGCGGTTTTCCCACAGGATCGTGGTCACGGCCAGGGAAAGCAGTATGAAACGGCTCGGGTCGCTTGGCAGCGAAATTACGGGCCGGATCACCCATGTCACCGACGACACATACCCGGCATGGAATCCCGGTGCCGTGCTTTACCAGATCAAGCAGAACCAGGCGGAAAACACGGCCTGGTGCATCAGTCTTGAACATTTGATCATGGTGGGAAAATTCCTGTCCACAGGCCGGTATCCGGTTGAGAAAGTCGTCACCATTACCCAGGCCGGAGACAGGCGTCCCCACCTGCTGACCCGGCAGGGCGCGCCCGTCAGAAAGCTGGCCGGCCATTTCATTGATGACAGTATGATCACCACGGGCCAGTTCAACGGCCGTATCCTGGATCCGGACGACCATATCGGCTTTTTTGAAAACACCGTTAATATCATTGAAAATACAGATGGTGAAGAAATGTTCGGTTTTGTCTGGCCCGGCCTGGACAAGCCCTCGGTCTCGTCCACATTTCTTTCCGCCCTGTTCAATCGCCCCCAGGTCATGGACTGCACCCTTCACGGCGAACTCAGGGCCTGTATCAACTGCTCTTATTGCGAACGGATCTGTCCCAACAGCCTCATGCCCAACTTTATCATGAAGGCCCTGCATGCGGACGAGATCGAAGAAGCCCTGGCCTGCGGCATGATGGACTGCTGCCAGTGCGGGCTGTGCTCATTTACCTGTCCCTCCAAGATCGAACTGGCCAAGATCCTGTCCGACGGCATGGAATCCCACTACAAGGATAAAGCATGAAAAATCCCTTAAAAAAACTATTTGACGACAGCAAGCCCCATTTTACCGGAGATGGGAAATATAAAAAATACGAACCGGTATGGGATGCCACCAAAACCTTTTTCTTTCTGCCATCCCCAAAAAACAAATTCATGCCCTTTGTCCGGGACCACCTGGATCTCAAACGCTATATGAGCTTCGTGATTTTGGCCCTGATACCCGTGACCTTTTTCGGCATTTTCAACACCGGATACCAGTCCGGCCTGGCAACCGGCCAGGACTACTCTGTTCTGGACTGTTTCCTGGTGGGCGCCTGGTATGTGGTTCCCATGATTATCGTTTCCTACGGGGTGGGGTTCCTCTGGGAATTTCTCTTTGCCATCATCCGGCGGCACAAAATTTCCGAAGGCTTCCTGGTGTCAGGACTGCTCTTCCCACTGACCCTGCCACCCACCATTCCTCTGTGGCAGGTGGCGCTCGGGATATCCTTCGGCGTGGTGATCGGCAAAGAAATTTTCGGGGGCACCGGACGGAATATTCTCAACCCGGCCCTGACCGCCCGGGCCTTTGTGTTCTTCTCCTATCCCGTCAGCATGTCCGGCGATATCTGGATTGCCGGCAAGGATATGATTGACGGGGTGACCGGCGCCACCGCCCTGGTCGTCACCGGGGCACAAGGCCAGCCCATCGGCGCCGCCCTTTCCGAATCGGGATTTTCCATGGCCAGCCTATTCACCGGTTTGGTGCCGGGCAGCGTCGGGGAAACCTCGGCCCTTTTCTGCCTTGTCGGCGCGGTGATCCTCACGGTTACCCGCATCGCCAACTACCGTATCATTGTCGGGGGCATCTGCGGACTGGTCGTTACCAGTATTCTGTTTTACATGATTCCCGGCGGCCAGGAAACCTGGGCCAATGCAGGTCCGCTGTACCACCTTTTTGCCGGCGGCTTCCTGTTCGGCATTACCTTTATGGCAACCGATCCGGTATCTGCCCCGGGCACCAACCCGGGCCGCTGGATTTTCGGCATTCTCATCGGATTTTTCACCGTAACCATCCGGGTGGCCAATCCCGCATTTATGGAAGGGGTCATGCTGGCCATATTGTTCATGAATGTATTTGCACCGCTTCTGGACCACATGGTTGTCAAATACCGCATATCAAAGAGGATACCCAATGTCTGATTCAGATAAAAACAGCAAGAAAAACGTGGCGTTTTTCGCTCTGGCGGTTTCCGTGGTCTGCAGCCTTTTGATCACGGCGGCGGCCTCGGGCCTCAAGGGACGCCAGCAGGCGAATATCGCCCTGGATAAAAGAGTCAACCTGCTCCGGGCCGCAGGCCTTGTGGATTCCGGGAAAAAGCCCCCCAGGGCCGAAGTCAACGCACTTTTTGATTCCAGCATAAAAGAGGTGATTGTCGACGGCCAGGGCAAAATCACGGAAACAGATACGCCCGGCGGCATGCGACTCTACTTCATCCATACCCCTGACACCCCTGAAGAGATCACCGGATACATCCTGCCCATCAACACCCGGGGGCTGTGGGGAAAAATACACGGATACCTGGCCTTTGAAAACGACGGCCAGACCGTATCCGGATTTTCTGTGTACAACCACTCCGAAACCCCGGGGCTGGGCGGTGAAATCGAAAGCGCATGGTTCCAGAAAAACTTCAAGGGTAAAAAGATTCTCAACTCCCAGGACAAATTTGTTTCCGTGGGCATTGCCAAGGGAAAAACCGAAAACATGCCCGAGGAAAAACAGGAACATTATGTGGACGGCATCTCCGGTGCCACCCTTACGGGAAAATATCTGTCCGAAGGCATCAAGGCGACCCTTCAAAAATATGAAGGCGTTTCCATCACCTTTCGCCAGAAAGGCCTGAAAGCCAGGAGTGACAGCTGAACAGGATCTCATAAAAATATAAGATAAGAAGGACTGACATGTTCAAATTAACAGAAGACCATTACGAGATACTGGTAAAAGGCATCTGGAAGGAAAATCCAGTGGCCTACCAGGTGTTGGGAATATGTTCCGCCCTGGCGGTCACCGTCAAAATGTCCACGGCCGTTGTCATGGCCATTGCCCTGACCGTTGTGACGGCCTGCTCTTCCCTGATCATCTCCCTGATGCGCAAACGGATCCCTTCAAACATCAGGATCATCGTGGAGCTGGCGGTTATTGCGTCACTGGTCATCGTGACGGACGAGGTACTCAAGGCATTCTTTTATGATATCTCCAAACAGCTTTCCATTTTTGTGGGGCTGATCATTACCAATTGTATCGTCCTGGGCCGGGCCGAGGCGTTTGCCCTGGCAAACAAGCCCATGGATTCTTTTATGGACGGTATTGCAAACGGCATGGGCTACGGGCTCATTCTTGTCCTGGTGGCCTTTTTCCGCGAACTTCTGGGCTCCGGTAAATTCCTGGGTTTCCAGGTCGTTCCCCAGTTTGTCTATGACCTTGGGTTCCAGAACATGGGTCTGATGGTGCTGGCACCAGGCGCCTTTTTCATCATCGGCCTGCTGGTCTGGCTGAAAAATTCCCTGCCCGGCATTTCCCACGAGCAACGATAAGGAGCAACCATGGGTGATCTACTGAGTCTGTTTGTCAATTCCGTCTTTATCGGGAATATCCTCCTGGCCTATTTTCTCGGCATGTGCTCATTCATCGCCGTGTCCAAAAATGTGGAAACCGCCACAGGACTCGGGTTTGCCGTTATATTCGTGCTGACGGTGACCAGTCCTGTCAACTGGATGATCTACCACGGCTTTCTGGCGCCCGGGGCCATGGCCTGGCTGGGCCTTCCCGATCTTGACTTAAGTTTTTTAAAATTCATTACCTTTATCGCGGTCATTGCAGCCATGGTCCAGGCCGTGGAAATGATCATTGATAAATACTCCCCGCTTCTCTATGCCACCCTGGGGGTCTTCCTGCCGCTGATCGCTGTCAACTGCGCCATACTGGGAACCTCGCTGTTCATGGTGGAACGGGACTATACCTTTATTGAATCCATTGTGTTCGGGGCCGGTTCCGGCACCGGGTGGATGCTGGCCATCGTGTCCATGGCCGCCATCCGCAAAAAGGTCAGGTATTCGGATGTCCCCCAAGGCCTTGAGGGGTTCGGCATGACCATGATCATCGCCGGCCTCATGGCCATGACATTCATGATGTTTTCAGGCATTACACTTTAATACCAAAGGAGGACACCTTGATTTATCTTATCAGCATACTGGTTTTTACAGCAGTCATCAGCATCCTGGTCACGGTCCTTCTGTTTGTGGAAGCCAAGGTGACCACCCAGGGCGAACATACCATCACCATCAATGGCGACACCGAAGATCCCCTGAAGGTGGCGGGAACACCGACCCTCCTGTCCGCCCTGTCCTCCCGGAATGTCTTTTTGCCGTCGGCCTGCGGCGGCTCCGGCTCCTGCGGCATGTGCAAGTGTACGGTCAGCGAGGGTGGAGGCAGTATACTGCCCACTGAACTGTCCCATCTGAGCCGGAAGGAAAAACTGTCCGGCACCCGCCTGTCCTGCCAGCTCAAGGTCAAAGACGACCTCCAGATCCAGGTGCCGGAATCCATTTTCGGTATCCGGAAAGTGGATGCAGAGGTGATCTCCAACGACAATGTTGCCACATTTATCAAGGAACTGGTTCTCAAGCCGGTGGAGCCCATTGATTTTGAAGCAGGCGCCTATATCCAGATTGATGTGCCGGAATACGACCTGAACTTCAAGGATTTTCATATCCAGAGCCAGTATGTGAGCGAATGGAAAAAATACAACCTTATGGAATTGACGTCCAAAGGTATCAAACCCGGTTTCAGGGCCTATTCCCTGGCCAATCCCCCACATGACAAAAATATCCTGATGCTCAACGTCCGGATTGCCACGCCGCCGCCGGGAACCGCCGGCATTCCCCCGGGATTCGGCTCTTCCTATGTCTTCGGCCTCAAGCCCGGCGACCGCGTCACCATTTCAGGGCCGTATGGGGATTTCATGGCCCAGGACACTCGGAATGAAATGTGCTTTATCGGCGGCGGGGCAGGCATGGCCCCTCTGCGAAGCCATATCCTCCACCAGCTCGACGGGATCGATTCGGGCAGGAAAATTTCCTATTGGTACGGGGCCAGGTCAAAGAAAGAAATGTTTTATGATGAAGATTTCAAAGACCTTGAAAACCGGTACGACAACTTCACCTATCATGTGTCCCTGTCCAGCCCGGAAAAAAATGACGAATGGGACGGCATGACCGGCTTCATCCACAATCATCTTTGCGGTGCATACCTTTGCGACCATGAGGACCCCACGGAAATCGAGTATTATCTCTGCGGTCCACCGCCCATGGTGGATTCCGTGATTGATGCCCTTTATGAGCTGGGGGTCGAAGATGATATGATCTACTACGACAAGTTCAGTTAACCCTCCGGTATAAAAGAGATACCGCTGAAAACCGCCTGCCAGTGCCCCGGACGATTCTTTTCACAAGCGCCCGGGGCATTGTTGTATATTGCGCCCGGTTGAAATGGATGCCGGTCCGTGGTAAATAAGCCATCGATTTTACTTTCAGGATAAAAGATATGCGGACTGACTTTTTAGGGACATCCCTGGCAACGCCTCTGGTCCTGGCTTCGGGGGTGCTCGGCAACAACAGGGCCATTCTCCAGCGGGTGCATGAAAACGGCTGCGGCCTGCCCACCATGAAATCCATCGGCCCCGCCCCCAGGGACGGCCACAACAACCCCACGGTTATAGATCTTGGCCAAGGCATGATCAATGCAGTGGGTCTGCCCACGCCGGGCTACCTCAACATGGAAGCGGAGTGGGACGAACTTAAGGAACGCAACTTCCCGGTTAATGCCAGCATCTACGGCGGGTCAGTGGATGAATTTGTCCGGGTGGCGGAGTTTGTTTCAGCCAAAGGCCCGGATTTTATCGAACTCAATATTTCATGCCCCAACTCCGACCAGCACGGCATGATTTTCGGGGTCAACCCCGAATCTTCCCATGCCGTGGTCTCTGCCGTCAAAGACGTTATTGATGTGCCCCTGATCGCCAAACTCACCCCGGCCGCCCCGGACATCGGCGCCATTGCCCGGGCCTGTGAGGAGGGCGGGGCAGACGCCATCTGCGCCATTAACACGGCCGGTCCGGGCATGGTGATCGACATTGAATCCCAAATGCCGGTGCTGGCCTTTAAAAAAGGCGGCCTGTCCGGCCCCATGATCAAGCCTGTGGCTGTCCGCTGCGTTTATGACATCTACAGGGCCGTATCCATCCCCATTATCGGCCTGGGCGGTATCACCACCGGTGAGGACGCGGTTGAGATCATCATGGCAGGGGCCAGCCTTGTGGGCATCGGCACAGCGGTCCGGTACAGGGGCATCACCGTATTCAACCGGGTCAACGCGGAACTTGACACCTGGCTGGACCAACACAACACCACACTTGAACAGATCCGGGGCGCTGCCCACGGCGACTTTTCCCGGCCCGGCAACCAAGGGAGGGTAAAATGATTACCGACCAGAAACCCGTGATGATACGGGTCGCGGAAAAGCAGATCCACAGCCCTTCTTTTGCCAGTCTTTTTTTTGACTTTCCCATTGCATTCAAGCCCGGCCAGTTCATCATGGTATGGATCCCGGGCGTGGATGAAAAACCCTATACGATTTCCAGCCATACCCCAAACCGCTTTGCCGTCACCATAGAGGCCAAGGGAATTTTTTCCAAAAAAGCCGTGGCTCTGGAACCCGGGGACCGTATCGGTATCCGAGGGCCTTTTGGCAACGGGTTCAACATCAGTGCAAAACCCAGCATCGGCATTGTGGCCGGCGGTTGCGGCATGGCTCCCCTGGCACCGCTGGTGGATGCCCTGGAAGCGTCCGGGAACAAGCACCTGGTGTTTATCCACGGTGCCAGGTCCGAGGAATTCCTCCTCTACCCGGACCGGTTTTCCACCCGCCGCCATGTCTGCACCGACGACGGCAGCCAGGGGCACAAGGGATTTGTCACGGAACTTTTGGAAGAAGAAATCCATTCGGCAAAACAGCAGAACCGCCCCGGTATGGACATGGTATATGCCTGCGGCCCTGAAATCATGATGCAACGGGTGTTCGAGATCTGCGAAACCCACGGTATTCCCTGCCAGGTGTCCCTGGAACGGTACATGCGTTGCGGATTCGGGGTTTGCGGCGCCTGTGTGTGCGGAAAACAGGTGGTCTGCAAGGACGGCCCCGTATTCGACTCCCGTAGTCTGAGAACCATGGAAGACTTTAATACCACAGCCCTGTTAAAATCAGGCCAACCCGTCGCCCTTGACCAGTACGTGTCCTGGCGATGCCAGTAATCAGGAAAAGACCATGACCTATAAAGAAGAATTCATTGAATTTCTGGTGCAATGCAATGCCTTGAAATTCGGGGAGTTTCAATTGAAAAGCGGACGGATCGCCCCCTATTTTATCAACACCGGCATGTTTGACACCGGAGTGAAGATCAAAAAACTGGGCACCTACTATGCCCGGGCCATCCAAGAGCATTTCGGGGATGATTTTGACGGCATTTACGGCCCGGCTTACAAGGGTATTCCCCTTTGCATCACGGCTGCCGCCGCCCTGGCTGACGATGGCCTTGACAAGGGGTATGTATTCAACCGGAAAGAGGCCAAAACCTATGCCGACAAAAGCGCTGTGGTGGGCATGCCCCTGACCGCCTCCACCCGGCTGATCCTGGTGGATGACGTGATCACCTCTGGCAAGGCCATCCGGGAATCCCTTGAAGTTCTGAAAACCTGCAACGATCCCGGGGTATCAGGGATCGTGATCAGTGTGAACCGCCAGGAAAAGGGCCGGACCGATCAAAATGCCTTAACGGAAGTGGCAGACACCCTGAGTATTCCCATTTTCGCCATTGTTACCATCTCAGAGATCATCGCCTTTCTCCACAACAGGGAAATCGACGGCAAGGTGGTGCTGGATGACGAAACCAGGGCAAACATTGAGGCTTACCTGGAAACTTACGGCACAGCCTGACCAAGATCCGGCAGCACGGTTGCGTCCTTGCCGGCCGGGGAATCGAGCCGGCGCAGGCCCCGGTTGAAATCCGCCATGACCCGGCTGTTCTCCTTAATTTTCCTGGACAGGATCAAATACAGGTTATGCCGGGCCAGGGGCCGGACGTGATGGGTGAACAATGCAGCGGTTTCAGGGGTAAACAGCCGGTTTAATGTTGCATACCCGCTTTCAAGGACCACAGGGGTAATATCGATTCTTCCTTTTAACACCTTTTTAAAATTAATTTCCTGTGAGGCAACCGCCCCTGCAGCCAGCCCACCCGAGGCAACCGCCGCATCAAATGCATCCTCGTATTTAAACCCGTTAACCACCCCTATCCGCAGCCGGTGAAGATCGTCCAGCGTTTTCCAGTCAAACCGATTTGATTTCAGGTGAAAGAAAACAATATCCACCATGATCACGGGGTCGCTGAAGTAAAATGTTTTTTCACGCGCCTTTGTCCACCGCCAGAGAATGGACCCGCGAGCCCTTCCGGCCTTTGCCTCTACAAACGCCCGCATCCATGGCCGAAAGGAAAACACCACCGCATATCCTTCCCTTTCAAATGCATCTGACACGGTTTTTTCCGCCAGGCCGAAATGGTCCAGATCCTCCCCGGTAAAAGGTGGCCAGGGACCGGAGGTGAGTGTTATCAACCGCTCCTTTCCAAATATGTCAGAGACGGGCACCATGAGTATTGCAACACTTATCAGAGTAATGAACAGCCGCATCCGGAATGCCTCCGTTATCTTTGATGGAAGGTATAAAAATACTATATGAATCCGTCCATCTCTTTCAAGGGTATAATTTTCAGGCCATGGCGGCCGTTCATGGCCACAACCGGACCAGGCACAAAATTGACATCCCTTTAAAACCCATTACCTTAACTGTGAACCCATTGACGCAGCAGATGCCGTAAATGCATCCGGCCTGCTTTACCGGACACCCCGCGCAATAAAACGCATGGGTCCCCCGGAAAAAAACAAAACAGCAATGATACAAACGACAAAGAGAGGTCATATATGAATTTTCAGGAAGTTGCCCTAAAAAGAAGGGCCATCAATTTTTTCGACCCGGATAAAGACGTGTCCCAGGACCTGGTGACCCGGATGGTGGAACTGGCATCAACAGCACCGTCCAGCTTTAATCTTCAGCCATGGAATCTGATGGTCCTCAGGGATGGCGGCGAAAAAGAGAAGCTCAAGGCCCTGGCATGGGATCAGCCCAAGGTGGTTGAGGCGCCTGTGGTTATGGTCGTGCTTGCGGACAGGTCGGGATGGCGCGAAGGGCACCCGGTTTTTGAACGAACCTGGACGGAAATGATGAAAACAGGCATGCCCGAAGACCAGCGCGACTGGTTTCTTAACGCCGCGAAATCCCTTTACGACTGGCACCCCGAAGCAAACCTGGCCTTTGCCGCCAAAAACACCGCATTCTTTGCCATGGCACTGATGTATGCGGCCACCAGCCTTGGACTGGAAACCCACCCCATGGACGGGTTTGACCATGAAGGGGTAAAAAAAGCATTCAATATCCCCGATCAATACTGGATTCCCCTTCTCCTGGCTGTCGGGTATAAAAAGCCGGGCCTGGAAGTCCATCCGCCCAAATGGAGAAAATCCTACGATGATATCGTAGTGTCATTTTAAATCGCCCTGATGGGCAGTCTCTGCCGTCCAGGTTTGCCCGGAGCAGGCCTGGACGGCAGAGGCCCGGCATCAGACGCACCTGCCCCGGCCCGGTCGGGCTTTTGCATTGACAATTTCCGCCACGGATTGTTACACTTAGCATTCATTTACGATATTCGTTCACTTCAAAAACGGCGATCCGATTATGGCCGGACAAAAAAGTCTTGTAAATATTTTCTGGGCCCGCATGACCCTGGTTTACCTGTCAATGGTCTGCCTGCTGGCGTATTTCTGGGTGGGTCAGGAGCTCAAAAGCCATCGGGAT
The DNA here is from genome assembly GCA_036881925.1 of Desulfobacter sp. GTDB lineage: Bacteria > Desulfobacterota > Desulfobacteria > Desulfobacterales > Desulfobacteraceae > Desulfobacter. The sequence continues at coordinate 75,058 of JBAJNJ010000005.1, forward strand.
GAGTTCAACCAGGTTAGAAAAACCTATATTTCAGCCCGGAAAGATGCCATGAAAGCCCATGTTTCCCAGGCGGTCCACTATATTGCGCATGAGAAGTCCCAGGCCGGGCAGCGGGTAAGGCAGGATATCGAATCCCGCACAAAGGCGGCCTGGGAAACTGCGGCGCGTATCTGGCAAACCAACAGGGAAGATCTGCCCCGGGAAAAAATAGAGGCGTTGATCCGCGATGTACTGTTCCCTGCGACATGGGACCAGGGCAGGACATGCTATTTTGCACAGCGCCTTCCCGGTACAGACGAATTCGAACGCCCCTCTGGCTCCGGCAGCGGCAACGCCCTGCCCACAGCGCTTGTCCGGGTGGCCCGGCCCCCTGCCGGAGAAGGGTTTTCCACCTACCAGAGACATGTGCCGGGCACACCGGATGATACCACCCCCGGGATCGCTTACGTCAAATACTTTGCCCCCCTGAACTGGATCATTGGCATTGGCAGGTCCGTTATTGACGAAGAAGAAGCGATCAAGGCGGAAGTGCTCGCCTATCTGGACAGTTTCACCTTTGGGGCGGATCACTATTTTTTTGCCGGCACCTTTGATGGGCTCAGCCTGGCCGGACCGTTCAAAGGGGAAAACCGGCGGAATGCCAAAGATGCCGCCGGTGTTGAAATTATCCCGGAGTTTGTGCAGGCGGCCCGGGCAGGCGGTGGATTTATTGAATGCCTGGTCCCGGAGCGTGCAGGCCAGGTCCCCAGAAAAAAAATTATTTACACCCGGGCCATTGAGGGGTGGGACTGGTATGTCGGTACGGGAATGTACATGGATGCCGTGGAAGACCTGATCCTTGAAAAACAGGCCCAGCTCCGGCAGGCCACCAATGTCCTTATTTTAAAAACCGTTTCCGGTCTGGCAGTATGTCTTCTGGCCTCTTTTGGCCTGGCATGGGCATTGTCCAGGAAAATCCGGAAAAACCTGGCGCTCTTTTCCGCATTCTTTAAAACATCCGCCACCCGGCACCACCCCATGGCAGACGACCAGATTTCATTTTCGGAATTTGTTCCCCTGGCAAGGTCTGCCAACAGGATGCTCGTGGAGCGGAACAAATACGAGGATGCCCTGGCCCGCAGCGAAGAGAAGTACCGCCGTCTTTTTGAGTATTCCAAGGATGCGCTTTTGATTATTGAAAATGAAATTTTCGTGGACTGCAACCAGGCCACGGTGGAGATGCTCGGGTACTCGGAAAAAAGCCAGTTGCTCCAGACCCACCCCTCCGATCTTTCCCCGCCGGTCCAGCCCGACGGCAGGGATTCGTTTTCCAAAGCCGTGGAGATGATGCAGGCAGCCGTCCGCAACGGCAGCCACAGGTTTGAATGGCACCATCTCAGGGCCAGCGGAGAGGTCTTCCCCGTGGAAGTGTTGCTCACAGCCATGTCAACGGGACAGGGCAGGCAGATCATCCACACCACCTGGCGGGACATTACGGATCGTAAAAAAACACAGGAAATGATGATCCAGACGGAAAAAATGATTACCGTGGGCGGGCTTGCCGCCGGCATGGCCCATGAAATCAACAACCCTCTGGCCGGTATGATGCAGAGCGCCCAGGTGGTAAAACACCGGCTTTCAGGTGCCCTGCCCGCCAATGAAAAGGCTGCTGCAGATGCCGGACTTCCCATGGAGGCCATGGAAAGATACGTGGAAAACAGAGGGATTGCCTATTTTCTGGACACCATTATCGAGACAGGGACCCGCGCTGCAAAAATCATCCAGAACATGCTCAACTTTGTCAGGAAAGAATCCAATGAAAAATCCGTCCATGACATTGCCGCCATTCTGGATCTGGCCATTGCCCTTGCCGTCAATGATTACAGCCTTAAAAAAGATTACGATATCAGGAAAATCAACATCGTCAAGCACTACGCGCCGGATACCCCATGGATCCTGTGCGATGCAAGCAATATCCAGCAGGTATTCTTCAATTTGATTAAAAATGCCGCCCAGGCCATGGCAACGGCTGCCGAACCCGGCAGGGTGCCCCGGATCGACCTGTTCGTGGAACCGGAAAACCGCGGGGTGTGTATCCGCATCAGGGATAATGGGCCGGGCATGGATGCTGCTGTTGCCAAACGAATTTTCGAACCGTTTTATACCACCAGGGCCGTGGACCAGGGGACAGGCCTTGGATTGTCAGTCTCGTATTTTATTATTGTCCAGGACCATGGGGGACGGCTTGAAGTGACAACAGCACCGGGTAAGGGCACCTGCTTCTTTATCCGCCTGCCCGGGACCGCAGGGAATCCGGAAAAAACGTAAGGGGAATTTAAAAGGTCAGGCCCTCTCAATGTCGAGATTGGGATCAATCTCGTCTTTGTAGCGCTCGTATATCTCCAGGAACCGGTCCAGGTTGTTCAGGAACAAGTCGGTAAGGACCGGGTCAAAATGCTTCCCTTTCTCTTCCCTGAACAGGGCCGTGATTTTTTCGATGGGCCAGGCCGGTTTATATACCCGGTGGGATGACAATGCATCAAATACATCGGCAATGGCGGTGATCCTGCCGTAGATATGGATATCTTCCCCGGATGTCTTGCGGGGATACCCCTGCCCGTTCCATTTTTCATGATGTTCAAACGCCACAATGGAAGCAGCCTTTAATATCCTCCGGTCCGAGTGCCGCAACATGTCGTACCCCAGCCGGGTGTGGGTTTCCATGACCTTGATTTCATCCTGGGTCAGCCGTGCCGGTTTCAGGAGAATGGCGTCGGGAATGGCGATCTTACCGATATCATGCAGGGGAGAGGCAAGCTTTAAAATTTCCGCTTCCAGGGATGACATCCCTGCCAGATCCGCAAGAATCCAGGAGTATTCGGCAACCCGCTTTACATGGTAGCCGGTTTCCTTGGAGCGGAGTTCAGCGGTTTCCGCCAGGGTGAAAATGATTTCGCGCTGGGTGTTTTCAATCTCTTCCTGGAGCAACACCGATTCAAGCTGCTTGCCGATATAGGTGGATGCCACAAGAAAATGTGCCATGTCCTGGTTTGTAAACGCAAGGTCTCCGGTCACCTTGTTCACCGCCTGGAACACCCCCAGGATATCGCCTTCACTGTTCACCACAGGGTGGGAAATAATATTCCGGGTCCGGTATCCTGTTTTCTCATCAACCGCCTTGTCAAACCGGGCGTCAGCATAGGGATCATTGATGATCTCAGGCTTGCCCGAGCGGGCCACATCCCCGGCAATGCCGCAGGAGGAAGGTATACGGATCTCCTTGAGACTGTGGGAAACCCTGCTCCAGAGTTCGTCGTTTTTTTTATCAAGCATCCACAGGGTGCAACTGTCCGCCCCCACAAGATCCCGTCCCATATCCGCCATTGTGATCAGGAGCCGGTCCACATCCCGCTCATTGGCGATCTTACTGATATAGCTCAGTATAATGTGGAGTTGGTCGTGATCTGATTCTATGTGTGTTGTTTTCTCATTCATATTAAAAATAAGTATAATTCGGGCGTCCCCTAAAGTCGAGGACTCTTTTTACAATTTTTAACATATAACCGGTCTGTTCCCGGGTTGGGGTCCAGGGCCGGGCGGCTTACGGATCCAGGATAAAATCCGTAATATAAATATTTTCCCGCATCTCCCGGGCCAGGGTACTTTCCTTTGTGCTTTCCGGGTGATGGTGGCCCGGAAGGATCCGGGTCTTCTCCGGCAGGGGCAGTATCCGGTCACGGATCGAGGCAATCAACCCGTCCAGGTCCCCGCCCGGCAGGTCTGTCCGCCCGACATCGCCCACGAACAGGGTATCGCCGGTAAACAGCATGTCACAGCAGAGAAAGCAGGCAGATCCCGGGGTGTGTCCCGGGGTGTGAATGACCGAGAGCGACTGGTCGCCGAAACCGATGCGGTCTCCATGTGCAAGTGCAATGTCCGCAGGATACGGCGGGGGAAGCCCTACGGCCTTGAATGTTGCCGCCCTGACCCCGGGGTCGCTGAAAAAATCCGCATCAGAACGGTGGATGCAATAGGGGATATCCCATAATGCCTTGAAGTCCTCTGTCACAAAAAACTGGTCTGCATGGCCGTGGGTGAGCAAAAGACGGATGGGTGACAGCCCGTGGGATTTTAGAAACCTTCCAAGCACATCCGCCTTGTCGCCCGGGTCAATCACCAGGGCTTCCCGGGTTCTCGGGCAGGCCAGCACATAGGTGTTCATGTGATAAGGCCCGGACATGATCCGGTGTATTTCCACTTGATCTGACATATAGCTCACACAGTTGCGGGTTTATGCCGAACAATACGAATCGTTTTTCCCAGGGCAAACGCATGTACCTTTGACATACTTTTTTAAACCGCAAAATTTCAGCCGGTTATGATGATTGCATATGTTTTACTGGCGTTTGCGACGGTGTTTAACCCATTGAAACCATTGATCCTGAATTTTACATGCGTTGACCCTGTCGTTTTTCCGGGGCGGTATTGATACCGGAAATCTTAGCCCGCCGCCATCAGTTCTTCCATGACCTGGTATAACTCTTTGGGTAGAAAAGGCTTTTTGACGAATCTGCACTTTGCATCCAGAAGCGGCCCATCCATGGCCTGCTCCGGGACCAGGCCCGAAATCAATATCACCGGCAGGGTTCTGAAGCGCGGGGGACCGTTTCGCAGCACTTTGATCACATCCCTGCCGTCGCCGGCCGGCATGCTGATATCCGAAATCAGAAGATCGGCATCCGGATTGTCCCTCAGGGCATCCAGGGCTTCATCGCCGCTGGAAACATCAAGGCACCGGTCCCCGTGTATTTCAAGAATATCTTTGATAAACAACCGGACATCCCTGTCATCGTCTGCCAATACTATCAATGCCATAGGTATGTTCCAATCATCATGTAAATTGAGGGTCAGTTTCTGTTGCCGTTACCGGGAATTTAATCTCTTATTATTATTCGGTTCTCCGCGCCCTGTCAAGTCGGCAGCCCTTCATTGCAGGGCAAACCGTCACCTTGACGCATCTTTTTAACCCGCAAGGATTCGGAAATGCTATGGTGCTTGCACCCTTTTTGCCCGGGTTTGCGACAGTGTCCAACCCGTCCGGATCGCTCATCCCGGGATTCTATATGCGTTGGCCGCCAAGGCATTGCAAAGCTTTACAAGGGATGGTAGATTGAACCCTGGTATTGCATGATTTAACTTTAAGGATCGGCTGTGAATACGGAACACCCCTTTGGCGAATTTGTTTCCCAACCCATTACACGTTACAGGACAGGCGAGTTAACCCCGGAAGAAAGCCCGGTGGCGGTTGAAGTTCCCCTGACCTTTGTGGTAAACGGCCATGAAACGGCCACCCTGCTGTGCACGCCTTCCCATTTGGACGCCTATGTTTACGGCTTTCTTTTTACGTCGGGCATGATTTCGTCTGTTGACGACATCCAGGACGTGGACATTGATGAAAAAAAATGGCGGGCAGACATCCGGGTCAAAGAATTCCTTGACCCGGAATTATTGGGCCAGCGGGTCTATACCTCCGGATGCGGCAAGGGGGTCATGTTCACATCCGTGGTGGAGCTGGCATCCCGGCACCCCGTGGAAAACGATGTCAGGATCAGCGGCCGGGCCATCATAGATGCCATGGGCTGGCTGGCCAAATGCTCGGATCTTCATAAAAAAACCGGCGGTGTCCATTCTGCTGCCGTGAGCATCAACGGCAGGATGCCCGAATTCCACATTGACGATATCGGTCGCCACAATGCCGTGGACAAGGTGATCGGCACCCTGCTCATGAACGGCACGGATACCGGCAGACTTGTGCTCCTTAGCACCGGCAGGATCTCTTCGGAAATCCTGCACAAGGCCAGGCGTCTCTCCATTCCCGTGCTGGCGTCACGGGGGGCACCCACCCACCAGAGCGTTCTTCTGGCCAGGGAAATGGGTGTCACGATCGTCGGTTTTGTCAGGCCCACCAACTTTGCCGTATTTACCCATCCGGAACGGATAACGGCGCCCTGACACTTAAAATCAGGCGGATTCAGACCATCCGGCAAATTTGTATATTTAACCAACCGGGACTGCACAGGCGGTCCGCATGCGGAGGAAACATGACATCTCAGGACATTTTTACCCAGGCCCTGTCTTATGAAAAAAAAATCAGGGATCTTTACCAATCTGCCGTTTCGACCATTGATGATGACAGGGGAAAAGCCATTTTCCAGGCCCTGGCGGATGACGAACAATCCCACGTGGATTTTCTTGAATACGCCCTGGACCTTCTGGCCTCCCAGGGGGAAATTGATATCAGCAAGCTGACCACAGGAATCCCGGAACCGGTTGAAGCGGATATCCGGGCCATGACCGCCAAGATCCCGGATCAGATGCTGGGAGATACCAAGCGGGTGCTCAACACTGCCCTGGCCCTGGAGGTTGAAACCAGCCGGTTTTACGAAAACGCCTGTAAGCAGACCTCGGGAAAAATCGCAGAGATCTTTGAAAAATTCTATGAAATCGAGCAGCGTCATGTGGATGTGGTGCAGATCGAACTTGACCATGCCGTGGGCAACGGCCACTGGTTCAACTTCATGGAAATCGACATGGAAGATTAACCCGGACCGACTTCTCAGGAGCTGCCATGGGCCTCACGCCGGACATGATTGTTGTATTTGTGTTTCTCACCCTGGTCACCCTTTTGTTTGTTCTGGATATTGTCCGGGTGGACATGGTCGGGCTCCTGCTCATGGTGCTTTTGCCCCTGTCCGGGGTGATTTCCCCGGCCCAGGCCCTTTCCGGCCTCAGTTCCAATGCCGTGGTCTCGATTATTGCCGTGATCATTATCGGCCACGGCCTGGACAAGACCGGGGTGATGAACCTATTCGCCCAGGCCATTGTCCGGTTTGCCGGGAAAAGCCGGACCCGGGTCATGGCCCTGATTTCCGGCACCGTGGCTGTCCTGTCCAGCTTTATGCAGAATATCGGAGCGGCCGCCCTGTTCCTGCCGGCCACCCATCGCATGTGCAAACAGCTGAATGTGCCGGTTTCCCAGGTCCTGATCCCCATGAGCTACTGCGCCGTCATCGGCGGCTGTATCACCCTTGTGGGCTCCAGCCCCCTGATCCTTCTCAATGACCTTGCCGCATCCTGGTGGGCCAACAATCCTACGGCAACCGCAAGCCAGCCGTACACCCCTTTCGGGCTTTTCAGCGTGGCGCCCGTGGGTATCGCCCTGGTGGCCTGCGCCATTCTCTACTTTGTGGCCCTAGGAAAATTCATTCTCCCCAAGGTCAAGGAAACCAAGGACACCTGCTGCCTGATGGACCACAGCCTTGAGTGCACCTACGGCCATGAAGTCAGCTCCGTATTCGAACTGACCGTGCCGGATGATTTCTACACCCGCCGCCTTGAGGAACTGGAACTCAGGCCCAGATACCATGCCACCGTGGTCTGCATTTCCAAACGCCGCGGAAGATACCGGGTATTTGTGCCCGGCCGGGCCGATGTGATCGAGCCCAATGATGTGGTGGGCATTGTGGGCAACAAAGACCATGCCCTGAAGCTGGCCCGGGACATGGGGTGGCACCTGGCCCCGGACCTGGACAAGTTGAACGGGGTGCTCAGCCCGGACCATTCAGGCATCACCGAAGCCATTGTGCCGCCCAGATCGGAACTGGTGGGCAAAACCCTTCATGAATACGGATTCCGGAAAAAACTGGCCCTGAACCCCCTGGCCATGTACCGCCGGGGCAAGCTGATCCTGGAAGATATTTCAGAGATCAGGGTCCAGCCCGGGGATGCGTACCTGCTGTTCGGGGAATGGGAGCGGTTTCACATGGCAAAGCCCAAAAAAGCCCTGTCCTTCACCCAGGATCTCCAGGGGGAGGTCATGCACCCGGAAAAGGCCTGGACCGCCATTGCCTGCCTGGCACTGGCCCTTGCCCTGGCCCTGGGATTCAAGGTCCAGCTTTCCGTTGCCCTGCTGGCAGGGGCGGTCAGCATGGTGCTGACCCGGGTGATGAATCTTGACGAGGCCTACCAGTCCGTGGACTGGATGACCGTCTTTCTCCTGGCCGGGTTGATTCCGTTGGGAATCGCCTTTGAATCCAGCGGGGCAGCCGGATTTCTCGCCACAGCCATCACCCAGGCCACCCAGGGCGCTCTGACCCCGTTTTTCCTGTTTCTCATCATCGGCTGCCTGACCTCGTTTTTCACCCTTGTCACCTCAAATATCGGTGCCACGGTGCTGATGATTCCCCTGGCCATGAACATGGCTGCCCAGAGCCAGGCCGATCCCAGGATGGCCGCCCTTTTGGTGGCGGTTGCCGCCTCCAACACCTTTATCCTGCCCACCCACCAGGTCAATGCCCTGGTCATGCGGCCCGGGGGCTACAAGATCAAGGATTTCATCCGGGCGGGCACGGGCATGACGCTGCTTTATATCAGTGTGGTCATGGTGCTCATGGTCTTTTATTACGGCATCACGGCACCGGCATAATCATTTAACCCAATCACAGGTCATACCGCCAAGACATTTTAAATGCCCAAAACAAAAACCCGGAAATACCAACGCGTCAAACAACTGGCCAACGTCATCATACCGGATCCGGCATATGATCCGGAATCCTTTCCATGGATGCACCCTGGGTCTTCCGGGCAAAGAATTATACTGGAACTTGGATGCGGCAAGGGAGAGCACAGCCTGGCATTTGCCTCGGCAAATCCGGAAATCATCTGCGTGGGGGTGGACTGCAAAAGCCACCGGCTCTGTTCAGGAGGAGAGGCAGGGCTGGCCCGGGGGCTTGATAACCTGTTTTTCTTAAGGGCCCAGATTGAAGAGATCCAATCCTTTTTCCAAGACCATACCATTCATGAAATATGGCTGACCTTTCCCGATCCCCATCCAAAGCAGCGGGCCATCAAACACCGCCTCTCGGCGGCGGTGTTCCTGAATTCCTATGCACGCCTGCTTGTGCCCGGCGGCACGGTTCACCTGAAAACCGACAGCACCCTCCTTTACACCTATACCCGGGAATCGGTTGAGTACTGGGGAGGAAAGGTCACAGCGGCCACCAGCGACCTTCACGGGGAGACAGCAACACCTGCGGCCGGGGCCACACATGTGGTGTCTGCATTTGAACGCAAGGCCAGGGACCGGGGAGAGACCATCAAATACCTGGCCTTTACACTGGGCTGACACCGGTTTCAACCGTATTTTCAGCAGCCCGTTTCAGGGCCTGTCCGGTTGTCCGGGTTCAGTGATCTGGGTTCAATGCTCCGGGTCCAATGATCCGGTTCAACCGTCCTGGAAAAACCTGAGCAAGGGATCGGAACTGATAATATAGTAGGCATTGCCGGTATCTGGTCCGTCCGTACCGGTTTTGTCCAGAATGTTCACCTCGGAATTCAGCTTGACCGTAGCCAGGATGGCCAGTTTCCGCTTTTTTTCCTTTGCCGTGTCAAACTGCTCCGCCGTAAACTTTCCTTTTTTCCCCCAGGCCCAGTACACCACCTTGTCATGGGCGGACACCGTAGGATCTTCGTAAGCCATGAACAACTCGCCCACAAGATCCTGAACCTGTTCCCGCCCCATGTTTTCAAACTGCCGGTATATGACCAGCACCCGGTCGGTGGCACGGTCCGCAACGATGTTCAATCCGTTGTCACTGAACTTGTATACCTTGTCTGAGGCGGCGGTCTGCATATTTTCCCGGGCAACTTTCTTTTGGGCCGGCGTAAGCGTTTTGCAGAGCATGTACCCCTTGCGTTCAATCTTCAGGGCCAGGACAGTGGAAAACAGATCTTCAAGCTCCCCGCCAGAAGCGGACGGGCCATTCAGACCCAGGCCAAGCATCAGGCCCGCCAGGGCCAGGCAAATTTTTTTTATCATAATCCCTCAAAAAAACCGGGCAGGACAGGTCTGCCACAGACCTGTCCTGCCCGGCGGCATGGTTAACGGATAACCGGCGTAAACAATGCCGGCTCCAGAGTCTGCACTGGAATTTACTGGTTATAGCGCAGCTTGTTCTCTTCTTCAATAAGCTTCATGGTTTCCGAAGAACCACCGGTCCGGGTCCAGATATGTTCGGGTTTTGCCAGCAGTTCCTTGATATGCTTGCGGTATTTCTCGCCCTTGCCCGCATGGTCCGCCAGTTCCTGGACCTCGGGCAGGAAATCATGGTAGAAGTTCCTGGCAATCTCGTACATGCCGTGCCAGTGGGTATAATCCGGGGCAAACATGGCAGCGGCCATCCTGGCCCGCCGGCCTTCGTGATGCCAGATTTCAAACCAGGTAAACCCGATTTTGTGCTGGAACCCGGTATTCTCCCAGATCTTGTCTTTTTTGAGCATTTTTACAATTTCAAGCCCGGGCTTGGCAAACTTTTCATTGTAAAGATTGACCACATCATCCAGCTGTTTGTAAAAATCCCTGACCTGGTTGATGCCGTGGCAGGACTTGCAGACTTCCTGCATGGATTCGCGGCGCTGCTTCCAGGACACGACGCTGGCGATGGTTTTTTCTTCGATCACCTTTTTCAGCTTGTCCCCTTCGCGGACATAGGATTTCTTTTTGGCTTTCTGGCCGGGACGCGGGGGCATGTCACCCGTGATATCGGTGACCGTACCGTCGGTGAAGGTCACCCGGTTAAGCTTGGATGACACCGGCGCCCTCAGGTTCCAGGAAATCCGGTCCCCGACATTGTGGCTGTTTTTGGCCACAGAACCGTTCAGCTTTATAAAGGAGCCCATGTGGCAGGTGGAGCAGGTCGGTGCGGTATGATAATCATCTCCCAGCACCCATGCCCCGTCCTTGTAGATATTCATCCCGTTGGGCTGGTTGCCTTTTTCTGCCGTAAAATAGGCAATCCCGTGTTTGGACTCTTCGTAGATCTCTTTCTGGGGATGGTCCGGCCCCAGGTGGCATTTGCCGCAGTTTTCAGGCTGGCGGGCCCGGGATGCGGAAAAATCATGCTTGGAATGGCAGGCATTACACACACCCTTGGTGCCGTCAGGGTTGATCCGGCCGATACCCGAATTGGGCCAGGTGTTGTAGTCCATCTGGGGCGCATCGGTTTTGGACCGGAGCGGCTTGCCGTCCTTGTCGCGTTTCAGGGCCACCACGGAACCATGGCATTGCCAGCAGCCGCTGGACATGTTGCCCTTGTTCGTGGGCATGCCGCCCACCACTTCCGCCAGCATGTTGTCCAGGGACGCCATGATCTCACCGGCGGTTGCATGGTGGGAAACCGCCATTTCCTTTGCTTCGGGCTCATGGCACTTGGCGCAGTCATTGGGCGACAGGATGGCCTTGATAAAAGCGCCTTCATGCTGGTATCCCATTTCATCGCCCTTTTCCGCGGCATGGCAGGTGTAACAACCGACCTGGCCTTCTTTGGCAGCGGCATGGGCTGAATTCTCCCATTGGAGCACAAGGGATTTGTTCTCTTTTAAATGACAGGTGATGCACTTTTTATTCATCTCCTGGTTTTTGGGGTCCTTAACGTCAAAGGAGGCCTGGGTCAGCGCCATTGCCGTTCCTGCCGAGAACAGCCCCAAAATCACAATTGTCAAAAATGACCTTAGCACAGTCATAGTCTAACCCTCCAATTCGTTTAAATTAACAACAACCGGGCCTTGCCGCATCCCGGCTGTTCCGCCGTATGGAACGCATCACCTCCTTTCAACACGCTTTTCACTCGTTTTTCTGACTTTTTTACGTCTTTTTTTCCTGCATATGTATATAGCCAACAGGCCGATGTTCAGGTGTCATGTTCCCCGGCCCAGAACGGAAAGATCCTGCCAAGTCCCCAGAGAATAAAAAATGGAATGGACATGACAATGATCACGGCAACAATGCCTTCCTTGTCAAACCACTCCGGGTGAAACATGGTGTATCCCCGGGCGCTTTTGCTCATGAGCTGGCCACCGATCACCACATTCCAGCGCATGATCAGCACCTGGAGCAGAAGAAGCGCAGAGACCGTTCCGGCCAGAAAATTATAAAAAAAGGCGTTCAGCCGTATCAGTCCCATCACGCCCAAAAGAACCAGGGGAATCACCGAACAGATTTTGACCTGCCACAGCCAGAACGAGGATGCCAGGGGGCCGTTGAGAAGGCCCTCCACCATATGGTGGTATCCGGATTTCAGATAGGAATGGGAAAAAACCTCAAGCATCTCAAAGCAAAACGCCATGATAAAAAACAGGGTCAGTGTTTTGACCATTGTCACGATGCAGTCATGGTCAATGGACCGGCCCGACAATTTCCGGATCAGGATATAGGCCAGGATGATTGCCGCAATTCCGGACACACAGGCGGAAAACAGGAAAATCACCGGCATCAGGGGGGTGGACCAGGTGGGGTTTGCCTTGACCCCCCCGAAGATAAACCCCACATACCCGTGCAGCACCACGGCCACGGGAATGCCGATGCCCACCAGGAAACGGATAATCCTTGCATCCAGCCGCCTGGCGGATTCAGACAGGTCAACACTGTCAAAGGTCATGACCCGGTAAACCACCTCCAGCCAGCCTTCGGACCGTTTCCGCAGTTCCACCAGCACGGGCCGGTATACAAAAAGAATGATAAAGACCAACACCCCCATGGATACGGCAAAAATATACCCGAACCCTGCCATGGCAGACGAGGGACTCGGGGTGAGCAGCATGTTCAGATTCCGCTCGGGCCGGCCCAGGTGCAACAGCAGGGGAAGGGTGGCGCAGCTTAAAAACGCCAGGGCAAAAAGCAGGGAAAACCGGGCCACGGGTTTCAGGCTTTTAACGCCGAACAGATAATACAGGGCCGCAATGATAAAGGCCCCGTCCACAAGCCCCGTGATGTAGGGGTATAACACAATCATCATGGACCAATGGACATGCATGTCGTTGGGAAACACATAGTTGGAGACAAGCATAGTAGCCGATCCGATGGATTCCGGCCCCATGGCATCTGCGGCCGCTGTTGCCGCTGCCGTTAACAGGTTCATCAGACCACCTCCCTTCTGGCACCTTTGTAGTACAGGGCCGGCCAGGTCCCCATATCCTTTTTCAATACCGTGAGCACACCCGGACCCTTGAGGATCTGATACACCTCCGAATCCTCATCCTTAAGGCTGCCGAACTTTCTTGCGCCTGTAGGACAGACATCCACGCATGCGGGCATCAATCCTTTTCTGACCCGGTGGTAACACCAGGTGCACTTGTCCACGACCCGGGACTCCGGGTGAAGGTATCTCACCGAGTAGGGACAGGCCTGGATACAATAGGCACACCCCACACATCGCTTCTCATCCACCAGCACAAACCCGTCCGGAGAGGTAAAGGTGGCTCCCACCGGGCAGACCTGTACACAGGGGGCTTCCCGGCACATGTTACAGAGTTTGGGCACGAAAAAGGTATCCCGGACCGCTTCCCTGATATCGGCTCTCGGGGTCTGGTATCCGTCCAGGCCCCCGTTAGGCGCATCCACGTAAACCTGGTCTGAAAACCCTTTGACGTAACGCTCCACCCATGTCCGGTAATTGCCGTCCGGCACGTTGTATTCCCGTTTGTCCGCCACACAGCAGGAGCCACACCCGATGCACCGGGTGATGTCCACGATAAAGGCAAAGTCCTGGTTCATCAGGTCGTACTCCCGGTCCCGGATGCCCGGGATCTGCTCGGGAGGCTCAAAAGATCCGGCGCCCATGGGAAAAACCAGGTAAAGGGACCCGGCAATGGTGCCGTTCAGCACTTTTTTCAGAAACGAACGTTTTTTCATATCCGGCAGGGGCGGCATGATCTTCATATGTCTTTCTCCGTCAATTCGTTGGCCTGTCCGGCCCGGTCCATGATCTGGTCTGCCCGGAGGATGTGTTTGAGCGGGGCATGGACATGATGGCACTGGCTGCAGTTATGGGAGAGTTTGACCTGCCGGTCTTTCAAATGGTCCGGCATGGCCACGGTCTTGATCACCTGCTCCGGCCTGGCCTTGATTTCGGTATTGTGGCAACGCAGGCAAAGCGTGGTGATCTCATCGCCGGTTTTCATGGGCAGGGTACCGGTTTTCTTGTTATCCGCCACATGGTCTGCATATGGCCCGTGGCAGAATTCACAAGAAATGGTTTTGTGCAGGCCGGCCTGGTGGATGTTTGCCTCATGGGCATGGCAGGAGAAACAGGAGGTATTTGTGCCGTGGCGGATGGGCAGTGCAGCCTCTTCCATGATGGCGTCCGCCCGGTAGGGGCCGTAAACCCCGAAGGATTCGGGAACGAGAAATCCTTTGACCAAAAGACCGCTGCCGGCCAGAATGCACAGCCCAACGGCCAGGACCACCAGACGCATCTTGTAGCTCAGATCCACAAGCACCTCCCTATGTTAAAATCCAGCGGCCAACGACATTCAGAACAGGCCGTGGGGATATAGAACCTTAGAAATAATTACCGTGGGTTTTATAATCAAAAGAAGATTTTCCCAGCAAGGAACGATTCTGTAACAATTGCAACAAACAGATTACAGTTCGGTTACAGAAACGCAAAACAAACTATTTTCAGAGGGTTAATAATGAATTACCGATTATGGTTTGACCCGGGTTCTTGTTTTGGGCATACTGGCCGAAACATAACCGTCAAAGGAGGAAAAGATGTCGTTTATCGTTTCAGATCCGGACAGATTCAACGTCACACTGGAGGTGGTTCCTCCGGCCGGACCCGACACCGGGCCGCTTCTGGAGAAAATTCTTCCCATTGCCGATCTGGCCTTTGACGGGTTCAGCGTGGCATCCAACCCGGTGGCCAAGCCCCGTATGTCTGCCATGGCCTTTGCTTGCCTCCTCCAGAAGGAAACCGGCAAACCCGCCATTCTACACTTCACGGTCCGGGACCATAACCGGATCGGGCTCCAGGCAGAACTCTGGGGAGCCAGGGCCCTGGGCATTGACACGGTCATTGCCGTAACCGGGGACCCTTCCGCCCGGACCGGCGACCACCCCGCCACCACAGTCAACGACCTGAACGTATATGACCTGATTACTGCGGCCGGGCAATCCGGCCTTTGCGCCGGGGCAGTGCTGGATTACAGGCCCGAAGTCAACGGGCTGGAACATGAAATCAAACGGATCGAAAAAAAAGCAGCGGCTGGCAGCCGGTTCATCGTGACCCAGCCGGTTTACGACCATGACACTGCCCTGCGCCTCAGGAAGGGGCTTTCCCATATCCGGGTGCCGGTGATCATGGGCATCCTGCCCCTGATCTCTGTCAGGCATGCGGTTTTTCTTCATGAAAAGGTTGCCGGCATTGCCGTGCCCGATGCGCTCATGAACAAGATGAAAAACAGCAATACCCCTTTGGAAACAGGTATCAGGAACAGCGGTGAGATGCTGGGCCTGGCCAGGGAAATGTTTTCCGGCGCATGCATCATGCCCCCCTTTGACAGGTTTGACATTCTCGGACAAATCCTTTAGGGTAGCGCAAACGACTAAGACTTTGGTCTTAAGTTTAATCCACTGGCAACAGTGGCTATCAAATACGTTATACGAAATTACATATTTACGGATCGGCATTGTTCTGCTGCGCGGCAACCATGAAAGATTCTTTTTCAACGGCGGCACCTTAGACCGCCGCCTGTCGATTTGAGCTGAAAATTTGCCGGAAAAATGTATCTAAAGGTTCAACCGGTGTCGGAATATTTTAAAATCAGAGCGTCCCAGATACAATTTCTCAAAAAGATTCCTTTCTATTATCAGTCCAAGGACGGGGAATTTCTTTTATATAAAAAAACAGGGGAGGTTCTGGATGAAACCCGGGCCACCCAGACCCGCCACCCTCAGTTGTTCATTGATGTAAAAGATAAGGACCAGGCCCTGAAAGAGTTGACCCGGGGGCTGAACATGGAATTTGCAAAACAGGTGGCCGAGGGTGGACTTGCCCAGATTAAAGCCGCCCTGGCCAATATCGTGAGAGAGGCCCTGACCCCGGGACAGGAATCCACCATGCGCGCCCTGCCCGAAACCATTGACATTCTCCTGAAAAACACGGACCGGGACCATGCAGCCATGGAGTTCCTGTCAAAACTCGCATCCACCTCCAGCATTGTGGTGGAGCATACGGTAAACGTCACCGCCCTGACGCTCCAGTATTGTTTCTCCATGGGCCTGTCCGAAAAGGAAACAACAACCCTGGCGCTCTGCGCCCTGCTCCACGATGTGGGGGTATCCACCCTGCACAGCAGTATTCTCGAAACCCGGGAACGGCTCACGGAAAAGCAGTACAAGCAGTACAAAACCCACGCAGAAGCCGGCCACGACATGATTATCCTGAACACGGATTTCAATATCGCCGTCGCCAATGTCGCCCTGGAGCACCATGAACGCCTGGATAAAAGCGGCTATCCCAACGGCACCGATATCATCTGCCGCGAAAGCCAGCTCATCGGATTTATTGATTGCTACGAATCCCTGACATACCGGGATAAGAATTTCAGAAAGGCCAAAACACCTTTCAGCACACTGAACCTGATCAAAGAAGAAGTGATTTCGGGAAAATTTTCCCCTCAGATTTTTAAGGAGTTTACATCCTGCCTGACGCGCTAGTCCGCGGCCACTCCCCACAATACCTGTTTGAGCTGTTCGATAAAGAGTTTCTCGGTCACCGGCTTGACGATATAAGCATCCGCCCCCATCTTGAGCGCCTGGTTCATCGTCTTTTGAATGGCTTCCACCGTCAGCATGATAAAACAGATGTTTTCAAGCTCCGGCTCCGCTTTCAGAATCTCCAACAGTTCCATCCCACTCATCACAGGCATATTCAAATCCGAAATAATCATGTCCAGAGTCTGAAACCGGATAATCTCCAATGCACTCTGGCCGTTGTCCGCCTCTGCGATACGGGTGACTCCACTGTTCTCAAGAAATTTTCTCACAATGCGGCGCATGGACCTGCTGTCGTCTATCACCAGAAAACGCAAATCGGAAAACTGTTGTGTCATGACACCTCCTCCTTATACCGTTTGAATACCAGGTCTTTTATTTCAAATGGATATTCAGAATCTTCCCCTCCCGGATTTCCCGATGATTCCCGGGCGTTTTCACGATCGTTAAAAAAATCCGCCAGGGTCTGGCGAATCACCTCAAAGGCAATATCATCCCATGGGATTTCTTCCTCGGAAAACAGGCGAACCTCGGTGCTTTCACTTGTGGGGCCAAAGTCGTCGGCAACCAGTTCCGCCATGAACATCAGGTAAATCTGATCCACAACAACGATGTTGAACATCCTGTACGGCCCCAGCAGCCGGACCCGGGAACGGGTCTCTTCCAGGGTTTCCCTGACCGCACCGGCCTGGACCGATTCGTTGTTTTCAAGATATCCGGCCGGCAATGTCCACTTTCCTTTCCGGGGCTCAATATTCCGCCGGCACAGTAGCACTTTATCACCGGAAACGGGAATGGTGCCCACCACCACTTTGGGATTTTCATAGTGTATATGGTCGCACCGGGTGCACACCGCCCTGAGATGATCGTCGTCATCAGGGATCTTCTGTTCCATGGGACTGCCGCATTGACTGCAGAATTTGATCGTCATTATTTTTCGCTTTCACTTTCAGAAAGGCGGTCCATGAGTTTATTTTTCGCCTGTTCATACCAGTACCGGGCCTTTGCGCCAAGCATATCCACCAGGGAACCGACGTCCTGTCCGCGGGCCAGGCGGATGCGTTCGGCCCGCTGTGCCGGGGCCGGGTGGCTGGACAACAGTGAATGGGCGCCCGAGGCACCGGCAAGCTTTTCCAACGCACCGGCTGCCGTGTCCACGGCCGCCTGTTCCGGAAACCCGTTCAACTCGAGGAATTCCACGCCGAAATCATCGGCAGCCTGCTCCTCCCTCTGGGAAAACCTTGCATTGGCAAGGGCCTGGACAAATCCCCCCAGGGCAGAGTGCGCGATCGCACCAGCCACATTTTCCTGGGAGGCAATGCCTTTTCGAAGGGCGGATGCAGCGTAGGCCACCATGAGTTTCCTTTTCACATGCTTTTCAGCCACATGCCCCATTTCATGGCCGATGACAAACATGAGTTCCCCATCATTCATCCTGTCCATCAGCCCGCTGTAAATCCGTATGGTGCCGTCAGCCATGGCAAAGGCATTGACCCGGTCCGACAGGTATGCCTTGATGTTGTAATCGTTCCCCATCTTAAGATCCCGGGTCAACCGCTCAAGCCGCTTGCCGTAAACAGTGCCGGGACCGGCAATACGATGCTGCCGGTCCACTTCTCCAGATGCCTGCCGCGCCAGGAGCCGCACCTGGTCATCACTCAGGGTTACGGCCCGCACCGCGTCGGCTCCGGCTTCTGTGGCAAGCTGGACATTGGTTTCCTCGCAACCGGTGATCAGGACAAATAAAAACAGAATCCATACAAATACGTTCATACCTTCAACCCATATCGCAAAACCAGCTTGCAGACAAGGACAAACAATATCGCCGCCCGGCAGGGGGCATGGCATTTTTCCGTATCGTATCCCCGCGGCCAAGCCCGGCACGCCCCTGTGAAAGCAGCTTTTTCCCCGGAATATCCGGGCGAAAAATTGAGATTTCCAAATTAAGATTTCCAAATGACCCACAACAGTGTGACGCCAGGCCGCCTGATCAGAATGATATAAATAGATATCTTACCACGCCGGTAAAATAAGGGCCAGTACTGATCCGGCAACAAAGGCAGGCCAATGCATATGAAATTGGGGAAGAGCGATTCCAGGGGACCGGGACACCGTCGCAACCGCAGCAAACCCTATGTGAACATCATAAGCACTTGGAATTTTACGGATCGAAAAAATGTGCCGGTGCCCCTTGCGGTTAGCCTGGCAACAAAGGCGGAATGCCCCTGTTTTCTTGACATGGACCGGAAAATTGTTTATTTTTTTGGGTGTTATGAGTTCAAATACCCATTCCGTTGACACAATGTCCGATCAATCGCCAAAACAAGCTGCCCGGCCCGGCCGGGGTATGAACCTGTTTGCCGACGATGCCAAGGCATTGATCAGCCTGGCGCTGAAATGCCGGTTAATATCGGTGGAACAGGAAAACCTGCTCCTGGATACCTTTGCCCAGAAACACCGGGTGTTTCCGGGATACACGATTCATGACCTTTTCAGGGAAACCCATATCCTTACCAAAGAGGATATCGCTTTTCTATTTGCAGTCCGCGACCACCTGGAAATGAAGATGCTGGACAAAAAATTCGGGGAACTCGGCATCGCCAACCAGCTCGTGGATCCGGAAAGTGTCAAAAAAGCCCTGGATATCCAGAACGCCATCTTTAAAGAGACCAGCCAGAGCAAACTGATCGGGGATATTCTCCTTGAAAACAAGGAAATCACCAAAGCGGACAAGGCCGCCATCCTCCTGACCCAGGACCGGATCAAGGACGAACTTTTATCCGAGGCCATGAACGACATTGCCACCTCGGAGATTGAAAAAATCTCCCTGAACATGCGGTTCGGCGCCATTGCCGTAAAAAAAGCGTTCATCACCATTGAACAGTTGAACAAGGCGCTGCAGGTCCAGACCAATGAGGTCAATGCCGGAAAACCAAGACGATACCTGGGCAACATTTTAAAAGAGCTGTTTGATCTTCCGGATACGGCCCTCAGCCGGATTCTCAAAATACAAAAACAATTGGAAAAAAAGCGGTTGGCCCTGGAGCAGGCCCTGGAAAAGTACAATTCGGAAACCAACATCAACAAGCGCCTGGCAAGGCTTTTCGAGTACCGGTTCTCCAAAAATAAACTGGAAGCGTTTCTGGTCCGCTCACAGCAAGGATTCGAAGAAATCCGGGAAAACGATCTCAAGCGGTGGCTTGATTCCATCGGCATTACCTTTGGCATTTGCCCGGACAAAAAAATCAAAGCGTTCCTGTCCAACAATAAAATCGGTGTTGAAATCCGGATCGCCCGGGGTGTCCCGCCCCAGAAAGGCCGGGATGGCCGGCTGGAATTTTATTTTGATACGGAATTCAACCCCTCGGGAGACCCCACGGACAACCAGGACCAGGACGTCATCCCTCTGGTCAAGAAAGGGGATGCCCTGGCCAGGCGGATTCCTGCGGAAAAGGGTTCACCGGGCAAAGACGTCAGCGGATTCACCCTGACGCCTCCCCAGACCAGGTCTGCAGTACTCAACGCCGGGGAAGGGGTTGTCCAGGACAAGGATCTCTATCTTGCGGACAATGACGGTGTCGCCGTTCTGTACCAGGAACGCACCTTGTTTGTAAAACCCAGGGAGTACACCGTTCCCACCCGCTACCACACCGGCTCCATAGATTCGGATCTCGGGGAACAGTATAAAGACGTTCACCTCAGAATCGAGGGATCCATCCTGGGTAATGCCAAAATCCGCTGCCAGGAACTGCAGGTGTCAGGCGATATCCTGGGCCAGGTCTCTGCTGCCGGGGATGTGATTGTCAAAGGTAATATCGGGCCCGGCAACAGCGGGAAAAATGCAGGGCTCGAACCGGCCAAAATAAAGGCCGAAGGGGATATTCTGGCCGGCAAATCCATTTCCAACGCCATTGTCATGACAGCCAAAAGCCTGAAAGCCCCCAATGCCGACCTTGACGCAACCGCCGTCCAGGCTTACGAAGATATTACCGTGAAAAATATTCTGAACACCGGGCCCAGGCCCTGTGTTCTCCAGACCGGCAAAGCCCCCAATCTCAAGGCGGACAGCATCGACGACATGATCCGGATCCGCAAAGACCAGCTGGACCAGCTCCGGTGCACCCAGGAGACCCGGGAACTGGAGGACTGGCTGAAACAGAAACTGGACATCAAGGAAACCTACCTTAACCAGCAGGCATACCTCAAATATGTATTGGCCGTGTTGCAGTGCAATGCTCTTTCCGGCATCACGCCACTGCCGGACAAACTTCTGGCCGCCCGGGAAAACCCTGGCAAATGCGAGGACCTGCCCGAGCCGCCGGTTGACACCAGCCCGGCATTCAAGGAGTTTGAGCAGGAGTTTCTCAAGGAAATCAAGGTCATGAACCCGGAAGACCTGGAAGCCCATGCCCGGGAACAGGAGAACATCAAGTACGGGATGTACCGGGCGGCGGTCAACGCCACCCGCCGGTACAACAGGGAATACGAGTCAAAAAAAGATATGATCCGCAAAAAAGTCGAAAAGCAGGCGCCTGAAATCACACGGCTGGAAAAGGCCGTTAAAAGGCTTTCCGTAAGAAAAGATACCTTCCTCATGAGCCAGGCATACAAAGCCCAGCCCGTTCCCCCGGCTGTCCGGGTAAAAAACCGGATTTCACAAGGCACGGTTATCAAAGGCAGAAAAGCCATGCTTACCGTTGACCAGGATATGTTCGGCGTCAAATTCACGGAGCAGGCCAAAACCCGGAATGATCCCCACGAAATCATCATTGAAGGCTTTTACGATTGACTCTGATTTTTCTCTGACGTTTCTCTGAAACTTCTCCCGAGCGTCTCTGAAGCCTTTCCGAAGTTTCCTGGAAATCCCACAACCGGAAATTTCACAAACGATGATATGTTATTTTAGGGAGGTTGGCCTGAGAACCGGCGCGAACGGGGTGGGGTTAAAGATCCGGGCTGATCTCTTTTTCAAACACATCGGCAAAAAAGGTATCGGATTCGTCCAGCACATGGGCATGTACTTTTCTAAATTCCTCTAATAACTTCCTGGCAAGGGGAGTGAGTTGGGACCCCCCGCCGGTGCGCCCCCCGGCGTTCCGGATCAGCAGCGGATGGCCCAGCCCTTCCTCGGTGGCCTTGATTTTTCCCCAGATGGCCCTGTACCCCATTTTCAGATCTTTTGCCGCTGCATTTATCGAACCGCACCGGTCAATGGAAGACAGAATCCGGAACCGGCCCAGGCCGAAAATCACCTTGCCGTCCCCATCCTCAATCCAAATTTTTGACCGTATGGAAAACGGGGTTGCACCGATCTCGTCAGACGGGTTGCTCATTCGCTCACATCACCTTACCGGCAATGCCTGGCAGCACTGCCGTGAAATACATTGATATTTTCCGATCATCCATATTTTATTGACCCTTTGGCACTTGTTCATAACATAACAATGAAATAATGTGAAATTCATATTGAAAAACAACGGGATAAAACCGCTTTAATTTCCCGTACTCCCGTTTATAAGGCGCACTCTCTTCCAATGGCAGCCATCAGGAATCACCTTCGGACCTGCAATCAAACAGGGACACCTTTGGGTTGCATATGGAGATGCCGTAATCCAGACCCGGCCGGAGAGGGGCGGGACAGGGATCCAGGCAGGAAAGCCGCTCACCCGAAGGCATTTCAAACGTGTGAAGCCGGCCCGGCCCCCTGAAGTGGGATGAGATCAACCGCGCCTTGACGAAATGCCCGCCCGAAGCGCCGTCATCCCCACTGCGATGGACATAGACATCTTCAGGCCGGATAAACATCAGGAGATCCGATGACCCGTAATTGTGGTTTTCAGGCAGGTCAAAACTGCCGATTTCCGTTTCCACCCGGCCGGACCGCGACACCTGCCCCTTGATAAACGCCCCTTCTCCCACAAAGGCTGCCACCTCCCGGCAGTTGGGATGATAGTACAACCGGTCCGCACTGTCCCATTGCAGCAGTTTCCCGTCCTTCATCACCCCGATATGGTCTGCCATGGCAAAGGCTTCCTGCTGGTTGTGGGTTACCAGAAGCCCTGTAATGCCATACTCCTTTAAAATGATCCCCACCTCCTGGGACAGGGTTTCCCTGAGGGTGATATCCAGGTTTGAAAACGGCTCGTCCATGAGCAGGAGTCCGGGTTTGGGGGCCATGGCCCTGGCCAGCGCCACCCGCTGCTGCTGTCCCCCGGACAGCTCATGGGGATACTTTTTCTCGGTCCCGGACAGGCCGGTGACCGAAACCAGCTTCTCAAGCGATCGTTTCCCGGGGGTTTCCGGGCCGAAGCAAATGTTTTCAAGAACCGTGAGATGGGGAAACAGGGCATAATCCTGGAATACCATGCCGGTTTTCCGGTGTTCCGGGGACAGGGCGGCGGACGGGGAAAAGACCTCTGTGCCGCAAATA
The DNA here is from genome assembly GCA_036881925.1 of Desulfobacter sp. Classification (GTDB taxonomy): domain Bacteria; phylum Desulfobacterota; class Desulfobacteria; order Desulfobacterales; family Desulfobacteraceae; genus Desulfobacter. The sequence goes on from JBAJNJ010000005.1 coordinate 98,079, forward strand.
CGTATGGTGCCGGCATCCGGACGTTCAAACCCGGCAATCATTCTGAGCAGGGTGGTTTTTCCGCATCCGCTGGGACCGATCAATGCGCCCAGCTTGCCGTCATCAATGGAAAACGAAATATCCCGGGCAACAACTTTATCTTTTTTATGCCGTTTGTGAATACGGCGGATGGACAGGCTCATGTCAGGTATTTTCCTTTCTGACCAGGGTCAGCAGCACAATGGGAATCATGCCCACGGCAATCAGGGTCAGGGCAGGCAGGGCTGCCCGCTCCCATTCCCCTTCCGATGTCAGTTCAAAAATTTTCACGGCCAGGGTATCCCAGCCAAAGGGCCTGAGCATCAGGGTGACAGGCATCTCCTTGATAATTTCCACCAGCACAAGAATACTGCCCGTGATCATTCCCCGGCGGATCAGGGGCAGATGCACCTTTGCCAGAAGCCCGGCCCCGGACACTTTCATCAGTCTTGCGGCCTCGTCCATGGACGGGGTCAAACGGGTCATGTTGCCATATACCGGGTTATACCCGGCCGTAAGAAACCGGATCATGTAACACAGGGGCAGCAGCATGAGCGACCCTTTCAGCATTCCCGGGGAAACGGCCACGCCCAACAGGCCCAGGGAGGAGACAAGACTGTCGTCAAGCCAGGCAATCACATTGATCATGCCCACGGCCAGGACGGTTCCCGGAAGGGCATACCCGGCCAGCGAGAGTTTGGCTGCCGCCCCTGTCTTGACATCGGTTACCGTTCTTCCGGCATAGGCAAGGACCACGGCCACAACCATGGTCAACCCGGTACCCATGCCGCCCAGGGCAAATGTATTTGCCACCAGCCTGAAATAATGGGCCCCCATCTCCGCCTCAAATGCGCTCAAGGCCCAGACTGCAAGCTGGCCCACGGGAACGGCAAAAGCCAGACAGAACACCAGGCCGCAGTATGCCGCCGCCATTGCCCCCCCGGCTTTGCCCAGGCGGATTCTCTGTACGGGCCTGTGGTGGCCGGGGTTGAAAAACCGCTGCTTTCTCTGGAAGTAGAACTCCGCCGCAAACACGGCCATCACCACCACCACCAGGATGGAGGCCAGCTGGGACGCGGCATTAATCGAAAAGAACCCGTACCAGGCCTTGTACACGCCCGTGGTAAAGGTATCGTAATTGAACACGGAAACCGCGCCGAAGTCCGCAAGGGTTTCCATGAGCACCAGGATCAGCCCCCCGAAAATCCAGGGCCTTGCCATGGGAATGGCCACATGGAACAGGGTGAATACCCGGCCGGCTTTCATGGATTGCGCCGCTTCGGTCATGGACCGCCCCATGGACCGGAAACCGCTTGAAGCCATGAGAAACACATAGGGAAAAATGGCCAGGGAAATCACCATCACAACACCCCAGGCAGACCGGATTTCAGGAATGAAAGGCAGAACCCCGGGCAGATGCGCCCGGGCAAAGGTCTGCACCGGACCCGAAAAATCAAGCAGGCCCGTATAAATAAAGGCCATGACATAGGCGGGAATGGCCAGGGGCAGAAGTAAAAGCCGCTCCATCCACTGCCGCCCCCGGAACTCGTAAAATGCCGTCAGCCATGCCAGGGAAATCCCCAGGACCGCTGTGACCGTGACAACACCGGCCGCCAGTACCACTGTGTTTTTCACCAGTTCCGGCAGCACGTACTGTCTCAGATGAACCCAGATTTCCCGCTCCGCGTCAAATCCCGATACCAGGATAAACAACACCGGAGACAGGGTGGTCAGGGCAATCAAAACTGTGAGGATAAATCCGCGCTCTGTTTTAAATAATGGCGTCATGTCAGGAAGGATCAGGGGCTGCAACGGCAGCCCCCTTATATGTGTGCTGTGTAATGAAAGGGCGGAAACGCAGTTGCTTCCGCCCCTTTTACCCGGACAGGTTTATTTGTAGCCGGCCCTGTCCATGAGCTTGATGGCGTCGGCCTGGCGTGTTCCGGCCTGGGAAAGGTTCAGGGTGCTCTCTTTGAACGTGCCCCACCCTTTGACGTTTTCGTGAACGGCAACCCCGGGATTCACGGGATATTCCATGTTGGCATCCGCAAAAATCTTCTGGGCGTCCGCCCCGGAAAGCCACTCAATAAACGTTTGTGCGGCAGCCTTGTTTTTGGAATGGGCCAATATACCGGCACCCGAGACATTCACATGAACCCCGTCCCCGGCCTGGTCCGCCCAGAAAATACCCAGGGGAAGATCCGGGTTCTTTTTCATTAACCGGCCATAGTAGTAAGTATTTGCAATCCCCACATCGCCCTGGCCTGCAGCAATGGCTTCAAGAAGTTTGGTGTCGCTGGAATACGGAGGTGCCGCCAGGTTGCCGACCCATCCGCCGACCACCTGCTCTGTCTTTTCTTCACCCATGCCGGCGATGAGCATGGCCACCAGGGACTGGTTGTATACCTTTTTAGAGGTTCTGAGCAGAAGCCGGTCTTTCCATTCCGGGCCGGCAAGTGCGACATATGTTGACAGGTCTTCTTTCTTCACCTTGTCCGTATTGTAAAAAATCGTCCTGGCACGGACAGACAGGCCGAACCATGCATTGCCCGGGTCCCTGTAATGGGACGGTATATTGGCATCAAGCACGGCAGATTCCACCGGTGCCAGCACGCCTTTCTGGGCGGCATGCCACAAATTTCCCGCATCAACGGTCAGCAGGATATCGGCTTCGGTATTTTTCCCTTCGGACAGAATCCTCTGGAGCAGCATTGCAGCCTTGCCGGTAATATATTTGATTTTAACGCCCTGTTCCCGTTCATACTTCTCAAACAGGTCCTTGATCAGGTGTTCTTTTCTGGCACTGTATACCACCAGCTCATGATCGGCGGCAATTGCCGAACCTGTGAACAGAACCGCCAGCGTTAAAAGGATGACCCCTACTTTCTTCATCTTACCCACTCCTTGTTTAAAACAATTAAAACACTTTGACAAAACTGAAACGATTTTTTACAGAAAAAAAACAATATAGTCAACAAAAAGTTATGCATAAAAAACATAACGTCATTCAAAACACATTTTTTGACACAACACACAAAACAGCGGATTCCCTCTGATCAGGGTTTTTCAACATCTGCTTGCGTCCGGGCGCCCTATGTATTAAATTGGGAAAAAAGTTTCAGTAAATCATGATAAATTGAAACCCGGTCAGGTATGTTCTGCCATATGCAGTATGTCTTACGAAAATTTTTACGGATGTTTCTCCTGGCCCTGCTTTGCCTGCCAGCCGCCTCGTTTGCCCATACGCCTCCCCCGACATTGACAAAGGTCCGTCTCCAGCTCAAATGGCACCACCAGTTCCAGTTTGCCGGATTCTACGCCGCCAGGGAACTGGGATTTTACCGTGACAAGGGTCTTGATGTGGAAATCGTGGAAGGTGGTCCGGAAGCCGGTGTATTGACGGCGGTTACCCAGGGCCGTGCCGAGTTCGGCATCCTGGGATCGGAACTCTTGTACCACAGGGCCAGGGGAAGGGATGTCGTGGTGCTGGCCCCCATCATGCAGCATTCTGTCAGGGCCATTATCGCCAGGGCGGATAAGGGCATTGTCTCCCCGCATTCACTGGTGGGCAGAACCGTGATGCTGAACAGCAACGAACTGCCCGAGTTCACCGCAATGTTTCTCAGTGAAGGCGTTGAAATGGATGCCATTGACATTGTGGAGAAAAACAGGGATGCCAATGCGAGATTCATCAGCGGGCAAGTCGATGCCATAAACGGAAGTGTGGCCAACCAGCCCTACCTGTTCCGGAAGGAAAACATCCCCTTTACCCTGATCCGCCCCATTACCTATGGCGTCGATTTTTACGGGGACACCCTGTTTACCACATCCGGCACGGCCAAAAACGCACCTGAAACCGTTGCCGCATTCCTGTCGGCCAGCTTTGAGGGGTGGCGGTACGCATTCGCCCACCCCGAAAAAATCACAGACCTGATCCTTGAAAAGTATTCCCGGAAAAAGTCAAAAGCGCACCTGATGTTCGAATACCGCCGGATAAAAGAACTCATCCATCCGGAACTTGTACAAATCGGTCATAACAACCCCCGGCGCTGGCAGCAGATCGGGGATACCTATCTCAAACTGGGGCTGATCGAAGAACCATACGATCTTCAGGGATTTTTCTACAGTGATTACGGCAAGGCGGAAACGCGGCTGTGGATCACCCGGCTCGCATGGACACTCGGGATCATCACCCTTTTGTTCACCCTGAATTTTCTCTGGAATTTCAGGCTGAGAAGAACCGTCCGGAAAATCACGGATAAAATCCAGGAAAGCGAGGAAAACCTCCGGGTGACCCTGAATTCCATCGGGGATGGCGTGATTGCCACAGACCTGTCCGGCAACATCACCCGGATGAACCCGGTGGCGGAGCACCTCACCGGCTGGCGCCTGGAAGATGCCCTGGGACAATCGTTATCAACGGTCTTCCATATTATTCACTCCAAAACACGGGTGCCTGCACCGGACCCGGTTGATATGATCCTTTCCCGGGGCCGGGTGACCGGCCTGGCAACCCATACCGCCCTGCTGTCAAAAGACGGGGCCGAATACCAGATATCCGACTCGGGCGCTCCCATCAGGGACAGCCTGGGCAATACCATCGGTGTGGTCCTGGTTTTCCAGGACATGACCGACGAATACCAGTCCCTTGAGAAGATCAAAACCAACGAACAGAAATTCAGAAATTATATTGCTGCCGCTCCCCACGGCATTTTCGTAATGGGGTCTGCCGGGACGCTTCTTGAGGTCAATCCCAGCCTTTGCCACACCTCGGGTTACCCGGAGCAGGCACTTTTGGGCAAAGATCTTGCCTTTATCCTGGCCGGCGAGGACCGGGAACGGATCACGGAACTCGTCCTTAAGGCAATGGAGCAGGGCACTGCACATGGGGAGGCGCGCATTCTGACCGGGGACGGCCTGGAAAAAGCCTGCGAGGTTGACCTTGTCAGAATCGGCAGCAGCGGGCTTTTGGGGTTTGTCAGGGATATTTCCAGGCGGATGGCTGCGGAAACCCATGCCGCCAACCTGGAAAGATTCCCCAGTGAAAACCCCAACCCGGTGTTACGGATCTCTCCCGAAGGCATTCTGCTCTATGCCAACAAGGGCAGTGAAAAGCTTCTCGAACACTGGGGCCTTGGACCGGGTGACCGCCTGCCGTCCGGCTGGCATGAAAGAATTCCCGATATCCTGAAATCAAAGCGCCTCACCCAGATTGAAGAGGAATATGCGGGCAGGTGGGTATCCCTTGTGGCAACACCGGTGCCGGAGATGAATTACGTCAATATTTACGGCATGGATATCACCGCCCTGAAAGAAGCGGAAAAACATTTGCAGCAGGCTCTGAAAATGGAAGCCGTGGGTACCATTTCAGGCGGCATTGCCCATGACTTCAACAATATTCTGGGCATTATCATCGGGAATATAGAGCTTGCCATGGATGAACTGCCCCTGTGGAACCGGGCCAGGCGCAATCTGGAAGAGATCAGGACGGCCAGCCTCAGGGCCCGGGATGTGGTCAGGCAACTGCTCAGCTTCAGCCGGAAGACCGAACACCTGAAAAAACCCCTGAATCTCCAGCCGCTGATCAGGGAATCGGTCAAGCTGCTGAGGTCCTCAACCCCCGCTTCCATAGACATCCGGACCGACCTCTGCCGGCAACCCATGACCATAGAGGCGGATTCCACCCAGATCCACCAGGTATTGATCAACCTGTGCACCAATGCCGCCCATGCCATGGATGAAAATGGCGGCGTCCTGACCATCCGGCTCGCCGAAATATCCCTGGATCACACCATCATAAAACAATATCAGGAAATCCAGCCCGGGCGCTACGCCCGCCTTGCCATCACCGATACCGGCCACGGCATTGATCCGGCCCTCAGGCCCAAAATATTCGACCCCTACTTTACGACAAAAGATGTGGGCAAGGGAACGGGAATGGGTCTTGCCGTCGTACTCGGCATTGTCAAAAGCCACTACGGAGATATCAGCGTTTACAGCGAACCCGGCCGGGGAACCACATTTAACGTGCTGCTGCCCCTCATCGACAAAAAAGAATCCCCCCAACCCCGGGGCGACCGTGAGATCCCCTGCGGGCAGGGGCGCATCTTATTCGTTGATGACGAGCCTTCCATGGTGAAAATGGGATCCATCATTCTCGGACGCCTCGGATACCGGGTGGTCACGGAAACCGATCCCCTGGCAGCGCTGGAAAAAGTCAAATCCGGGCCGGACCTGTTCGACCTTGTGATCACGGACATGACCATGCCCACCCTCACCGGCGACCGCCTGGCCCGTGAAATCATCAGGATCAAACCCGGCCTGCCCATTATCCTCTGCTCGGGATTCAGCACGAAAATCGATAGGGAACGCGCCAGGGAAATCGGTATTTTCAAATACATTGAAAAACCACTCAACAAGGGTGAGCTGGCCAGGGCCGTAAGCACGGCCCTGAAAGGTAAAACAACCTGATCCGCTTTCCTGCCGGGCCTTAAACCGGTATCACATCCAGCGCATCCGCCATATGGCGGCAGAAAATCCTCGCCATCCCCGGCAGTTCGCCAATACCGTGGTCAACCACCGACACCTCGATACCGGCCCGTTCAAAGGTTTTTTGCCAGGAGTCCTCTTCACAGGTCAGGTCCTCCTTAAAATGGACGCCCGCCACCAGCATGAACGGAATCAAAACAATTTTTTCGTACCCGTCTTTTTTTACCCGCTCCAGGATCACATCCTGGTCCGGATGCCCTTCCACCACACCGGCATACACATGGGGACCGCAAATCTGCCGGAGCATGTCCTCAAAAGCCGGATATGCACTCCAGGCCGGATGGTCCGTGCCATGCCCCACGATAACGGCGGCCGTACCCGAACCAGGGGCCGGGATCTGTCCGGTAAGGACATCGGCAACCTCGGCATAATCCCTGTGGGAGGTCAGCAGGGGCAACCCCATGGCCGCCCTCAGGTCAACATGTTCCCGCTCGGATACCAAACGGTCGAACTCATGGCCGCAGATCAGGTGAAGGGACTGGAGCACCACCCATCTGTGCCCCTGTCCGGCAAGTTCTGCCATGGTTTCTATGGGGTCTTTCAGGTCCAGATCTTTTTTCTTTTTCAGGGCATGTTTGACCATGCGCGAGGAATAGGCCCAGTGAATGGGATTGTCCGGGAATTCTTCCCTGAAAATCGCATCCATTTTTCCATAGGTGGAAAATGCCTTTTCCGTTGTACCAAATGCGGTCACCACAAGGGGAATCGCTTTTTTTTTGTCTGAGTGGTTCATGTCTGACTCCGTTTTATTGATATGCCTGCATATTTTTGACGTATTTCAAATGCCCGTGCAATCAAAATCTTTGCCGCCGGTGTTATGACGGCTCTTTTTTCGCGTGTTGCAGACCCGGATCCTGATCCTGGTTCCGGTCCTGATCCTTGTCCATGGCCTGCCGGGCCATGATCTTCCGGACCTGGGCCAAGGCACTTTGGGCTGCTTTTCTCTGCTTGGGAAATCCTGCCGCCCGTATAAAAGCAGTGGCAGCCGTTTCCAACTGCTCCCCGTTCCAGGCGGCATATCCCATCATCAGGCTGCCTACCCCCTGGTGGGGTTCCAGTTCTGCCAGCCGGCCGTAAGTATCGCAGGCCGCCGTGTACTTCCCGGCTTCAAATAAGAGGTCGGCCTTGAGGCGGAGAAGGCCGGCATCTGCCCTGAACGCCAGCCCTTTTTCCGCCCATGCCAGGGCTTTACCGGGCAGGCCGCCGTGGCGGTAAGCATTGGCGGCCCTGCGCATCTGTTCTGAAATATGGTCTGTTTTTTTATCCTCGCCACCATCCGCTTCTGCCCCAGCCTGTTCCAGCCAGCCTTCATAATACCGTGCCGCTTCCAGGGGAATGTTGCAGGCCATGAAAAGGTCCGCCATAAGACGCTTCTCCTTAAGGGACAGCGGTTTAAGGAACCCATAGATCATCAGGCTTTGCAGGCCATGCTCCAGGCGGTTTTTATCCAGGTGGATATGGGCCAGGGATTTCCACCACCGGGGCTCGGGAGCATCACTCCGGGTCAGGAACCTTGCATACGCCAGGGCCTTGTCATCCATATCCAGTGCCAGGTACTGGTGGAGCAGCACCTCCTGCCATTGCTTCTTTTTCCGGCCCTGGTTTAACCGGGCCAGTTCCTTAATCCAGGGAAGGGCCTCCCGGTTCCGGTCCAGGGCAAAGAGCGCATTAACCGGAGTTTCCTTCCATTCCAGGCGGATGGCATCCGGATGGACATCCGCAAGGCGGGAAAACGTATCCAGGGCCGCCTGGTGCTGCCCGGCAAAATAAAAACAGGCCGCCGCATAGTAGCGGTGCTGGGGATCTTTTTCTTCAGCCGTGTCATACCCTCTGATAAAGGCCCGGGCCGCCGACGCCCGCTCTTCCAGCCGGTAACGGCATTGTGCCAGGTTCAGCCATGCCGGGGACAGGTCCGGCCGTTTGTCCGTGACACGCTCAAAGGCAGTGGCCGCCCTGCGGACCATGTCCGAATCCGGTTGTTTTCCGTCCAGCACCATCAGGCAGGTCCCCAGGAGGAAATCAATATAATAATGGGTGTATCCCCGTTTTTCCGCCGTCACCGGGTCCATGCCCGCAGCCCTGGTCCGGAACGCCGTCAGTTCGGCCACCGCCTTTTCAGGCTCGTCCGCCTGCATCAATGTGCTGACCTTACTGGCGCAGAACCCTGCTGCCAGGGGCAGGTCCCGGCCCAGACCCGGTGTATCCTTCCCGTAAGCCTTGCCGGAAAAGACAAGCACAAGGGCCAAAAGGAGGGCCAGGACCGTACGCCGGGTATATGAAACCATGTATGGACGCATCATCACTCCAGTTGAAACGTTATGGGCACCTCGGCCCGGGCAGACACGGGAATCCCGTCCACAGTGCCGGGCTTGAACCGCCACTGGGATACACAGTTGATGGCGGCCTTTTCAAAAATCCCTTTGGGTTCGGCCTCAAGTATTTTGACATCCACCACACCCCCTTCCGGGGTTACGGTAAATCCCACCAGGACCCGGCCCTGGATTCCCAGACGGTTGGCCCGCAGGGGATATGCCGGCGGTACTGTGGCCAAAGGGGTCAGCGGCCCGTCCAGGTCACCGGGATGATAAAGGCCCTTTGGGGCCGGGACAGCCATGGAAAATTCTGACAGGGGCGGCATTACAAGGCTGTCAGCAAATTCAGGCAACCGGGGATTCAATTCAAAAGGAAGCTGGGGCTTAACCTTTTCAGTCACCGGCGCCTTATGCCTGGCGATGTTCCCTGCCCGCTTCGGCGCCTGTTCCGGCTTGGGCGGTTTGGGCTGCTCTTTTCTTCTGGGCGGAGGTTCCGGCCGTTTCACCCGGACCACCTGGACCGTCCGGATATTTTCCAGGTCTTTGGGCCGGTCCGGCACCCCCCGGACCAGGCCGGGCATAATGCCGAACAAAAACAGGTTCAGCATTCCGGACAGGGCAACAGCCAGAGTCCAGCCCATGAGCCGCATGGAAATCCCTTTCCGGACCAGGTGCCCCATGACAGCCGTTTCCATATCACTGCCCCCCGGGCAGGCTGGCGGCAATGGACACATGTTCGGCCCCTGCCAGCTTGCAGGCATCCATCACGTTGATCACCAGGCCGGTTTTACTTTCCTTATCCGCCACGATGACCACAGCGCTTTCCGGGTTCTCGGCCAGGGCCCGTTCCACATTGGCCCGCACCGCCCGGACATCAATCTCCCGGCGCTCCAGGTGGATGGTGTTGTCGGCGGTCACGCCGATGAGAATATTGGCCGTGTTCCTGGCAACAGCCGTGGCTGCCGAGGGCCGGGAAATATCCACCCCGGTTTCCTTGATAAAGGATGTGGTGACCAGGAAAAAAATCAGCAGGATAAAAACCATGTCGATCAGCGGGGCAATGTTCAGTTCCAGGTTCTTTTGCCTGGCCCGCCTGGCTGCGGATATATTCAGCATATCAGTGTGATGCCTCCTGATCCGGTGCCTGGTCTGCCTGGGACACCGGGGTAAGATACCGCTTCAGGTAGATGCCCGTGGCAGCGATACGGTGTTTGAGGTTTTCCGCCCGGCGGTTGAGCCACCCGCTCATGTAAAGGCCGGGAATGGAAATCATCAGGCCGGTCTGGGTGGTGACCAGGGCCACGGAAATCCCGGACGCCATGGCCCGGACATTGCCCGTACCAAACATCGTGATCACCTCAAAGGTGTGCATCATCCCCACCACGGTTCCCAACAGTCCCATGAGCGGGGCCACGGCCGAGAGCACGGCAATGACGGAAAGATACCGGTCCAGCGAGGCGTTTACGGACATGACCGCTTCATCCAGGATATTCTCATCCAGGCCGGGATCATGCCCGGGCAGGGTGCTGCGCCGGGCCAAAAATTCCCGGACCAGAAAGGCATTGGCCCCCCGGTATTTTTCCCCGGGCCACTGGTTGTTCCGGACCAATGCCCCGGCATCGGACCGGGGAATATTTTTCACATAAAGCCGGTGCAGGAACAGCACCCGGTTGAAAATCAGCACCCACATCACAAAAGAGACCCCGAGGATGGGATACATAACCACACCGCCGGAGCGGATATGGGCGGATATCAGATAAAAAAAGTCCTGCATTGTCCTGTCCTAAATATCCCTGGGCCGGCATTCGTTCCTGGCCTTGAACACCAGATTGACAAAGGCCACGGCCTTTTCCTCCATCCCGCTGATCTGGGTTTCCACCTTCCGGGACAAAAACGTGTGGCAAAGCATGATGGGAATGGCCACGGCCAGGCCCAGCATGGTGGTGACCAGGGCCTCGGAAATGCCGCCGGCCATCATTCTGGGGTCCCCTGCCCCGTAATAGGTAATGATGTGAAAGGTATTGATCATCCCGGTGACCGTTCCCAAAAGCCCCATGAGCGGGGCAATGGCTGCCAGCATTCCCAGGGTGGACAAAAACCGCTCAATGGCGGGGATCTCTCCCAGGATCGCTTCCTGAAGGGCATTTTCCATATCCTGCCGGGCCTGGTCCCGGAACGGCAGGGCTGCCAGCAGCACTTTGGGCACCAGGCGCTTTCCCTGGCCTGCCATAAAGGTTTCACATCCCTGCCAGTCTTCTTTGTCCACAAAGCCCTTAACGGCCTGCATAAAAGGCAACAGCCGCATCCTGCGCCGGGCAAAAAACACCAGCCGCTCCAGGAGAATGAGCAATGCCACGCCCAGAATCACCAGGATGGGCCAGACAATGGGGCCGCCCTTGGGTACCTGCTCGGCCAGGTTCAGTTCATGGGTGAGCTGGCGCAGGGCACCGCCCCTGGACATATCCATGGGCACACTGTCCGATGCACCGGACAGGTAATTCTCAAGCTGGTCCCTGACACGGCCGGACGGCAGGCGGGACAGGGCGAAAAACCGCCGGCTTTGGTCCGAATAGAGCAGGAAACCGGTTTCCCCGGCCGGGTCCGCCCCTGCTTCCAATACATAGATACCGGTAAAATTCCCAATGGTCAGGATTCTGGCGGTTTGGTCCCGCCCCTGGCGGTCAATGATAGGCCCTGTGGTGAGTTTTACCTGGCCGGAATGTTCTATTTCCCGGAACAGCAACTCACCCATCTGTTCCACATCATCCATGGACCAGAACCGCTTCTGGTCGATCACAGGATCCAGGAACCTGTCTGATGCCCCGGCAATATCCCCGCCATCCGCATCCGTTAATGCGCTCTGGAGGCTCTGGTTCAACAGGCTTTTCAGGTCCTTGGCATATGTCCTGACAAAACCGGCCAGTTCCTTGTTCACTGCCCTGGATTCCGCCAGTTCCTCCCGCAGTTTTTCCCCGTCCGCCAACAGAGCATCAATCTTTTTCCCAAGCCCGGTATTTTCCTTTTTCAAGGCGGCATTGGCAGTCCGGAACCCGGCAATGGCGTTCTCAAGTGCTTTCCGGTCCGACCGGATGGCCATGGTCCGCTCCCTGGCTTCGTCCCGGGCGCGTGTCAGCTCCAGGTCTGCCTTCTCTGCCATCTGCCTTTGCTGCACTTCAAAATCCTTAACCGCCTGGCGCATGTCCTGGGCCCGGACCGGTGTCAGGAACAGGAACAGCACAGCCACCACCGCCAGGAAACCACCCGGCCGGTTTAACCGGGCAACCCGGCCATTTCCTGCGTTACTCGCCGGCATGGCCACCTCCTGCATCGGTTGCCAGGCGGCCCACAGGGAGGCTGATCACCTCCATGGGACGGTGTTTGGCCGCCATGGAAACCGCCCCGGCAATGGCCTGGACAGCATCGTTTTCCAGAGACATCCATTGGCCGGAGGCCACGTCAAACACGGCAGCAGTTTCCCGGTCAAGGGAAAGGAAAAACAGGGAAACCCGTCCCAGGCGGAAGATGTTGCCCAGCACCTCACTGCCGGCCATCATGATCTTTTCCTGGTATACTTCAACAGTATTCCCGTACTCCGCTTCAATAAAAAGTGCTTCCATGGTCTTTCTGTACTTTTCCGCCACGGAAATCTCGAGATCATCCAGCACACCCGACAATTTTGACATGCGGGTGGTCCGCTCCCGGGACAGAAAGGGGGAATCAGACGCGATCAACGCGTTTATGCGCTCCTGCACCGCGTTAAGATAAGGCGGCATTTCACTCCGGATCCTTTCGGCAGCAGCCTTTTCCGCAACCAGGGCCCGGTTCACGGTGTCCAGCGTTGCCGCCCGGGACAACAGCCGGTCCCGTTCCGCCGTAAGCTGTTCGTTTTCCGCCTTGACCCGGTCGTACAAAGCTGCCAGACGGCTCCGCTCTTCATCCCATTTTTCCTGGGCCGCCTGGGTACCCTGCCGGGTATCAATGGCCTTTTGGACCGGTGCTTCAATATCCTTGGGAACCGATGTTCCGGCCCCGGCCTGCCCAACCCACACCGCCATGATCCAGGCCAAAAGAACTGCCCGGCATTTTAGCCGCATGCCTGCCGGGCCGCTTTTGTTCATCTTCCACACACCCATGCACATATGTTAACCCTTCTTCAAAAACAAAAATCCCCGAATCGTAACAAACTTACGATCCGGGGATATCCCTTTTTTATCCTGTAGATCCAACCGGGGTCCAGGCGTGCCACGCACAGTCCCCTATGTTTACCAGGCAGGTCTTCTGACTTACGGATCATCCTCATGCCGCGCCTTCCCATTCAAACAAACAGTGGCATTCTGCAGCAATCGTCCCCGAATACAGCGGCGGGCCCGTTTTCGATTTTAACGAAATTCCCTATTAAGCCGTTGGGCACCAGGTAAAATTTTTTACAGCTATTTGCTACAAATCAGCAGGACAAATGTCAAGAAAATTATTTTACCCGGCCACGGCCGGCATCAGATCAAAAGCCAGGCGTCTTTCTTTTTCCACGGCCCCTGCACTGCCTTTGTCAAAAGTGCCTTGCAAAGCACAGTGGCCTGGCCTATTCTTGGGCAGGTCCCCCAAAACAGTCAGCAGATCAGCTTACCCAAAAGAGCCGGACCAAATTTGATATGACCAAAAAACAAGTACCGAAAAAAGGATTTACATATTTTCTAAGGTCGAGTACGGGATATTTCCTGCCGTACTGGCCCATGGTCGCTGCTGCCTGCCTTGCCCTGGCATACCAGACCGTCTTCCGCCTGCTTGTTCCCGTAAGTTACCAGAAAATACTGGACCGGGGCATCGGCCAGAAAGACCTGGGGCTGCTCAAAATCATGGTGGTCGTACTGGTTCTGGGATGGGTCGTCAATGTTGCGGCAAGCATTATCCAGGACTATTGTGCAGCCCGGGCCGGTGCAAAGGTCCTGAATGACCTTCGCCTCAGATTGCTCAAGACCCTTCACTATATGCCCTTTAGCATCTCCGACCGGACATCCTCAGGAAATGTCCTGTCCCTGTTTTCCAATGACATTGCCGCTGTGGAAGCCACCTATATGCGGTCTGCATATACTTTTTTCTTCAGTGTGGGCATCCTGGTGATGAGTGTCGCTCTCCTGTTTTTTATGGAGTGGCGGCTCGCCCTGATCACCTTTGCGGCCCTCCCCCTTAGCCTGGCAGCACCCAGGCTGGCCGGCCAAAGCGCCCGGGAATCCAGCTATGCGCGCAAACAATGCGAAGCCCGTGTTCTAGAGACCGTGAAAGAAGAATCCCAAACCCTTCTTTTAAGCCGTACCTTCCGGCTGAGGGCAAGGCGCAGAGCCTTGTTCAGCGACCTGCTGGACAGGCTCAGTAAAAAAGTGGTCCGGAGTTATTTCATGACCGCCCTTGTCGGCCGCCTCTCCAGCCAGAGCATTTTTCTCGTGCAGATCCTGATCATTGTCGTCGGGGTATACTTCGTCACTCTCGGTTATCTTTCCATTGGTACGCTGATCGGTTTTGCGGCCCTGCTTTTAAACATTTCAAATGCGGCCAACTACATTGCCTCAACAGTTCCCGACCTGATCCAGGCCACCGGCGGTCATCAGCGTATTGATGAGTTTCTCAGACAGGGCGTTTACAAGGAGCGAAAATTACCCGAACTGCCCCGATTTTCCAGGGACATCCGGTTTGAAAAGGTGACATTTGGTTATGCAAAAAATACCATTGTACTGGAAGATATAACATTCCGCATCCAGCGCGGAGAATCTTTGGCTGTTGTGGGACCCAGCGGTTCAGGCAAAAGCACGGTGTTAAAATTGCTGCTCAAAATCTACACGCCTGACCGGGGAAGCATTTACCTGGACGAAAAAAATATCCGGGAATATGATGACGGTTCCCTGTTTGACCAGGCCACGGTCATGTTTCAGGACAGTGTATTGTTCAATACCAGCATCCTTGAAAACATCCGTGCGGGAAAACCTGGCGCAACACGGAAAGAGATTGAAGCCGCAGCCAGGCAGGCCGATATCCACGACTTTATCATGGCCCTGCCCGACCGGTATGAAACCCGGGTCAGTGAACTGGGGCAAAATTTTTCAGGCGGCCAGCGCCAGCGAATGGCCCTGGCCAGGGCACTGATCCGAAACCCGGAACTGCTGCTGCTGGACGAGGCCACCTCCGCCCTTGATCCGGCAACGGAAAACACCATCAACCGGACATTGGTCAGGCTCAAGGAAAAACACACCATTATCATGGTTACCCACCGCCTCCAGTCCATTGTAGACATGGACCGCATCATTGTCCTTGATAAGGGCAGTATTATGGAAACCGGTTCCCATGAAGCACTCATGGCCAGGAAAAAAACATATTATGATCTGTGGCAGAAACAGGCCGGTTTTACGGTGAGTGACGATGGCAGGTATGCCCGGTGCGAACCGGAGCGGCTGGGGCGTATCGACATGTTCAACGATCTTGATCATCGGTTTCTCCTGCTCCTGGCAAATCATATGGCCAGTGAATGCTGCAACGCTCATCAGACCGTTTTTTCCACAGGGGATCCCGGGGATCGTTTTTATCTTATTGTATATGGCAAAGTTGCCGTGCAACCCATTGAAGGAAAAACCCAAACCCTTCACCAGGGAGATTATTTCGGAGA
Source organism: Desulfobacter sp. (assembly GCA_036881925.1). Classification (GTDB taxonomy): domain Bacteria; phylum Desulfobacterota; class Desulfobacteria; order Desulfobacterales; family Desulfobacteraceae; genus Desulfobacter. The sequence goes on from JBAJNJ010000005.1 coordinate 113,610, forward strand.
GATCGCCCTGCTGTTCGGAACCGCTCGGACAGCAACCGTCACCACCCGGACCCCAACCCTGTTTCTCACCCTTAACCGCCATTTGTTCAACACCCTGCTCGACCGGTTCCCGTCCGTACATGCCGCCATTAAACAGACCGCCGAAAGCCGATTAAAGCTGTCCGGGAATTGATAAAAAAACCACCCCGTAAACGATGAAAATGGCCATTAACCAATGCCTTTTTACATACCTGTCATCAGGGCGGGACGGATACGGAACGCCATTTGAGGCTGTTGAAAAATATGTCAATGGGGAAATAACCTGGCTGTGACAACAGGGCTCACCCATGCCTGGAGAGGAGAGGCTAACCCCACTGATCAATATAGGTTTTTGAATGATCCGGCTCTTCGAGCATCTTGATTAACTGGTCGATCAGGCCTGAAAAATCCCGGTCCATGATATTCAGGGCCTCAAGATAATCGGTATCCCGGTTTGACTGGCCAAGATCGTCAAAAATATCTTTGGTAATCCGGCCGAGATCTGAAAATGTTTGGGCGGTGTCTGGTGTGCTCTTTTCCGGGACAGACGCCCCCATATGGTCGTAGGTAAGGGGCGCAGCCGTTTCGGCGGGTGCAAAGGCGGCGGCAGGAGGTTCAGGTGCGGTATTGTCGCCGGGGGCAGGCGGTGCAGGCTCTGTTTCGGAAATGGCCTTCTGCGGCGGCGCGTCTGTTTGCGGGGCTTCTGCCTGTGTCTGCGCCTGTGATTGTTCCGGCGGGGTTTCGCCGGATTCCTGCTGGCCGGGGTTCCAGACGCCTTTGACCATTGCAGATGCCCAACTCGTGGAACCGGCCACGTCAAGGGCGGCGGCATACTGCGTCAATGCGTCGTATCTGGACATGTCCAGGTTTTCGGCGTCATCAATTCCGCCGGACCGGCGGGAAAGGAAATCGTCAATAACGGCAATGATTTCTTTTTGAAAGGCGGCAATGTCTGCCTGCTCCTGTTCGTCCAGGTGTCCCTCAACCGTCATGGAAAATGTATCGTCCTGGGTATGGACGCGTGTCAGGCCCGGCACATACCCGCCCTGGGGACGCAGGTAATCCATTCTGAACTCCGAGCGTTCATAGGTCAGCGTAACCTTGTCTCCCTGGGCGGTTGTCACTTCAAAGGCGGCTGTCCGTTCATGTTCCATCATATAGGGTCTTGTCTGAAAAAACCCGATCCCGCTTCCGTTGGCGATTTCCTCATCAGAAACCGTTTCAACACCCTCGGGCAGGCGATAGGGGCCGAGGGGGGTATATGGTTTTGTGTTGATGTTTGCCAGACCCGGAGGCGGGGTGTAATTGTTTTGAATGGTGAACCGGCTCATGATGCCCTCAATTCATAAGAATTTTAGATATATTCAATATATCATCGGACACCGGCCAAAGATCTTTATTTTTTAAGGGAAATGCTGTCTCGCAAGCCCATACAAAAAAACACCCCCTGCCCTGTAACGGACAAGGGGTGCCGTTCATGATTCAAATCACCCTCAAAGGCGGGATTATTCTTTCACCACCTCAATGCCTTCCAGCTTCCAGTTATTGGTGCCGGCAGGCCGGGCAAATGTCCATTCTTCCTCAAACTTTACCGGCTGACTCTTACTGCCGTCAACCACTTCGCCCGTGTTCTCATCCTCGGTGTAATCCAGGAGGTTGGCCTGGAACAATACCGTCACAAAATCCTCGGTACCGGTGCTGCCGGCCGCCACCATATCCACCTTGCGGATGGCAATGGATTCCAGCTTATTGATGATGCCCTTTTCCCGCATCCGGGCAAACTCCACCTCATATTCAGATGCCAGCTGGTCCCCCAAAAGGCCGCGGTAGGAATCCAAATCCCGGCGCATCCACCCGGCCTGGACCTGGAAAAAGCAGTCTGATGCCTTTTCCAGAAAAACGGCCGGATCAAAGGCTGCGTCCGTCCGCCGGATTTCATCAAGCCCCTGGGCCAGAGTCTGGGAGCTGTCCGCTACAGGGGCGGTATTGCCCGGATCAAATCCGGCCGGCCCGGTTCTGGACGCGTTGCCCGGCCCTGCAAGGGCACTCTGCCGTGACCGGGAAAACCGACGGAACAGATAAAATCCCAGTCCGGCAAAGATCAGGATGGGCAGGATTCCCATGCCGTCTCCCCCCATGAGAGAGCCAAAGAGCATGGCGCCGATGGCACCGCCCAAAAGGCCTCCTGCCAGGCCTTTCATAAATCCGCCGCTTTGTTTTTTCTGCTGCTGGACCGTACTCTGGTTCTGGGTGGTCTGGGTCTTTTTGGGAGCAGATCTGAACGATTTCCCGCCGCGCTTTGAGCGGGCATCCGCCGAATCCGCAATCAAGATGCTGCCGGCAAACACAAGGGCGATCAACAAACTAAACACAGGGGCTGATGTTTTGAATAATCTCAATGTTTTTTCCTTTATTTCTTATTTTTTCAAATTAAGGCCGGCAAATCTGCCGGATGGTAAAAGGGATCAAAATACCAAAACCCGGAAGGGTTGTCATTCAAAATCGGCAGCACCACCAGCGAATTTTATATGCCGGCAATCATCTGTCCGCCCATAAAACATTCCTTAAATCATGCGGTGTTCGGGCCCATCATTCATTTTTTTATTTGACTTTCATTTTTTCCTGGTCTAAGACGCTGGACATTTCAGGTGCCTGAAAAGGCCGAACAGGGAATCCCGTGAAAATCGGGAACGGGCCCGCCGCTGTGATCGGAGACGACCGCTGCTTATATGCCACTGGCAGAATTTGCCGGGAAGGTGCAGCCATTAGGATGACCCGAGAGTCAGAAGACCTGCCTGGAAACCATAACTGCGTTTTCCCGCGGACAAGGAAAACCAGACGGATCCTATCGGATATTAACGGGAAATCCCCGGATCGAGGTGTGTTGCGGTCCGGGATTTGTTTTTCCGGCCCTCTTTGCCACGCCACAATGACACGTCCGCAAGCACAAGTAATCTGAAAATTAGGAGTAAAAGATGAAGCGATTTATGTTGATGATGCTGGCGTTCTTTTTTCTGATCCCCTGTGCATGGGCCGGAGATGATCCTGAAGCGCCGGAAAACCAGACCCAGAAACTGGATGAAATTGTTGTCACCGCAACCCAGACCGAACATACGGTCATGGAATCCCCTACAAACATTTCCGTGATTTCCCGTGAAGAGATTAACGCCACGGATGCCTCCAACTTTGCCGAACTGGTCAAAAAAATTCCCGGAGTGTTTTATACCAATGCCTCGGGCATTGAACCCAAACTCAGCCTCAGGGGCACGCATATCGGCATGAGCCCGGGCGCACTGGTTCTGGTCAACGGCATCCCCATGAGCCTGGGGGAATTCGGGTACACGGATTATGCCTCCATCCCCGTGGAAACCATCGAGCGGATTGAGGTGGTCAAAGGCCCCATCTCCTCTCTTTACGGTGACAATTCCGCCCGGGGGGTCATCAATATCACCACCAAACGCGGGCAAGGCGATTTCGGCGGAGCAATCAATATTGCAGGCGGTTCCTATGATGACAAGCGGGCGTCCGTCACCCTCCGGGGCGGCACGGAAAAAACAGACTACAGCTTCAATGTTAAAAAAAAAGAGGCCGATGCATACCGGGACGATACCTGGCTTGACAATATTTACGCCAGCGGCGAATTCGGCTACTGGCTTTCCGAGGATACGCGGATCGGCACCTATGTGAATATCACGGATAAGGAGCGGGCCCTGGCCAAAAAGCTCACCCTTGAACAGCGGGAGGAAGACCCGACCCAGGCGACGGACTACAGCCTTACCGACAATACCGACGTGATTTCCGGGTTCAGCCTGGAGCAGAAAAAGCAGGACTATGATCTCACCTCCCACCTGTATTACAAGTACAGGGACAAATCATATGAAAATTATCTCAGGGCCACCTCCACCCCGTACCGGAAAACCCAGGAAGAGCATGTTTTCGGCACCCGGAATATTTTCACCCTGAAAATGCCCCTGATGAACAGGGACAACAAATTTTCCATGGGGTTTGACCTTGATTATGATGATATTGATCTTCTGACCATGAAAGCAGCGGCAAAAGACGCCTCTTTACCCTATACGGAAAAAGACGATAAAAAATCCGGGGACTTTGCCAGTACAAAGGCCGGGGTCTTCATCCAGGACGAATTTTCCGTTCTGGACAACCTGACCCTGACTCTGGGAGCCAGGTATGACTATTATGCTTTTGACAATGATGCAGATTATGATTTCAGTGAAGGCGGGACCCATGATTATGATGCCACTCCGTCCTATGACAACCTCAGTCCGCGTATTGCCCTCAACTACCTGTACAGCAAAAACCTGGGATTTTACGGCAGCTTCAGCCAGTCTTACAGGGCACCGTCCATTTACGACTATTATGCCAGCGGGTCATATTCCGCCACATATGCCTATACACTCGAACCCGAAACCTTTACCCAGTTTGAATCCGGGTTCCGTTACCGGTTCGCCCGATGGCTCAACCTGGACGCCACTGTCTACCACCTGGTGATCGACGATATGCTCGACTCCGCATATGACGACAGCGGCACCTACATGGGCAAGCAGAATATCAACCAAGCCACCATGGAAGGCCTGGAAATGTGCCTGTCGGGCAGAATTCTGCCCAGGGTATCCTACAAATTGGGCTATACGTATACCGACGCGGTCTATTCCGATGATTTTTATACCAAAAACGGAGAAAACATCAACGGCAGGAGGGTAACCAAGGTCCCGTACCACCGGGTTAACGCGGACATCGGCATTGACCTGCTCAAACTGGATAGTGGCGACCTGTTCTGGAATATCAATTTCACCGGCCAGGACAACTATGCCATGAACAATGAGAATGCCGGTTTTTACGGCGGGTACGGCCTGGTCAACACCCTGCTGCGATGGACTGCCGAGCGGTACAGTATTTTCCTGAACGTGGATAATGTCCTGGACAAGGATTATGACGGGTATGCCTATGCGTCCAGCTCGGGGACGAATTACTATTACCCTGCTGCCGGCACCACCTTTTCCACCGGGATTGAATTCAGGTTCTGATACGATCCCCGGAGCATAATGACACCCTTCCGCCATACGGATTCCGGGATTTTTCAGGCCGTCCCCGGTCTTTTCCCGCACCCGTGCGAATGTCTCTTTTTTTGTTGACAATCGCGATGGCAGGTGATTAGTAACACCACTAAAGATTTGTTCAGGTGCGTGTAAAAACGCGATACCCGGCCGGAAAAAGGCCGGGTTAAGGGAATCCCGTGAAAATCGGGAACGGGCCCGCCGCTGTGATCGGAGACGAACGCTGCAGAAAACCACTGGCGAATTTGCCGGGAAGGTGCAGTCATTAGGATGACCCGAGAGTCAGAAGACCTGCCTGGACAAAGTGCCGCATTTCTCGTGGACAGGGAAAGGCACGCAGATCCTTTCGGATAGTTATGGGAAATCCCCGGATCGTATATTTACGGTCCGGGTTTTTTTATGCCCGGGCCCTTACGCTTTACATTGTATCAGGAGGGCAAAAAAATGAAAAAATGGACATGGATCGCATTTTTACTAACGGTCTGGCTGGTGCCTCCGGCACTGGCGGAACAAGCCGGGCAAAACAAACAGACTGACAAAGAATCCCTTGGCGAAGTCGTGGTAACGGCCAACCGGGTCAAAGAGTCTAAAAAAGAGGTCACCGCCTCCATCACCGTCATCACCCAGGACGAGATCAACCTGTCCGGGGCCAGGGACCTGGGCGAACTGCTGTTTAAAACCGGCAATGTCTGGGTTCGCCAGTACCCGGGGGCATTGACCCCTGTGGGCATCCGGGGATTTCGTACAGACACCCATGGAAACGATTTGCTGGGCAAGGTCCTGCTTCTGCTCAACGGCCGCCGGGCAGGCACGGGAAACCTTGCCAAAATCAGGACCCTGAACATTGAGCGGGTGGAAATCCTCAGGGGCCCGGCAAGCGTCCAGTACGGGTCCGCCGGTATGGGCGGCATTGTCAATGTGATCACCAAACGCGGCAAGGAAACGCCCGAGGCATTTGTGGAAGCCGGGATCGGCAGTTACGACCGGAAAGAGGCCAGCATCGGCGGGGCCGGCATGGCAGGGAATTTCGACATGTCAGGCAGCTACTCTTACTCCACCATTGATGATTACGATACTGCCAGCGGGGAAACCTACACCAACACCGCAATCACCGGGGAAGAAACCGCCAGTGTCAATCTCGGGTACAACTTCACCCCCAACAACCGCATCGGTCTTGTGTACAACCACTACGACGGCAACGGCATCGGGAATCCCGGCGGGTTTTCCTCGGCCTTTGCTGATGCGGACGACTATAAGGACAGTGACAACCGGTCTGCAGACCTGATCTACGAGGGCTCCCTGGCAGACAAATCCTTTTCCTGGATGGCCCGGTACTTTAACGGCAAAGACAAGGACCACTGGATCACGGAGCCTGGTGCATCCTCCATATATACCATTGAAACCGGCCAGCAAGGCGCCCAGGCCCAACTGAGCTGGGAAGGGGACATCCTAAGCCTTACCGGTGGTATGGACTGGCTGGATTACGACTATGATACCTCAGGTACCCCCAGCCATTCCGATTATGAAAACACGGCCGGGTTCCTCATGGCCAAACTCGGCCTTTTTGACCGCCGCCTCATTTTCAGCAGCGGTATCCGGTATGATGACTATGATGTTGAAATCGGGAACAACGAAGGGGGCAGCCAGAGTACGGACAATTTTGCCGGCAACCTGGGCCTGGCGTTCCAGGCCAATGACATCATCAAGCTGCGCGCCGCCTGGGGCCAGGGATTTGTCATGCCCGCCGCCAGCCAGCTGGCAGGCAGTTATGAGTCTTTTGGCACGACTTATAGCGGGAACCCCGATCTTAACCCGGAAGAAAGCCGGACCATTGAAGGCGGGGTAGACGTAAACTGGCAGGCGTTCAACGCATCTGCCACATACTTTCATACGGATTACGATGATTTTATTGAAACCGTGACAACCGGGGTCAACACCGCCACCTGGCGGAATGTGGATGACGGCACAATTGCCGGTTTTGAATGGGAACTCTCTTTTGACATGGGGCGGCAATTTGCCTGGCCTTATATGGTCAAGCCCTATTTCAAAGGCACCTTTTTCACCACATACGAGGATGACAGCGACGGGTCCGATCTCTCTTATATTCCCGAATCCACCCTCAACTACGGTCTTACCGTCACGGATCCGGGCAATTTTACAGCCAACCTGAACGTTGCCTATTACGGTAAGGAAAGGGTCACGGATTACAACACCTCATTTCCTTATGAAGAGGTTGAAAAAGACGGCGGCACTGCTGTCGACCTGACCCTAATTCACACTCTGGTGACAACGGCGCAGTACGGCAGCCTTTCCGTCAAGGGGGAAATTCTCAACATTTTTGATGAAAACATCGAATATGTCCTGGACTACCCCCAGGCAGGGCGGACCTTTTTTATCGGCCTGAGATGGGATTATTAGCCGCTTCTACCAGTTAAGGCCTGTTGATTGACACCCCGGCGTTTCCGGCTTATCGCTTAGGAAGCGCCGGGCGATCTTTATCGTCACGATTTCCCCCACCGCCTTCCCCTCTGCTTTTCGCATCTTTCGCACACAACCCTACCGCAGCCCTCCCGCATCATTTTGGCCGGTACCTTGCACATGGCCTTTAAAAGGTTTATCTTCAAAACCATATACCTTGTCTGTGCCGGATTGTTTGACAATACATTGGCCGGACGCCACCGCACCTGCCGAACCTTACAAACAAAAGGGGTTGCCAAATGACCAAAGTAATTTATGTCAGGAAAAAAACACCGATCATGCGCCACAGCACCTGGATGGAGCTGACCAAAGGCGGTCTGACCAAGGTCAGGAGCAAGGAGCTCAAACGGCTGGACAAGGCCCTGGAAAACTTTCACAAGGAAAAAGGGAGTGAAAAAGCCCTTAAAAGCCTGGACAGCGCTTTTAAGGCCTGGTGCAAAAAAGCCGGGGAAAACCGATTTAAAAAATCCCTCAGGAACCAGTACGGCGCCGTGTCCCAGTTGGGACGGCAGATTTCCGAAACCCTTTCCCATACCCCGTTCGTATTTATTGACAAGGAACTCCAGGAAGCCATTGACTTCATGGAAAGCGAGCAGATCAAGCTCAACCGCATGGTTTTCCTGGGTGCCCGGGTGGTGCTCAAAGCCAAAACATTTGAGGATACAGCCGAGGAAATCCAGGAAAATGCAGATGAGTTGAAAAGCAACCTGGAGGAATTGACCGGTAAAGATCTTTCCCTGCCCACAGGCAAGGCCCTGGAAACCCTTAAAGGCACCATCAGCGAAGATGTGGGAGGTCTTTTCGGTGGGGAATTGTGTACGGTCATGCAATTTGTGGGGGAAGAGTCTTACAAGGACATGGCCGAAAACATCATTGAAGGCATGATCCCCATTTATGCCCAGCTCAAGGCAGGCGCGGAAATGGTCAAGGCCTGGACCGATGTGGCCCAGAAACAGTATAAAATCCGGGACGTCAACAAAAAGAGCGATATCATCAATGCCAAAGACCCGGCGGCCGCCCTGGAAGCCATTGTCAGGCTGCTCAAGCGGGAGCGGACCATTCTGATCAAGGAAGCCACCACTGCCACGGCCAGCTTTGCCTCCAGCGTCAGCACCGCAGTTCTCGACGGCGGCACCATCAGCGGGGCTGTGGTGGGCACGGCCACGGCTGTGGCCAACCTGGTCCAGTCCATCGTAACCCTGGTCCGGGATATCAAAGAGATGAACTATGCCAACTCCCTCTTGGCCAAAGGCATCACCCACCTGGGCATTTTCGAAGCCTGCCCCCTGCTGGGCTGCTACCTGTTCTGCCCGGAAAAGGCAGGGTTCCAGTACTCCGCCTTCAGCGGCCTGGTCCGGCAGAGTTTTTCCTCCTGGGGAACCGAAGGCTACACCCAGCAGCTTGAATACGAGATTACCAAAAAGCTCGGCACCATCAAGGAAGAAGCAGCACGGCTCATGGAAGATTCCAGAATGACCGTGGTGGGCATCGGCAAAGGGGAAGTGGTCAAGGAAACCCGGGTCATGAAGGACTCTGCAGTCCAGCGCCTCAGCCTGACCCCGGTCAAAACCCGGGAAACCGATCCCCTGGTCCGTATCCGTATGCTTCACCAGATCAGGCGGCGGGTTTACCTCAGATCCATAGAAAAATTTGATAAATCCACCCTTAACCATGTGGTGACCCGGAACTGGCGGGCCCTGATGTCAGACATCCGGAATTTTGACAAATCCACACTCAAGCATGTGACACAGGAAAAGCACCTGGACCAGAGAAGCCTTTTAATGTCGGATATCCGGAATTTTGACAAGTCCCGGCTCACCTCCGTAACAACCCGGCACCAGGACCCAGTAACAGCGTTGCGCAAATTCCACACAGAGGTTGCCCAGTTCCGCCATCTGGACCACCAGCCCATGTCCCACACCATGTTCAACCGGGAGATGTTCGCCAAAAAAGCCTTTACCAAAGGCGTGATTCCCTGCACCTATACCCGCCAGATGATCACCCTGGAAGAATGGAAAGCCGCCAGTTCCATCCGGGGTATGCGGACCAAACTGACCAAGACCATTGACGACGGCCTCAAAGACTATGGAAAAATTCTCATGAGTACCCGGAAGACTTACATGGCCCTGAAACAGGACCGGAAAACCGACAACCCCACATTTCTGGATAAGGGCGGGAAGCTCATACTTGAGCGGCTGGCCGGCCTCGGGATTCTCAAGGCAGTGGTTAAACACTGGCTGGATGTAAAAAAAGAGCAGGTGGTGTCCAAACGACGGCCTGCGGTCCACCAGCTTTTCCAGTGCGTGACCCAGGAAGAGGAAGCCCTGTCCGGGCTCATGGATGTCATCACCTTTTACAATGAAAAAGCAGTGGAGATCGGGGTGGTGGAATAAGAGGAGAAGGATTCAGGCATCCCTGTTGTCTTTTCCCCAGCGCCATTTTATGGGTTCTCCCTTGAACCAGCAGATGAAAATGAAAAGCAGGTTCAGGACAAAAAAGAGCACAAGAAAAGAAACCACCCGGTTTTCCCTGGAAAAATAATAAAGACCCAGGCCGTTTCCTCCCAGATAAAGGATGAGGGCCACCCAGCCCTGCCAGGCGCATGGCAGCCCCCATCCGACACCGTAAGTTTTTGCCGGGAACCAGTAGGTTTTTGACCCATGTTCGATGTGTTTCATATTCTCTCCTTGTATCCCCCGCCCGTTCTCAGAAAAACACAAGGCCTGCCGGACACCGGGTTTTTCTCCACCTGGACCTGAGTGCGGTAGACCTGTTCGATATTCTCCCGGGTCAGGACCTGGTCCGGGGTGCCCATTGCATGGATGGTGCGGGTGGTTTTATCGATCAGGGCCAGGCAGTCGGAATATTCGGCAGCCAGATTCAGGTCGTGGATCACCATGAGCACGGTCAGCCCCATGGTCTGGCGCAGGCGGCGGACAAGATCCAGTATTTTGGCCTGGTGGGTGATGTCCAGGTGGGCTGTAGGCTCGTCAAGGACCAGGAGGTCGGGCTCCTGGGTCAGGGCCCGGGCCACGGCTGCCAGTTGGCGCTCTCCCCCTGAGATCCTGTCCATGGACATGCCTGCCAGATCTTTGATTCCGGTGACATCCATATATGAGGCAGCCAGATCCCTGTCCTTTTGGGTTTCGAAAAACTGGAACCGGTTGAAAAAGGGCAGCCGCCCCAAAAGCACATATGCCTCAACCGCCATGGGAACCGGATCCACGGTCTGGCGGACCACGGCCATCTGGCGGGCCAGGCAATTATTGTCCATGGCGCTGATGTCCTGCCCTTTGAGCCGGATGCTGCCGGACATTGGGGCAAGCTGCCGGGAGACCGCCCGTACCAGACTTGTTTTTCCGGCCCCGTTGGGTCCGATAATACTGAACACCTGCCCGGGCAGAACCTTGAATGACACGTCCTTTAATATGGTCCGGGTGCCGTAGGCCAGGGTCAGCCCGTCAATTTCCAGGACAGGCCCGCTCATATATCACCTGTTTTCCGGGAAATTGCCCAGATGAAAATCACCCCGCCGATGATCCCGGTGATCACCCCCACGGGCAGCTCCAGTGGAGCGATAACGGTCCGGGCCAGAACATCGCAGAGCATGAGGAATACGGCGCCGGCCAGCCATGAGGCCACCAGGAGGATACGGTGGTCCGGTCCTGTGATCATGCGCATGAAATGGGGAACGATCAGTCCTGCAAACATGATGATGCCGGCCACGGAAACGGACAGCCCCGTGAGAAAAGAGGCTATGAAAAATACCCATTTTTTGGTCCGGCCGGTGTTTACCCCAAGACCGGCTGCTTCTTCCTCCCCCAGGAGCAGACCGTTAAGGTCAAGGCAAAACAGGTAGGAAAGGGCCAGCCCGGCCAGGGAACCGATCAGGGCCAGGCGGATCAGGGCGATGTCCGGTTCATCCAGGGAGCCCATGATCCAGAGCACAATGTTCTGGAGGTCGTCGGTTTCGGCCAGGGCCATGAGAAGCATGACCAGGGATGAGGCCACATAAGAGATCATGACGCCGGTCAACAGCATGCGGTTGGAGCGGATATGCCGGTTCCGCCGGTTCAGGCCGTAGACCAGGAAAATCACCAGGCTGGCCCCTGCAAAGCCGGACAGGGGGTAGGCAATGATCCCGATATGGGCGTATACCTTGAACAGGATGTTGATGCAGATCCCCAGGGATGCTCCGCCGGAAATGCCCAGGGTATAGGGTTCCACCAGGGGATTCTTGAACATGGCCTGGAGCAGAGTGCCAGCAAGGGCAAGGGCGCCCCCAATGGCAAGGCCCAGGATCATCCGGGGCAGGCGGATGCCTGTGAGAATACCATAAGCCGTGGTCTCCTGCCCCCGGGCCAGTATCCCGGGGATGTCAAGGATACGGATATCCGCGCTGCCCACGGATAGGGACAGGCCTGCGGCAAATGCCAGAAGCAGGGCCAGTACGGCCAGGGTCATGCCCCAGATGGCAGGCCCCTTAGTCACGGATACCGGCTCCGGGGTGGATCAGGGCGGCCACTTCAGCCAGTCCTTTGGCAAAACTCAATGGCGTGGGACTGCAGATGGTCTCCGGGTCCAGGACATGGATTTCATTATTGACCGAGGCCCTGAGCGATCCAAACCGGGCCCACCGGTCTTTTTCCATGCGGCCTGCTTTTTTGGAGGTGCCCATGGTGGCCACCAGGATGACATCGGGATTTTCCTGGAGGACCTTTTCCCGGCTGTAAATCCCTGACGGGGCATCTTCGGCAATATTCACAGCATTGGACATGTCGATGTAGGCATTGATAAACAGATCCTTGTTCACGGTGTGCAGGGGTTTGAGGCCGATCTGGATAAAAACCCGTCTCGGGGCCAGGCCCGCGACCCGGTCCCGGATTTGCGCAACCTCCCGGCCGGCCCGGGCCACGATCTTTTGGGCTTCCGCCTCTTTTCCCAGGGCCCGGCCGATTGCCAGGGTGATGTCGCACATCTGGGCAAAGGTTTTGGGATTTTTGATTTCCATGACCCGGAGGCCCTGGTTCCTCAGGATGCGGATCTGCTTTTCCCGGGTCAGGGCCGAGGTAATGACCAGGTCCGGGGAAAGGCTGACAATTTTCTCCACATTCACCTGGGTGACCGAACCGATCTTTTCCTTTTCCGCGGCCTGGGGCGGCACGTTGCAGTATTGGGTATTGGCCAGGAGGGCATCCTGGGCGCCAAGCAGGTAAATGGTTTCGGTGATAATGGGGGAAAGGGATACTACCCGGGTGCTTGGGGCGTTTTCCGGGACCTGATGTTCCTCTGCCAGGGCCGGCAGGGCAGACAAGGCCAGGAGAACACATCCCAAAAGGGTGGTTGCCAGTATGGCCTGTCCGGGCAGACGGGTATTGCAGGGTATCATGGCATTATTCTCCTTCACCGGTCCTGATGCGGGCACCTGTCATGACAGCATCCAATGCTTTCCGGATCACCACGGGAACGGTGTCGTCTGTGACCAGGGATTCCACTTTATCCACGGGATGGCCGGCAATCTTCCCGGCGATCCTGCCGCACCAGGCATCAAACCCGGAAAGATCCCGGACCAGGCCTTGTTCATGGGCGTCACTCAGGGCCAGGGCAGATTCCAGGAATCCACTGTACATTGGGTTGAGCAGGAGATGTTCGACCATGGCGGAGAATTCCCCTTTTTTCTCCTGGCAGCCGCATTGGGCTCCGGAGGTGAGCTGGTAGATGCTGATCTTCCGTTCTTTGAGCCGCTGGACCACGTGGCGGCCCGGGACAATGCCGTTTTGTCCGGCCATGGCTTCCCTGACCCCGGCATACACGGCCCGGGCAATGAGTTCTCCCATTTTGGAATGGCCGCCAGCATTTTTAATGGGCCGGCCTGTTCCCCGGACCACCAGGATATTGTCCGTGCCTGTGCCTGTGGCCATATGGGCGGCCGGGGTGTAAGAGGACCGGATGTCAAAATCCTGGATTACTGCGCTTTTGGCCTCGGTGGCGGAAATAATGGCCCGGGTCATGGCCCGGTCGGACAATTGCATATTGGTCATGATGATGATGTTGATGGTGCCGGGCTTGTGGGATTTTGACGGCTCTCCGGGCTCGTAAAACCCACCGGTATCCGACCCCATGCGAACGGCATTGGAGGTCACCCCTGCCGTGACCAGGGCCGTGACTTCCATGTCCTTGTATCTGCGGGTTTGAACGGACAAGTGATCCATGTCAGCACCGGTCATGAGAAAAGAAGTAGTGTCCCGCTTCCGTTCAATGGCGGTGAGCACGGCATTTCGGATATGGTCAATCCCCATGAGATGGCCGGGCATCCAGGTCGGGGGGGGTGAATAATGGTTGCCCACGGTGGTGATGCCGTCCCGGCGGCCTTCCAGTGTGGAGACTACGGTCATGGGTTCCTTGAGATCCACCACCAGGGTTTTATTTACAAAATCAAACACATGGGACGAGACAATCCCGGCTTTTTCCACGTAATCCAGATCAACGCCCAGGGGCTTACGGCTGATCCCGGCCGTGGCATGGATAAAATTGTCCGGGTCTGCAAACGCGTCCGTATAAATCATGGAGGCCAGGCCGGCCACAAAATCGCCGGTCCTGGCCGAGGCCCTGCAGGTCAAGTCGCATGGCAGGTAGTGGATCTGTTGATTTTTTACGGCATCCACATCTTTCCATCCCGGTTGTGAGAAAAACAGGTCAGCCACGGGACGGTCCGCATAGCATCCGTAAATCACTTCGGGGTTGAAGGTTTTCCATTCGTCCAGGCTGACCTCAACCACCGGCCCTGGTTTTCCGAAATCCGGAGAAATCCCGCCGGCCGCGCGAATCATCTCATTCTGGAACGAGGTATTGCCCGGGGTCATGATCCGGTCCCGCCCCATGAGGCGGATCACCCGTTTGGGGTCGGCGCCTGCCTTATCCAGCTTTGCCCGGACATGGGCCAGCATACCCCTGTTTTCACTGACAAGTTTTTCAGCAGCAGTGTCCATGCCGGAAAGCGTTCCCATGGCCGCCATAAGTTCCCAGGCCTGGTCAAGCCTCTTTGTTTCATACACAAATACCGGGATGTCAGCGGCTCTGAGGGCCGGGATCATCTCCCTGTGGATGGGTGATGCGATCACCAGGTCGGGGTCCAGGGACATGACCCGGGCCAGGGAGGGGTTGAAAAATCCCCCGACAAGAGTTCTTTTTTCAGACCCGTTTAATGAGGTGTCGTGGTAGGTGGTGCCCACAAGCACGCCTCCTGCACCGATACGGACCAGGATTTCAGCGGCCGACGGCACAAGACTTACAATCCGGGAAGGCAGCTCGGAGAATTCAAGGGAGGTGCCCTGGCTGTCCGTGAGCCGGACCTGGTGCTGGGCGGCAGTTGAGGGTATGGCGGCAATGATAATGGCCGCCGCCAGGAGCCAGGCCGGGATAAGGGTGTTTAACCGGATATGCCGGGGATGGAAACAGATAAAAAACCGGGTCATGTGTCATTCCTTTCTGTGCAACCGTTTTGTTTAAACGCTGGTTGTGTGACCCGGCAGCCCAATAAAAAACCCCGGATCGACAGGTCATCGATCCGGGGATACCCTTTTTTTCTCCAAGATCTGGTGATTGTCCCTTTACCACGGGGAACAATCCACTTGCCCAGGCAGGTCTTCTGACTCTTGGATCATCCAAATGAACCGCCCCTTCCCATGGCATATGCCACAGTGGTTTATGCGGTTCCTGTCCCCAATTACAGCGGCGGGTCCGTCCCTGAATTTCACAGGGTTCCCTGTTCGGCCGTTTCCGGCACCTGGAAGTGAACTACCTATATTCAAAATAGGGACGAAAAAGTCAAGTCATTATTCATGCCCGGCCCGGCCGTAGCCTCAGGCCTGCTTTTCAATTTTCACGGCACAGGCCTTGTATTCCGCGGTCAGGGTCACGGGATCAAAGGCCGGGTTAGCCAGCCAGTTGGCATTGTTTTCCCTGAAGTGGAACGCCATCCATACCATCCCTTTGGGCACCTCCTGGGTGACATTGGCCCGGACCCGGACTTTTCCCCGCCTGGAACTCACATGGATATACTCCCCGTGGGCAATATCAAGGCCAACGGCATCTGCCGGAGAAATGTCTGCGGTTTCTTCCGAAAGCAGATCATTCAGCCCCTTGCACCGGCCGGTCTGGGTCCGGGTATGGTAGTGGTAAAGTCTGCGGCCCGTACTCAGAACAAACGGATACTCCTCGTCCGGCACTTCAGCGGGCGGGGTCCACTCTGCGGGCAGGAACTGGCCTTTTCCCCGGGTAAAAGCACCCTGGTTGTGCAGGAATCCCGTTCCCGGATGGTCTTCACTGGGGCAAGGCCACTGGAGGCCGTCCCCTTCGATGCGATGGTACTTGATGCCGCCCAGGCTAGGGGCCAGGACGGAAATCTCATTGTCCCAGATTTCCCGGGCACTGGTCGCTTCCCATTCCGCACCGAACCGTTTGGCCAGCTCCCTGAAGATCCACCAGTTGGGCCTGGCCTCGCCCGGAGGCGCACTCACGGCCCGGACCCGGTTCACCCGGCGCTCGGAATTGGTAAAGGTGCCGTTATTTTCGCTCCAGGCCGCAGCCGGGAACACCACATCTGCAAATCGTGTGGTTTCGTTGAAAAAGATATCCTGGCAGATCAGAAACTCGGCAGATGCCAGTTCCTTTTCCACCTTTGTGATGTCCGGCTCGGTATTGGCCAGGTTTTCACCGAAAATATAAAAGGCTCTGACGTTTTTCTCTTCCAGTCCTTCCATCATCTGGGGGATCATCAGCCCGTTCTTTTCCGGCAGGTGGTCCACGCCCCAGAATTGCTCGAATTTTTCCCTGGCCTTGGGATCGATAACGGCCTGGTATCCCGGATAGACATTGGGAAGTGCGCCCATATCACAGGCCCCCTGGACGTTGTTCTGTCCCCGCAGGGGATTTACCCCGCCGCATTCCATGCCCATGTTGCCCAGGAGCATCTGGAGGTTGGCAATGGTGACGACATTGTTCCGTCCGCAGGTGTGCTCGGTGATGCCCAGGGTGTAGCAGAGCATGACCGGCTTTACACTGGCCAGAAGCCGGGCTGTTTCCACGATGGTATCCGGATCGATACCGCTGATTTCTCCGGCCCGCTCAGGAGGATAGGCCTCCACAACGGTTTTGAGCTTATCAAAATCCTCGGTATGATTTTCAATGAATGCTTTGTCATACCGTTCTTCCCTGATCAGCACATGCATGATGCCGTTAAGCAGGGCGATATCCGATCCCACGTGCAAGCCCAGGTGGATATCGGCGAACTCGGCCAGTTTGTGCCGCCTGGGATCTGCCACAATCAGGGAAGCGCCGCTTTCCACGGCGTTTTTTACAAATGTGGCAGCCACAGGATGGGCTTCGGACATGTTTGAGCCGATCACGAAAAACATTTTTGCCTTTGAAAACTCCCCAAAGGAGTTGGTCATGGCGCCGGAACCGAATGATGCCGCAAGACCTGCGACCGTCGGTGCATGTCAAGTGCGGGCGCAATGGTCGATATTGTTCGTTTTAAACACCGACCGGAACAGCTTCTGCATCTGGTAGGAATCTTCGTTGATGCTCCTGGCGCAGCTGACCCCGGCCACGGCATCCGGTCCGGACTCCCTGATGATCTGTTTGAGCCGGTCCGCAGTATAATCAAGGGCATGGTCCCAGGACACTTCCCTGAATTCTCCGTTCTCCCGTATCACCGGCATTTTAATCCGCTCATCCGAATAGATGAAGTCATAGCCGAACCGCCCTTTCACACAAAGCCGCCCCTTGTTCGGCGCCCCGTCTTCAACACCGGTCACCCGGACGATTTTCCCGTCCTTTACGTGCAGTTCCTGCTGGCAGCCCACCCCGCAGTAGGGACATGTGGTCCTGACCTTTTCCACTTCCCAGGGCCGCCAAAGGTCCCGGGCCTTTTTCTCCACAAGCGCGCCCACCGGGCAGGCCTGGATGCATTCCCCGCAGAACACGCAGTCCGAATCCGTAAGGTTCTCCCCCTTCAGGGTGGTGACCACCTCCCTGCCGTTGTTCCGGTCCATATCAATGGCGCGGTTCACCTGGACTTCATTGCAGGCCTTGACACACCGGCCGCAGCCGATGCACCTTGAAAAATCCCGGATGATCATGGGGTTTGCCACATCCGGCACCTCATTTTTCCAGGCACTGTCAAAACTCCCGGCCTGGGCCTGGTACTCATAGACCAGATCCTGGAGGCGGCAGTCTCCCCACACCGGACACAGGTCAAAGGATGCTTCCGTATCCATATCCCTGGCATCCATCTGGAAATCCGTAAATCCGGATCTCATACCTCCTGCCACGCCGCAGTTGTGGTTGCCTGTGGACACTAAAGCTTCAACCGCTTTTTTCCGGGCCGTCCTCACATCAAATCCATCCGTCCTGATCTTCATGCCGTTTACGGCCGGGGTATCACACGCCCGGATCATTCCGGCGTCACGGTCCGCCACCAGACAGACCCCGCAGACACCCGTGGGGGTTGTTCCTTTCAGATGACACAGGGTCGGTATTGCTATGGAAAGGCTGTCACAAACCTCCAAAAGGGTTTGCCCGGACTGGAACTCTACTTTCTGGTCATTCATGGTGAGAAACGGCATATCAGTCTCCTTATGGTCAGGATAATTCCTGAAATCAGCATCAAATAGAGCCTGGGTATCATAAGGACTTCGCTATGTCAATGACGGCATATCGAAAAAAGATGATATTTTACAGGAGGTTAAATAAAATTTGAAAATATTTGAAGATCTGTTATGCAAATATTTTATATCATCTGTGGCTGTTATCTATTTTCAATTGGATTAAACTATAAAAATCGTTCGGATACCCAAAATTTTCTTATGGAGGAGCATAAGATGACGAGATTTACAGATTTGTTTGACACCGCCCGGCACCAGTTTCAAAATAAAACACTTTTTGACCAGGCCAGGGACCATGCGTTTGACTACATGGCCCAAATCCATGGCACTGAAAATGACGGCAAAGCGCCTGCCAGACCTGTTTTTCCGCATCCGGATGCAGTGGAAGGGCTTGATGTATTTGACGAGCCCCTGCCCCGGGAGCCCGGTGTTGGCGAAGAAATCCTGGAAACCCTTCACACCCATGGTTCTCCGGCAACCGTGGCACAATCCGGGGGGCGGTATTTCGGGTTTGTGAACGGGTCTTCGTTTCCCGTTGCCCTGGCCGCCAGGTGGCTGGCAGATATCTGGGACCAGAATGCAGCCCTGAATGTCATGTCTCCTGCGGCCGCCCGCCTTGAGCAGGTCTGCGAGGCATGGCTCAAAGAGCTGTTCGGCCTTCCCAAAGAAACCGTTGCCGGATTTGTCAGCGGCACCTCTGCTGCTACACTCTGCGGACTGGCAGCAGCCAGGAACCAAATCTTATCGCGCATGGGATGGGATGTACGATCCAAAGGGCTGTTCAACGCCCCCAAACCCAGGGTCATTCTCGGGGAGCAAGCCCATTCCACAGTGTTCAAGGCGCTTTCACTCATCGGTTTTGGCATGGATGATCTGGAGCAGATCCCATGTGACAGCCAGGGACGGATGCGGGCGGATCTTCTGCCGGAAATAGACAAAACCTGCATGGTCATTGCCCAGGCCGGGAATGTAAACACCGGTGCATTTGATCGTCTTGACGATATCTGCGAACAGGCAAAAGATGCCTGGGTTCATGTGGACGGAGCCTTTGGTTTATGGGCTGCAGGATCGTCAAACTGTTCCCATCTGACCCGGGGACTGGAAAAGGCGGATTCCTGGTCCGTGGATGCCCATAAGACCCTGAATACGCCCTATGACTGCGGTATTATTCTCTGCCGCCATTCCGACGCACTCGTGTCCGCACTTCAGAACAGCGGAGACTATATTATTTACGGAGACCGGCGGGATCCCATGCTTTATACCCCGGAAATGTCCAGAAGAGCCCGGGGAGTCGAGCTTTGGGCCACCATGAAATTTCTTGGAAAATCCGGAATCCAGGCGCTTGTGGACCGGCTTTGCGCCAGGGCCCAAAATATGGGCCGGCAATTGGAGGAAAAAGGGTTCATCCTTCACAATGACGTCGTGTTCAACCAGGTACTTGTCTCCTGCCCGGATGAAAACATCACAAAAGCCATTCTGGTCCATCTCCAGGAAGACGGCACATGCTGGTGCAGCAGCTCTATTTGGCAAGGTAAGGCCGCCATCCGTATTTCCGTCTGTTCCTGGGTCACCACGGATGGGGATATTGACGCATCGGTCAGGGCGTTTGTCCGGGCCAGGGAAATGGCCGAAGCAGGCAGTTAAGTTGAAACGCATCACAGGGAACGGAAACTCCGGTTCCCTGTGATGTTGAAATTATATCAGAGGATGGTTGCGCCGCCGGTATCACCAGCCGCTTCTCCGGGCACCCATTCCAGTTCGATCTCAAAGGATTTTTTCAGCCGGTGCTTGCCCTGTTCTTCCTCAACCTTGAGCTCCAGGGTCATGGTGCCGGGGAAGTCCACCTGGACATCGCTGGCGCCCTGTTTAAGAGTCATGGTCCCTGCGTCAACTTTATCGGCGATCAGCCTCAGGGTTTGGGCGATATCAGCCGCGCTTTTCTTTTCCTCGCTTTTAAACAGAACGGTTTCTCTTCCCATAATGTCTCCTTGTGAATGTCTTTGTATTCCAATGAAAAATACCCCACATCAGAACAGAACTCAAGTCATGACCAATAAAAAAAGGGGCTGGAAAACCAACCCCTTAGATAACTAACGATCTGAACCTGGAATGAATTTAGAACTTGATTACCAGGTTAACACCATAGGTATCAATATCGTCATCGCCGTTATAACGCAGCCATTCACCGGTGATCGCGAAGTTTTTATGGATATTAATGCTCAGCCCGCCGCCAAAATAAATATCAAACCCATCTTCAGATGTAGTGGTGCGATTCAACCCAGAACCTGTCGCACTCGCATCCTGGTCCCAGTAAAATCCACCGATTTTGGCAAACGGAGTCAAATACTTCATGTACTCTTTACCTGTGGCTTTGTCCAAAGGCAGAGAAAAGGTTGCACCCAGATCAATTGTCCAGGTTTCAACGTCCAATGTCACATCATCTGCAAGAAAACTGTACGAAGTACCATCCAGTACAAAAGTATCACCGGTATTACCCGTCAAGGATACTGTTCCCAAATCTGCATAAGCGATTTCAAACCCCACATATGGATTCAATTGATATCCGGCAAAAATCTTAAACCCATTGTCTTCTTCATCTAGGGATGCCGTACCGGTTAAACTACCAATTCCGGTATCTGCATCACTTTTCAGATACCCGGCTCCGACAAACCACTTGGTTGTCTTTTTGTCGGACATGTTGTTCTCGGCTGCGAAAACAGGATTCACGATCAGCATACAAAATAAAGCAATAATTCCTACGAACTTCTTCATACTTCTTCTCCTAAAAACACCTTAGGTACAAATTAATGACGATTAAAACGTCGGTAAAAAACAGAACAATGTTTACTACAGCAACACTGGCAAATCAATACGGAATACTCTGATTTTTACTTTTTTTGGAGAAAATGAGAAAAGTAGACACGAAATTCACCGATCGGAATGGATATATTTTGAGGACGTTATTCCAACAAAATATTTACGACAGGCGCTGAAAAATAAGAAAGAAATCAAGCGAAACGTCAGGTTGCCGAGGCCCTTGGAGATGCGATTTCCCACAAGGCCCGGATCCTGGGATTTGCCAGGTTGTTTTTCCGGGCGCAGAGCCCGATCTCATAAGGCGGCAGCTCGGGCATCCCTTTCAGGATGCGGATATCTCCGGCCAGGGGACTTTTCTCCAGCACAAGCTTTGGCACCAGCCCCATGCCGCATCCCAGGTTGACCAGGGCGATAATGGCCTCATGCCCTGCCACCCGGGAGTATATGTTGGGAACCACCTGGTTCCTGGCAAACCAATGATCCAGGCGTTCACGGCTCAGCCCGGTATCTGCCAGGATCATAGGTGTTTCTGCCCAGTCAATCCGGCCCCCGTGCCGGACCACCACATCCGGATACCGTTTTGACGCAATAAAAACCAGGGGGCTTGTGGCCATGTTCAGCACTTCGATCTGCTTCAGTTCTTTTTCGGGCAGGGCGGCAATGACCACATCCGCATCCCGGTTTTTCAACCGGCCCAGGGCCCGGGCCGGATCACCGGTTTCCAGCCTCACCTGGACTCTGGGGTGCACGGCCCGGTAGCGGGTGATCATATCCGGCAGAATGCTGTAGGCTGCCGTTACCGAGCAATACACGGACAATTCTCCCCGGAGGATTTCTTCTTCTGACAACTCTCCCTGGAGGCGGTCCCAGCGCAAAAGCACATCCTCGGCATATTTTTTAAAGGCAAATCCGGCATATGTCAGTTCCACGGACCGGTTGTCCCGGACAAACAATTGCTCACCCACCTCGTTTTCCAGCCGCTGGATGACCCGGGTCAGTGCGGACGGGGTAATATGGCAGGCCCGGCTGGTCCGGGCAAAATGAAGGGAACCGCTCAGGTGACGGAACAATTCCAGGGTTCGAATCTCCATGTATTCTCCAGTCGTTTATGAATATTGCCTGTAATTTTAATTTTATATTTCATTTTTTGCAACACATCATTGCAAATGATTCATTTGACGCAACAACAATTTTACGCCATGTTGATTCCCAACATAAATTTACTGATCTTAATTATTTAAGGAGAATGACCATGGGCACCAATTATTTCAATACACTTCCTTTAAGGCTGCAACTGGAAGAACTCTCCCAGTGCCGTTTCATGGACCCGTCCGAATTCAACGGGGTCGACGCACTCAAAGGCAAAAAAATAGTTATCGTGGGATGCGGTGCCCAGGGCCTTCATCAGGGCCTCAACCTGCGGGATTCCGGCCTGGATGTTTCCTATACCCTCAGGGAAGCTGCCATTACCGAGCAGCGCCAGTCATGGAAAAATGCCACGGAACACGGCTTTGCCGTGGATACCTATCAAAAGATGCTGCCCACGGCGGACCTGGTCATTAACCTGACCCCGGACAAGCAGCATACCAATGTGATTGAGTCTGTCATGCCCCTGATGAAAAAAGATGCCTGCCTTTCCTACTCCCACGGTTTTAATATTGTTGAGGAAGGCATGCAGGTCAGGGAAGATTTGACTGTCATTATGGTGGCGCCCAAATCACCGGGTACCGAGGTCCGCGAAGAGTATAAGCGGGGGTTCGGGGTTCCCACCCTTATCGCCGTTCACCGGGAAAACGATCCCCGGGGCGAAGGCCTGGAACTGGCCAAAGCCTATGCCGCCGGCACCGGCGGGCACAAGGCCGGTGTGCTCCAGTCTTCTTTTGTGGCTGAGGTCAAATCCGATCTCATGGGTGAGCAGACTATCCTCTGCGGCGTCCTGCAGATGGGCTCCCTGCTTTGCTACGACAAGATGATTGAACAGGGCATTGACGCGGGCTATGCATCCAAACTGGTCCAGTACGGCTGGGAAACCATTACCGAAGCCCTGAAGCACGGGGGCATCACCAATATGATGGACCGCCTTTCCAACCCGGCCAAAATCAAGGCTTACGAGCTGAGCGAACAACTCAGAGAAATCATGACGCCCCTGTTCAACAAACACATGGACGACATCATGACCGGCCACTTTTCAAAAACCATGATGGAAGACTGGGCCAATGACGATGCCAACCTGCTCAAATGGCGGGCCGAAACTGCGGAAACCGCTTTTGAACGTTCAAATTCCCAGGACCAGGATATCCCGGAGCAGGAGTATTTTGACAACGGCATCCTGATGGTGGCCATGGTCAAGGCCGGTGTAGAGCTGGCATACGACACTATGGTTTCCGCCGGAATCATTGAAGAATCCGCCTATTACGAATCCCTGCATGAGGTTCCCCTGATCGCCAACCTCATTGCCCGGAAAAAACTTTATGAAATGAACGTGGTGATTTCAGACACGGCAGAGTACGGGTGTTACCTTTTTGCCCACAAGGCCGTTCCCATGCTGGAAGCGTTCATGAAAACAATTGATACGGACGTCATCGGCAAGGGGCTTGACCTTGCCGACACCGGATGCGACAACATCCGCCTCATCCAGGTCAATGACGCCATCCGCTCCCATTCCGTTGAAGTCGTGGGCACAACGCTCCGGGGATACATGGGCGCCATGAAAGCCATCCGCTAACCCCATTTGCCTCCTGGGGGGACCTGACCATATCCCCTTTGAACATACGGGTTAGACCATCCGGTGCAGGGCAACCTGCACCGGATTTTTTTACGAAATATCCTTAACTCACGTTCCAAAGAGCGGCACCCGGGCAAAATCCCCGGGAGAAGCGATACAGACATCCAGGTCCGTGAGCATGCCGTCGCCGATATTATAGATCCAGCCGTGTACAGCCAGTTTCTGCCCCGATTTCCAGGCCCGCTGCACAATGGTAGTCTGGCAAACATTCCTGACCTGTTCAACCACGTTCAGCTCACACATGCGGTTGACCTTTTCCCTGGTATCCGTGATCCGGTCCAAATCAGCCTTGTACCTGTCGTAAACATGCCTGATGTTAAGCAGCCAGTTGTCAATGAGGCCGAATTCATCATCGCCCAGGGCGGCCCGGACACCGCCGCAACCGTAATGGCCGCAGACAATGATATGCTTTACCCGGAGCACATAAACCGCATACTGGAGAACGGACAGGCAGTTCATATCCGTATGGATCACCAGGTTGGCGATATTCCGGTGAACAAAAAGGTCACCCGGCAGCAGTCCGATGATTTCACTGGCCGGCACCCGGCTGTCCGAGCAGCCGATCCACAGGTAATCCGGGTTCTGAAGTTCACTCTGTTTCGCAAAAAAATCCGGATCCCTCTGCTTCAATTCATCTGCCCATCGCTTGTTGTTGTCGAACAAATTTTTTAAAATCCGCATACCCCGCCTCGTTTTTTCAGTTCTTATGGTGGCCTTTCTTTTAATAGATAAGGGTCATAAACGGCTTTTGGTCCCCGGACAACCCAAAAGGGATCAGAAAATCCAGGCTGTCCACGATCTTGTATCCGGACAGTGCTCCGGGATCGTACAGCCCCAGAGATTCGTCTTCCCTTTGACGAAATTCTTCAACCTTGCTGCTGTAAGCGTAAAACAGGTGGCACTCAAAGGGGTGGCCGTCAAAATTGGTTCCTTTGAGAATGCCGCGGTACTGCCAGTCCAGAAAAAGACCGGCCTCTTCAAGGCTTTCCCGGTCCATGGCCGCCCAGGGTGTTTCATTCCCTTCAATTTTTCCGCCAATACCGTTCAGCCGTCCTTTTTGCCATTGGGGCCGTTGCTTTTTCACCAGAAGCACCTTGCGGCTTTCAGGGTCGTCACAATTGGAAAACGCAAATCCCACTACAAATCTGTCCATATTCGTCCTGTTTAAAAACCGCTTGTGAAAGCGCCAAGATCATTCCGGAGTTCCGTTTCGTGTGAAAAATGCCCGGAATCACGGAACAGTATAAACCGGACATTTTTTACAAATTATATTACAGGCACGGCCACAGGTCCACCCATTGGCATGAATTTCCATCTTTAATTAGATGCATCCCCCCGCTCCGGCCGGAACATCCTGCTGTTTCGTACATGGACAAAACAACCCGGCTGTGATACCTGGGAGCATGACATTCACGGCATCGGCATCAGAGACGGAAACAACAGCGGCAGAGCCCCGCGCCTTATACTTTCTGTTTGATACAGGACATATCCTGGTGGACCAGGACAACGCCCTGCCATGCCTGGACAGAAAAGAGGCAGAGAAACGGTTTGGGGGCAACCGCTTTTTTTTCGGCACGTTCAATGCCCTTCCGTGCTATTGTGCGACCCTGGCACCTGGAGCCCACAAAGGCCCGGAATTGCCCTCACTTTACACACGGCTCAATCTCAGGGCCTTTTTTCTTCGTGCAGATGATACGGCCCGTGAAATGGCCGGATATGCCAGACAAATCCTGGATCTTCATCTTAATTCCAGGTTCTGCGGCCGGTGCGGCACACCCACCCGGCCGGTACCCGGAGAACACGTCCGCAAATGTCCGGCCTGCAACCACACGGCCTATCCCAGGATTTCCCCGGCCATGATCACGGCAGTGACAAAAGACGATAAAATCCTCTTGGCCAGGGGGATCAATTTTCCCAACAAAAAAATGTTTTCCGTGCTTGCCGGCTTTGTCTCTCCTTCAGAGACCCTTGAGGATTGTGTGCGGCGGGAGGTGTTTGAAGAGACCCGGATCCGGGTGGACCGGGTCCGTTATGTCAGAAGCCAGCCCTGGCCGTTTCCGGATAGCCTCATGATCGGGTTCACCGCCCGGTATCAAAGCGGGGAAATTCGCATTGATCCCGAAGAAATCGCCGAAGCCGCCTGGTTTGCCTATGATGATCTGCCCCTTATCCCGGACGCGCATACCCTTGCCGGCCAGCTCATCCGGAAGTTTGCCCGGCAACAGCACCGCAAACATCCGCCGGCTTAGCCCGTTAAAGCGCTGCCGCCGCAAATACATCTCGTTTCCCAAGCCATTGGTCTGAAAGGGAACGTTCCTCAAACAGCATCCCCAGTCCCTTGACAAAGCCGACCTGGTAAGAGGCAAACCCCCGGTCTGAAAGCACTTTGATAAAAACCGAGGTATACATATCCGTGGTGGCCCGGTACAGGGGAAAGCAAGGCACCTGCACCTCGCACATCTCTTCATACCCTTTTCTGCAAACCTCCGCATCTGTTGAATGATAGGCCCGGCAGGAAAAAGGGCGGATGGGATAAATCAGGCAGCGGCCCTGGTCGTCAAGAAAAGGGCACGGGGTCTGGGTATCATGCCAGAATGCCTCTGACAGGGTATTGCCCCGGGAAAGAACGTCCGCAATCTTATTTTTAAAATACGCCAGCCCTTCCGGAGTAGACTGGGCCTCAAGCTCATAAAAAATCACCAGAAGCTCAGGTATGGATACTCCCAGCCGGAGGTGGCAGCAATAGGCGCATCCGGGTTTACAGGCCGCTTCTCCGGGCAGTTCAAACACATTGCCGGCAAACGACTCCATGGCCTTTCCCAATACCGGCAGCTTCACCCCGTGGTTGTCCAGAAACCGGTCCAACAGAACCCGGGCCTTTTCCACATGGACGGCCAGCAACTGTCGGGACCGGTCCTCCTGGCTCTGGATATCTTTTTTCTCATTCATCCTGGTTTCTCCTTTCCCGGGACGCGCCTGCACCGGTGTATGTCAACGGACATTCATTATTTTTTGCGGGGTTTTGCCCGCCGGGTCGGTACTGCCGCCCGGGGATCTTCCGGCCAGTAATGTTTGGGATATCTGCCCATCAGGTCTTTTTTCACATCAGCATAGGTGTTGTTCCAAAAATTTTCAAGATCCCGGGTAATCTGGACGGGCCGACTTGCCGGAGACAATAAGTGAAGGGTCAGCGGAACTTTTCCCCGGGCAATGGCAGGGGTGGCCATAAGCCCGAACATCTCCTGGAGGCGGACCGCCAGGACCGGAGATGCCAAAGGACCGTTTTCATCTGCATACCGGACAGGAATCTTTGACCCGGACGGCACAATCACATGGGTGGGGGCATGGGTGTCGACAAATTGCTGCTGATCCCATGAAAGCAGGTGTTTTACGGCAGTGTCCAGGTCCACCTGCCTGAGCCCGGCAGCAGACGTAATCTTGTCCAGGAAAGGGGCGAGCCAGTCTTCCAGGCTGTCTGTCAGGGCCTGGTCTGAAAGGTCCGGAAGCGTATCAAATTTATGATCCAATCCGGCCTGCTGCCTCAGGAACCCTACCCGGTGCCTGAACGCCTGCAACGCACCGGTCCAGGGCAGGATATCCAGTCCGGCCTGCCGGATGCCCCATATCAGGGCCGCCTGCACGGCAAAGGGATCCGGATCGGACAGTGGCTCCTCTTCCAGCACCAGCCGCCCGTAGCAACGCTGGATCAGGGCTTTGACCGACCGGTTTTTTTCATCCCAGAAAACCGCCTCTGCCGTTTCAACAGAATCCGGAAAATCCGTTTCAAAATCAGCCCTGTCATAAGAAGCGGCCAGGAAAATACCTGCATTCCTGAGATTGCCGTCCAGGTCTGCGGCCACGATAAACTCATGACCGGATACGGTATTGGGAGACCGGAAAAACGCTCCGCTGCCCGATGCCATAAGATAAGACAGGGAGTCTTTCCGCCGTTTCCTTGCAATGCGCTCCGGCCAGGCAAAGGCCAGAATCCGACCGGCCTGGTGCGTGTCCATGGATCTGGACCGGATACGAAACCGGCCGGCCAGATGGACGGCCCGGGAAAAGACGCGCTTGGTACGTCCGGCATCAATCCGCCTGCCAAAAGAGCTGTTCTTTGCAAGTCCGGCAAGGATATCAAGCCGCAGTGCCACATCCGGGTCACTGCCATGCGCACCTTCTGACCCGCCTGAAAACACAAAGTCCCGCTCTTCCGCCATGGCTGCCAGGCAACAGGCAAGAAATCCGTGGCCCAGATCTGTTGCCCGGATCACCATATGGGCCAGCCGCGGATGAATCCCGGTGCTGAGAATCCGGCGGCCATGGTCTGTAATCATGCCCCGGCCGTCCAGAGCATTCAGTTGTGTAAGCAGAGAGACCGCTGCTTTAAAGGCAGCCTTGGGAGGGGTGTCCAGCCATTTGAGATCCCCGGGATCTGCCACGCCCCAATGGGCCAGCTCAAGGGCCAGGGACGTAAGGTCGGCCGAAAGGATCTCCGGACGGTTAAAGGGAACCAGGCCCTGGTGAACATGTTCCGGCCACAAGCGGTAACAGACCCCGGGACCGGTTCTCCCGGCCCTGCCCCGCCGCTGGTCAGCCGATGCTTTGGATATGGGCAGGGTTTCCAGGCGGGTCATCCCCCTTCCCGGGGAAAACTTCGGCACCCTGGCCAGGCCGGCGTCCACCACCACCCGGACGCCCCGGATGGTCAGGGAAGTTTCTGCAATGGGCGTGGCCAGGACAATCTTCCGCTGTCCGGGGCGGGATGGGGCAATGGCCGCGGCCTGGTCCCGGCCGGACAGGCTGCCGGACAGGGGATAGACATCAACACCGCTTTCCTTGCCTGCGATTTTCCCGAGCTGTTCGGCCATGGCCCGGATCTGGGCGGCACCGGGCAGGAACACCAGGATATCCCCGGTTTCATCGTTCAATGCCCTGGAAACGGCCCTGAAACATGCCGGTATAATATCATACCCTTTATCGCGCCCCCGGCGAAATCCGGAAGCGTCTCCTGCTGCCGGCGGCATATAACAGGTGTCAACAGGCCAGGTCCGGCCCTGAGAAAATAGCATGGGAGCGCCGCCCATCATTTTGGACAGGGCATCCATATCCATGGTGGCGGACATGACCAGGATTCTCAGGTCGGGATTAAACACTTCCGCCGCCTCAAGGGCCAGGGCCAGGCCGAGATCCCCGTGGATATGCCTCTCGTGGAACTCGTCAAAAATCAAAAGACCCACATCTTCCAGCCCCGGATCAGACTGGATTCTCCGGGTCAGTATACCTTCGGTAATGATCTCAATACGGGTCCGGGAACCGATGCACCGGTCCATACGGACCTGGAATCCCACGGTCTGCCCCGGCCGTTCCCCCAAAAGACCTGCCATATGCCCGGTACATGCCCGGGCTGCCAGGCGCCGGGGCTCAAGCATAACGATCTTTTTACCTCCCAACCAGGGCTGGTTCATCAGGGCCAGCGGCACCAGGGTGGTTTTCCCGGCACCCGGAGGGGCCTGAACCAGGGCGCGTTTCTCTTTCTCAAGGGCCGCTGCCAGGCCGGGAAGGATTTCCACGACCGGTAAACCGGCCACATCCGGATTCAGGCCCAGGTCACCGGGAAGAAGCATTGGATTATCACCATTCATCAATGGGCACCGGGATCATCTTTTTCCCGGCCCTTTTCCGGAAACATATATTTGAAATCACACACCCCATCCCCATCCATGATGGTCCGGGTCCGGGTCATGACAGCATCCGGGTTGAATCCCCGGATCAGGGCCGCATCCCGGTTACAGGAAAAGACCGTGCCCAGATCCGGAGCGCCAAGCGCCCTGTACATTTCCGCGTACCGGCACCGGGTCACGTCAAAGCAGAGGCTGGTGGGGGTCGCTGTTTTAATCTCCATTTCCAGGGCATTGTCACGGGTCCAGAGTGCCAGGGCGTTTTTAAAAGCAGTGGCGGAATTGTCTCCCATGCGGTGGGCCAGTTCACGGCCCTGCTCCCGGGCAATGTTAATAATTGCCCGACCCACGGTCCGGATGACGGCGTCCCTGCCGAATTCATCACCCAGGGCTTGGATGACCGGGATCAGAATCCTGGCTTCAACCTCCCTGCGGGTGAGAATACCGATGGTTTCTGAAATCCTGTCAACAGGGATTTCAGGATCTTCTTTGGAATGATTTTCTTCATTGCGGTTCCGGGTCATGGTCTCTCCTTTGAAAAAGGTCCAGGGTTTTATGTCCGGCAGACACTTCAAACAGGCGGTCCAGGACATCCCTGTAAGGGCTGGCAGCGGCATCTTTGCCGTTGATGGTATGAACGGCGATATGGGTGATTGGCAGGCATGTCCGGGTCATCATGTGGCCCAGGGGCGCCATGTATCCGGGCAGATTCTCATCGTCAGGAGGTACATGGATGACCAGTTCCCTGGCCCTGGAACGGGAGACCAGGACCAGGTCCGGCCCTTTGTAAACCAGGTGGGTGGCGGGTAATCGCTTGGGCAGCTTGAGTTGTCCGGCCAAAGGCCCCAGGCCGCAGGCCGATGCCGGGTCTACCGCATTGAGCCAGTAAACCGCATCTCTGTCCAGCCCTGCCCTTAACTTTCGAAAAGCACTGTGGGAAATAAACTGGGGCCCCTGGATACCGTTGAAAAAAGACCCGGCCAGCACCTCGCCGGACAATTCCATCAGGTAAAGGGTTCTGAACACCTTTGCCCATCCGAATCCGGGAAGCTCCCTGGCCAGAAGTTCCCGGAACAGGATACCGTATCGGTCCAGCAGGACTCTGACCCGGTCCCGGTTCAGTTCTTCGGCATCCAGGAGATCCCGGGCCTGTCCCGGGAAAGCCGGCCGGAACCACTGGCCTGCCAGGGGAAGGGCGCCTTGGCGCCGGGCAAGTTCTGTCCTTGAAAACCCGCTGCCGCCAAGATTTCCCGGCCGCCTGCCGGCCCGTCCCCGGTACCTGCCCCGGCCGGCGCGCCTGCCCGGGCCACCAGCCATCTCCCTGGTTTTTGGCAGGCGGAACCTGTTTTCAATGCCTTTTCGTAACGCCATAAAAGTGGTGTTGGACAGCCGACCCTGCCATACCTGGTCCCAGATTTGCGCCACCAATGCGTTGCCGGACTGCCCGGTCAGATCCTGAAGCGCAAAAAAATCATGGCTGCTGTTATCGCCCGCAAATATGTTTGCCCAGACATCAGGGTCACGACCTGGCTGCATATCTTCCTTTGTATCATTTTCACTTTCCCCGGAGCCGGTTTCCGGTCCTGTGTCCGGTTTTAAAAATGCCAGGTCCGGCTCAAAACAGAACAGGATTTTCTCCTTGTCCCGTCCCAGCCAGAGGATCTCTCCCTCCTGCATGAGGCTGTCCAGGAAAGAAGGGTGGTAGTGCTGCACCCGGGCAGGCAGTACATCCGCCTCCCAAAGCCCTGCAGGCAATGGCAGACAGGCCATCTGCTCAAGGGTGTCAAACAAAAGATCAAGGGTGTCTCCGGCCCGGTTGCTTTTCCGGCCGGGCCGGGTCAGACCCTGGAATTCGGCCAGGAACAAGGGCATCAGTTTCAGGTCCAAAGGCGCATCCCCGGGACGGCTGGCAGCCCTGTGCATACGGATGAGAATCTCAAAATTCCGGGCATCGCAGATATCGCCGTCTCTGCCGTTTTGGATCAGCCGGCCGGAAATAGCGGCTTTGGTGTCAACCAGGTCTGAGATAAACCGGGCCAGTGCATTTTTCCCCATGCCCAGGGCAGACCCGCAAAAACCAGGTGGTCTGGGGCCGTAATAGGAGAGCCACTGGGCAAACAGGGAAAACCCCAGCGCCTTGTCCGGTCCGGCATGATCCCCAGGGGAGGTGTCTTCCCCGTTTTCCAGGGGAGTGCCGGACATATCCCGGATATCCGGTCGTGTTTCGCCGTGATACCATCCTGCCAGGACCTCATGGATCCGTTCCCTGGCAATGACAAGAACCGTGCCTTTCCCTGCCGGTGCCAGTTGCACCAGTTTTTCCCCGGCAGCATCCAAAAGGGTATCCGGACCGGGTGCGTGTTTAAGGTCCGGCCGCTTTTTATCCCGGGAAAGATTTTCTTTTCCCAGGGCATTGGCCAGGGCGTCCCATTCTTCCAGAGGAAGGGCCACCCGGTCCTTGATCCAGTCCACCAGATCCCTGGCCGTGTCCGGAACATATCCCGGGGCCAGGCGCTGGCGCTTGATTTCAAAGGCATTGACAGTATCTTTGGGGATTTCCGGCCGCAGATTGGGCGTGAACAGAGCTTCCCGGATCAAATTTTCCTTGAGGCCGGACGGTGCCGAGGCCGGCTGGTCCTCCTGGTACATATACTGATTGATCTGGTTCCAGGCCATGGCAGCGGCAAACGGACTCGGCGTTGCCGTATGCACCTCAGACCAGGCAATCTCGCCCCTGGACAGTTCGTCAAGCACCCGGCTCAGGGCAGGCATGTCAAATTCATCCCAAAGGCAGGTGCGCCATGTCTCCAGGAGAATGGGGAAATCCGGGAAGGCCAGGATATTTTCCATAAGTTTCTGGGACTGGAGCCGGGTCATCCACAGGGGCATGCGCTGATTGATCCGGTTCCGGGTGACCAGAAGCGCCCGGCCTGCACACTCCCGGAACCTGGCCCCGAAAAAACCGGAAGACTCCAGTTGCTTTCGCACCAGGTGCTCCAGGTTTTCCAGTGTCACCAGGGACAGCAACGTTTCCGGCTCAACCGGCCCAGGAAGCTGGATGACAATGGCGTCATTGCCCGGAAAAATCTCCGGCCGCTCTTTAAAATGCGCCTTCCAGGCCGCTTCCAGGGCCAGGGCATAGGGCCGGTTGACCCGGCCGCCCCAAAGGGTGTGGATCACCAGCATCGTGCCCGGACTTGATCCCGGTCCCGACCGGACGTATTCCAGCACCAGGCGGCGGCGGTGGGGGAGGGCTGCGGTTTCCTGCTGGTTGCGGCAGAACCGGAGAAGTTCCCGGGCACCGGTCTCATCCATGCAGTAGGTGGCGGTTAGTTCCTCTAAAAATGCAGCTTCTGCTTTTTTTCCCTTTGCCAGGACAAGCCCGGTCTTTTCCAGGAACGCCCCCATCCGTTCTGAAAAATGGAAGTCCCGGTTCAGTTCCTCGGCGATCCAGAACGGGGCATCCATCCCCCGGTTTCCCGCGGGAAGGGCAAAAACGTCATTGTGGGTGATCCGGGTGATTTTCCAGTTCTGGCTGCCCACGGTGGCAATCTGGCCGACCTTGGCTTCCCATACATATTCTTCGTCCAGCTCACCGATCCGGGCGTTGGTCTGGGCGTGGCGAAGCTGGTAATATCCCCGGTCCGGGATGGTGCCCCCGGACATGTACAAGGCCAGC
Source organism: Desulfobacter sp. (assembly GCA_036881925.1). Lineage (GTDB taxonomy): Bacteria > Desulfobacterota > Desulfobacteria > Desulfobacterales > Desulfobacteraceae > Desulfobacter. Next base: position 146,807 of record JBAJNJ010000005.1, read on the forward strand.
ACTGCCCCCTTTTTCGCCGTCACGGTATTGTCCAGGCGGTCAAAGGAAATTCTGGGCTGGAGATCCCGGATCTTGGTGCGGGCATAGGTGCCGGCCAGCATGTTCAGGACCAGATCAAATTGTTCCCGGCCCAGATTCCGGTAAGGCGGACTGGTCCGGATAAACACAAAGAGTTCATCCACATCCCAGGTCTCCCTGCCGGCCATGGAAACCAGAATCTGCGCCAGCACATCCAGGGGGGCTTCCACCGGTGTCAACGGCTCAATATCCCCTTCACGGATTGCCCGGGCCAGCACCGCAGACGGAATCAGGTCCTGGACATGGGAAGGAAAAAGGCGCCCCCGGCTTGTTTCCCCGACCTGGTGGCCGGCACGGCCCAGCCGCTGCACTGCGGAAGAAACGGAAAACGGGGACTGAACCATGATCACTTCATCCAGCTCCCCGATGTCGATTCCCATCTCCAGGGAACTGGTGGCCACAATGGCTTTGAGTCCGCCGGCCCGTAGCCGTTCTTCCACATCCTTTCGCAGTTCCCGGGACAAGGACCCGTGGTGGGACCAGGCCAGAAGCTGTCCGGCAGCCCGGTTGACCTTGTACGTCAGCTTCTCACACAGCCGCCGGCCATTGGTGAACAAGAGGGTGGACCGGTTCTTTTCGATTCTTTGGGTAAAAAATTCAGCCAGCAGATCCCAGACGGAAAAATCCTCATCTGTGTCCGGGTCGTCCGGTGCAGGCCGGTCCGGGAAACAGATTTTCAGATGGTATTGTTTTTTGAGATCAGATGAAATCCGGGTGACAGGCCTGGGGGTGTATGCGGGGGCATGGACACTGCCGGACAATTGATAGCCACCGACAAGCCCGGCAACGGCGTCCGGATTCTGAACGGTGGCGGACAGGGCAATCCGCTGGAACTCACCGGAAAGCCGTACCAGGCGGTCAACAGCAGTAATCAGGTGTACGCCGCGTTTACTTCCGGCACAGGCATGGATCTCATCCAGGATCACGGTGTTGAGCCCCCCGAGGATCTGACATCCGGATGCGGAACTGAGCAGCAGGTTCAGGCTTTCCGGGGTGGTGATCAAAATTTCCGGGGGATGGAGGCTCATCTTCCGCCGGTCTTTCTGGGGGGTGTCCCCGCTCCGGGTCAATGCCCGGATGTCCGGGAATTCCAGGCCACTGCTTTCGAAGGCCTCCCGGATTTGTGCCAGGGGCCGGACCAGGTTTTTGCGGATATCATTGTTCAGTGCTTTGAGAGGGGATACATAAAGCACCCGGACCTGTCCGCCCGTCCATGCCCCTGTGGCCAACTGGTTCACAGCCCATAAAAACGCGGTCAGGGTTTTTCCCGATCCTGTGGGCGCGGTGATCAGGAGATGTTCCTGCCGGGCAATGGCCGGCCAGGCCTTTGCCTGGACATCTGTAGGACGGCCCAGGGTTTTGGCAAACCATTCCCGGATCAGGGGATGAAACAGTTGCAGCGCATGGCTCATGGGAAAAATGATCCTTGTTCCCCATCGCTGCCGGGCGCTCCGACATCCCATCCCAAAACAGAGCGCACCGGGTAATGGTCTGAGGGAAACCGGCCGGAAAAGTCATCCATGACCACCTGGCCGGCAGTGAGGTAAAACGGCCCGCGAAATAAAATCCAGTCAATGTGGCGGCCGGTGTCTATGCCGTTGAATTCATGATAGGTGGTTGCATGGCGGCCGGAAAAGACCTCTGTAAATCCGTTTGCCAGGAACCGTCCGCATGCAGGTGAATCCGGATTGGCGTTAAAATCTCCGGTAATGATCACAGGCAGGCCGGCGGGAAACCGGCCGATAAAGGAAAGCACCAGGTCTGCGCTCCGAACCTGGACCCCGGAATCAAAATCAAAGTGAGTATTGACCACCAGCACTTCCCTGTCCTTATGTTGAAACCATCCGGCCACGCATTGCCGGGGCCATTTGGAACCATCCAGTTTGGACGGAAGGTCCGGCGTCTTACTCAAAAAATGGTGGCTGTTTCCCAGGCAGGACCATGAACGGCGGTGAAAGACCATATTGCTCTGCCACCAGGGCGTTTCCTTTTTATACCAACCGATATGGCCGTGGTCCGGCAGATGGCGTTCCAAAAACTTCGCCTGGAAATGATTCACCTCCTGGAACCCTATGAAGTCCGCCGGATACCGGTTCAGAATCTCTGCCATCAGGGGGGCCCGGTTCTCCCATCTGTTTTCTCCGTCTTTTGCCAGTCCGAACCTGAGATTGACGGTCATGACGGTGATGCTGTCGCGATCAGTATGCATTGTTTTCCCCGTGTTAACATCAGGCTAAGCATGCGATATTCACGTGGCATAGTCAACCCGCCCGGCACCCGAACGGAAGAATCATGGGCAATTTGCCTAATACGTTTTTAATATAAAACAATGTTTCATTCCTCCAAACTTCACTATATAATGAAAAATCATTTACCTGAACCGGCAGATATTTTTATTTTACATTGACGACCCGTCTTACTTCCCATTTTGCTAGTATCGCCTGTTTTTTCAACCTATTGATATTGGAGGGAGCAATATGTTCAAAGGCCTGGGCCTGACGCACAAGTTAATGATTTCCATCGGAGCCGTGGTGTTGATTTCCTTTATTTCCACGGTCAGTTTTATCACTCTCAATGCCACCAGCCTGTCAAAGACCCAGGCGCTCCAGAGAATGGAAGCCTTGTCCAGGGAATATGCCAGCAGGATACGGGTGGATATTGAAGATGCCTTTGGCACGGCCCGGTCCCTGGCTTATGCCTCCCAGAACATGAAGCTCAAAAACCAGTTGGTCGGACGGGAGACCCTTTTGACCATGATGGAAGGAATGCTGGAAAACAATCCCGGTTATCTCGGCATCTGGACCGTATGGGAACCCAACGCATTTGACGGCCTGGATGAAAACTACAAAAATGCGACCGGCCATTCGCCGGAAGGCCGTTTTGTGCCTTATTGGAACCGGGTGGGAGGCGTCCACCTGGAGGCCTGCATTGATCTTGACGGGGAGTGGTATACCCGGGCAAGGGATACCAAAAAAGAAGTGATCATGGACCCCTTTTCCTATGAGGTGGGCGGAAAACAGGTCATGCTGGTCAGCGTTTGTGTTCCCATTGTTGTGAACGGCCGGTCCATCGGGGTGGCCGGGGTTGATTTTTCCATGGACCAGATTGCGGATCTTGTCGGCGATATTACCCCTTATGGCACCGGCTATGCTGTCCTGGCAACCGGCTCCGGTATGATTGCCGCACATCCGGATATGAAAAACGTCGGCAAAATGATCCGGGAACATTATCCCGATACCGTTAACACCAGTTTGGGCAGCAAAAAGGCAGCACACCTGGACTTTTCCCTGGAAACCACAAAAGACGCCTCAATCCTCACCATCACCCCCCTGACCGTGGGCGCCACGGGAACGGACTGGGCCATACTCGTGAACGCCCCTCTGGACCGTATGCTTTCAGGGGTTTACAAAATGAGGAATATCAGCATCCTGATTTCAGGCATTTCCCTGGGGCTGCTCGGCCTTCTCGTGTTTTTCCTTTCCCGCCTGGTGATCGTCAGGCCGCTCAACCGGGTCATTGACAGCCTGACAGACATTTCCCAGGGAGAGGGGGACCTGACCCGCCGGCTGGAAGTCAACACCGGGGACGAACTTGGCAGACTATCCGCAGTGTTCAACTCTTTTATCGAGAAACTTCAGCATATGATCCGGGATATTTCCGGCGGTGTGGACACCTTGTCTTCATCTTCTACGGAGTTGTCGACAATCTCCGACCAAATGTCCGCAGGGGCGGGCCAGACCTCTGACAAGTCCGGGTCCGTGGCAACGGCCACGGAAGAGATGACCACCAACATGACCTCTATTTCCGCTGCAATGGAAGAATCCAGTATCAATCTGAACACGGTGGCAAGCTCGGCCGAAGAGATGAACGCCACCATCAATGAAATCGCCCGGAGCGCCGAAAAAGCCAGGGCAATATCTGAAAACGCCGTGTCCAAAGCCGGAGAATCTTCCGGCACCATGGATGAACTGGGCAGCGCTGCCCAGGCCATCGGCAAGGTCGTGGAAACCATTACCGATATTTCCGAACAGGTCAATCTTCTGTCCCTGAACGCCACCATTGAGGCGGCCAGGGCTGGTGAAGCCGGCAAAGGGTTTGCCGTTGTGGCCAATGAGATCAAAGACCTGGCCAAACAGACCTCTGACGCCTCAATGGATATCAAAGCAAAAATCGACCATATCCAGGGCAGTGCATCCCTTTCCCGGGCAGGCATGTCTGAAATTTCCAATGTGATTTCAAATGTGAATGAAATTGTGGCCACCATTGCCACAGCCGTGGAAGAGCAGTCTGCAGCAACCCGGGAAATCGCCGGAAATATCAGCCAGGCATCATCCGGCATCCAGGAGGTCAATGAAAATGTCAGCCAAAGCTCTTCGGTGGCAGATGAAATTTCAAGGGATATTTCGGATGTGAACCAGTCTGCCGAGGACATGGCCGGCCGGAGCAACCAGGTCAGACAGAGTGCGGGCGGCCTGTCCGCACTGGCCGAAGAATTGAACCAGATGGTCGGCCAGTTCAGGATCTGAATACAAAAACCATCCTTCGGTGTCCCGGGAACGGCCTGTTTGCGGCATGGCCCGGGACATTCCCTTGTTGGCACCGCCCCCGGGAATCCGGATCAGGTCTTGTGAACACCTGAATTTTGCGTTATAGCTGTTCTCGAAATTCCGTTCCGATTCAATTTTTAACTTGGGTGGTTGCACAGCAAATGACGCTTAAGTTTTCAGTGTTTTTTTATGACTGATACCTTCTTAATATTAGGAATAGAGTGCCATGACGGAAAAAAAAGTAAAAGTGATTCCAAGGGAAAATGCCGTGTTCCGGATGGATGAAAACGGGGTATGGCACAATGCACACGGCCGTTTCGAACACCCCAAAATCATCAGCTATTTCAACCGCTCCATTCAAAAAGACAGCCAGGGCTATTTTGTCAGCCAGATGCTGGGAGAGGTTGTGGAAAAGGTGTACTTCCCTTTTGTTGATACAGCGCTCTTTGTGGTTGATATCCGTATCAAGGATAACATCGAGCTGGTACTGAACACCGGCAACACTGTCCTTTTGGACCCGTCAACCCTGCATACCCGGGACGACAGCCTGTTCTGCCGGACCCCGGACGACCTGGTTAAATTCAACCAGCATGCCCTGGCCAGGCTGGCCCGGTGCCTGGACGAAACCGACCAGGGCCTTATGCTGAACATGGGCGGCGCATCATTTCCCATTCCCGACAAATGATCCGTTTTGATATACCGTATTGACAATTTCCGATTCTGGCAGATATTGGAGTATTGACCCATACCCGGAAACTGGAAGATCTGCCCATGACCACATTTTACAGGTATACAATCCGGACCTACCTTATTCTGAGATATGCATTCCACTGGCTGAGCCGGACCGGTTGCTTCGGCAGGCACCAGCCTGTATTTTTCACCCCGGGATTCCGTGAACGGTCCGGCAGCACCTTGAGCGCCGGTCTCTTTCGCCACCACGTCAAACAATTCCATGAATCCTCCTGCTCTGTCGCCTCTGTGGTGTCGGTTGTCAATACCCTCAGGGAAAAGGTCTCCGGAGTACGGACACGGCCCGTGACCCAGGCGGAGATTCTTGACAAGGTCAGGGCGGAGCACTGGAAGGAACGCATGGGGCCCGACGGCCATAAGGGCCGGCGGGGACTTCCCCTGGCTGTTCTCGGCCGGGTGGTCCGTGCCAGTCTTGAGGCGTATGAGATTCCAGGCGCCCGGGTGGAGGTCATCCAGGCCGGATCCGGCAGAAAAGGCCGTAAGATACGTCACAAAGTGATCCGGTACCTCAAGGATTTTCACACCCGGGACAACTGCATTCTCATTGCCCATTTTGACCAGGGCAGTTTTGTCCGGGAACTGAATATTCCCCATATCTCGCCCGTGGGCGGCTTTGACCCGGATACCGGGACGGTAACCGTCCTGGATGTGGATCCATCCCAGCCCCGCCCCTATAAAATCCCCTTTCATACCTTTTACAGAGGAATTTCCACACATTACGGCGGGGTGTTCCGTCCCTTTGAATACGGGCGGGGCGGTGTTGTGGTCATTCATATTCCCCATGAAAAAGAGAACATTGAAGCGACACAAAGTCATTAAAGACTAACTTCATATGGCGTCGCTTGACTTCACCTACCAGATGCTTACTCTTATGTCCAATTGAGCTTGCAAGCCATTATCATTCAATAAACGCTTGCAAAGAAAGCAACAGACAACATCCAGCAACTGCTGTGAATATATTACGGAGGATATTTTATGACACACGCACTCCCTTCCCTCGAATATGACTATGACGCCCTGGAACCTTTTATTGATGCCAAAACCATGGAGATTCACCACACCAAACATCACCAGACTTACGTGGACAAACTCAACGCCGCTTTAAGTGGCCATGACGATCTTGCCGCCCTGGATGTGGATGAACTGGTGTCTGACCTGACCCGGGTCCCCGAGCAAATCCGTACAGCGGTCAGAAATCACGGGGGAGGTCACTCCAATCACCGCTTTTTCTGGCCGCTCCTTAAAAAAGACGTGGCACTGGGCGGCCCCGTAAAAGAGGCCATTGACAAAAGCTTTGGCGATTTTAACACCTTTAAATCCGAATTCTCCACCAAGGCCGCCCTGCTGTTCGGGTCCGGCTGGACCTGGCTGACCGCAGACCACGGAAAACTTTCCATTGTCACGACCCCCAACCAGGACAGCCCCATCACCCTTGGCAAAACCCCGATCCTCGGACTGGATGTCTGGGAGCATGCCTACTATCTCAAATACCAGAACCGCAGACCCGATTATATCAATGCCTTTTTCGACATCATCAACTGGGACAAGGTAAACGCCCATTACAACGCCGCAGACTGATTCATAACGGCTGGGCACAAAAAAACGCCGGACAGGGCACCCCCCTGTCCGGCGTTTTTTTGTATTCTCTGCACCACCCGGCAACGGATATCCACCATTCCGGGAAGCCGGTATTTTTACCAGGGATCAGGCAGGAGCATCTTTCACTCTTCTCCTGGCCACATTGGCAGCGCCCAGAAGGCCAACCCCCAGGAGCAGCATTGTTCCGGGTTCGGGAACCGGATTTGATGCCGTGATTTTTCCCCAGAGTTCAGTGGCATTGGTGGTGCCTTCAGGGGATGTAAACGACGAGATCAGGTGGTCTGCGGAATCTCCGAATCCCAGAAATTCAAATGTGTACACAATACCTGCGTATTCAAAAATCTGTGACTGGTGCGCCCCGGGGATGCTGATACGGTCGTCACTTGCCGGGGGCCCCGGTGCGTTCGGGGTCTCGTCAATGGCAAAGGTAAAGTCAAAAACGTTGCTCAAACCGCCCGGGTCCGAAAAATCCATGGAAATATTCAAAAACGCTTCCGATGCTGCAGTACCGGAAAAAATAGGGTTGTTAAAATGCCGCAACTGGCCGAAGCTGAAAGCATCGCCAAGTGCAAAGGTCATCGGGGACGATTCAGATGCGGCACCGGTAAACCCCAGGCCGCTCTGGCCGGCTCTTGATGCGGCCTGGCCCCACATGATCCGGTCCTCAAGCCCGTTGCCGTAACCGATGGACACATCATCATTGTACCGGACATTGCTTCCGCCGGTTGTTCCTGTCCAGTCGCCCTCAACCGAGGACAATGTCAGGGCGCCGGCTCCCCATGATGTAGCAACAAGAATCATGGCAATATAGACGAATATCAATATATGTTTCATTTTACTTTCCTTATCATATTCCGCATCCGCAATACCATCTGCGGTAAGTCGCCGTGTAGTCGGCTGCAAATGGCCTGAAGCTGCATCTGTGTACAAATTTTCAATTTGTCCTCTAAATATGAAAACTTCATGCCATTGTATGCTGTTTCCGGCATTTCACCGGAGATCAGGGTCAAATTCATACCTTCTTATTAGATAAAACAACCGCTATTGCCGCTACACAATGGACATACAGCGAAATCGTACGCCCTGTGTATGAAAATATTTCCATACGAATAAGAAAAAAAATTCATACACAGAAATTCATTACCCATCCGTCTGAGTACAAGGCCAAACCGGAACCAGCTCCCCATGTCTAAAAAAGCAGGAATAGGCACATTCTATCCAGAATTGTGTATGGTGATCGCCCTGAAAATACTTAAAATAAAATCATAAATAAGCATTGAACATAAAAATAAACGTTGATTAAACCCCATTATAAAACGGAGGACATATGCACAACTTTGAATTTCACAATCCCACCCGCATTGTTTTTGGAAAGGACCGGCTGAACCAGTTGGACAGCCTTGTCCCCAAATCCGCCAGAGTTCTGGTCACCTACGGCGGGGGCAGTGTAAAAAAATTCGGCACCCTTGACAGGGTGATCCAGGCCCTTCCCGGAAGAGAAATTTTCCAATTCGGCGACATTGAGCCCAACCCCAGGTTTGATACCCTGGTAAAGGCTGTTGACCTGGTCAAAAAAGAAAACATTGATTTTCTCCTGGCCGTTGGCGGCGGCTCTGTGATGGACGGCACAAAATTCATCACCCTGGCAGCCGGATACCCGGGTGATGCCCATGACCTGCTCACCCATGGATTCAACCCTGTGCCCGTGAAAGAGGCCCTGCCCATCGGGACCGTTGTCACCCTTCCGGCAACAGGCTCGGAGATGAACTCCGGAAGCGTCATCAGCCATGAACACGGCAAATTTCCCGTATTCAGCCCCCTGGCGTTTCCGCAATTTTCCATCCTGGACCCGGAACTGACCTTTACCCTGCCAAAGACCCAGGTGGCCAACGGCGTTGTGGACACCTTTATCCACACAGTGGAACAATACGTGACATATCCGGTGGATGCCCGGTTCCAGGACCGGACTGCCGAGGGGATTCTCCAGACCCTTATTGAAATCGGGGAAAAAACCGTTGAAAATCCTGAGGATTACGATGCCCGGGCCAACCTGGTCTGGTGCGCGACCATGGCCCTGAACGGCTTGATCGGCGCCGGGGTGCCCCAGGACTGGGAAACCCATATGATCGGCCATGAACTGACCGCCCTGTTCGGACTGGACCATGGCCTCACCCTTGCCATTGTCCAGCCGGCCGTCTGGAAGGTCAGGCGGGAGCAGAAACGGGAAAAACTGATCCGGTACGGCCGCCGGGTATGGCAGATCACCCAGGGCAGTGACGACGAAATCATTGACCAGGCCATTGCCAGGACCGAAGATTTTTTCAAACGCCTTGGCATGAACATCCGCCTCTCCGACCATGGTATTGATGAAGACGGTATCAAAAAGGTGGTCCGTGCCCTTGAAGCCCACGGCATGACCGCCCTTTCCGAAACCGGGGACGTCACCCCCGAGATATCGGAACAAATTCTCAGAGCTGCGCTTTAAGCTCTTCTCCCGGTTCCGGGACCTGTTCCCGGAACCGGCTGTTTTGCCAAAAATGAAAAAATAAGAGATTGCCGATTGATTTTCATCCCGGGTTTGCTTACACTCCGGTCCAAATTTCATTATAACTCGTGAAAATCAGGAGGCACTTCCATGCCCTTTCATTCCACCGGGGATTCCCCGTGCCACTTTATTCGGCTGAAACTGCTTGACGGCACCCAGCTCAACGGCCAGGTCGATCTCACCAGGCACCCGGGATTTGACCGCGTCACCGATATCATATCCAATTCCCGCGATCCGTTTTTGATCCTGGACCGGGTGACCATTTACAGCAGCGACTTCCAGACCAGGGAAAAATACGATGTGCTGTACATCAACAAGGCGCAGATTCTCTGGATCGAACCCAAGACCGGCAGGAACGACAGTTAGCGCATGCCCCGCATCTCGTCGCCCCCACGGATTGAGCGACACAAGCCGTGTTTTAACGGCAAGGTTGTGAAAGCCTGCGGTTTGGTGTAAAACATGGGCCGGATAAACGATCAACTGCAAGCCAATACCCTGAGGCCTTTGCCAAAAGGAGAGCCTATGAAGCAGATGTTCCGCCCCACCGTGCTATTCTCCCTTGCCCTTTTCACCATCGCCGCCTTGTCAGCCGGAGCCTGGATTTACCTGGACAGCCGGCTGCCGGTTATTTGCGGAACGCTGGAAACACCAGGGGTCTCGGAAGATGTCCGGATTGTCAGGGACCGCTGGGGCGTTCCCCATATCCGGGCCGGCTCCGGCACGGACGCTTATTTTGCCCTTGGGTTCACCCAGGCCCAGGACAGGCTCTTTCAAATGGAACTCCAGCGCCGGCTGGCAAGGGGAGAACTGGCGGAAATCCTGGGCCCGGACCTTCTGGATGTAGACAAAAAATTCAGGACTCTGATGCTCAGACACAGGGCCCGGGACTACCTGGACCAGGAAAACCGCATCAACCCGGAAGCACTGGTGCTTCTGGATGCGTTCCTGGACGGGGTGAATCATTTTATCGCCACCCAGCCCCTGCCGGTGGAATACACCCTTTTGGGCGCTTCGCCCCGGCCGTTTACCCGGCTGGATACGGTCGCCGCCATGGGGTATGTGGCCTATTCATTTGCCGACGGGGTCAAACGGGATTCCCTGTATACCATTCTGGCCCCTTACCTGACCCGGGAGGACCTTGATCTGGTGTTCCCGGACTATACCCGGGACAACCGGGCCACGGTCATGGAACCACAGGGGGCCGCTCCCCAGAAGACATCAGGTGCTTCAGAGGCCCGCCCGCCATTTTCCGGGGACAGGGCGCTTGCCCTTGCGGCACCGGGCGAACAATCACACACCCGACACGCCCGGCACACCCGGCCCGCACCCGGGGAGTTCCAGGGCTTTTTCAATGCCTACCAGACCCTTCTGGATCAGGCCGCCCGGATATCCCCGCCATTTACCGGCAGTAATTCCTGGGTGCTGGCCCCGTCCAGGAGCCGGAACGGCCATGCCCTCCTGGCCAATGACCCCCATATCGGCATTGCCAATCCAGGGGTCTGGTATGAGGCCCATGTCCAATATCCCGGATATGAAAACTACGGGTACCATCTTCCCCTGCTCCCGTTTCCCATGCTGGCGCACAACACCACCAAAGCCTGGGCCGTTACCATGTTTGAAAACGATGATCTTGACCTTTACGCGGAAACCTTTGACCCGGAAGACCCCGGCCGGGTCAAGTTCAAAGGCAGATGGGTCAGGGCCGAAATTCTTGAGGAGATCATAAAAGTCAAAGACGAGGAAGATGTGCCCCTGACCATCCGGATCACCCCCCACGGTCCTGTGGTGTCGGATTTCCTTAAAGAGTATAACGGCCCGCCCGTGTCCATGTCCTGGGTGTTTCATAAGCTGGACAATCCCATGCTGGATGTGGTTTTTGACATGGGACGCGCCCGGACAATGGCGGATTTCCGTGCGGCCGTGTCAAAACTCACCGCTCCGGGCCTCAACATCTCCTATATTGACCGCGAGGGAAACATCGGCTGGTGGGCTGCCGGACGCCTGCCCATCCGGCCTGCCCATATGAGCGGAAAAAAGATCCATGACGGCGGTTCCGGCCTGGACGAATATTCGGGCTACCTTCCCTTTGACCGGAATCCCCAAATGGAGAACCCGGACAGTGGAATGATTATTACGGCCAACAACCTGTCCACCCTGGACCCTATCCCGCCCATCGGAGTGCTGACCGGATATTTCAGGCCATCGGACCGGGCCGCCAGGATTTACCAGCGCCTCTCCCAAAAAGAAAAATGGGACATGGAGGGGCTGAAAACCATCCAGACCGATAACCGCCTTTATGCAGGCCCGTCAATGGCCGGGAATATCATCAAGGTCCTTTCACCTGAAAAATCCGGCTTTTCCCAAACCCAGGCACGGGCCTTTGACGCCCTTGCCGGCTGGGACGGGTTCATGGGAACCGACAGTGTGGGCGGCACCATATTCCAGTTCACTGTTTACCATATTTTGAAACAGGCACTTGAGCCCCATATCGGCCCGGACCTTCTGGCAGCGTACCTGAACCAGGTAGACCACTGGAATTTCTTAAAAGAGCTTCTCCGGTCCGGCAGAACCGTCACCGGCAAGGCAGGCAATTCAGCTCCCGTTTCCGGGAAAACCATTATCCTCGAAGGATTCAGGGATGCGGTCCTGGAGCTTTCCGACACATATGGCCCGGATACTGCCAAGTGGACATGGGGCGCTGTTCACACCATTGAGTTCGTTCATGCTATGGGCAGGAAAAAGCCCCTGAACCTTTTGTACAATATCGGGCCCTTTCCCAGCCCTTCCGCATTTACTGCGATAAATAAACTCATGTCGCGCCAGGGCAACCATGATTACCGCGTGGCATCGCTTCCGTCCACCCGCCGCCTCATCGACTGCAATGATGAGAACAACAACTGGAGTATCATCCCAACAGGAAATTCCGGCAATTTCAGAAGTCCGTTTTACGATGACCAGGCAGAGATGTTCATCACCGGCCAGTACCGGAACATCCTGTTCACACAAGAGCAGTACAATACAAAAGATGCACAGTTGCTGACCCTTTCACCCCGCTGAAAAACGGCCCAAACCAGCAGACCGGCAGCAGTGTCTCAGGAAAAACTGGTTGACCCTGCAACCGGCTCCGCATTTTTGCCTAAATCCAGGCTTAAAAAAATGCAAAACCAGATTTACGTCAAACTTTGCAGCTGAAAAACAGCTACTTAAAAGCTATTTTTTCAATCAACGCAAGGCCCGAAATCCGATTCAAACAGGCATGGTTGACAGATCAACCAGTTTTTTGGGGACATTCCAGGCTACCCCTTGTTTTTCTCTTGACAGGCCATGGACCTCTTATAAGATAAGGTATTTGACATAGCTTATTTATGGCTATATTATAGCTCTTTTTTTAATTGTTTTTTCGGAGGTTACCCATGACCAAAATACGGCTGCCGTTTTTTGTGATCCTTGCCCTGTGCCTGGCTTACACGCCCTCACTCTGGGCCAAGACCCGGCTGAGATACGCCAATTTTTTCCCGCCGACACATATCCAGAGCCAGTTGGCGGAATCCTGGTGTAAAGCGGTGGAAAAACGGACCGGAGGAGAAGTTGTCATTCAATACTTTCCCGCAGGCACCCTGACCAAAGCCCCCCAGACTTATGATGGTGTGGTCCAGGGGATCGCCGACATCGGTATGACTGTCCTGGCCTACTCCAGGGGACGTTTCCCGGTTGCTGCAGCCATTGACCTGCCCATGGGATATACCTCCGGGGTCCAGGCCACAGCCCTTGCCAATGCCGTGTTTGACCGGTTTTCCCCCGAAGAGTTCAACGACACCCGGATCATGTTTCTCCATGCCCATGGCCCCGGCTTTATCCATACCCGCAACAAAGGGGTGGAAACCCTTGATGACCTCAAAGGCCTCAAACTCAGGGGGACGGGCACCAGCGGCCTTGTCCAGGCGGCACTTGGAGCCTCCCCGGTGGGCAAAAGCATGAGGGAATGCTACCCAATGCTCCAAAAAGGTGTGGTGGACGGCTCCTCCCACCCCATGGAATCCAACAAAGGCTGGAAGCTGGGCGAAGTGGTTCATTACATGACCCAGAATTATTCCACCGCCTACACCACCACCTTTGCCGTATTCATGAACAAGGACAAATGGGCTGCCCTCACGCCGGCCCAGCAAGCCGCCATCACCGAGATCAACCGGGAATGGTCTGTCAAACACGGGCTGGCCTGGGATGAATCCGACAAAAAAGGCCTGGAATTTTTCAAGGCAAAAGGCGGTAAGGTGATTTCCCAGTCCGAAGCCGAGGCAAAAAAATGGAAAGCTGCAGCCGCCCCCGTGATTGACACCTATATTGAAAAGGCGTCCAAAAAGGGGCTGGACGGCAAAGCCATTGTTGACTTTATTAAAACCAGTATGTAAACCTTGGCCGTGATTTGGTTGCCCTGGCGGCTGCATGCTGCACCGTCAGGGCATATATTATCCAGTCAAAAGGGTCGGAACAACCGTTATGAAACGCTTTTATACATTGCTGGACCGTGCATCTGACGCGCTCAGGTTTATCGGTGCAATTGCTTTGGCCGGCATGATGCTGCTCACCGTGGCGGATGTCATCGGCCGTGCCTTTAAACACCCCATCTTCGGATCTGTTGAACTGGTGGGATTCATGGCCGTGATCGTCATGGCAGCGGCCATGCCCTATACCTATAAAATGGAAGGACACGTGGGGGTGGAAATTGCCGTCCGCCACCTGTCCAGAAAAACCCGGCTTCGGATCGACCTGCTTACCCGGACCTTAAGCCTCTTTCTTTTCGGCATTATTGCCTGGCAGATGTTCCTTTATGCCGATGATATCCGCAAGACCGGTGAGGTGTCCATGAACCTGGAATTCCCGGTGTATTACATTGTATATCTCCTGGCAGCAGGGCTTCTGATTTTCTCGGTCACCATCCTTGAGCGCATCATGGATACCGCCAGACAGCTAAAGGAATTAAAAATATAAGATGAGCCCGATTCTGGCCGGCATTTCCGGCATTCTCATAATGCTTCTCATGTTCATGACCCGGATGCCCGTGGCTTTTGTCATGGCCCTGGTCGGATTCGCGGGATTTTCCCTGATGATATCCCCGGGCGCCGGCCTTGTCCTGCTCTCCAGGAATGTGTATGAAACCTTTGCCTCCTATGACCTGACCACCATTCCCCTTTTTATTCTCATGGGACAGCTCGGGTTCAACTCGGGCATTTCCAAACGGCTTTATGATGCCGGGTATAAGTTTTTGGGCAGTGTCCGGGGCGGCCTTGCCATGGCCACGGTTTCCGCCTGCACGGCATTTGGCGCGGTCTGCGGTTCCAGCCCGGCCACAGCCGCCACCATGGCCACGGTGGGACTGCCCGAGATGAAACGGTTCAACTACGATGATGAATTGTCCACCGGAGCCGTGGCATCGGGCGGCGGCATCGGCATGATCATGCCCCCGTCCGTGGTGCTCATCATCTATGGCATTTTGACCGAACAGTCCATCGGCCAGTTGTTTGTGGCAGGCATTTTTCCGGCCCTGCTCGTCACCCTGCTCTTTATTGTGTCCATTTACCTGCGGTGCAGGATGGCTCCGGACCAGGGGCCTGCCGGCGAACGGTTTTCATGGCCTGAAAAACTCAGGGCACTGATGGGGCTGGGTGAAACCATTGCCGTTTTCACCCTTGTGGTCGGGGGCATTTTTTACGGTTTGTTCACCCCCACAGAAGCCGCGGCCGTCGGAGCATTCGGCGTACTTGCCATTGCAGTGGTGCGGCGGCAGATCACCTGGCAGGGGGTCGTGAACTCCCTCATGGAAACCCTGAGAACGTCCTGCATGGTGCTCATGCTCATCACAGGCGCGGTGATCTTCGGCAAATTCCTGGCCGTCACCCGGATTCCCTTTGAAATCGCCGCCTGGGTGTCCGGCCTTGAGATGTCTCCCATCCTGGTGATGGGCGTGATTATCCTCATCTATTTTCTGGGCGGCTGCTTCATGGACGCCCTGGCCTTTGTCACCCTCACCGTACCCATATTTTTTCCCGTGGTCATGGAACTGGGCTATGATCCCATATGGTTCGGGATCATCATTGTCATGGTCACGGAAATGGGCGTGATTACCCCGCCCGTGGGCATCAATGTCTATGTGGTTTACGGGGTGGCAAGAAATGTCCTGGAAAAGGAAGTGCCCCTGGAAAACATATTCAAGGGTATTACCCCCTTCCTGATTGCCGTGATCATCGGGGTGGTTATCCTGATACTTTTTCCCCGGATCATTCTTTTCCTCCCCCCCCTGATGTACGCATAGTTCATAGCTCCCGGACACATGCACATGCCGGCTTGATTTCCGCTTGGGAATCAATTATAGAACATAAGATCCGTAATTTTCATACCGGGCGTCACAGCCTGTTTCCGTTAAATGCTTCCAGAATTTTCAATACATTCTGCCCGCGCAGATGTTAAGGAGGAGAAAATGCAACTATTGGATGCCGCCTTGGCCTTTGTCCTGACAATGGCAGCCCTGGCCACCGTGGTGACAGTGATGATGGAGTCCTGTATCCGCATGGCCAGAATACGGAAAAAAAACTTTATCCATACCATGCGGCTGCTGGCCCGGGAGTTGGACCTTAAGGCCCTGGGCATGGACGGGGAAGCCCTGTGGAAATTTCTTGTCCGGGTGATTCAGCCCCCGTCAACACCGACCCATCAAAAAATAAAGGGCAGTCATTCGGAACTCTCGGATATTGACCGGAAAATGGCCGCACTCGGGCCGGACAGGGCCAGGGGAACCTCTCTGCCGGTCCGCCTCTGGAACCTGATCTGCCAGATTCCCGGGGATGCAAAACGGGAAGCCCTGAACGATACCGCCTCCCTTGAGCATCTGCTGCGCTGCTTGGCAGACACCCCGGCCGTTAAAACCACCATCCTCAACGCCCGGGACCGTGTGGATGTAGAATTCAACCGCATCGCCAGGAAATACGAAGAAATCAGCGCCGGCATATCCATTGGATTTAAACGCCATACCCAGGCCTGGACCATGATCGTCGGCATTGTTTTCGCGATTGCCTGCAACATCAACGGCCTGACGATCTTTGAAACCTTTCTGCTGGATCCGGAACTGGCCCAAACCGTTATCACCACCTATGACACATCTGAAAACGGCCCGGACAACGCGGGCAGCACCCCACTCTCTCCTGCCCCGGAAAATGATCTCTCAATGGATGCGGCCCGGGACCGGCTGGCGGAATTAAAGGCCATGGGGATTCCCATGGGCTGGCATACCGGCAGGACCCTTGCCCCCCTGTCCACAACGGAAATGTCCCAACCCGTCCAATGGATGTTCAACTGCGTTCTGCCCTGGGTTTTCAAAACCTTTATTCCCTGGCTCTTTCCAGTGGCCCTGACCGGGGCGCTGATCGGTCTTGGCGCACCCTTCTGGTTTGATGTGGCCAAACGCCTGTCCCAGATCCGGAAAGGCATTCAGAACGACGCTGCATCCAAAGAATTCAGGTTTTCATCGGAAAATGCAAACGGCAATCCGGCCAAACGCCGGGAAATCGTAACCCGGGTGCTTACGGACGCGGCCAGGGAAGCGCAATTATCCGAAACAGAAAAGGATACGCACAAGGTCCAATCGTAACTTTCCCAAAATTTCTTATTCCAGGGCCGCCTATTCCAGCACTTTGGTTTCCGGGTGCCGGGCATGCCATTTTTGCCAGACCGTGTCTTTGGATTCCAGTTTGGGCAACCAGCGCTTAAAATATTTGCCCTGGATGCCCATCAGCCCCCGCCGGTAGGGATACCAGAGGGTTTCGGTTTCCCTGTCATAAAGCACAAAGGTATTTTTGTACGTCCAGCCAGACGGCGCCAGGGTCAGGACCCGGCCGTCTATTTCACGGCTGTACACAGCCGTCAGGTTGACCAGGGGTCAGTATCCGGCCGTGATATGGGCATCCCCGACCCGGGTGTTGGCAAGCTCATGAAACCGGAGCCGGTCCACGGAATAGGCATGGGCCTCACCGTCATGCTCGAATCCAATCACCCGCTGATGGTTGCGGAGATGGCCCGGAGCCGTTTTGACCCGGGTGTCGTCCAGAGGGGTAAACGCATATTTTCCGATCCCGTACTGGAACTTTTCAGGATCAAACCCCAGGGTGCGGGCCTGGGTTACATCCCAGGACACCCCGGTCCTGTCCGTTATAAACACCCGGTCTCCCTCTTGGCGGACCAGGGGCCGTGCATCCAGGGCCATGGCAGCGGCAACCAGCCAGATCAAAACGGCCAGGCCATATATCTTTTTCATGGGCATCCTCCATTTCATTCAAAGGGGGTTTCCCTTATAGTCGACGGGGACGCGCATTCCTTTCACACAACGCATTCAAATTGATACAAAGACGCTTTTGGACCAAACACAACGACTGTGATCCATGGAAGCCGGAAAATATAACAATTGCTGTGGCTTTGGACAAAAAAACGGAAGATGCCGCAGCAGTCTTGAACCTGTAAAAACTCCGAACAGGGCGTTACGCCCGGATAAAGATCATTTGGACCGGAACGTATCCGGATCGATTGAATATCGTTTCATGATCTGCTGAAGGGCCTGGCGGTCCATGGCGCACCGCTTGGCCGCCTGGGTGATGTTTCCGCCGGTCATGGTGAGCATGGCCCCGATGTAATTATGGTTGAACTGTGTCAGGATCTTTTCCTTGGCTGACTTATAAGGCATGCGGCCGGTTTCCCGGTCCAGTTCCCTGGGATGACCGTTGCTGTTTTCCCCCACAGGAATATGGGCCTGCCGGATGGTGTCGCCGTCTGCGTATAAAATCCCCTGGACCAGGACATTTTCAAGCTCACGTACATTGCCTTGCCAGTGCTGTTTCATGAGCAGGTCCCTGACTCCTTCAGAAAGTTGTTTGGGACTTTTGTTCAGCTTTTTGCAATGCTTGGCCAGCAAATGCTCACACAACAGGGGAATATCCGTGATCCGGTCCCGCAGGGGCGGCAGTTCAATGGTAATCACCGAAAGCCGGTAGAAAAAATCCTCCCGGAACTCCTTGTTGGCGATTTTCTCCTTCAAGTTCTGGTTGGTGGAAGCAATGATCCGGACATCCACCCGGTCCACCCGGGTATCGCCCAGGGGCTTGACCTCTTTTTCCTGGATCACCCGGAGCAGCTTGGTCTGGATGGAAGGGCCGACATCGCCGATTTCATCCAGGAAAATCGTGCCATGGCTGGCCTCCTGAAACAACCCTGTTTTGTCCCTGTAGGCATTGGTGAAGGCCCCTTTTTTGTAGCCGAACAACTCGCTTTCCAGAATATGCTCGGGTATGGTGGGGCAGTTCACCGGGATATAGGGTTTTTCCTTCCTGTCACTCAGGGCATGGATGGACCGGGCGGTCAGGTCTTTGCCCGTTCCCGACTCTCCGGTGATCAGCACGGTGACGTCCGAACCGGCCACCATGGAAATTTTCTCAAACACCTTTTCCATGGCCGGACTCTGGCCGATCAGGGGCAGGGTTTCCTGTTTGCATGCCTGCTGGAGCCGTTTGTTTTCATTGATGAGACGGCTCCGCTCTAGGGCCTTCTGGATCCTGAATATAATCTCATCCTGTTCAAAGGGCTTTGAAATAAAATCATAGGCCCCTTTTTTAATGGCGGTCACAGCCGACTCAATATTGCCGTAGGCCGTAAGCATCACGACGGTCAGATCCGGATAAAGTTTCTTTAACCGGTTCAAAAGTGCAAACCCGTCCATTTCCGGCATGCGGATGTCGCTGATCACCAGATCAAACAAAACATCGGACTCCCGGATGACATTCAGGGCCATTTCTCCGGAAAAGGCCATGGTCACGCGGCAGTCCAGCTCAGGCTCCAGGGTTCGCTGGAGCAGGCGGGTCATGTCTTTTTCATCGTCCACCACAAGGATCTGCGCTGTCATCTCATATTCTCCTTTATGGGGTGTCAGGGTTATCGTTTACGGGCAGGCAGATGGTGAACGCCGCCCCCTTTTCCTTCCGGTTCGTGGCGGTGATTTCCCCGCCATGGCGCCGGATAATGCCGTAGCCCACGGACAGGCCCAGGCCTGTTCCCCTGCCCACGGGCTTGGTGGTGAAAAACGGATCAAAAATCCTGGAAATATACCGCTTCCGGATTCCGGTGCCATTGTCCTTCACACAGATCACCACCTGGTCCTTATCGTTTTTCCGGGTCTGCACCTCGATCTGTCCGTTTTCCGCATCTTCAATGGCATGGCAGGCATTGATCATGAGGTTGATCATAACCTGGGTCAGTTCCTGGATATGGCCCTTGACCAGCAGCCGCTCCCCGTCCCAGAGGTCAAGCATGATATCCACCTTCCGAAAGTCGGTGTGGTTGCCCAGGAACTTGACCACACCGTCCACGACCTTGTGGACATCCACCAGCCCCATTTCCTTGCCGCCTTTTCTTGAGAAGCTGAGCAGGTCCGATACCACCTCCCGGCAGTTTTTCACATGCTTTTCAATGGTCTTGAGGTCTTCCTCAAACCCGGATTTTTCCTTGAGCATGAGCTGGGTGTATCCCAGGATGATACCTAGGGGATTGTTGATTTCATGGGCCACGCCCGCCGACATCTCCCCCAGGGCAGCCAGTTTGTCGGCCTGGGCAATCTGCTGCTCCATCTGTTTTTTATCGTTGATGTTCTTGATGATAAAATGAAAGGACTTGCCGCAGCCAAAGGCTCCGTAATCTATGCCGCCGGTGATCAGCACCCGGACCTGGGATCTGTCCGGCCGCAAAAAATCGGTCTCTTCATTGAGAATATACTCATGGGTGTTCAACAGATTGTGGAACCGTTGCCATTCGGAAGACTTGGCCATGAAATCGCCGATACTCATTTTTTTGTCCAGCATGTCAGACTTTTTATAACCGGTCAGGGTGGTACCGGCCTGGTTGATCTCGGCAACCATCAGGTTCTCATCGGTCATGACAATGGTATCCAGGGACTGTTCGAGAATTCGCCGGGCCTTATGCTCGGAACTGGTGAGCATTTCGGTCCGCTCCACCACTTTCTGCTCCAGGGTCTGGTTCAGGCTCATGAGCTTGATATGGGTCTCTTCCAGCTTTTCCCTGGACGACAGGATTTTCTCATTGATCTTCCAGCTCTGGTTGAAAAACAGGGTGATCAGCCCCACCAGCATAAAAGACACGGTGTTCACGGCGCCGGTGTAGGGGCTGATGGAATGCCAGACCTCGGCATTTGCCGTAAGGATCAAAAACTGTTTCAGGATATGGGAAAAAGACCGGGATACGGCAAAAATGGCAAACCCGGTGCTGATCCAGAGCAAGTAAAGGAAGATGGCGTTGTCATGGTCCAGTTCCCGGAGCTGCCTGGCCTTGTTCAGGGCCAGGACCGCAATGATGACCATGGCCACGGACCCGACCATATCCACGATCAGTATGGGCAGCGAGGAAAAAATCATGGTTCCGTGTTCCCCGCAGTTTTCTGATTGTGCTTCTCCCGGTCCAGAATATGGGTCAGTCCCCGGTAAAAGAGGAACAGGGCGGGCACGCACAGCAGATGGTCCAGCTTAAGGGCATGGTAAAAATGAACCAGGAACTCCGAGTTTGATTCGGCAGATATCTTTACCCGCCGCAGGGAAAGGTTTTCAACCGTTACCGCACCGATCTGGTTGTCAAAAAAATGGGCGGTAATGGTATCCAGGTTCCAGAGCACAAAAAGAATGGCCGAATACTGGATCATGCGCCACCCCTTTTCACGGTTCAGGTTTCGACCCGTGATAATAAAGACCAGGACCACCATGGACAGTAAAAAGAAGAGGTGGCCGACCTGGTGGACGATAATCCCTTCGGAGCCCTGATGAATCTGGATCGCCAGAGCATCCGGGGGCAGTAACAGCCCGGCCAGCAGCATCACAACCGACAGTGCTGCGGCCCGGCATCCCGCAACGGCGATGCATTTGGCTCCGATACGAATTATGCAAGCGTTGATCTTAATCTGATTTCCCTTTTTTCAAATACGCCCCGGCCACACCAAAAAGGATAAAGCCTGCGACCAGGCAGATAATATACCAGAATAATGTACCGATAATGATGGGCGAATCCGTTCCAATGCTAAACACCCAGGGATTTCCGAATTTTTCCGAAAGCTGCTCTTTGGTGTAGGTACGGGACAGGTAGGCAATGGTGGTCAATACAGGAAGCACCGTTGTCACCAGGTTTTTCATCAGGCCTTCGAAAAAATAGTCATAGTAGACCTTGTTGAGTTTGGCCTGGTCGATGTTCCGGGCCATGGCCTTTCCCTTTTGCCTGTCCTCCTGCTTCATGGCCTCTTCCCGGACCGACTGCCAGTGGAGAAACTCCTTTTTCAGGGCATCGTGCCGCCGGGTCCGGTAGACCCTGACCAGGATCCGCGTGAGCCCGACAGTGGCAAAGGCCAGGATCAGGATCACCCAGGCCGGCCCCAGGGCTTCCAGGGGAGAGACCACAAGGTCCGCAACAGATGCCAGACCCTCCAGCCCGCCCTCAATATACATCCAGATCCTGTCCAGAAATTCATCCATATCTTTCCGCTGTTCGCGTTGTTCGCGTTGTTCTATTTGGTTAAAAGTAAAAACCCGTGGCCCAACCCCTGATTATAGGTGCCGGACGCACGGGTTTCAAGATGATTTACATCTTGGGGTTCTTAATTCCGGTTCTTAGATCCAGATCTCAATTTTGAAGAACCTGAAGAACAGGAAGAACAGGGTGCAGGCCAGAACAACTTTCAGGGTCATTTCCGAGAACATCTTCTGGGCGCGGCTGCCCAGCATGCCGCCGGCAAAACCACCGATGATGATGGCAATGGCCAGGGTCATATCCGGCAGATAACCGGTCATCAGATATCCGAGGAATGCACCGATACTGGAGAAACAGGTACCGATCAGTGAAATGGGCACGGCCACATACATGGGAAGTGCACCCAGGGTGGTCATGGCAGGCACCAGGAGGAAGCCGCCACCGATACCGAAAGACCGGGAGACCACACCGATGGCCACACCCAGGATGGCGAACAGCAGGGGATTGATCCTGAATTCCTCACCCCAGAATTTGAACC
The DNA here is from genome assembly GCA_036881925.1 of Desulfobacter sp. Taxonomy (GTDB): domain Bacteria; phylum Desulfobacterota; class Desulfobacteria; order Desulfobacterales; family Desulfobacteraceae; genus Desulfobacter. The sequence goes on from JBAJNJ010000005.1 coordinate 169,422, forward strand.
GGTAATCCATAAGACCGGTTTTTACCGGCTCAATGGACCCCATTTCAGCAGAGCGGCCTTCAGCCTTGGCCCGGGCCACCTCTTCGTTGAACTTCTTGGTCATGGCTTTGATGTTTTTCCGTTTGGCCATGGCAGCGGGACGCATTTCCATAAGCGTCTTGATACCCATGATCACGACCAGGACGGCCAGCCATTCCTTGTAGGCCTTCATGGGCAGGACGGCGGATACGTATTTACCCAGCCAGATGGAACCGATGAAAATACCCACACCGAATGACAGCCCCACAGGCCATGCCACACGCTTTTCAATTTTCGCATACCGCCAGAATGATCCCAGGGGAGAGAACAGGGTCAGGGCCATGTTAGAGGGTTTGAGAACATTGGCCGCATTGATGCCCACAGGCCCCATGGTGTTGACCACCAGTACCTGGAAGGCCGCCATGAGCATACCGCCGGCCGCACCGATCATGGAAAAATAGGTGCCCACGAGGATGGCGCCGATAACGATCCAGAGCGGATTCATGTACCGGTACCCTTTGTTCAGCCAGTAACCGTTTTTCTCAATGGTGTATTCGGCGGTTTTGGTGCCGTTCACATATACGTCGAACGCGGTCTTGGGAGGGGTATGGCGGAAAGAGGTGAAAGAAACCGTATACTGGCCCGTGGACTTGTCCAGGTTGATCTTGGTGCCTTCATCCCAGTAGTTGCCGGACCCTTCGTCCGTAATCACGGTTCTGGAGAAGATCACGACCTTACCGATCCGGTTCCCCTCTTTAACGATGGTGTTGATGCCGTAGTTGTTCTCATTGGACCATCTCAGAAAGTTCCACTGCTTGTCCGATGCAATGGGACCGAGCATGGCCCGGGCAGAGGCTTCGATATCGTTGAACTTTTTATTCAGGTAAAACATGGTGGTGGAATAGATGCCGTTTCCCTTGCCCAGAAGCACGGACGGGCCACCGAATTTTTTCTTGTCCACCTTACCGAATTTCTCCGGTACATTGGTGATCAGGTAATACAGAGGCGGAATGGCCGTATCCATATCAAAAGCCCCGCCTTTAACGGCTTTTTTGAACTTTTTAACCTCGTGGACGCCATCGGTGTCCTGGGGGGCGAACATCTCTTTCTGGGAAATGGTCAAGTATAAATCCTGCCCCGGTTCGATCTGCCCCGTGATTTCAACCACATCACCGGCCTTGTAACTGCCGGCCGACACATTGGCGGAAGCGGCGAACGCGCCCGTGGCAGACACCATCAGCGCCAGCACCAAAACGGCTAAGTAAGCACAACATTTTTTCATACGTTTCTCCTTAAAACTACACATACATTAAGGTTAAAAAAAATAAGTTATAAATTAAAATACCTGGCTGCCAGACGGGCGCCCAGGTAACTTGTAATGCCTGATACAAGGATGTACATCGCAAGATCGGCCAGTGTCACGGCCGCAAGGCTGCCGGCCAGCGGCCCCATAAACGCAACCAGGATAAACACGATGGCGCCCTGGCCCGCTCCCATGGCAAAGGGAAACAGGAAACGTCCCCGGATGCCTTCCCTGAGGGTGTCCACCAACTGGTACCCGGTCATGGCCCCGGTAAAGGCCAGGAACAGGGGCATGAGAAACACCACCTTGTCAACGGTCAGGAAGGTCGTGAAAAAAAGCGCCAATACAATGGCGCCACCGGTCCCGCCAGCAACGGATTTGATGCTTGCACGCGTCATTTTCGAATCCTTTCGTTCTCGGTGACGGCCCGGTCCGACATGAGTTTGGCACAGGCCGTACACAAATGGTGATGCACCTTGGTATCTGGATGGGGCAGGGTATTCCGGGCCACATGGGCCAAAAAATCCGTTGTGGCGTAAAGGTTGCCGCAGGCTTCGCACCGCTCCAGGGGCAGGCGGCTGACAATCTCGTCTTTGATGGCCACGGTCCTGACATTGTCCTGGTCCGTCACCCGGATCACTTTGGTCGGGCAGAGGTTGGCGCAGGTGCCGCACCCGATACACTTGCCCTCCCCGGGCACGACCCGGCTGCCGGTGTCGGTTTTTTCCATTTTAATGGCCCGGGCCTTGACGATCTCATTGCAGACCCTCACACAGAGCCGGCAGCGGATGCACCCGTTGGGCAGGGGGGCCACCGGCACTTGGAACCGGTCGGCCAGGTCCCTGATCCGCCGGGATTCCGGGGCCAGGGTCAGCAGCTTGTTAAAGGCCTTTTCCCTGTGGACGGACACCAGGTCGGAATCGGTTTGGATCACAAGCCCCGGTTTTACCTTTAGGATGCACGACAGCATGACCACCTGCCTGCCCGAGGGCGAGCTGACCTCCACCCCGCAGAGTTTGCAGGAGCCTGAAGGCTTCAGCGCCGGATGAAAGCAAAGGTGGGGAATGGGAATATCATTGGCCCTGGCCACCTGGAGAATGGTGGTGCCGTCCTCCGCCCGGATGGTTTGGCCGTTAATGAGAATATCAATCATGTGCAGCATCCTGAAGATCTGAAATATAATCCTTTAAATAATGAAGCTCCCTTGTCAGTGCACCCACATGGGATTTGACAAGGTCTTCCAGGGCAACGAGGCTCACCACCGTTTTCTCGCTGACCACGGGCAGGTGGCGGATCTTGGCCTGGCTCATCATGGCCATGGCATCCTCCACGGTGTCCCCGGGCTCGGCCACGATCAGCCGGGTGGTCATCACGTCCCGGATGGCAACCCTGTCCAGGGTCTTATCCGGAAACAGGGTGTGGCACCGGACCAGGTCCCGTTCCGTGAAAATGCCCTGGGGGCGTTTTTTTTCCTCGTCCATGACCACCAGGGCGGACACCCCGTATCCGGCCATCTGCTGGACAGCCTCTGCCACGGTCTGGCCGGCCGTAAGGCTGTGAAATCCGCCCGCATCATTTTCCAGGAGATCCCTGACCCGGATCATAACGGCTTGCCCTTATCGTCAAGGCGCCTGAGGCAGTCCTGGGGAAGCCGGTGGGTTCCCTTGCCCTCCAGACTGACTTCCACCAGGGCATCGGGATCATTGACCGTGGTGTCCGGATCCGTGATAAATCCGTGGCAGCCCACAAAATCATCCATATACGATTCCCAGGCCTCGTCTCCGGACGGCCTGTATACCTCTATCTTGTCTCCGCGTTGAAATTCCATGATCTCTCTCCTTTCCCCGTCTCCTGCACGGTATCGGTTACGCTGTGGGCATCGGCCCTTCAGGCGCATTTACCGTGGCGCCTCCCCGGCGCTGGCAATTGTTGCACAACAGTCGTTTTTCTGTTGTGGGCGAGATATTCCGGGTTTTCTTGGAAATAAACCGGGTGTATTCCGCAGACCCCATTTTTGCCCCGCATCCGTCGCAGTACTGGATGGTTTGGCTGTTGAGCAGGGTGCCGCACAGGCTCAGGCAGCGCTGCCCGTCCTTGTCTTCCATGACCAGGGCCTTGTTTTCGCAGTTTGCCGCGCAGGCCCCGCAGGTAATGCAGTTTTCCGCCGTGGCCCTGAAATCCGTGGGCGACTGGGTGTCAAACTCAAGATACCCCAGGCGAAGGGCATTGATGCCCATTTTATCCCGGCAGATTTCAACGCACTTCCCGCAGCGGCGGCAGATATCGCACCGCAGGCAGCGGTTCGCCTCTTTCCGGACCGATGCCTCGTCATACCCCAGTTCCACCTGCTGAAAGGTGGTGCGGCGGCGGTCCATATTGAGCATGGGCATTTCCGGGTGTTTCAGGGTCATCTTCCGGCTGGCCGACATCTCCGCCACGGGTTCGGTATTGTACCGGACCGGGATTTTGGGCATCCTGGGCTGGGGAATGCCCTTCATGTAACGGTCAATGGCTTCTGCAGCCCGCTTTCCCCCGCCAATGGCCTCAATCACCGTGGCCGGGCCGGACACGGCGTCACCGGCCGCAAACACGCCGGGCTGGGTGGTTTCCATGCTGGCATGGTTGACCTCAATGGTACCCCGGCGGGTCCAGTTTACATCCGTGAACGCTTCCATGCCGTTGTCATCCACATACTGGCCGATAGCGGAGATCACCGCATCCGCAGGGATCTCAAAGTCCTGGCCCTCAATGGGCACCGGCGCCAGGCGGTCAGACCCTTCTTTCTTTTTCAGTTCCGCCTTGATGCATGACAGTGCCGTGATCCGGTCCCCCTCCCCGTCAATGGACTTGGGTATGGTCAGAAAGGCGAACGCAATACCCTCTTCCTCAGCCTGTTCCACCTCTTCCACATCCGCAGGCATCTGGTCCCGGGACCGGCGATAGGCAATGGTGACCTTTTCCGAGCCGAGGCGCAGGCTTGTCCTTGCGGCATCAATGGCCACGTTTCCCCCGCCGATCACCACCACGTGTTTGCCCGGCGCATGGTGTTCGCCCAGGGCCACATCCTTTAAAAACGAAACCGCCTCGATCACGCCGGGAAACTCTTTTTCCCCCCGGATGCCCAAATCCCAGGCCTTGTGGGCGCCGATGGCAATGAAAAACGCCTCATACCCCTCTTTTTCCAGGTCTGCCTTGGTCACATCCCTGCCAAAACGGGTGTTGTAGGAGATTTCCACGCCCAAGGCCTCGATCATGGCCACTTCCCGGTCAATCACTTCCCTGGGCAGGCGATACCTGGGAATCCCCACCATGAGCATCCCACCGGGAATGGGAAGGTCCTCAATGATCCGGACCTGGTATCCCATGAGGGCCAGGTAATAGGCGGCGGACAACCCGCCGGGTCCGGCCCCCACCACACAGACTTTTTTGCCGTTTTTGGGCTTGGGTTCAGGATTTTTATACGCCCTGTCCGACATGGCCCGTTCCGCGGCAAAGGCCTTGAGGAATTTTATGGAAACCGGGGTATCGATCCTGGCCCTCACACACATCATCTCACAGGGCCGGGTGCAGATCAGGCCGCACACCCATGGCAGGGGGTTGTCCCTGCGGATCACTTCAATGGCTTCAGCATCTTTTCCCTGGGCGATCAGGGCCAGGTAGGTGGGTACGTCAATGCCCGCCGGACAGGCCATCTGGCAGGGTGACGGCGCCAGTTTCCCGCAGTCGTGGGACGGGCAGTTCCGGGTGTCGATGTGGCTTTGGAACACTTCCCGGTGGTCGGTCAAAAAGTCGCTGACAATCTTGCCCGCCTCCCGGGTCTTCAGGGGGACGTTTTCATAGTCATACTCCCGGACCAGGGCGTCAATGGCGTCCAGGTGGTGCGGTCCGGCAGCCCCTTCGGCGATTTCCTCGGCAAGGGCCAGGATCTGCTCGGATATCCGCTGCCCTTTCGGGTCACCCAGGCCTTTGGGCCCGATCTGCTCCGAAAGGAAAAGAATGGTTTGTCGAACCGGACAGGTTTCCATAGTCACTCCCCTTTTCCCTTAAAAGCAGGAGTTTTCAAAAGACGCCACAGAGGCGGCATGGCGTTCCCGGCGAATCTGGGTCATCTCTTCCACCTTGCCGAACTTCAGGCATCCCGTGGTGCAGGTGGTCACACAGGCCGGGTCAAGGCCGGCATCCACCCGGTCCTTGCAATAATCGCATTTTTCCACCTTCCCGGTTTCCTGGTGCCATTGGGGGGCGCCCCAGGGACAGGCGGAAACACAGGTTTTACAGCCCACACAGAGGTCTTTGTCAATAAAGACGATCCCGTCCTTGGACCGCCGCTGCATGGCGCCTGTGGGACAGGCGGAAACACACCAGGGATTTTCACAGTGAAAACAGGGCATGAAAATAAATGAAATTTTAGGCACGCCGTTGATGGTCTTGGGCCCGACCTGGATAATCTGGCAGGGTTTGGGCCCGGCAGGCAGGCTTTTGTTTGCTTTACACTGGACTTCGCAGGTGCGGCAGCCGATACATTTTTTTGTATCCTGAAACAGATAATATTGACTCATTAAATCCTCCGGTCTTGGATCTGTCGGTTGTTAAAATTCACCTTTTGGGGTCCCTAGCATAGCCATAACCATGCCATCACCGGCATGGACAATGGGCTTTTATTTTAACCTACCGAGATAAAAAGAAAAATTTATATAAAATACCATATCTGACGAAAAAAAACAGCGCGGGCAGGCAAAAGCGAAATACCCGGGCATGGGACCGGATGTGGCGGGGAAGGCCTGTGCCGGGCGATTGAAGAGGGTTTTATTGCGATTTCAACCGGTTGAGGGAGCGCAATAAAAATATTGCGCCGCATTTTTTTTATTGCGTGGCAACACTGGATTTTCGGCGGCCATGCCGGTTCAGTCCCGGGCCTTGGAAAAAATCCGGCTGAAGATTTCATCATCCGCCGCCATGCACCTGCGGTTCAGCTCCCGGTAAGCCTCAAGCAGGTCACGACCGTCCGGGGTCAGCCGGGAGCCCAGGACCCGGTCCGCATGCACCACAGGCTTTCCAAAATGCGTTTCCGTGGATTTGATCTTACTCCACACGGATTTATAGGACATGTTCATCTCTTTGGCAGTTTTATTGATGGAGCCGGTCCGGTCAATGGAATCCAGGATATCCATCCGGCCCTTGCCCATGATGATCCCGCCCTCTTCGTTGACCAGCAGTTGGATTGATCTTAATTTCATCTTGCGTCCTTGGCTGAAAATGGTTCCTCCCCTTATACAGAATTTTCTGTATCCTGTGCAACTTCATTATCCAGGGCAAACGCATTCAACGCCGACCCCAACCTCTGAACCGATATAATTCCAAAGCGTTACAATGTTTGCATACGTTTTTTTTGCGTTTGCGACGGCGGTTGCCGACCAAAATCATTCAGCCCCGATTTCATATGTGTTGATCCGGCTTGATTACCACAGGCATATATTTTGCTGTAATATTTTAGGCTTGACCTTATGTTAGATTTAACATAAGGTCGTGCGTAAGATTTTGAATTTAAAACATAAGGGAAAACCAATGCAAGATTTCGACACCCTGCTCAAGGGTGCGGCAAAGGCCCACGGCCACATCTGCCCGGGACAGGTGGTGGGGGTGCGGATGGCCATGCTGGGATGCAGGCTACTGGGCCTGGATACCCCTTCGGCCATGCCCCAGATCAAAAAAATCATCGTGTATGTGGAGATGGACCGGTGCGCCACCGACGCCATTGCCCATGTGACCGGGGTGAAGCTGGGGCGCAGGTCCCTCAAATTTATCGACAACGGGATTATGGCTGCCACCTTTGTGAATCTTGAGACCGGCAAGGCCTTCAGGATCGTTTCCACGGAAACGGCCAGGGATCTGGCCCCGGGGCTGATGCCGGATATTGCGGACCGCCATGCCCAGCAGTTAGAGGCCTACAAAATCATGGATGACCGGGACCTGTTCACCGTGGACGAGGTCCGGGTGGATGTACCGGCGTCGGACATGCCCGGCCCCACACGGTTCAAAGCCACCTGCACCCGGTGCGGCATCATTGTCCGGGATAAAAAGGAAGTATTCAAGAACAACGAAATCCTGTGCCGGCCCTGTGCATTCGGATCTTATTTCAAACCCGTGAAAGGAAGTATCAATGAGGAAAACCCCCAGTTCGCCCTTTAAGACGGTTCCCGTGGACCAGGCCGTGGGCATGACCCTGGCTCATGACATGACGGAAGTCATCCCGGGAAAATCCAAGGGCCCGGCGTTCAAAAAGGGGCACAAGGTCACCGAAGGGGATCTCTGCCGTCTCATGCGCATGGGAAAAAACAATCTGTATATCCTGGACCTGGACGAAAACCAGGTGCATGAGGATGAAGCCGTGTTCGAACTGGCCTCCGCCCTGGCCGGACCGGGCGTGGAGTTTTCCGCAGAGCCCCGGGAAGGGAAACTGGAACTGCGGGCGGCCTATCCCGGCCTGTTCAAGGTGGATGTCGACGCCCTGGTGGAGTTTAACATGATCCAGGATGTCATGTGTGCCAGCATCCACACCAACACCTGTGTTGAAAAAGGCCAGAGCCTGGCTGCCACAAGGGCCATCCCCCTGGTCATCGACCGCCACCACCTGGAGCATGCGGTTGGCCTGGCCCGGGCAGCCTACCCCATCCTGTCCGTGGCGGTTTACAATCCTCTGAAAATCCGGCTGATCATCGTGGGCAACGAGGTGTACGACGGCCTGATCCAGGACCGGTTCCAGGAAATTGTCGAACAGAAAACCCGGGCCCTGGGGGCCGAGGTGCTTGAAACCTGCATCCTGCCCGACGACCGCGAGCGGATTTCCGGGAAGATCAATGAATATCTGGACAAGGACACGGACCTGATCATCACCACCGGCGGCATGTCCGTGGATCCCGACGATGTGACCAAAGAGGGGATCGAGGGGGCCGGGTTTGAAGAAGTCCACTATTCGTCGGCTGTGCTGCCCGGGGCCATGTTCCTGCTGGGTTATACCCGGCGCACCGCCATCATGGGCCTGCCGGCCTGCGGCCTTTACCACAAGACAACGATTTTCGATTTGATCCTGCCCAGGCTCATGGCCGGGGAACGGCCCGGAAAGCGGGACCTGGCAAGCCTCTGCCACGGCGGACTCTGCCTGAACTGCACCCCCTGCAGGTTTCCGGACTGCCCCTTTGGGAAGTCGGCATAGCCATGGCCGCACCGGTTCACATCATCGGCCAGCCCGGATCGGGCAAAACCACCCTGGTGGCCAACCTGGTCCGGAACCTGACGGAACGGGGCCTGGCCGTGGGCACCCTCAAGCATTCCAGCCATGCCCATGAGCTGGACAAGCCGGGCAAGGATTCCCATATCCACAGGACTGCCGGGGCCTGCCCCGCGTCCATGGTCACCCCCAAAATGGCAGCCATATACCTGCCCGCCTCCGACCTCACGGCACCGGAAGAATTGATCCGGACTTACTACGGGAACACGGACATCGTATTGATCGAGGGCTGGATTTCAGGCCCGTATCCCAAGATCGAGATCTGGCGCAGGCAGGTGGACCGCCCCCCCCTGTTCCCGGACCTGCCCACGGTGGCAGCCCTGGTCTCGGATGATGCCCTGGACGCCTTTAGTGATTCCGCAGCACAACAGCGGCAGCTCACCCGCCTGGCCCTTGAACCGGTATCTGCCGTTGCCGACCTGGCCCAGGCCCTGGCCTACGGGGAAAAGACCGCCTCCTGATTTTCCCGATTCCCTGAGGGCTTCACGGCTTCTCTTTTCCAAACGCACAACACCCCCTTGTACTTGCGCACAAGGGGGTGTTGCACTATGGCGGGGGGTGGTGGTTGATCAGATTATTGTTTGCTTACCGTGACAAAATGCTCCTGGTAGGCAATGGCGCCGCCGGCCTTATCCCAGATATCCATGCCGCCGGCCATGAATTTATTGTCGGCAAGGCCTTTGCCAAAGGCACGGCTTTCCACTTTGAGACGATGGCCGAACCCATGGATCACAAAAACCGCTTCCGGGTGAATCAGGTCCGTGACCTTGGCCTTAATGGTCTCAGTGTATCCGTTCTGGCCCACGGTTACGGTGTCGCCGTCCGCAATTCCCAGCTTGGCCGCTTCCTGTGTATTGATCCACAGGAAGTTTTCCGGCATCTGCTCGTTGAGCATGGGATTGTTCACGGTATGGCCCTGGGTATGAAGTGCGCAACGGCCGAAGGTGATGCGGTATTCGCCTTCTTTCGGGGATGTTGGCGGTTCATAGGGTTTGAGTGACTTCAGGCCGTTGTCTTCCAGCTTGCTGGTGACGATTTCGATTTTCCCGCTTTCGGTTTTGAACTTGTAGTCTTCAAATGTTTTGTACACGGGTTTGTCCGCCAGGGTCACCATACCTTTGGCGTCAAAATCCTCCACAGAAACCCCGGTGCCTTCAAGCTGAAAGTTCCAGAGATCTTCGGGACGTTCAAACACCAGTTCGGGCAGGTCCATCCGTTTTGCCAGGCCGGAAATGATTTCCCATTCCGCCAGGGTGTCATACCGGGGCTCAACCGCCCGGCGGCGGACAAAGAACTGGGGCTTTAAGGCATTTTTCGTGGTAATGATGCTTTCCCGCTCCAGGTAGGTGGACATGGGCAGGACCACATCGGCATGCCAGGCTGTTGTGGACCAGGAAAAGGTCACGGCCACGAGCAGGTCCAGATTTTCCCACATCTGGCGGACCCGGTCCGGATCCGGATATCCCATCAGGGGATCGTGGCGATAGGCGATATAGGCCTTGACCGGATAGGGATCCTGGCTTTCAATGGCTTCATAAAGCAGGTGGGCAAGGCCCGGGCCCTGTTCAAAGTGCTTGTATTTCCAGCCCACGCCATCGGCCCGTTTTTCTTCGGGTTTGGGGTAAAGGTCCATAAAGGACTTCAGCCCTTTGGCCCCGACATCCCCGGGTTTGGATACGAACGGCAGGCCGCCCTTGGCGCCGTAGCTGCCCATGAGGGCGTTGATGATATAGATGGACCGGCAGATATAAAAGGAATCCGTGTACCGGGCAGCCATCCAGCCGGGATGCCAGATCACGGACGGGGCGGCCGACGCCAACTCTTCCACGAAACTGCGGAGTTCGGAGGCCTCAATACCGGTCTCTTGCTCCGCCCATTCCGGGGTGAACGGCAGCACGAATTGCTCCAGTTCCTTGAACCCGTCCACATAGGTGTCCACAAACCGTTTGTCATACAGGCGCTTGTTGATGATTTCATGGATGACGGCCAGGTTAAAGGCATAGTCTGTGCCCGGTTTGATGAGCATGAACCGGCTGGCTTTGGCAGCAGAGATGTTGGACCGGATATCGATCACAGAGAGTTTACATCCGCCTTCCATGGCATCCATGAGGTTGTTCACCTCCTGGACATTGATGGCTTCGAAAATGTTGCGGAACTGCAGCACCACATGCTTGCAGTTTTTAAAATCATAGGCCACGGCTTTGCGGCCCATCCCGGTGAGGGACAAGGCGGCATGCTGGACGTTCCTGGCACAGGAAGAGTCGTGGTTGTTGTAGTTGGGGGTACCGATGCCCTTTAAAAATGCCCGGTGCATATCCCGGAACGGGCCGCCCCGGTCGGTGAATGAAATGGCCCGGGCCCCGTGCTCATCCTTGATTTGTTTGAGCCGGTCCGCCACATAGTCAAGCGCCTCGTCCCAGGTAGCCTTGCGCCACTTGCCCTCGCCCCGCTCGCCTTCCCGGATCAGGGGGGTCTGGGGCCGTTCATTGTCATGCAGGAGAGCGGACCCGGCCGCGCCCCGCGGACAAACAGCTCCCTTCATGGCGGGAACATGGGGGTTTCCCTCGATAAACGCCACCTGGCCGTTTTCCACTTCAACATTGATGGGGCAGCGCACGCTGCACATGCCGCAAACACTGTACACAGAACTTTTTGACATATTTGCTCTCCTCCGGAGTTCTCTTTTCCCGGGACGGTTTGCCCGGAATTCTGTATGATCTTAAATTTATGGCTCCAATGTATAGCCATAATTATGCCAGCCCCGGCCGGCACAGGCAAACCGCCACCTCAAAAAAGACATAATTATCTGAATTTAAAATATATTTTTTCGGATAAAAATTATTTCCCCGGATATGATGCAGATCTGCCCCGGCACAGGGCCGGGCGGTTTACGGCCCTGTCCATGCCGGACAAACACCCTGCCGTGCAGGAGTATCCGCGGATTTGCCCATGCACCGGGCAAGCCCGCCATTTTGCAATAAAATCATGGCAGTGCAATATTTTTATTGCACTGCCGTTCCGTATTATCCGGGGTCAAAAAAGGAAGGAAAAGATCAGGGGTCACCGGGCCTGCACTTGCAACGCCAAAGGTATGCCCGGATCAGATTTTCTGTTCAACCGATTGAAAACAGGGGATGCAAAGCGTTTTGCCGTCAAACAGCCGGACCCTGGACTCCATGGTGTCTTCTCCGCACCCGTCACAGCAGATGCTTTTGAGAATCCGTGCCGGACGGACCGGGGGAGCTGTAATGTCTTCCACCGTAAAAATATCGTCCAGGCCTGCCGACATGATCGCCTGGATGCGCGCATCCTTGTCCATGGATTCCCGGCGCCCCTGATCCAGGAACACCGCCCGGAACCCTTTTCCCGTATCCCTGTTGAAAAAGGTAAAGGCGGATTTGCCGAAATCCCTGTGCACCAGGTTGCCCTTGCCAAAGGAACACCCGGTCAGGAACTGGATGGCATCCACCCCGCACATATCTGTTTCGGTCACGCAAAGACTGTTGGCGGTGTCCTGAATCATGAGCCGTTCCCTGGCCAGTTCCGCCACCCTGATCCCGATGCTCAGGCCCGGGCAGTTATGGCCGTGAAATGAAATGGTTGCCTCTATTTCCTGTGTATCCAACCTGCATGTCATGGTCTGTCTCCTTATATATAAAAATTACGCGATAAATGTTGCGTGGTAAATATTACGCGGTAAATATTACGCGGCATGTCCGGCCTGCCCGGGAGGATCGGCCGGCACCACCATGGGGCATCCCCGGTGATGGACGATCTCCACGGGAATGCCATAGACCCGGCTGACAAGTGCCGGGGAAATTTCGCCGATATTCCCGGCACCGCAGATTTCATGGTCTTTTAAACATATATACTGATCTGCATACCGCAAGGCCGCATTCAGATCATGCATGGTCATGACAACGGCAATGTCGTGGGATTTTGCCACCGCCCGGACAAGCCCCAGGATATCGGTCTGGTTTTTCAGGTCCAGACTGGCCGTGGGCTCGTCCATGAGCAGGATATCCGTCTCCTGGACCAGGGCCCGGGCAATGGCCACTTTCTGTAGTTCCCCGCCGGACAGCCGGTCCAGGTATTTCACTCCCATGTCCGACAGCCGGAGCCGCTCCATGACCGCCCCTGTTTTTTCAAGATCCTCGCGTGACGGCCGGAATCCCAAATGGGGAATCCGGCCCATGAGTATGGCGTCAAACACCGAAACCTTCCCGCCTTCGGGCTTTTGGGCCACATAGGCAATCTCCCTGGCGATTTCCCTCACCCCCATGGTCTGCACCGGCCTGCCCTTGACCCTGACCTGCCCGGTTTTGGGATGAAGGATGCGGTTCAGGCATTTGAGCAGGGTGGTCTTTCCCGCACCATTGGGGCCCAGGATCACCAGGACCTCTCCCTTGTGCACAGAAAACCCCACATCCTTTAATACATCGGTCCCGTTATATGCATAGCTTAGATCGCTGACGTCAAGAATCATGACCCATCTCTCCTGATGATAAGATAAATAAACACCGGCGCCCCCAGAAAAGAGGTAAATACGGATACCGGAAGCACATGGGGCAGCAGCACCAGCCGCGCCGCAATGTCCGCCCCAAGCAGGACAAGGGCCCCCGCAGCCATGCTGGCCGGCAACAGGAACGCGTGGTCCTCCCCCATGATCCGCCGGACGATATGGGGGGCCACAAGCCCGATAAAACTGATGATGCCCACAAAAGAAATAATCACGGCAGTGGCCAGCGAAGCCGCCATCATCCCCGCCAGCCGGACCTGCCGGACCCGGATGCCCAGACCATGGGCAGTCTCATCCCCAAGCCCCATGGCATCGTAAGCCCTGGCATTGGCCAGGAAAAACACAAGAATGGCAATGGTGACCGGGCCCATGATCCATAGATCCGACCAGTCTGCACGGGCAAGGTCCCCGAATGTCCAGAACACCATGGCGGCCAGCTGCACATCATCGGCAAAAAACTGGAGCAGCATGGTGCCTGCCGTAAACAGCGATCCCAAAGCCACCCCGGTCAGCACCAGGACCTGGGGAGAGGCCCCCTGGCGGCCGGCAATAAACACAATCACGCAGGCGGTTGCCACGGCACAGAAAAAGGCCGCGCCCACCGTGAGCACCGGGTATGAAATATTCAGGGCATCGGCAGAACTACTGGCCATAAAGCCGCTGCCCAGGACCATCACGGAAAAGGCCGCTCCAAATGCCGCGGCATGGGAAATCCCCAGGGTAAACGGGGAGGCCAGGGGATTTTTCAGCACGGACTGCATCACCGCACCGGAACAGGCCAGCCCGGCCCCGGCCGCCAATGCGGTCAATGCCTGGGGAAGCCGGATCTGCAGGATGATCAGCTCAATGCGCCGCCCGCCCTCACCAGACAGAAGCATCCGGATAATTTCAGCCGGGCTGATCTGCACCGCCCCCAGGCTGACGGCAGCGGTAAAGCAGATGAGCAGGAGCACAAACAACCCCAGGACCGCAAACCGTTTTTTCCTTACATACCCGGTGTATGAGAGGGGAACCATGCCTTTGTCAAAATGCATGCCCCCTCCTATTCCTTGAGACGGATCCGGGTAAAGGCCATGCGGCCGAACCCTTTGTTCATGGTTTCAAACACCGGAGTTCCCAGCAAAAACGTATAAATGGCATCAGCCTTTGCCCGGGGATCAATGCCGGAAAACTTCTCCGGATACAAGACCGTCCCGATATACCATGCATCCGCAAGCACGGAGCCGAAATTCCGGGTATACCAGTTATACGGCAGCAGTCCGAACACCTCACCCTTGTCCACGGCGGTGAGGGCCTGGTATACCGGATCGGTTTTCAGCTCGGCCAACCCGCCGTGTCCCTCTCCCATCTGCAGGGTGGACAAATCCAGGAACAATACCTCCGGGTCAGCCGTCAACAGCATTTCCTTTGAAAAAATGGCATGGCGGATCTCCCGGCCGGCCGGCAGGCCCTGCCCGGCGATATTAACGGCATTCACCAGTTGGAAAGGCGGGTAAAACGGCTCTGTGGACTGGAATCCGTGGGGTCCTTTGAACGCAATGCCCCCCACAAAGCAGCGCTTTTTATGATCAACATCCCGGGTCCGGGTTTCCAACTCTTGAATTTCCCGGGAAAAAAAGCCAACCACCTGTTTTGCCCTGGCTTCAGCCAAAGGCCCAAGCACCCGGCCCATCAGCGTCATGGCGGCAAACAATTTTGAGCGGTTCCGGCCAAGGTCCCCGTAATCCAGGATCACCACCGGAATACCGGTTTTGGCCTGGAGCTCTTCAGGATCATGGCCCAGCTCCGGATAGGTTTTAAAAATCACCTGGGGCATGGGATCAAGCCCCAGGATCTTCTCGGGATCATCCTGGCCCCGGAATCCGCCGAATACGGGAAGCTGTTTATATCCCGGGTTGGCCAGGGCATAGGGCCGGGCATCAAACACCCGCTTGCGCCCCTCAATATTGTCCACGGCCACCACCTTGTCCTGGACATTAAGATAGGTGGCCAGCCGCAGGCATCCCGGCCCGGAACAGATCATCCGGTCGATCTTGTCCGGCAGCACCAGGGGCCTGCCCCTTGCATCAGAAAAGGTCCGGTCCGCAAACGCGTTGCCCCCGCCGAGACATACCCCCGTAAATGCCAGAATACAAACCAGCCACCATTTTATCTTTCCCATGATCCCGTTCTCCAAATAAAAAAAGCCACGGAGCTTCATCCCGTCACATACCGGGATGATCAGCCTCCGTGGCTTTGATTGCAATTGATATTTTTACAACTGTTTACACGATTCAGGGTTGCCTTCTGACAACGTTTATTCACTCATTAATTGAAAACAGGTGGTTTGTCAAGCAGATGAAGCCGTGGGGAATCCCGCCCGAAACCGTTTGTATTGTATCCCGTTCGTTTTTCTGATACGCATGAAGGGAACAACATGTTGATCAAAAATTTTCGCAACGCATCCATTACCTGAAACCATGTACTTAATGCGGCAATATATTCCATGCCCGCACAAGGCATGATCCGGCAACCCCATACACTGAAAGGCAGGTGACCTATGAAGCAACTGGCAGGTGTTCTTTTACTGGCCCTTTTATTTTCCTGTACCACCACAACCGCGTTCAACAGGGCTGTGGATGATGCGTCCGTGGTAAGTCCGGGCGATGTCTACGACCACCTCATCCCGGTCACGAAAGACAACCCCGATCTTGTCTGGCACCCGGACAAAACCCGTCTGCTGGTCGTGATGTGGAAAAGCAGGGACAGCTATGAACGGTTTTATAAAGGCCAGACCCATACCTCTCCCTCCCAGGATTATGTCACCTGGGTCACCACCGCCCCCCAGGTCAGGACATTTGGCAGGACATACCTGGGCTCCCGGCCCTGGGCAGGCCCCAAGGACCTGGAGCAGCGGCTCAAAAAGTACCTGGGGCTGAAGCCCGAATGGACCTATGACCTGTTTATTGAAATGTGGGTCCGGCCCGAACAGATGTTCCGGCCCTGTGTGGATCCTGAGATCGACGATACCCGGTGTAATATCGAATTTTCAGATCCTGCGCCCGGGGTCAGTGGGATTACGGATTATGCCTGCTTCTATAAAAACCTTTACTTTGAAGATTTCAGGACACGGCCCGGTGTTCCCTGGACCGGCATGGGATATACCTATGACTGGGGAAATCCTGGCCAGCCGTTCGGGGCCAGTGAATTTATCCTGGTGCCGGGCGCATCCTATGAGATCCACCGGGTGGTGGAGACATGGGAGTATTTTAAAACGCCTTAACCATGAGATGTTTAAAAACCTGACAGCCCTCCCGGAAACGGCATTGTTCCGGGAGGGCTGTTCAGGTGCTGGTGAATCGGCAATTCCACAGCTCATGCAGGAGGATATGAAAAGAAAAACCAGGGTTAAGCGATGATATCCAGATCATCATCCCCTGTGCCGGTTTCCAGGTATGCCAGCAACTGTGCCAAAAGTTCGGGGTCGGTGTCCCCGGAAATTGCTGCACTGTTTCCGCTCTGGGCCTCATATGCCTCGCTGACCTGCCGGGGCGGGGGCGGGGGAGGTGTAAAACCGGATTCATCAAGAACGGATTTAAGCTCAGCACCGTTCAACACCCCATCCTCGTCCAGGTCATAGTCTGAAAAACTGCCGCTGAGTTCGGTGCCTGAAACCTCAAGAATGCCCTGTGTGAGGGTTGCATACTCCTCTTCGGAAATACCGCCGCTGGAATCCGAATCCGCGGTATTAAACATGCCGAGTTCATCCTTGCCGCCGCCACCGGACACATTGTCCGGCGGGGGCGGAGGCGGGGGAGCCACACGCGCTCCCTGCTCCGCCGTGGTCCCTCCGCTCTGCTGGTAAGCCAGCGAAACCATGTTGATCAGATTGTTTGTACTGCCAATACTTCCAACCATGTCCTGCCTCCTTTACTCAATAGTTTGGGATCATCCGTAACCGTAGGGAATCCATTCCATGGAAAATTCATGCTATCGTACAATTGTGTGGGAAATATGGGGAAATTACGTGAATACCCGGTGCTTTTCGGAAGCCCCCCGGACGGCACCTGCTCATTTTTCAAGCCGGCCAGGTGCCGAACGCCTGTTTTTCAAGGACCATTCTGCCCGAGGCATCTTTATAAATATTAATCCATGCATTCCAGTTTTTTGTATCCATTTCGGGATAATCCAGGCGGAAGTGGCTGCACCTGCTCTCTTTCCGCATCAGGGAAGCCCGCAGTTTCATTTCCGCATTCAGCACCATGTTGGCGGTCTCATGGGCAAGCCTGAGTTCGTGAAAATCCCCTGCCTTGAGCATGGGCAGGTGGTGGGCCTGCAGTTCCTTGACATATGCCAGGGCAGCCTCCATAAGAGACGCTTTTTTAATGTACAGGACAAAGTTGGGCACCAATACGTTCCGGAGGGTCCGGGTAACCCAGGCCGGACTGTACCCCCGGGGTCTTTTCAACGGCGCCAGGATACCGGTCCGGACCTGTTTTTGAACCACCGCGGACATCCCGGGCAGTTGCAGCCTTTTTGCTTCTAAAGCGGCGGCTTTTCCGGCAATCGCGCCCTGGACGGCAGAGCCCATGGTGGAAGAGCCGATCTGGGTGTAAATACCGCCGCACATGTGAGATCCCAGTGCGTCTCCGGCAGCATAAAGCCCTGGGATATTGGATGCGCCCTTATCGTTGAACGGCACCAGGCCCTCGGCCTTGTGGATGGACATTCCCGCAGATGCGCCACCCACAAGAGTCCCCGGCTTTGGCCGGGGGGGCCGTGAATCTCCCTTTGCCGCCCCCTGGTGCGGAGGGGCCGGACGTTCAAACCCGGCAGGCCGGTAGGGTCCCCCAGCCGTTGCTTTCCCGTCATGGTCAAGCGGCCCGGGCCTGCCGGCAGTTCCGTTCACATATGCCCTGTAATTCATGCCCATGCCCAGGTCATGCCGGACGCCCACACCCTCAATTGTCGGCGGGTTTTCAAGCATCCCCCCCCATTGCCCGTATACATCAGCCGGATTTTCAGCCAGGCTGAAATGGCCGTCATTCCACTCTTTACCCGTGACCTTGGCCCCGATATCATACGCCATACAGGTACCGTCATGGGTCAGGTCACAGATGGGAAAGCCACTGGGCTTGAACCCGCCCGCACCTGTACACAGCACAACGGTCTTGGCTCTGAAAAAAACGATTTCCCCGGGGGTCAGGCTGAACCCGGCCGCCCCTGCAATTCTCCCGTTTTCCTTGATCAGGTGGGTGAGCATAACCCGCTCCATCACCGGGATGTTCCGCTCATTTACCGGGATCCTGAAACTTCTGGCATAAAGCGGGGAATCAAAAAAACCCCAGGACATAAGCTCATGAAGCCTGTCAAGGGAATGCTCGGCCATCTGGCGGGTGAACACAGGGTTATTTGTTCCCAGGGCAGACCGGGAAACCTTTTGTGTAAACTGCGCCGCACTCATTTTTGCGGTTTCCGGGTCCCATGCAAAAACCCCCCTGGCAAATGGTGTCTGCCCGGACGCTCCAAGCCGCCCTTTTGAGACCATCAAGACCCCGGCCCCTGCATCATGGGCTTTTACTGCGGCAAAAACACCGGCCAGGCCGCTGCCCACAACAAGGACATCCGCCTTGTTTTCACGGACCGGAATATTGCCGGGATCAACTTTCGGCACATTGCTGTCGCACCAGCCGTTACCCGCTCCGGCCCCGAATGCCGCAAGGAGAGCGGCCCCACCGGCAACGGTCATGAAATCACGGCGGGACATTCCACGGCTGGAATGCCCTTTATTTTTCATTATATCTTTCATACGATTCCTCTCTTTTTCCTGAGTGTTCCCGGTCTGTCGTTCATCCCCAGGGAACCATAACCGGAACGGTTTTCCCGGATGAAACAGTGATGGCGTCCTCAGGGCAGTACATCCGGCACAAATGGCATAGCTGGCAGTCGTCCGGATAGGCAATAAACGCCTTTTGGCCTTTTTCATCCATGCGAATCACGTCTGTCGGGCAGGTCTGTACACACGTGCCGCACCCGATGCAACCGTCTATCTTTTGTATTGTCATGGTCTTCTCCGGATTATTTTTTCGGGGGCGGGCCGTCAGGGATTTCATCCGCCTCAAGATACCCGTCATCATTTTTGTCAAACCGCGCAAAATGCGCATCCGGTCCGGGGAATTCGGACATTGACAGCCTGCCGTCATTATCTTTGTCAAATTCCGTGAGCATCTCGTCCGCAGACAACGGGGGTTTATGGGGTTTTCCACCCCCCTGGCCGGCATGGCCCGCGCATCCCGGGAAAAAAATAAGAATCATGGCAACCAGAACGCAAAAAATGGTATCTTTTGGGGTAATACGTTTCATTCGTCCTCCTTGGGTCTGAAAATTATAATAGACAGAACCTTACGCCCTGATTGTGGAGAACATGCGATTGAAATGTGTTAAAATTTTGAGTTTTCCCCCTGCATCTTGAAACAGGGTTTTCTTTACGGTAATCAATGGGTCGGTATTATATATAATCTTAATAACTTCCCGACAGGAACGTCCGGATGAAACTTGCCTATAAATTTTTCATCACTTTGTTTGCCACGGCCCTGCTCACACTCGTTCTTGTGGTTGTTGTGATGCATTTTTCCCTGCGCAAAAATTTTATCCAGTATGTCAATGAGGCGGAATTCGACAAAATGACGCTGATAAACGACCGCCTCAGGCAAAGCTATGTCCGCCACCAGGGATGGAATGAATTCAAATCCGGACAATATGTCTGGTATGAATTTGTAAAAGCTTGGCGGCCCGGCGTTTTCCAGGACAACCCCAGACCACCCGGCAAAGCAGGGCCACCACCGCCCCACCCCATGGGAACACTTCCCCTTCACCACCGTCTCTGCCTTTTCAACCCGGACAAATCCCATGTGGCAGGCGATTATACCCAGGGGGACAGGTTTACCTACCGTGCCGTGATACTGCCCCAATCCGGGAAAAATGATGCTGCCGGCAACACCCCGGAACAGCGGGAAAAGAAAGACCGTGGACAGACTATCGGATGGCTGGGCCTGAAAATACTGGATATGCCTTCAACACCTCTGGAACTGGCATTTCTTTCAAAACAGGTCAATGCCCTTTACATCATCGGGCTGTGCATATTTGCTCTGACCCTGGTTGTGTCGCTTTTCATGGCCAAACATCTGCTCAACCCCATCCGGGAGCTGGCACAAGGCACCCGGGCCATGCGTAATTTTGACTTCAGCACCACCATCCAAATCCGTTCCCGGGATGAACTCGGAGAACTGGCCAATGACTTCAACCGGATGGCTGCCACACTCAAGCAATATGAAACCCTCAGGAAGAACTGGATTTCAGACATCTCCCATGAACTGCGGACACCGGTAGCTGTCATCCGCAGCAAAATCGAGGCCCTCCAGGACGGTATCCGGACCATGACCCCGGAACTTACAGCCTCCCTGCACAAGGATGTGCTGGCCCTGGGAACCCTTGTCAATGACCTTCACCTTGTTGCCATGGCAGACTCCAGGACCCTGGCAGCAGACCTGAAGCGGGTGAGCCTTCCTGACATCTTCAGCCAAACCCTTTCCGGGTTCCTGATCAGGATTGAGAAAAAGGGATTATCCTTTCAGGAAGACTGGAAAAAAATCGGCCTGTCAATGGTTCTCGGTGATCCGGATTTGCTCGGCCGGGTATTTGCCAACCTTCTGGAGAATACACTTCAATATACAGACGCTCCGGGAATTTTAAGAATCACCCATGATATCGAGAACGGAAGTGCCATTCTCTGCATTGAGGACAGTGCTCCCGGTGTGCCCGGAGATGCCCTGGCCCTGATTTTCAACCGGCTTTACCGGGTGGACATGTCCAGAAACAGGGCATCGGGCGGCAGCGGACTCGGGTTGAGTATCTGTAAAAAAATGATCGCCATGCACAAGGGGACCATCCATGCGGGCCACTCTGTTCTGGGCGGACTGAAAATTGAAATCAAACTACCGTTATATCGTAATTGAATGCCGGAGGTAATGGGGTGAAAATGCATATTCTTGTTGTTGAAGATGAGCCGGAAATTGCAGGTATTTTAAAGGATTACCTGATCAATGACGATTTTTTCGTCACCATACTGGAACGGGGAGATGAGGTTGTGCCTTTTGTCAGGCAGCACAGTCCCGCACTGGTCTTGCTCGATATCATGCTGCCCCGGAAAGACGGCATTGCCGTCTGCAGGGAGATCAGGGAATTTTCAAACCTTCCCGTTATCATGATCACGGCCCGGGTGGATGAAGTCGACCGGATCCTCGGCCTTGAAATCGGTGCGGATGATTATATATGCAAGCCTTTCAGCCCCAGGGAAGTTGTGGCCCGGGTCAAGTCGGTACTGCGAAGATTCCGCATAGAAAAAAAAGACAGGGTGATTTCCGTGGGCCACATTTCCCTGGATAAAGCAGCATGCTCCGCTGCAATCAAAGGCAGGGAGTTAAACCTGACACCCAGCGAGTTTAAAATATTTACCGTTCTTCTTGAACATCCCAATCAGGTGTTCAGCCGGACCCAGCTGGTTGAAAAAGTCCAGGGATACAGTTATGACGGGTATGACCGAACCATTGATTTTCACATCAAAAATCTTCGTAAAAAAATTTCAGCCTGCCTGCCCGGAGAAAAAGTGATCCGGTCCATTTACGGATTTGGATACAAATTGGTGTATCAACATTAAAGATCAGATTCATGCCCAATACCATGCATGATGTCATTGTGCAGACTCCCCCGGTACTGCACCAATTGTCAGCCGATGGTATCCCCCTCTTTTTCACCGGCATTTAACGGCAGTTCAATGATATTGGGGCCCATCAGGCATGAATGGCCTTCTGACCGCCGATATAAATCTGATCGCTAATATAAAAAGGGGCGTTGACATCACCAGTGAAAAAAACGTAGTTTTCCAGAAGATATTCAGGGCGGCATTGTGAAAATCCAACTTTAAAAGAATCAAAATAATTCCCGGGAGGTGAAAATGGAAATTCCCAATACACGGCGGGAAACCATTTATGGAATGCCGGCAGCCGATCAGATCATGTTTAACCGGTTTTACATTTTAGGATACTCGTATTATTTTCGTCAGGCAAAATGGGCCTTGGAAATTGTTGATCCGGATAATATCGGCCTGGACCGTGCAGATACTTTTCGCCCGGATTTCAGGATTCCCGAGATGTTCAGGGCAGACCTCATTGACTACACCGGTTCAGGTTATGACCGGGGGCACCTTGTGGCAAGTGCAAACCAGAGGGAAACCGAGTTGCAGAACAGTGAGACCTTTCTTTTGTCCAACATGTCTCCCCAAACGCCCCGGTTCAACAGGGGGATATGGAAAAGCCTGGAAAAAGAAGTCCGGAGATTAAATACAAAACCAAGCACACTTGAAACGTATGTGATCTGCGGTCCTATCTTTTATTTTGACAGGCCGGTCGAGCAAATCGGGACCACAGATTCGAATCAGGTGTCCATCCCGGTGCCCCATGCATACTTTAAATGTATCCTGACCGAAAACAAAAGAGGTGCCTTACATATGTGGTCTTTTGTCATGTTGAATGAGGAATCGGACAAACCGCTGGATTCGTTCCAGGTCCCGACAACCAAGGTTGAGAAACTTGCCGGAATTAAGCTTTGGGAGCGCCTGACCGGCAAAAAAATCGAAAGGGAAAAATCCAGGCTCCGTAAAATGTGGTAGGGTTCCGGGCCTGTTCATAGGGGCCAGGCCACTGTTTTGAGTCGCCGTGAATCCCAAAAGCCGGATCAGGGGCATCAGGTGAGGCCGGCCGGATTTTCGTCTTATAGCCGCCACCTCACCACTTGCCTGAACCGGCTTTTTAGGGAATATCACAATATTTCTCTGGTACCGCCGCAATTATCAGACAACGGCATCTTCATCATCACCGGCATCTATCGGCAGTTCAATGATAAAGGAACTGCCCTTGTCCACTTCACTTTCCACCCGGATCGTGCCGCCGTGCAGTTCGACCAGTTTTTTTGTTATTGCCAGGCCCAGCCCGGTTCCCCCGACCTTTCGCGTTGAAGAGCCGTCAACCTGGCGGAAGGGTTCGAAAATATATGTCAGGCTTTCCGCGTTCATGCCCTGGCCGGTATCAGCCACTGTCATCACCAGAAGATCATTTTGAATTCGGGTAATAACGGAGACAGAGCCTTGTTCCGTAAATTTGACAGCATTGCTCAACAGGTTGAACAGGACCTGCTTGATCCGGACCGGATCAATATAAATATCCGTCTCATCCCCCTGGACATTCAGTTCCAGCCCCTTGTTTTCAGCCAGCACCCGTGTGGTTGTCACCACATCGCTGATCAGTTCCGTTGATGACATCCGTTCCTTTTCAAGGGTCATTTTTCCGGCTTCGATTTTAGACAGATCCAGGATATCGTTTACCAGGCGCATCAGCATTTCGCCGGCTTTGGAACAATCCCGGGCAATTTCCGCAATATCTTCCATATCCGGCATATCCTCTTCATCCGTGATCTCCTCGATATTGCCCAGAATAATCGTCAGAGGGGTCCGCAACTCATGGCTCATGGTGTTCATGAACTCGGATTTTATACGATAAGCCTCTTCTGCTGCTTCCTTGGCAAGGGTCAGTTTCTTTTCCACGTCTTTCTGCTGGGTGATATCCTTTATCGCCCCTACAAAGTATCTTGTATTGTCCATTTCCATCTCACTGATGGCCAGGTGCAGGGGAAAGACATTCCCGTCTTTTCGCCTGCCCCGGACTTCCCGGCCGATACCGATAATTTTCGCCCCCCCGGAATTGACGAAATTCATGACATACTCATCATGCCGGCTGTGATAGGGTTCAGGCATGAGAAGCTTTACGTTTTTTCCAACCACTTCGTCTTCCATATACTGGAAAATGCGCTCCGCAGCCGGGTTGAACATCTGGATATTTCTCTGGGCATCAATCAGGATAATGCCCTCCTCAATGGTATGGATCAGTTTTTCCAGCCCCTCTTTTGTCTTGTTCAGTTCTTCGGTCCGCTCCAGCACCTGACGCCGGATCATCTCAGATTGGTTTGCCATGTTTGCCAGGTACGCAGATACCAGCAGGGTGAACAGCAGGCCCACTCCCAGGCCGGCAAAATCAATAATCGAGTGATATCCCTTGAGAAATTCCGGGGTGGGAACAATGGTCAGTTTCCATTCGCGGCCCGCCACATCAAAGGTCTTTTCAAGGGCAAGGCCGCTGTCCCGGGTAAAATTCCCGGATTCATACAACAACTCCGACTTATCCGGGGTTGTCACATCCAGCAGCCGGATTTCAGTCATTTTGCTTTTCACATCAAGATGTTCCATGGATTCCTTGATAATATCACCGATGCGGAACACCCCAAGAACAAACCCCTTGAATTCGTTCTCTTTTTCAGGGTTGCGGTAAACCGGCATAAACAGAAGAAACCCGAACATTTCCCCTTTTTCCTGGACCAGTTTAATCCTGGCCGTGGCCACGGCCCGGTCCCCGGTCCTGGACGCCACCAACGCCTTGAGACGGGTTTCATTCGAGGCCAGGTCAAACCCCACCGCCTTTCTGTTGCCCTCAAGCGGTTCAAGAAGGGTGACCGGGTAATATTCCTGTGCAGGAGTGCGCACCACCATTTTTCCCTCGGGACTCCGCTCCATGATCCGGAACCCGGGCAGTTGGGCAGCATGCTCGGCTTCAAACCCGGCCCTTTGCTCATGCGTCACCCGGGGAATCCATTCCAGGGCCTGGATGGTCAGGTTGTCTTCCAGAAACGCCCCGGTAAAAGTCCGGAACTCATCCCGGTCCACATGGGTGGACGATTCAAAAAACGCTTTGATCGACCTTGCGATCAGAAAATGCTTGTACAGGGCTTCATCAACCGCTGAATAGTTGCGTTCCGCAATAATGTTGAATTCCGTCCGCACATAGGAATCTTCCCATGACCGGTAAAAGGAAAAAAACATGGCCGACAATGTGATGCCGGCAATGGTCACCAACCCAATCAACGCATTTCTTCTCATAGGAATATCCCCTGCTAAGGTTATCAAGCGGACGAATGTGTCGCCGCATTTGTGACTGAAAATGTTCCGGTGGATCGCCACGCCTTTTAGAGAGTAAGAATGAAAGACGATTGGTTAATTATATGTTTTTCGCGACAAAATGTCATGTGTTTTATCGCCGGCCGGATTTAAGGGGGATTGGACAAAGAAATCAAAAAGGGCTTATGGATAATTTCCATAAGCCTTCATTTTTATGCTAGGCACGAGCTGGCTTCTACTGTGCAGATCTGATAATTGGAAATTTCATCAATTTTTATGATTTTGTGCTTATCCCTGAAAACAATTGATTAACAAGGGCTTCAAAAATCGCTTCGGATATGTCCTTTTCACTTTTCGCTATGAATTTTGAACGCCCTCTATTCGGAAAATATTTGACTTTTACAAGCAAACCTTTCGAAATCAATTTCATTCTGAACCTGTACCCCGTTTTTTTGTAGCAACCCCGCCGTTATTCCATATCCATTTATAAGTTTGCCCGAAAAAGTGCCATCATATATAATTCCTTTTCCACAAGACGGGCTTCGCGATTGCAAAATTGCTTTTTTAATGTTCAAAGCTTTACATATTGATAGCGTAAGTTGTGCTCCCTTTAGAAACGACGCGGTAAAATTATCACCATTCTTATTAACAACCTGTTCAGCGCCGTTTTCATCAATGACTATCTCGCAGCTATCTCGAGGCGTAGTTAACCCTCCAAGTTGTTCTGGGCACAGGGGTAATGCATTACCAGAGCGTACAAGTTCGAGCACTTTTTCGTTTGTACAACTGGTTGAATTGTATCTACATTCGTACCCAGCAAGACAAGAACTAACTATATACATTTACTCCGTTTCTTTTGATTTTTAAAATTAACATTTTATTCTTTAATGATTAATTGGTTCATCTCGATATAATCTTCGATAAACCGTTTCTTGCTCTGTAAATAAGCTTCTATTTTCTTTTCATCCACAGGAATTGGACGTTCTTCGAAAAGGCATGAGCTATCCAGACTACGAGGAGGAACGCCAAGCATGACAGCCAAAGATTTAACTGTTTCCTTATCATCCAAAGTATAGATAGGGCTATGGTGATCAATGCCATTTTCTTTACACATTAAATCAATAAATTCAATATATGCATTTGTTTGCTCCGGGTAAAATTCTTGAGCTCGAACAAATCCATCTAATAGAGTCTCAATATTATTCTCTCTGGCGTACACTATTGAAACAGCAAGCATACTCAGCTTACACCCTAGACAAGTATAGTCGATACCAAAATTTTTAATATCGTTGGCAGTTTGTCTTATCGCTAATGCTTGAAAAAGACCAAAAGAAGATAGCATCACATGCTCTTTGATTTTTCCTGAATAATTTAATTTAGAAAGATAATATACAGCCGTCTCAATAATCTTTTCGTTTACAGATGCACCATTATCAATAGTAATCAGGGTGATATCATATCCTTTCTTCAATAATGCCGCAGCGACAGTCTGAGAATCCAACCCACCAGAATAGAATAATCCAATTTTCTTTCCTTCCAATTGGGGAAATGAGTCCAAGCAGGCTGTTATTTTTTGTATTTGTTCCATACTCTGCTCCATATTGTCTAAAGTGCCTCATTATAAATTGAATCCAACTCACTTATAATGACTTATTCGACGAATTTCTCATTGTCAATTCAAATTAACATGATCAAAAAACTAAATTTCATTTATTTTTTTATGACCATTCATCATTTCTAAACAGGGTTGGTTTCCTGAATACCTTATGTCAAGACACAAAATGAGGCCGTTAGAAATCACCAAAACGCAGTAGAGGAAGCAATCAATGAGTGGGAATAATTACGTAAGATTAATTTGGCACCTGGCATAGGTTCAGGCAAAAAAATGAACCCGGCACAGATTGGATACAAAAATCAAAAAGGGCTTACGGATAATTTCCGTAAGCCCTTCATTTTTATGGTAGGCACGAGCAGACTTGAACTGCTGACTTCTACCGTGTCGAGGTAGCACTCTACCAACTGAGTTACGCGCCTTCAAACATCGAATTCTTTTATCAGAGCCAATGGCTCCTGTCAAGAAAAACCAGGGTTATTCATCCATTTTTTCCACGTCCTGTACAGTGGGTTCCGGTTCGGG
Source organism: Desulfobacter sp. (assembly GCA_036881925.1). Taxonomy (GTDB): domain Bacteria; phylum Desulfobacterota; class Desulfobacteria; order Desulfobacterales; family Desulfobacteraceae; genus Desulfobacter. The sequence goes on from JBAJNJ010000005.1 coordinate 196,727, forward strand.
CACAGCAGTCTCCTGATGCTCTTCCACAAACCGGATCTGGACCGTTTCTTCGGTAACATCCACGATTTCAATACCAAAGCCTTCAAAGGTTTTGAGCATCACGGCATCGGCAAATTGTTCCGGGCTGCCTTTATAGACGATTTCCATGACCGCATGGGCAGAACCGATCTCTTTGGGCTGCATGTTTTCAATGTCCCGGATGTCCTGGATCCGCCGCTTCAGGGAGATAAACCGGGTAAGAAAATTTTCCCCTTCAATGGTCAGGTCAAAACTGTTTTCCTTTCTCAGGGTCTGGCTCCAGAAGGTGTCTATTTTCCGGGACAGATCCTGTCCTGCGTCACGGGCCGCCCGGGTCAGGGCTTCGACAGCACCCTGTGTATCCATATCGCTTTTTGCCGTGGCTCTGGCAGAGGTCTGGAAAACATTTTTTTCCGATGCCAGATCATATCCGGTTAGCGAAATCACGGCTTCAAAAGTTTTTTCATCCCCCATGCGGTTAAATGATTCAGAAGCTCCGGCCTTGCCCATGATCACCATGTCGGCCTTTAGTGCATGGCCCAGGGCGATGGCGGCATCAGTATCGTAAATGGATTCAAACTGGATGTTGTAAAATGAGGGGTCCGGGTAATCCGGGCCGGAATGGGCAAAAAGCACCCTGTTCCGTGACAGTTCATCCTTGAGAATGGTTTCGGCCAGGGAGGTGTAAGGCTCGGGATTGTTGCCCCACCAGTACCGGGGAAGAAGGTCTTCCGGGGTTTGTTCGGCAATGAGAAAGAGCACGGTGGGCTTGTCTTTGCCTGCTTTAAGGATTTTGGCATCCCGGAGCCGCTTTTCAATCAGGGCCAGATCAATTTTGGACTCCACGCCCACCAGGTATTTTCCCTTGTGCTGGATACCGTCCAGCACCCGGTAGGTGATGACAAAATCCCTTGCCCCGGGCAGGAGCCGGTCATAAAGAAACTCCAGGTTGGAGGCAAACACCTGGCGGGAGACCAGGGTGGCAAATGCGTTCTGCACGGCCAGTTCCAGGGCCTGGCGGACCGCTTTTCTTTTGGCACCGGGCATATCCTGGCCAATGATCTGCTGGCGGCCCGTGGTCACGCCGGTCAGGATATCCGAAGGCCTTGCCGCCATACTGTTTGCCGGCAGGATAAGGGTGGCGGCCAAAAGGCATGCCAGGACCGCTCCTGCAACAGGTTTTAAATTCATGATCATACCTTTCTCTGGATTGAATAATCTGCGATCAGGGTCAGCAGGGTTCTGGCCTGGGAATCGTCAAACAGGGCCAGGGAGGATTTGGCTGCATCCACATGGCGGGCGGCCCGGGCTTGGGTATATGCAATACCGCCCAGGTCCGTAAGAAGCGTTTTCAGACCGGCAAACCGATCCGGGTCAAATGTTGTCTGGGCCATGGTCTCCAGAATCCATTCCCGGTCTTTGTCCCCGGCATTGGCAAGGCTGTGGATCAGGGGAAGGGTCAGCTTGCCCTCCCGCATGTCTGCACCCGGGTTTTTCCCCAATTCTTCCGCAGTGGCGGTATAATCCAGCAGATCATCCGCCATCTGGAACGCCATACCCAGATGGTATCCGTAATCCTTGAGCGCGGTTTCCTTTTCCGGAGATGCACCGGCCACAATGGCCCCGCTCTGGCAGGCCCCCTGGATAAGCACGGCGGTTTTCCGCTCAATGATCCGGTTGTATTCCGCCTCGGACAGGTCGGTGCGCCCTTTTTGTTCCATCTGGTCGATCTCTCCCTGGGACATGGCCTGGGTAATGTGGGCAATCACGGAGATCACCCGGGGAGAGTTGGTTTTGCTGGCAATATCCAGGGCCCTTGCCAGGAGGAAATCCCCGGTCAGCACAACTTTGGGGGCATCCCAGCGGGTATGGGCCACGGGTTTTCCCCGGCGCATGTCTGCGCCGTCCACCACATCGTCGTGGAGCAGGGTGGCGGCATGGAGGTATTCGAAAATCGTTGAAAAAAGGATCTCAAACCCGTCTGTGTAGCCGCACATCCGGGCCGAATGGATCATGAGCAGGGGCCGGAGCCGCTTTCCCCCGGCAAATAGCAGGTGGGAGGCGATTTCCCTGACCAGTTCCAGGTTGGGTTCAAGATTTTCTTCAAGGGCTGCTTCCACCTGTTCAAGGTCGGGCCCGACCATGGCAATGATTTGTTGTTTTATATCGGCACTCATGCCTGCTCCCCGGCAATATCATATTCAAACGCGTCTGTTATTCTTACCTGAACAAGGGTCCCGATGTCCAGGCCGTCCGAATAAATAAATGTGACCCCATCCACTTCCGGGGCCTGGAACGGGGTTCTGCCGATATACACCCCGGATTCGGGATTCTCTTCCACCAGCACGGGATAGGTGTTGCCCACATGGCGTTCATTAAGTTGTTCGGAGATGCCGGCCTGGGCCGCCATGATGATGTCATGGCGCTGCTCGGCCGTCTCAGGGGGCACATGGTCCTTAAACCCGTGGGATTTAAGGTCTTCGGAATCCGAATAAGTAAACACGCCCAAATGGTCGAACCGGATCTCCCGGATAAATGCAAGGAGCTGCTGGAATTCTTCCTCGGTCTCGCCGGGAAACCCCACGATCACGGTGGTTCTCAGGCTGGCTTTGGGATCCAGGCGGCGGATGTCGGCAAACAGGGCTTTAAGGTCCTCCCGGGTATAGGGCCGGCCCATGCGCTTGAGCACGGAAGAGGCGGCATGCTGAATCGGCACATCATAATAGGAACAGATGTTGTCATGGTCCCTGACCACCCGGATGGTGTTGGTGTCCAGGGTCCGGGGGTGGGTGTACAAAAACCGGATCCAGGCACTGTCATCGGCCTTGCCCACGGTGTGGGCCAGCTCGGACAGCACCGTGTCAAACCCGGTCCGGTCCTCTTTGCTGCCACCGGTATCCCGGCCGTAATCCGTGGTATTTTCCGCGGTCAGGATGATCTCTTTAACACCGCTGTCCACAAGGACACGGGCCTCATTGCAGATATCAGGCACAGGCCTGGACCGCTGCTTGCCCCTCAGAGAGGGGATAATGCAATAGGTGCAGTGGCGGTTGCACCCTTCGGACACCTTGAGATAGGCATACCCCCGGGAGATGAGTTCCCGGTGCTCGTCCGGGTTCTGGAATCCCCGCTGGTTGGGGTCCGGGAACAGGGTCAGGGCACGGGTGTCCCGGTCTTCCACCGCATCAACGATCTGCTCGCAGGCTGCCGTTCCCAGAAAGGCGTCCACCTCGGGCAGGCTGGCCACAAGGCCGGGATCATCCTTGTACCGCTGGGCCAGGCAGCCCGTGGCGATAAGGCGCTTGCACACCCCTGTTCGCTTGAACTCGGCCATCTCCAGAATGGTTTCAACCGCCTCGTCAGAGGCGGTTGAGATAAATCCGCAGGTATTCACGATAATGGCATGGGCCGTGGCCGGATCATGGGAAATTTCATGTCCGGCCGCGGCAAGCTTGCCCAGCATGATTTCGCTGTCTACCTGGTTGCGGGAGCAGCCCAGGGTCTCAAGGAAAACGATCATATGGCTTTGGCCATGAGATCTCCCATGAGGCTGGAGAACCTTGCGGGATTGTCGAGTTTTCCACCTTCGGAAATCACGGCAATGTCATAGAGCAGGTCGGAATAATCGGTGAGCACCGGATTGGTGGTGTCGGCTTCAAACAACTCCTTGATTTTTCCCATGACCGCGTGGTTGACATTGACCTCCATCACCCGTTTCTGTTCCGGGGTTTTCTGGCCCGAGGCTTTCATGATTTTTTCCATGTAGGCGCTCATGCCGAAGTCGTCCCCGGACAGGCAGGAAACCGAATCTGTCAGGCGGCTGGACACCACCACATCCTTGACTTTGGATTCCAGCTTGCCTTTGAGAAAGGAGAGCAGGGCCGAATATTCGTTTTTCTTTTCATCATCGACCTTTTCCACGTCCAGGTCGCCCTTTTCAGCGCTTTTGAGCTTCTTTTCCTTGTATTCGGGCAGGGACTGGGTAACCCATTCGTCAATGGGATCGACCATGAGCAGGACTTCGTAATCCTTGGCTTTGAGGGATTCCAGAAGCGGAGAGTTGGCAAGGGAGGTCAGGCTTTCCCCGGTCAGGTAGTAAATCTCCTTCTGGTCCTCTTTCATGTTTTCAATGTACTGGTCCAGGGTGACGTAGTCGTCACCGGACTTGGTGGTTTTGTAGCGCATCAGGGCCGCCAGGCGTTCTTTATTTTCAAAATCCGTGGGAATACCGGCTTTCAGCGCCTGGCCGAATTCTTCGTAGAACTCGATGTACTTGTCCGCTTCCATGGACTCAAGTACGGAAAAGACCTGTTTCACCAGGTTTTTCCGGATGCTTCTCACCAGCCGGTCTTCCTGGAGGATTTCCCGGCTCACGTTCAGGTTGAGGTCCGGGGCATCCACGACCCCCTGGACAAATCCCAGGTACTCGGGCAGAAGCTCCTTGCAGTCGTCCATGATGAACACCCGCTTGCAGTAGAGCTGCATCCCGTGCTTGCGCTCGGGGCGGAACAGGTCGAACGGGGCTTTTGAAGGCAGGTACATGAGCACATCATACTCGGTGACCCCTTCGAATTTCTTGTGGATGATCTCCATGGGATCGTCCCAGTTGTGGGAAATATGCTTGTAGAACTCTTTGTGCTCGTCCTCGGTTACCTCGTCCTTGGACTTGGCCCAGATGGCTTTCATGGAGTTGAGGGTCTCGTCCGCCCGCACCTTTCTGTAGGTGTCTCCGATGGGTTTGCCGTCTTTGTCCTTGATGATTTCATTTTCCGGAATGGGCTCGCTCTTTTCCACATTCATGATCACCGGATAGGTGACAAAATCGGAATGCTTTTTGACGATGTTCTGGATGGTGTACTCTTCGGTGAAATCCTGGCCGTCTTCCTCGGATTCCGACAGGAACAAAGTGATTTCAGTCCCCCGGCCCGGTTTGTCGATCTCTTCAACAGTATAAGACCCTTTGCCGTCAGACTCCCACCGGGTGCCTTTTTCCTCGCCCGGGGCACGGGTGTCAAGGCGTACCTTGTCCGCCACGATAAAGGCGGAGTAGAATCCCACGCCGAACTGGCCGATCAGTTCCGGGGAAAGCCCGGTTTCGTTTTTGGATTTTTCCAGTGCCTCCATAAAGGCGGCGGTTCCGGACTGGGCAATGGTCCCGATGTTGTCGTTGACCTCGTCAAAGGTCATGCCGATACCGTTGTCGGTAATGGTAAAGGTTTTGGCTTCCTTATCCACGGCCAGGCGGATATGGTAGTCATTATCGTCGGCAAACAGCTCGGGTTCGGTCTGTTCCTTGAACCTTGCCTTGTCGATGGCATCCGAGGCGTTGGAAATCAACTCCCGGACAAAGATTTCCTTGTTGGAATACAGGGAATGGATAATCAGGTGCAGTAACTGCTGAACTTCGGTTTTGAATTTACGTGTTTTTTTTGCTGCCATTGTCACTCCTGTTGCTTGATTTTGTTCAATTATTAATCATAGTTTTCAATAATAATTGTAGCAAAAAAGCAATTGTCAAGGCAGGTACGAAAAATTCGGAAACCAGGCGACAATAGAGAAAGAAAACCCTTTACTGAAAAGGGGTTCAGCGCGTCCCCCAGGGCAAACGCATTTACATCTGGCATGATTTTTTAATCCATATGGTTTCAGACACTTAAAACGTTCGCATACTTTTCTTTGCGTTTGCGGCAACGTCTAAACCACTGAAATCATTCATCCCGATTTTTATATGCGTTGACCCTGGCGTCTCCCCATCCATTTAAAGATCCGGCCGTCAATGGCCAGGAGGCCGGCAAAGATCATGGCCATGCCCGTAAACGCATTCCAGCCGGGCGACTCGCCCAGGACCGCCACCCCCAGAAAGATGGCTGACACCGGGATCAGGAAGGTGACCAGAAGGATATTGGTGGCCCCGGCCCGGGCCAGCACATAGAAATAAATGATATAGGCCAGAGCAGTGGACACCAGAGCCAGGGCGGCCATGGCTCCCCAGACCGCGGCAGTGGGAAAGATTGCCAGAGGCTGTTCCAGTGTAAATGCCACAGGGACCATGATCAGGGTGGACCCGGTCAGCATGCCCGCCGCCACCACCACAGGGTCCAGGTCTTTGAACCTGCGGCCGAAAATAGCGGCAAATGCGTAGAGCAATGACGCCCCGAGCACGGCCAACTGGCCGGCCACAGCCATGCGGTCGCCGCCCAGGGAGGCGACCCCGATAAGCACGGCAACGCCGGCCCAGCCAAAAAGCACCCCGGACAAACGGCCCGGGGTCAGTTGTTCCTCCCGGGTTAAAAAATGGGCGAGAATAGCTGAAAACACCGGGGAAAATGCATTTAAAATAGCGGCCAGGCTGGAATCGATAAGGGTCTGTCCCCAGGTGATCAGGGAAAAGGGCAGTACATTGTTCAACGCCCCCATGATCGCAAGGCTGGCCCAGACCTTACCCGAAGCCGGTACACGCCGCCCGGTTACCAGGACAAATCCCCAGAGTGCAGCCGCAGCCAGTCCCACGCGGATCATGACAAGGGTAAAGGGAGGAACGGTGGCCACGGCCACCTCCACAAAAAAGAAAGATGCGCCCCAGATCACGGACAGGATCAGGATCAATATCCACTCCCTTGCCCCCATAACGTGGTTTTCAAGCCTCCGGCCTTTCATTTGCCGTCCTTTTATCTGTTGTATATGCCATTCAAATGGCGCATTGTATCCCCTTCCGGATGTGAACGCCACCCGGTTCTTGCCATGGCACTGAGAAAAACGGAGGCTTTGGCATGTGTCTGCCATGGGGTATATACAGCCGTATTTTTCAATCCCGGCCTGATAGGACAACACCGCCGCCCTCATAAAACACTTTACTTTAAAAGGGATTACAGATATCAAAAACAATCAAAGCCATTTCAGAAAGTTCGTATCGGCAATTGATAACTGGTGACAGGTGATCCATTTTCAAATCAATCTGTAAATAGATTAGGATGAATCCTGATGAGCACTCAGATTTTCCAGGCAAATTTCAAAACCATGACAATCGGGACTTTTTTTCATTTAAGAATTTCTTTTATTTTTACCCAAGCGTCCGGCTGCCAGTAAGTTAACCCGGGGGATGCTGCAAAAAACCTGAAGTAGTTAAAAACAAAGCTCATACGATTTCACGCTCCTGCCCCGGCAGTTCAACGCAACGTTTTTTAGGGCGATTTCATCATGGATTTCATAAAAATACAAAAAGAAAGCAAAATGATCCAAAGAATAGGGAAAATTGAAAACCCATTCTTTCCCGAAGAAGTCACAGCAAAATATCTGATTTTGGCTATTGATCTTATTGGTGTTTGTAAAGGCGATGATAAGAAAGTGGATTTCATGCGCCATCTTGTGGAAAACCATCTGTTGACCATTGAATCCGTAGAAGAGTTTAATAGCCGGATTATGAATGAACATATTTGGATCAATTCCCATCTGAGCCGGTTGGTAGGTGCATATTCCATAGCCATCTTTGGAAAGGGCCCGCATGGCGCACGCTTAACCGGCAGAACCGTCATGAAAAGGTTCTTTTTACAAATGGTGGTCTGGGAAGTCCTTGGATTTCGTTTTGTTTATAACAGCCTGGTTAAATTCAATGAAAATTTCAATTCCATTATAGAACTTGAGGCCGTACCCCAAAAATCAACCCACAATCTTGTTGTTATCAGAAAAACAACCAAACCCGAATACAGGGCCCGGTTGATTCGTGACCTTGGAGAAGATCTTCTCGAAGAAGCACTGGAGATGGATGACCAGTTAACCCAAGGGATGCTGGAGGCAACGCCTAAAATGGCAGGCATTCACAAAGAATTCGCCGAAATTATTGCGGAACCCTTTTGCGAATTAAGGGGAGATCCATATTGCGAGTACCATATTCGCATCAATGAAGCCAAAAGAAGCAGTTTTAGCATTTTAAAAGGGGTTGTGGGCAGCCTATTTTTACGAGCGGCTTTTGCAATGCCTCTATTTAAAAAAATGAGGAATACCCTTATTTCCATGGAGATTGCAATACAGCGGCAAACCCGGGAACTGACAAAATCTCAAATTCGTTTGGAGAACAGGGTAAGCTGGAGAACCAGGGAACTCGCCCATTTAATTCTTGCCGAGGAAAAACAGAGAAAAGATGTGGCGGCCCAACTCCACGAGGAGTTGGGCCAGGAGTTGGCCATGTCCAGGATGATTCTCAGCATGCTGCTGTCAAAAAAAGAGAACTCCCATGCGTCCAAGGATCTGAAAAAAGCAAGGGATTACATACAGGGCGCTATTGCAAAAACCAGGACCATGACCAATGATTTGAGTCCGCCGGTACTTCATGAGTTGGGATTGTTTGATGCACTGGTATGGCTGGCGGAGAAAATCGAACTTGAAAATAGTATCCCTGTTGAACTTGAGATGTCGGAGGCAGATGCCACTGTCAGCAAGGACAACAGCATTTTAATGTTCCGGGCAGCCCAGGAACTTTTTTTTAATATGGTCAAGCATGCCCGGACAACCCAAGCCGTGCTGCATTACGCCCAGAGTGACAATATGGTCACCGTAAGCGTTGAAGACAACGGCATTGGATTTGATCCGTCCAGTATAAAAAACGTTGGAGATCCGGGTGATAACGGATACGGATTGTACAGTATCCGGGACAGGGTCAGGTTTGCCGGCGGGTGGTTTACCCTTGAATCCTCCCCGGGTAATGGATGTAAGGCAACCATTACCCTGCCCTGCCAATGACCGCAGGCCACCTCTAATAAATGTCCGCTCCCCGGAAGGCCCTCTTGAAAAACATACGCCCGGGCCGGCCAAATACAGACCATGCTTTTCAATTCCAAACGGGTGTATTATAATCCCCAGATCAAAATCTCCCCGGAAGGCCCGGCCGCGTAAATCAGGGGCCTTTTCCGGGAGGGCCTCCGGTGCCGGAACCACTTCATTTATATTGTACGGCACCATGCGTCCCACTTTTCATCAGCGGGGTATCGTTTATGGAACGACAAATTCTCTTTCCGGGCACAACAGCCAAAATCCGGGCAAAAATCACCGCTGTCACCCTGGCGTTGGTCGCAATGTCCGCAGCAGTGGTCATTGCCGTATTTCTCTCGGGTGTGGGCGAGTACCGGGATGAACTGGAAAAGGAGCTTGAAAAACAAATCTATGCGGAAGTGGAGCCCCTGGCAAGAGCCATGTACCGCATCTGCAAAGCCATGCACCAGGCCTCAAGCCAGCAGCGCAGCCACGGCCTGACCATCATGCGCCAGCTCATGGAAAAGCAGGGCCGGCCCGGCCTGACCAAAACCACCCGACCGGTACAAATCACGGATGCGGCGGGGAACACCGCAACAGTTGCGCTGCCGGACCTGGTGCTGGGCAATACCCCCCTGGGTCTGGTGCCGGAGCCCGGCGTGCCCGTGCCTGTGGTTGACGAAGTGATGGCCCTTACCGGCTTCCATGCCTCCATCATGCTCCGTATGAATGATACCGGCGATTTCATCCGGGTGGCCACATCCGTGGTCAAAAACGGAAAGCGGCAAATCGGGTCGGTGGTACCGGCGGTTAACGGTGACGGCACCCCAAACCTGTTTTGCCGGGATGTCCTCCGGGGAGACACGGCAGTCGGCCGGACCTATGTGGATGATTTTGTATTCGTATCCACGGCCCGGCCCCTGCGGGATGCTGACAATCGCATCATCGGACTTTACGGCCTGGGCATCCGCCAGGACCTCATGGAAGACCTGCGGCAGGTCTTCATGGACACCCCCGTGGGAAAATCCGGTTATTTTTTCATCCTCGGGGCCAAAGGCAGGCAGCGGGGCCGCTATATCCTTTCCCACAAGGGGGAACGCGACGGGGAAAACATCCTGAACACAAGGGATGAGGACGGGGGTTTTCTGGTGCGGGACCTGTTCAGGCGCGCGCTTTCACAAGCACCCGGAGAGGTGACCTGGAACACCTATACATGGCAGAACCCGGGAGATGCATCCCCTAGAAAAAAATACGCTGCCCTGATCTACTTCAAACCCCTGGACTGGATCATCGGGGCGTCGGCATATGAGGCGGACTTCATTGAGGCATCCCAACGTCTGGACAGCCGCCTGGAAAAAACCATCTACCGGGTTCTGGCATCAGGGCTGATCGTATTGGTCGTGTCCACCCTGGCCTGCTGGCTGCTGGGCAAACGGATTGTCCAGCCGCTGAACAGGGCGGTGGGGTTTGCAGACGCCATCAGCCGGGGCAGTTTCCCCCCGCCCCTGGACATCACGGCTGCCGATGAAACCGGCCGTCTGGGCCAAGCATTAAACACCATGTCCCAAAAACTCCAGAAGCACCTTGAAGAGCGCCGGCAGGCAGAACATGACTTCAGAACCCTTTACGAATCTTCCAGGGATGCCCTGGTACTGATCTCGGATGAAACATTCATTGACTGCAACCAGGCGGCCCTGGAAATTTTCGGGGCAACAACCAAAGAAGATATTCTCGGAAAAAAGCCCTTTGAGATGTCACCGGACCGCCAGCCCGGCAGTATCTCGTCCCGGGCCATGACCCGGGACAGGTTACGTCAGGCCATGGTCTCGGGCAGCAGCCGGTTTGAGTGGGTTCATTTCGGAAAAGCCAACCGCCGCTTTTTTACCGAAGTCCAGCTCAGTGCCATGGAAATCCGGGGAAAGCAGATGATCCTGGGCGCCATCCGGGATATCACCCAACGGAAAAAAGATGAAGAACAGCTTTTGCGATTGCGAAGCTACCTGTCCAGGATCATCGGGTCCATGCCCTCTGTCCTGGCCGTGGTGGACAATAACGGGATCGTGACCCTATGGAACCGCATGGCTGAAGAGCGTACCGGGATCCCGGCTGCAAAGGCCAGGGGATGCCGCCTGTTCAAGGTCCTTCCCCATATGACCCCCCACCAGTCCAAAATAAACAAGGCCCTGGAGTTGGGAACCATTCAAAAGGCCCTGAAAAATCCCCATAAAACACAAAAAGGGGCGGTTTACGAAGACATCATCATTTACCCTTTGATTACGGAAAAAGAAAAAATCAACGGGGCCGTGATCCGGATCGACGATGTCACCCGGCAGGTCCGCATGGAAGAGGTGATGATCCAGTCCGAAAAGATGATGTCCGTGGGCGGCCTGGCCGCGGGCATGGCCCATGAAATCAACAACCCCCTGGCCGGAATGATCCAGGGGGCCCAGGTGGTCATGAACCGCCTGTCCCAGGACCTGCCGAAGAACCAGGCAATTGCCCGGGAACTGGGTCTTTCCCTGCCGGGCATCCGGGCCTATGTCGAAGAGCGGGGTATCCTCAGGCAGTTGTCATCCATACGGGACGCCGGAAGCCGGGCGGCACGCATCGTGGACAATATGCTGTCGTTCAGCCGTGGGGGAAGCCTGCACGAAGTCCATGACCTGGGAATGCTTCTTGACCGGACCCTTGAACTGGCCGGCAATGATTACGACCTGAAAAAACGCTTTGATTTCAAAGACATTGAGATCATCCGGGAGTATGCACCAAACGTTCCCCGGGTCAGGTGCGAGGGCAGCCAGGTCCAGCAGGTGTTTTTCAATATCCTTAAAAACGGGGCCGAAGCCATGTCGGAACAGGCAGATCTCCGGGGCCGTCCCTGTTTTACCCTGGCGGCCTGGCAGGAAGAACACATGGCCTGCGTATCTATTACAGACAACGGACCGGGCATGGACGAAGCCACCCGCAAACGGGTGTTTGAACCGTTTTTCACCACCAAGCCCGTTGGCGTGGGCACAGGGCTTGGACTGTCTGTTTCCTTTTTTATCATCACCCGGATTCATAAGGGCGAATTGCGGGTTTCAGGCAGGCCGGGCCGGGGAACCAAATTTGTCGTAAAGCTCCCCGTCGCCTCCGGGCCCCCGGAAAACAACGGGCGGCATGAGAAGCAATCCCCCGGCTGATGCAGGTGGGGGCAGGGATTATTTCAGCAGTTCGTCTGCACTGCTTGTGAACAGCGGGGCCGGGTCCACCAGTTGCCCGTTGACGGAAACCGAAAGATGCAGATGGGGACCGGTCGACCGGCCCGTACTGCCGGCAAGACCGATCACCTCTCCCCTGCCCACGGTATCACCCGGCTTGACCAGAAATTTTTCCAGATGGAAATACAGGGAAACCACGCCGTTGCCGTGGTCAATGTATATGGAATTCCCCGCATAATAATGGTCCTCAACCAAGATCACACGCCCCTGGGCCACACTTTTGACAGGGCTGCCCGTGGCCGCCCTGAAATCCATTCCCCGGTGGGGGTTTTTCGGGATATTGTTCAATACCCGTCGCAGTCCGTAAACACTGGTTGTTTTGCCGGGAACGGGCCGGTAAAACGGCAGGCGCCACATCCGCCGGTCCGACCAGGTGTTCTTGGCAGCCCCGGTCCGCTTCCGCTCCTGTTTGATACGGTCCAGCACGGACGCGGGCGGGGTCACCATCTTTTTGGGCAGGCGCAGCTCCTGGCGGGGGTATGTTTTTGAAGTGATCCGGATCTTGCGCTGCCAGGCAAATGGCCGTCCGCCGGCCACCGCCCGGATTTCAAGGGGTACGGCCCCGGGGCTGGCGGTGAGCACGTCCGTTCCCATCATGGCCAGGGCCACATGGCGCCCGTTCCACACGGAAACCGAAGGGGTGGCGGTTTTACCCATCCAGACCATGGAAACACCGGTCAGGGGCTTGTCCGACGTCAGACGGACCAGAAAGGGCTGGCCCATGCCCACCCGGCCGGGAACGGCCAGAACAGGTGCCCTGTCCTTTTCATGTTCCCCGGCTACGGCTCCGGACAGGCCGGGCCATCCCAGGGGCACACCCGTGAAAAGACCGGTGAAAATCCCTGTAAAAACAAGTATTGCCGAGATCCATATCCCCCTCTTCAAACCAGCCACATTACCACTCCCGGGAATTTAACATTCTCTTGCATTTATTTATTTGCCTTGATCCTTGATCTATTGTACGGTGAAGTCAATAATATTTATTTGGTTGACTCTCCCGTTTCAAACAGCCAAAATCAAAAGATTCTAACCGATTCGCATTGGATGAACAATGGAAAAACCAATGAAAAAGAATATCAACGCCCGATTGATACTCAGTTTCAGCCTTCTAATCCTGACCTTTGTTCTGTTTGATCTTATTGTCGTTTATGATATCCAGACCATTTCCGGACTGACCCAGACCATTCACGACCACCCCCTTGTGGTATCCAATGCCGCGCTCCAATCCAATGCATGTATCGCCAAAATGCACAGAAGCATGAAAGATGTGGTGCTGTTCGATGATCCCGGACAGGTCTCCGCCGCCATAAAAGCCGTGAATATTGAAGAACAGGAAGTATACCGCCACCTTGACATTGTCAGGTCCCGGATATTGGGCAACCGGGGCAAACGCTTCGAACAGGAGGCCAGGCAATTGTTTGAAGACTGGCGCCCCATCCGCGAGGAAGTCATCGGACTGGTCCGGGACAACCAGCGGCGCAAAGCCGCCGAAATCACCAGGGAAAAAGGGGCTGCGCATGTGGCCCTGCTCGAAGAAAAGATGCTCGGGCTGACCCGGTATGCCAGGGACAAGGCCTCGGCATTCATGGCAACCTCGGACCGGACCCGGACCCGGATCATCTTTACCTCTCTAAGCTTCCTGGTCCTGGCCATCATGGTATCCGGCCTGATCGCATGGTTCACCCTGACCTGGGTCTCGTCTGCGGAACAGCAGCTGGACAGGTCCCGGGTCCTGCTGGTAAACGCCATTGACGATGCCTCCATCGGCATGGTCATGGTGTCGCCCGGCGGGAAATTTTACAGGGCCAACAGTTCTTTCTGCAACATGATCGGGTATTCCGAAAAAGAGTTGTGCCGGATGCACTTCCAGGATATCACCCATCCCGAAGACTATGACATCGGCCAAAAGGCCACCAAAGACATGACCACACGTGAGGCCGGCCGGGTCAGCTTTGAAAAAAGATATATCCGTAAAGACGGAGACGTTGTCCAAGCGCAAGTTTTCAGCACCCTGCTCAGGGATGACAAAGACACCCCGCTTTATTTTTTCACCCAGATCCACGATATCACGGAACAGAAAAAAGCGGAAAACGCCCTCAGGGAAAGCGAGGAAAAGTACAAGGTGTTGTTCAGGGCCTCTTCCGACGCCCTGATACTGGTGGATGTGGAAACCCTCCGGATTGTCGATGTCAATGAAAAGGCGGTTGAGCAATACGGCTACGATTACGACACCCTGCTCACCCTCAGGGCTCCGGATCTTTCCGCCGAACCTGAAAAGACCAAAATCACGATCCGCAGGGACCATGGCACGGCCGTTCCCAAGAGGCTTCACCGCAAAAAAGACGGCACGGTCTTTCCGGTGGAGATCACGGCAAATTATTTTGTATGGAAAGGCAGAAAGACAAACATCTCTTCCCTCCGGGACATTTCCCAGATCAAAAAAATTGAAATGCGCCTGAACCAGGCCCAGAAGATGGAGGCACTGGGCACCCTTGCCGGGGGTATTGCCCACGATTTCAACAACATCCTGACGGCCATCATCGGATATGCAGAACTTACGGTTGCGGAAATGGACCGGCAGGGCAAGGCTGCCGGGGACATCCGTGAGATCATCATGGCCAGCCAGCGCGCCAAAGAACTGGTCAATCAGATTCTCGCCTTTGCCAGGCAGTCCGATGAGGTTCTCGGGCCGGTCCGGGTGGACAAAATCCTGGACGAAGTTCTGAGACTGATCCGGTCGACCATTCCATCCACCATAGAGATCACGTCCCAATTGCACAGCCAGGCCAGGATCATGGGCAATGATTCCCAGCTTCACCAGGTGTTTATGAACCTGTTTACCAATGCCGCCCATGCCATGGAGCTGTCCGGCGGGCTGTTGTCCGTGGCGCTTGTGGACAGAACCGTTGTCCGGAAAAAAGAAGATTCATCCCTCAACCTCAACCCCGGGGATTACGTTGAAATCAAGATATCAGATACCGGCCCCGGCATTGCCCCGGACATCATCGACCTTGTTTTCGAACCTTATTTTACCACCAAGGCCCCCGGGGAAGGCACCGGCCTGGGGCTGTCCGTGGTCCATGGCATCGTGGAAAGCTACGGAGGAAAAATATCTGTCACCAGCACCCCGAACGTTTCCACCCTGTTCACCATTTACCTGCCTGTGGTGAACCAGCTTGCCGAATCTGCCGAACCGGTTGAAGAAGCCCTCATGGGCACCGAGCATATTCTCTTTGTGGATGACGAAACCACCATTATCAAAATCAGCGGACGGATACTGGAAGACCTGGGGTACAGGGTAACGGCCTGTACCAGCAGCACCGAAGCCCTTGACCAGTTCCGGGCATCACCCGGGGAATTCGACCTGGTGATCACGGACATGACCATGCCCAGGATGCCCGGGGATATCCTGGCCAGGAACATGATGGAGATCCGGCAGGACATCCCCGTGATCCTCTGCACCGGTTTCAGCCGGAGAATCACCGAAGAAACCGTTGCGAAAATGGGGGTCAGCGCGTTCCTGTTCAAGCCCGTTATCAAGGCTGAACTGGCCGGCACCATACGCAAGGTCCTGGACAAATCACAAGGAGACCCGGCCCATGCATGACGCCCAAAACCGGAAAAAGGGGCAGCCCATGGCAGATGTGCCGAAAGAACAGGGACCGCACCGGATTCTCGTTGTTGACGATGCATCGACCATGCGTCTCCTTGTCACCCGGATACTGGAGAATGCCGGGTTTGAGACGGATACGGCGGAAAACGGGGAAGACGCCCTTGAGGTACTGAACAAGAGTACCTTTGACATTGTGATTACCGATATCAGCATGCCGGTGATGGACGGCCTGGCCCTTACGGAAAAGGTTACCAGGACCCTGTCCACCGACGTGATCATCATGACCGGTAAAATCGACCAGTACTCCTATGACCAGGTCATCACTCTGGGGGCCAGCGATTATATCCAGAAACCCTTTACCCCGGAAGAGGTGGTGCTCAGGGTCAGGCGGGTGCTCAGGGAGCGGCGCTTAAAAGAAGAGGCCATCCGCTACCACAAGGAACTGGCCCAGGCCCAGCGCCTGGAATCTATCGGCCAGCTGGCCGCAGGCATTGCCCATGAAATCAACACCCCCATCCAGTATATCGGGGACAACACCACCTTTGTCCAGGAAAGCCTCCAGGACCTGAACGGGCTGATCCAGACCCTGCTGGACCTGGTTGAGGCGGCCCGGAACAACCTGGTGGATGCGGATATGCTCGCGGATGTCGATGCTGCCGTGGAAGATGCGGATTTTGAATTTGTAAACGAAGAGTTGCCCGTGGCCATTGAGCAAACCCTGGAAGGGGTGTTGCGGATCAAGGAAATCGTCAGGGCCATGAAAGACTTTTCCCATCCCGGCGGCCATCGCCACGTGCTCTCCAACCTGAACCAATGCATCCAGAACACGGCCATTATCTCAAAAAGCGAGTGGAAATATGTGGCGGACCTGGACCTGGACCTGGATCTGGATCTGCCCAAGGTCCAGTGCAATCCCGGAGAGCTTAACCAGGTATTTTTAAACCTGATCATCAATGCCAGCCATGCCATTGCAGAGCGCCTGGGGGAAATGTCCGCAGAAAAGGGAAAGATCCGGATTTCCACAGGCCAAACCGGCGACTGGCTCCACATCCGGGTTTCGGATACCGGCACGGGCATTCCCGACGACATCGTCGACAGAATCTTTGACCCGTTTTTCACCACCAAGGAAATCGGAAAAGGCACGGGACAGGGCCTTGCCATCTCCAGATCAATTGTGGTAAACCGTCACAACGGCAAAATTGATGTCCGTTCGGAAAAGGATAAAGGCACCACTGTCACCGTCCGTTTGCCCGTTTCGGACACCCCATCGGAAAACGCATAGGAACCCCAGGTAAAACCGGAAACACGAGACAAGCACCCATCATGACCCCCATGGATATCAGGGACCGGGCCCACCTGTCCGGCGAGGACATCAAGCGGCTCAACTTTATCAAGGAATCGGAACGTTACGTGTTCCGCAAATTTTACCGGTCCGGCTTAAGGTCCCACATCTTTGAAGTCCTTCTGGCGGAAGATGTGGAAAAAGAGACCCTGGGCGTGGTCATCGGCGGGATCCGGATGTTTCCCCGGGCCCGGCCCGTGAAAATGTTCCGGATCTTCAGGAGCCGGTTCCGCTCAATAGAAGAAATTTTTATTGAAATCAACCGGTATAAGATCCTGATGACCCATCTGGGTGCCGACCTCATCGCCCGTTCCGAAGAATTTATCGCCGATTACAGGACCGACCGCACCAACCGGATTGTCCTGTGCGGTCTCCAGGAGTACATCCACGGGGAAATCCTGGACCCCTGGCGGATATCGGGCAGGGAAAACCTGACAGCCCTGCTGTCGGCCATGCCCCATGACCTTGATGCGGATACCCGGCTGATAAACGCCCTGGAAAGTGTCCGGCAATTTGTTGCGGGCATCCGGGCTCTGATCAACGCCACCGGGTATATCCCGGACCTGGCAGGGGTGGGCAATCTCATCCTCACCCCCGGCGGGGGCATCAAGCTGGTGGACATCAACAATATCGTGGACATCCGGCAGAACGACGGCATCTATCTGGACGATAAGGGCTATCCGGCCTGCGATGTCTCCATCCAGGTCTTATCCATACTTGAAACCAAGCTTCTGGGGCGGGCCCCGTCCCGGCCAGACCCGCTTTTTGAACATTTTCTCCTTCCGGACCGCCTCAAAGAGGTCAAGGCCATTGAACGGGAGTTTTACAGGAACCTGAACAATCCCAGGAATTCCGGGTAATTCACGGTCAGGTCCTCGGGATGCCACTGCACCCCCATGGCCGGCACATCCCCCTGGAATTCAATGGCCTCAATGATGTTGTCCCTGGCCACAGCCGTGGCGCGGAACCCGTCGGCCACGGTTTTAACGGCCTGGTGGTGAAACGAGTTGACCCTGATGGTGTCGGCCTTGAATATTCCGGCCAGCCTTGAATCCTTTTCAAGGTCCACCTCATGGAACAGGGTGTCGACCGGCTGGTGTTCCGGGTAATGGCCCAGGCATCCCGGCACCTGGGAGAAAATATCCTGGTACAAACTGCCGCCCATGGCCACATTCATCACCTGCATGCCCCGGCACACGCCTAAGATCGGCATTTTCCGGTCAAAAGCCTGCCGCACCAGGCGGATTTCAAACCGGTCCCGTTCCCGGGAAACCCAACTGATCTCTTTCACGGGATTTTCCCCGTACCTTAAGGGGCAGACATCTTCATTGCCCCCAGTCAGGATCAGCCCGTCGATCAGGTCCAGGTAGGCATCTGCCAGATTTTCGTCCGGCATCAGGGGAATCATCAGGGGCAGGCCACCGGCCAGTTCAACAGACCGGATATAATGGCGGCTCACAAGCGTATATGTTTTTTTGGGCCGGTCCTCCGTAAAGGTGGTAATGCCGATCACAGGTTTGCCGTTCAACGATTTCATAACAATGCTTTCATATCGTATTCATCCCCGCAACATCACTGGATATAGTAGCGGTCGTTCTTAAAAATGGTTCGCTGGTCTTCCAGGCGTTCCATCACACGGTCCTTGAGCCTGAAAATCACCTGGGAGGTGATCAGGTTCACGAAAAACAGGGGGGCTGTCAGGGAGTTGCCGAAAAACCGGGTTTCGGTCGGGCAGCAGAAGTGAAGGTCTGCATACCGGAGCAGCGGGCACACCGGCTTGTCCGTCACCACCACGATATACACCCCTCTTTGCCGGGCCGCAGCCACCGCATCCATGACCTCGTGCACATAGGGAGGCATTTCAAACACAATGAGCAGATGGCCCTCAACCAGGTGGGAACTCTCTTCCAGCAGGGTGCCGGTCTGCCGCCGGATGGTGTCGCAGGCAAGCCCCATGATTTTCATGCGCAGGGTGAAAATATCGGCCAGGTGGCTGGAAAACCCCCAGGCCATGGTATGGACGGCTGTTGCCGCCTGGATCTCCCGGCACAATGTTTCCAGGGATGCCTCGTCCATTCGTTCAAAGGTGGCGTTGATATTCTCGATTTCCTGGCGCCGGATCTCGTCTGCGTTCAGAGCATAGTCCGTGTCCAGGATCTGCTTGATCTTGCGGGCCGGGGTAATGTCCAGGACCTCTTCGTCCTGGAGGGTTTTGCGAAATTCTGCATACCCGGAAAACCCAACGGATTTTCCAAACCGCATCAGGCTGGTCTTGGAAATCCCCAGTTCTTCGGCCACCTCTGTGATGGATTTTAAGGAAAACGCCTTTACATCCTTTTCAAGCAGATCGTAAATTCGCTTTTCACTCTCCGTCATATCCGGGTACCTGCGGCCGAGCCGCTCCAGAAGCCTCATTCCCTCTCCTTTTCACAAATGATTTTCCAGTGGTGGCAGGCTACCCAATGGTCCGGACCGGTCCCGGGCCCAAGCCCCGGCCGCTCGTTCCGGCAGCGCCCGGATGCATACGGGCACCGGGTGCGGAACTTGCAGCCCGAAGGGGCATGCAGCGGGGACGGGATCTCCCCCTGGAGCTGAATTTTTTCTGTGGGTGTGCCCGGCATCTGCGCCGGGATGCTGGAGATCAGGGCACGGGTGTAAGGGTGGACCGTTCCGGACCGGATCTTTCCGGCGTCAAACACCTCCACCACACTGCCCAGGTACATCACCGCAATCCGGTCGGACACATGTTTGACCACGGAAAGGTCATGGGTGATAAACAGGTAGGCAATGCCCAGATCTTTCTGGAGCTGTTTCATCAAGTTGAGCACCTTGGCCTGGACCGATACATCCAAAGCAGATACAGGCTCGTCCGCAATGACCACCCCGGGCTCCGTGGCCAGGGCTCGGGCAATGCCAATACGCTGGCGCTGGCCCCCGGAAAATTCATGGGGGTACCGGTTGTATACCTCGGGCCGAAGCCCTGTCATTTCCATATATGTGAGCACCAGGGCCTGGACATCGGCATCCGGACGGTGAAAGGCCACGGCTTCACCAATGATCTGGCCCACGGTCATCCTGGGGTCCAGCGAGGAAAACGGATCCTGAAAAATCATCTGGATATGACGCCGCCGCTCCCGCAGTGCCTTGCCCGAAAGCGCAAGCAAATCATCCCCGTTCAACCGGACCGAACCGCTCCGGGCCCGGACCAGCCGGACCAGGGCCCTGGCCACCGTGGTTTTGCCGCACCCGGATTCCCCGACCAGGCCCAGGGTCTGGCCCGGGTACAGGTCAAACCCCACCCCGTCCACCGCTTTGACGTGGCCCACGGTCTTTTTGAACACCCCTTGCTTCACCGGGAAGTGCACCTTCAGGTCCCGAACCGACAATATAGGCGATCGTACGGGTGGATTGTCAGTCTTCATGGTCCTCCCTGTACAGCCAGCAGCAGGCGTGGTGGGTATGGCTGAAATAAGCGGCCGGCGGTGTTTTCTGCTCGCAGATCTCCATGGCATGGGCACATCTCGGGGCAAAGGAGCATCCCCTGGGAAGATCCAGGGGATCGGGCACGCTGCCCCGGATCATGTAAAGTTCTTCCACATCCGCGTCAATGTCCAGGACCGACCGGCGCAGCCCTTCCAGGTAGGGATGCCTGGGGTCATGGAAAATATCTTCGGCTGTGCCGTACTCCACCACCCTGCCGCAGTACATCACCGCCACCTTGTCCGCAGTTTCCGCAACCACCCCCATGTCATGGGTGATCAAAATGATGGCCATGCCCATCTCCTGCTGGAGACGTTTCATCAATCCCAGGATTTGGGCCTGGATGGTCACGTCCAGGGCCGAGGTGGGCTCGTCCGCGATCAGGACCTCGGGACGGCAGGCCAGGGCAATGGCAATCATCACCCGTTGGCGCATGCCCCCGGACAACTGGTAAGGGTATTCCCCCGCCCGTGCATCCGGATCGGGAATACCCACCATGGCCAGCATCTCTTTTGCCTTTACCATGGCTTCTTTTCCGGAATAGCCCTGGTGAAGGACAAGGCTTTCCGCAATCTGCCGTCCCACGGTCATCACCGGGTTCAGGGAGGTCATGGGCTCCTGGAAAATCATGGAGATCCGGTTTCCCCGGATCTGCTGCATCTCTTTTGAGTCCATGTCCAGCAGGTTCCGTCCCTTGAACAACACCTGGCCGCCCACCACCCTGCCCGGCGGGTCCGGGATCAGACCCAGGACAGACATGGCTGTCACGGATTTGCCTGATCCGGATTCTCCCACAACAGCAAGGGTTTCGCCTTTATCAACCCGGTAGCTGACCCGGTCGCATCCCCGGACCACACCGTCCTCCGTATAAAACCAGGTTTCCAGGTCCCGGATCTCCAGCAGGGGCGAAGCGTTCTTTGGGGCGTTCTTTTGAATATTCTTTTCCATGTCCCTGACTAATCTCCCAACCGGCTGTCCAGAGCGTCCCTCACCCCGTCACCCAAAAGGTTAAAGGAAAGCACGATCAACAGGATGGTGACACCCGGCACAAAAGACATCAGGATATTGTCGTGGAGAAACTGCTGGCCATTGGACAGCATGCTGCCCAGGCTCGGCATGGGCGGCTGGATGCCCAGGCCCAGAAAGGAAAGCCCGGCAATCACCAGGATGGTTTCGCCGATGGTCAGGCTGGCCAGTACCAGGATCGGGGAAATGGTATTGGGAATCACATGACGCCGGATGATCTGCCAGTCCGGGATGCCGATGACCCGGGCCGCGGAAATATAATCCGCTGATTTGACCAGCATCACCGATCCCCGGATGATGCGGGCAAAAGCCATGAGGTTGGACAGGCTTACGATCAGGATCAGCTTGCCGATACCCGTACCCAGGGCAGCCATGATGGCAATGGCAAGAAGGATGAATGGAATGGCGTTCCAGATTTCCAGGGCCCGCATGATGATATTGTCGGCCCTGCCCCCGAAATACCCGGCCACAAGGCCTAAAAACGTGCCGATCAGAGTATTGAGCACCACGGCGGCCCCGCCGATTCCCAAGGCCACCCGGATGCCGAACAGGTTGCGGGAAAAGATATCCCGCCCCATGTCATCCGTTCCCAGCCAGTGGTCTGCGGAGATGCCCTGGGACAGGGCACCCCAGTCGGTTTCCAAAGGATCATGGGGCGCGATAAACGGGGCCAGCACCGCAAGATAAACAAGAATCACCAGCACGATCAGCCCGGCCACGGCATTCCGGTTCCGGAACAGCCGCTTCCACATCAACTCCCGGCCCGTCTTGCGCAACAGTCCCCGGGTGCGTTGCCTGTGGCGGTATTGGCCCATGCTGAACAGGAGCAGGCCAAGGGTCAGCCCGGCTGACAGCCCATAGGAAATCCAGTGTCCGGACGCCTGGGGTGTCACGGCCAGGGTCAGGCCCAGGGAGGCCAGAAACAGCCAGAACGATTTTACCCCGAATATGGAAGTTTTGCCCTGGTTCACGACATCTCCTACTCGTACCGGACCTGGGGGTTAATGGCCCCGTAAGCCAGGTCCACAATCAGGTTCACCACCACATAAATGAAACAGAGGCTGAGCACACAGCCGAACACCAGGGGTTCGTCCCGCCTGAAAATCGCGTTCACGGCCAGGCGGCCGATCCCGGGCCAGGCAAATACGGTTTCCGTGAGCACGGCTCCGGCAAACAGCCGGGCCACCTGGTTGCCCACATTGGTGGTAATGGGCATCATGGCGTTTCTCAGGGCATGGACCAGGATCACCCAGATCTCTTTCACCCCTTTGGCCCTGGCTGTGCGGATATAGTCTTCCCGGATCACGTCCAGCATGGCGGAACGGGTGATCCGGGTGGTGGACGCCATCATGGTAAACGACAGCACAAACGCAGGCATCACCAGATGTTTCCATCCGCCCGGTGCGAACAGCCCGCCACCGTATCCCGACGCCGGCAGCAATCTTAGTTTCACCGCAAAAATATAAATCAGGAGAATACCGGTGAAAAACACAGGAATGGAAATCCCGAACAGGGCTGTGGTCATGGCAGTGTAGTCAAAAACCGAGTTGCGTTTCACCGCCGAGATGATCCCGGCGGGTATGGATACGGCAACGGCCAGGAAAAGTGCGGCAAAACCCAGCTCCAGGGTGGGAACCATTTTCTGCCCCACCACTTTGAGGACGTTTTCCTTATAATAGATGGATTCCAGTTCACCCGTGAAAAAATTCTCCATCATCCGGGCGTACTGGACATACATGGGCTTGTCCAAGGCGAACTTTTCCCGGGTCAGGGCCAGGGTTTCCTCGGTGGCCCGTTCGCCCAGCAGCACCACGGCCGGATCTCCGGGGGTCAGTTTTAGAATCCCGAAAATCATGACGGAAATGCAGAACAGCAGAGGAATCAGCAACAGCAGCCGTCTGACAGTATAATTAAGCACAGCATCGTCCCTATCGGTTTCCGGACCCGGGGCAGACACGCCGGGCCCGGCTTTTGCAGCTTCATATCCGCGGTTCAGCGGAGGCTCACATTCCGTTTTTCCGTGACCAGGTGAAAATATTCCTGGGGCGACGGCGCAAAATCCATGACGTTTTTTCCGCAGACCACGGACACACTTTTAAACACCAGGGGAATGTGGATATAGTCCTGTCCCAGGGTCCGGCGCATGATCTTTTTATACTGGGCCCCGCGGGCGTCATTGCCCACAAGGCTCCTGCCCAGTTCCAGGGCCTTGTCGATTTCCGGGTCATTATACTTGGAAAAATTCATGGTGGAGGCGGAATGGAAAATCTTGTACGTCCACCGGTCCGGGTCGGGCACTGATCCCCAGCCCATGATGTAAAATCCGGAATCCCCTTTGAGAATGGGAAACAGGGTGCCCCACTCCAGAGACTCCACTTTGGCTTTGAGTCCGTATTTTCTCAATTCCGTGGCAATGGCCGTGGCAATTTTCACCCGGTAAGGATTCTGGGAGGTGTAAATGGAAAATTCAAGTCCTTTGGAGATCACCCCGTCCTTTTCCAGTTCGTCAAATAATGTCTGGGCTTTGGCCTTGTCATGGCCCAGGGCCCGGGATTTCATATATGCGGTATCATCCGGGAACACACCGGCCGGAATCCAGGAATAGGAGCGCTCCCCCACCCCTCTCCAGATCCCTTTGATTGCCGCGTCAAACGGCACGGCATGATAGACCGCCTTCCTGAACCTTATATCTGAAAACGGGGCTTTTTGCTGGGAAAACCCGATATAGGAGTTGCCCAGGCCCGGGATGGTCATCACGTTCAACCTGCTGTCCGATTCCAGACGTCGGATATCCTGTGGCGTCAGGCGGTGGGCAATGTCCAGGCCACCGGATTCGATCTCGGCCGCCATGACTTCCGGCTTGGGAATGGGCCGGAACACCACACGGTCCAGATTTGGCGCCCCCAGAAAATACGCCGGGTTTTTCTCCAGTACAATACGCTCATCCGGCAGCCACTCAACAAACTTAAACGCCCCCGTACCCACAGGATTGCGGTCAAAGGCATCCATCCCGGCGTTGCTGGCCAGATCCGCAGGCAGGATGCCGCAGGTGGCGCTGCCCAATGCCAGCAGCAGGGGCGCATAAGGGGCATTGAGATTCAGCACCACTTCATATTCCCCTTTGATGTCCACAGATGCCACAGGAGAAAGGAACTCCCTGGATGGAGACGCGTTTTTCTTATCCTGGATCGCCTCAATGGTAAATTTCACATCCCTGGCTGTAAACGCATCGCCATTGTGAAATGTCACCCCTTTTCTCAGGAAAAATGTATAGGTTTTGCCGTCCTCGGAAATCGTCCATTTTTCTGCCAGACAGGGCGCAGGCTCAGAAGCACTTTCCTTAAAAGAGACCAGGGTGTCAAAAATATTTCCTGCCACAGCTTCGCCGAATATCCCCGGGATCAGCACCGGATTCAGCTTGGCAGGTTCCTTGGCAATACCGATTCTCAACACCGCCTCCCCGGACCATCCGGCCTGGCACATCCCCAGAACCATTCCCAGGGAAACCGTCAGAACAACGAGCATCTTTCTCATCTGGCACTCTCCTTTTTCCCTTTTTGGCAGCTTTGCAGGAACGATTCACACCCTGAAAGTTACCAAAGTATTTTACTTTTATATTCTATGTAACCCGAGTAACGCATAAAACAAAAAACCCGGCCTTGTCAAGTCCTGCCGCGATGTTTTGTGTTGCCAGGTATCAGCCCGTGATCCGGCTGCGAAATGCAACGGTTTTCAGGGGATTATCCGAAATAATAATGTCTGCGCCCATGGCTTGGGCTGTTATAAAATCTTCTTCACCGTCTACGGTCCAGATATTGACCCGCTTGCTCCTCACGTCCGCATACCGCGCCCACAAAGGCCTTTTTTTCCCACGAACCAGGGTGATCTCGGGATGCAGGGTGTCAGCAACCAGCGCCTTGATGCCGGACCGGTTCACCATTCCGTTCACCTTGTACCCCAGGGTGTTTTTCTCCCTTAAATCCGTTACCCGGTCTTCCCTGCGGAACAGATATGCGGTTTCCACTTGGGGAGCATGGTATTTCATTGTCAAAAGGGCATTTACATCAAAAGAAGACACAATGACCCGGGGCATGATCCCGGATGCTGAAATTTGTTTGGCTACCTGCTTTGCCGTTCTGCACACGAACCGGTCACAGGATTTGACCTCAACATTGAGAATCATTTGAGGATGCTGCCCTGTAAACTCACACACCGCATCAAACCCTGGTATGTCAAACCCCTTTTCCAGGCCCATCGCCTGTATGGTTGAAAGGTCCCGCTCCCAAGGAAAAATCCCGAAATGCTTGTTCAGAAACCAGCGGTTCACCACTACCAACTTTCCGTCCAACGTGGTTTCAACATCAATTTCCGCACCATCCACCCCCGCATCAATTGCCATTTGAATGGCAGGCAGTGTATTTTCCACCACAGACGCTTTCCGGCATCCGCGATGCCCTAATATGAGAATGCCCTTTTCCGCTTTCAACCCATCTATGAATCCCGCTCTCATGCCTTGCGCAACGCTCCTAAATTTAATCTTTCCAGTGCAATGTCACCCATAGCCGGCTCCGTTTGCCCCGAATTCACCTGTAGCAAACATCTCTTTTATCTGACCTGTCACTGTCGCCTGGACAGCCAGATTCAGGTAAAATGGGATGGGCACCGAGTAGGCGGGGGAAGGGCAAGCCCCTCCGTTAAATTCCCGCCGCTCGTCCTGAGCGGCAGGAAAGCGGACGGCCTGTTGCCATTCAGTCCATGAAGCTCACCAGCCTGTACGCCACTCCGGCCCTTGCCCTTCCCCCGCCTGAACCAGTAGTGGTTTATCCCAATATGCCCGGCAACACGATTGCATAAAGGATTTGGCTTCAGCGGCTCAATGCTTTGATAATCCGATCACCATTTAACGCTCCCCCTCTGGTAATGAGCCTTACTGGTAATTCTTCTAAATGTGACGCCTTGAGGCCTTCATGGATTTTGAGCAAATCAACTGATGTTAAAAGTGAAATACTGATGTCATATTCGTACTCACACTCACCGATAAAATCTTCGGTAAATTCATTTGAAACGACGATCACCTGTATTACGTGATATCCGTTCTTTTTACACAGTGCCTCGTAAGACTTTAATTGCCTGGAGACGGATGTAAATTTATTATAATCTTTATCTTTAACCGTTTTACACTCAACGACAATGACATCCTTGCCACCCAAATTGATGAGGATATCCATCTTTGATCTTGAAGTATTTAAATCCGCTCTCAGCTTTTCATCGACATTGAATCCCAATTTTGCAAACAGATCTTTGGTTAATTTCTCATAAAGCGAGCCCAACTCACTTTCTTTTACCACAAGCCCCTTATCTTTGAGGGTATTAATGTCACGACAACCGATTTCAACATAGTTGTCCAGATATAGGTCCTGAACATTCCGGAAACTATCGATGATGTTTAAAACATTATTGCCCCGGGAATTTATCTTGTTCAGTTTTGAAAACTCGACCAGCTCTTTTTTCGTAAACAGGTACAACAGATCTCTTGGTCCGATACCGTAGTCCGTCAAGAGGTCCGCCTGCATAACATCGTCCTCTTGGAGTTCGAATTCACTCTTTATAATGTCGTTGATTCCCGGCTTAAACTCAACAAGTAATGATATGAGTTTTCCCAAACCATCTTTAGACAAGGATGTTGAATCTTCTCTCTCCTGATTTCTTAAATAATCCAGCAAAATATAAATTCGTTCCTCAAGCGACCTTCCTAATTTTGTGAGAGGGAGATTCAGATCCTTTGTAATGAGGACCTGAATTCGTTTTGCCCGATCAATTTTCGAAATCTTATCCTGGAAAATATCATTCTTGAGCAACGAAGAGACGTTAATGCCCTGATTTAATATTGAGTTAATTTTATCAACTCTTGAAAATTTTCGATCGACGTTGTGTTTTCTGGCCACCAGATTAATTTCAGGATCTTTCAGATGTTTCAATATTCTTCGTAAGTACTTAAAGGGTAACTCTATTTCCAGTATTTTCCTAAGCAGATATATGATTTCATCAGGAACAAAAAGTGTATTTGACTTACGATTGAAAAATACGATGCCGATTTCTTTTAACTCACCGATTACATCATCGACATTGTACTTTTCTGGTGGGATTATCGAATACGTAATTGCTTTCACCTCTTCTCTAGATAAATCGAGGCTTTTTGAAAGTGTGTGTAATATTGTTTTTTCTTCCCAGGAAAGATGTTGTTCCCGATTAAGCCCTATATCATTGGTATAGGCTGTGTTCACACAGTCTCTAAAAATTATATAGTCTCGTTTCCTCTCTGGTAAAACATCGGCATTTTCTTTTTCTATTTGTGTTGTTATTGATTTTATTTGGGCCTTAAGCGCTTTTATTGACTTCTTATACAGACGATCAAACCAGTCCCGGGACATCATTTGATTCCCATCCCGGACAAAAATCTCAACAATTAACTCAAGCTGATAATTACTGAATTTTATGCCGTGCCTCAAATGCTCTGTATATTCGTCACGAAGCAAGTTGAACAACTGAACGATATTAGAATCTTCTGCTTTCTTCAGGACATTGTCACTATCTGACAAAATCTTATCAATCTTCGGATTTTTCTCACGATTCTCTTCACTATATTTATCGAGTATTTTCAGAAAAGCTATTTTTTCAATTTGATTTACTTTGCTGAGGACCTTAATTAAATTCAATGGCATGCTCCCTTACAAAATTGAATGATTTTTATAGAAAAAGATAACGGGCAGAAACATTGTTTTTAGAGAAACGGTTGAAAACTACGGATCACTATCCGAAGCTAAAAAGATTATCAGTTGGCATGAACTAAAAAGAACCGAATGACACATGCAACGTCTCCCTCAATGACGTAAAAAGCATAGACAAAACCCTTTTTGTCTCCTACACAAATAAAGACCTTTGTTTTCGAGCCAAATTGTTACTCCACGAAAGCAGCAGTGTCAATCATTGAAAATGCCTTTCAAGACTTTTCTGAAGACAGCGCTCACAATATCCATTTATATCTACGCTTGTTTGGAGAATGCATTAAAGACCATATTAACGACAGATAAGCATATTGAACCCCGGGGGTCAGGCAGCCGGGAGCGCGGAGGCCCGGAGCGGCGTAAATTTTCGGGGCGTCAGGACCGAAAGCACCGGAAATTTCCGCTATCCCGTGGCCCAGGACGGGCCATCGGGATTTTAGCGGAGGGTCCCGCGCTTTTGGATGCCGGGTTTATACTTTCCACAACACATTTTCCCTTTTTCCATCCATATCTCAGGCATCGGCGATGAATATCTGGCAAAAGCAAAAATTACGATATCGCATCTATCAAGATCCAACTGAATTTAAGTTAAAATATACTTGATATATATTTATCTATTTTATAGGATGGTGAAAACTATTCAAAAGGGGAATCATGAAAACAAAACAGAAAGTCGAAAAATCTCACAAACAACCCCTTGCTGTGACCGCCTACGAGGCGATCGTTCAACGGATCATCTGCCTGGAATACCAGCCGAGCCAGCATCTTGAAGAAGGTCAGCTCATGGAGGATTTAAATATCGGCAGGACACCGGTCCGGGAGGCACTGGTCCGGCTTCACGGGGAAAAAATGGTGGAATCCCACCCCAACAAAGGCGTAATTGTCCGGCCCATTACCCTGCAGAACACCAAGGCTATGTTTGAGTCCATGAGCATATTTGAGTTCGGGGTGGCAGATATTGCCGCGACAAAAAACTGCACCATTGCCATCCAAAAAATGAAGGAGAGCAATGCCGCCATTGAAAAGACCGTTCTGGCCCATGATTTGCTGGGGCTGGTCGAGGCAAACCACCAATTTCATATGGATTTTGCACAGGCATCCCAGAATGAATTCCTGATCCGGGCCACCCATGATGTGCGAAATGAGGCCAAACGCCTGTCATACCTGTCTTTTAACACAGCCATTGATCCGGACCAGAGTCTTGAAACCCACTATGACAGCGTGGTGAGCGAGCATGAAAAAATCATCTCTTTTCTGGAGGCAAAGGAGATCCCGGCCCTGAAACAACTGCTGCAAGACCATATAGACACCTTCAGGAGACGTATTATCCAGTTTATGGTTTCCTGAGTATTTTTCACAGGAGAAGAAAATGAAGACCATTGATCTGAACTGCGACATGGGCGAAAGTTTTGGAAATTACACCATTGGCATGGATGAGCAGGTTATGCCCCACATCACCTCGGCCAATATCGCCTGCGGATGGCATGCTGGCGACCCCCTGGTCATGGATGCCACCATCCAGTCGGCAAAAGCCTATGGTGTGGGGGCGGGCGCCCATCCGGGTTATCCGGATCTCATGGGGTTCGGCCGCCGGAAAATGCACCTGAGCCCTGAAGAGATCAGACAATACCTGGTCTACCAGGTCGGGGCGCTCCAGGCGTTCTGCCGGGTCCATCAGGTGAGCCTTCAGCATGTCAAGCCCCATGGCGCCCTTTACCTGGATGCCGTGGAAACCCCGGAAACCGCACGGGCTGTTGCCCAGGCCATCCTGAGCCTGGACCCGGAACTCTGCTTTGTGGCCCTGGCCGGGAAAAAAGGGGAAACCATGCGGAAAATGGGCGAGGAACTGGGACTGAAAGTGGTGTTTGAAGCGTTTCCGGACCGGGCATATACCCCGGAAGGCACTCTGGTGCCCAGAAGCCAGCCAGGCGCTGTGATCGCAGATCCCCAAAAAGTAGCAGAACGGGCCCTGGACATGGCACAGGGATTTGTGATCGCCAGTGACGGCTCCCGCATTGACCTGGATGTCCAGACCCTTTGTGTTCACGGGGACAATCTGGATGCCGTGAACCTGGTCAGGGAGATCCGGACCCTCCTGGAGAACAGCGGCATTACAGTGGCGCCCATGTCCGGCAAAGGATAAAGAAGGACAAAGGAGTGCCGTCGCCGGCCTGTCGCCACACCAGGGACGGCACCCCAGCGAAAAACACGAAAAGGGATAAAAAAATATTTAAAATATACTTGACATTATTTATACATATATGACAAGTATATTTTTATTGTATTTGAATTTATTGAAAAAAACGGAGGTCAGGCAGGCCGAAAATGACGCAAGCCACACGTTCATTTTATGATGCCCCTGTATTCCGGCTTGCCGGGGACAAGGGACTGCTCATGGAATTCGGCGATGCCATTGATCCGGCGATCAACTCGCGAATCAGGGCCGTGGCCGCCTGCCTGGAAAAGTGCCTGCCCCAAGGGGTTGAAGAGATTATCCCCACCTATTGTTCACTCATCCTGGTTTACGATCCCATGGCCACGGCCCCGGATACCCTGATTCCCCTGTTGACATCCATTGATGCAGACCTGGATGCCGCTCCCCTGCCGGAACCAAATATTGTGGAACTGCCGGTCTGTTACGATCCAAGCCTTGGCCCGGACCTGGCCCATGTGGCCGAAGTCAACGGTCTGACGCCCGAAACCGTTATACAGCTCCATACACAACCCTTATATCCTATTTATATGATCGGATTTACACCGGGTTTTCCCTATCTGGGCGGCTTGTCCGAGAAACTACACACCCCCAGGCTCAGCTCCCCGCGCACTCGGGTGCCGGCCGGTTCCGTGGGCATTGCCAACAACCAGACCGGCATCTACCCCATTGACAGCCCCGGGGGATGGCAGTTGATCGGCCAGTGCCCGGTCAAGCTGTTTGACCCGTTGCGAAAAAATCCTATCCTGCTCAAGGCAGGCGACCGGCTCAAATTCAAGGCCATTTCCCTGGACGAATTCAAGACGCTTAAGGAGGCGGCCGGATGAATGCCCTGAAAATAAATATGCCGGGCCCCTTTACCACGGTCCAGGACCGGGGGCGGCTCGGATTCCAGTCCCTTGGCGTGCCACCCTGCGGCACGGCAGACAAATGGGCCGGGGATATTGCCAACCTGCTGGTGGGCAATGCGCCGGAGGCGGCCGTGCTGGAGTTCACCTTTATGGGCGGCCATTTGGAAGCCCTTGACACATTCTGCATTGCCGTAACCGGCGGAGACATGGGCCTGACCATCAACGGGGTGGTTTGCGACGCCTGGACCACCCATCAGATACAGCCCGGCGATATGATACGGCTGGGAGCTGTGGAGAGCGGGTGCCGGACCTACCTGGCCCTGACCGGGGGCATTGATGTCCCCAATGTCATGGGCAGCCGGGCCACCTATACCGGGGCGGGCTTTGGCGGACTGGACGGCAGGATACTGGCTGCCGGGGATATCCTTAACCGGGGGCAGGGAAGCCTGCCGGAACGGCCCAGGGCCATTCCCCGGGAATGGATTCCCGGTTATCCGTCCCAGATCATTCTCCGGGCCATACCCGGTCCCCAGGATGCGTTTTTTGAAACCGCCACCTTTTTCAACCAGACGTTTACAGTGACGGACAAGGCCAACCGCATGGGGTACCGGCTCAGCGGCGAACCGGTCGAACGCAGGCCGGACAAGCCCAAAAGCATTATTTCCGAGCCCAGCCTTCCCGGCGGGGTCCAGGTGCCTGAGGAAGGGCAGCCCATTATCCTCCTGGCCGAACAGACCGTGGGCGGATATGCCAAAATCGCCACCGTGATTTCAACCGACCTTGCCCGGCTGGCCCAGGCAGTACCGGGAAATCAAATCCGGTTCCAGGCCGTGACCCTGGACCAGGCCCACGATATATACAGACAACAGGCAACACGTTTCCGGGACCTGCAGGAGGCGGACCTTGAGGTCAAAACCCCGGCAGCCATGGGGGATGATTTTTTCAATCATCCTGTTTTCAGGCAGCGTGTGGAAAAATATATGATCCAGATTTAAAAAAGGAGATGCACCGCACCCGCACGGGCGCGGACAAAAACATAAAGCGCCATATATTTTAACCCATATAAAAGAAGGAGTGTTTCAATGCATGTATTGAAAAAAATGTCCATCGTCTTTGTCATGATGCTGATTGCCGTGTCCCCCGCATGGGCGGGCAAGGTCATGAAGCTGGATTTAAACGCCATTTACGGGTCCACCAGTTTCCATACTGTGGGTGCCATGGATTTTGCCGCCCTTGCAAAAACATATTCCAACGGCAGCGTGGACATCACGGTTCACCCCGGCGGCAGCCTCGGGTTCAAGGGGCCGGAGCTGTTAAAGGCGGTCAAAGACGCCCAATTGCCCATGAGCGATATCCTCATGGGGGTTGTGGCCGGTTCCGAACATGTATTCGGCATCAGCTCCCTTCCCCGGCTGGCCGGCTCCTTTGAAGAAGCCAAAGCGCTTTATACCGATTCCAAACCCCTGTATGAAAAAGCAGCGGCCAAATGGAACCAGAAATTTCTCTATGCCGCACCCTGGCCGCCCAGCGGACTGGTCACCAAAAAAGGCGTTGCAGGTGCCGCGGATATCAAGGGCCTGAAGACCCGGACCTATGATAAAAACGGTGCCAACTTCCTGCGGGAACTGGGCGGCGCTCCTCTGTCCCTGCCCTGGGGCGAAGTTTATTCATCCCTGAGAACCGGTATGATCGATTCAGTTCTGACCTCTGCGGAATCCACCAAAAACGGGAAGTTCTGGGAAGTCCTGGACCATTTCACCAATATCAACTATGCCTTTCCCCTGAACATGGTCACCGTGAACATGGACTACTGGAAAGCCATGTCCAAGGAACAGCAGGACGCAATCCTGAAGGCGGCTGCTGAAACTGAGACCAACCAGTGGAAAGCCTCGGAAGCCAAGACCATGGAAGCCCTGGATATCATCAAGCAGAACGGATTCACCATTGCCGAGCCCTCGGATGCCCTTTCTGCGGAAATGGACAAGGCTGCCGCTCTGATCGTTGAAGAGTTTGCCGGGAAAGCAGACAAGAAAACCCGTGCCCTGCTTGACGCGTACACCAAATGAAGACCGTCATTCATTTCATAGAAAGGCTCTCCCTCGGGGGGGCCTTTTTATCCGCCCTGTTAATGGTGCTGATTGTCGTTCTCATTGCCGTGGAGATTTTTCTGCGCTCCCTGTTCAACGTGTCCACGCTGATTTCCGACGAGTACAGCGCCTATTTTTTCGTGGGGGTGGTGTTGCTGGGCCTGGCCTTTACGCTGAAGGAAGAAGGCCATATCAGGATCACCCTGCTGACATCGGTGCTGGGGGAACGGGGACGGGCCGCTCTGGATATCCTGGCCACGGCCATGGCCATTGCCGTGACCTCGTTTGCCCTGTATTATGCCGCGGCCATGGTGTTTGACTCCTGGCAGCTGGGCATGCGCGCCGATTCCATTTCCGAAACCCCAATCTATCTGTCCCAGCTGGTCATCCCCTTGGGCCTGGCACTTTTTGATCTCCAGCTTGTGGCAAGATTTTTAAAGAGGTTCCTATGATTTCCGATCCCCTTATCATGTCGATGGTGCTTTTCGGCTTCATGTTTTTATGCCTGTTTTCAGGCCTGTGGATCGGATTCTCCCTGCTGTGCACCGGGATTTTCGGCATGCTGGTCTTTGACCTGAGCCTGCCGCCGGTGATCTCGGTATGGGACAAGATCGGGGGGTTGCTGGCCAATTCCATATACAACTCCACCAACTCCTGGTCCCTGACCGCCCTGCCCCTGTTCATCCTCATGGGAGAAATCCTCTACCGGACCGCCATCTCCACCAAGCTGCTCAACGGCTTGTTGCCCTGGCTGTCCAGAATACCGGGACGGCTGCTCCACATCAATGTGTTTGCCTGCTCCCTGTTTGCAGCCGTATCCGGTTCCAGCGCAGCCACCACTGCCACCGTGGGCAAGATCACCCTGGACGAGTTGTCCAAAAGGGGGTACAGCAAGCACCTGGCCATCGGCTCCCTTGCCGGGGCCGGCACCCTGGGGTTTCTCATCCCGCCCAGCCTGATCATGATCATTTACGGGATATTGTCCGATACTTCCATCGGCAAGCTGTTCATCAGCGGGGTGATTCCCGGGCTGCTCCTGGCCGGCTGTTATTCCCTGTATATCATGGCAATATCCATGGTTAACCCGGCGGTGGTGCCGGATAAGACAGAATCCTTTTCCATGCAGGAAAAAATAAAGTCCCTGAAAGATCTGTTTCCCATCCTGGGCCTGATATTCGCGGTTCTGGGCGGAATTTACATGGGGATAACAACACCCACGGAAGCGGCCGCCATCGGGGTGCTTGGCGCCCTGGTCCTGGCTGTGGCTTTTAAAAACCTGACCTGGGAAAACTTCAGGGAAGCCCTGGTCAATGCCGTGAAAACCACCTGCATGATCTGTTTCATCATCCTGGCGGCATCTTTCCTGTCCCAGGTCGTGGGGTTCGTGGGCATTGCCCGGGCCGTGAGCGAGTACATCGCCGGACTCAACCTTTCCCCGTACCTGCTGATTTTTGTGGTGGGGCTGATGTATATTTTCCTGGGCATGATGCTGGACGGTATTTCCATTGTGGTCATGACCCTGCCCATTGTCCTGCCCATCGTTGTCAATGCAGGGTTTGATCCGCTCTGGTTCGGCATTTTCCTGGTGTTCATGGTGGAGCTGTCCCAGATCACCCCGCCTGTGGGATTTTCCATTTTTGTGATCCAGGGCATTTCCAGTGAAAAGGTCGGCACCATTCTCAAGGCCACCCTCCCGTTTTTTATCATCATGGTCCTGATGGTGGTGTTTGTGACCCTTTTCCCGGAAGTGGTCTCTTACCTGCCGGAGAAGATGGTGCAGTAAACACCCCGAACAACCCCTTTGGCAGGGACGGTGGAATTTTTCACCGTTCCTGCCGAAGGCACGTTTTACAGGAGTTTGACAAGGTCCTTCAGAGTTTGTATGGTGATGGCCTCAACCCAGAACCGGAGGCCCATGGACTCATCAGCGTGCTTTGAAAAAATCCGGTCCGCCATTCTTTCGGCAGACCATCCGCTTCCGCCGGACCCGGCAATTTACCAGCCCACATCAGTGATGGCGCTTTTTATGTTTAACTCTGCCCCGTCGCTTCTATTTATCCAGAAGGCAGACAGAGAGGGGTATCCCTGGCGGAACCAGATGGCGTTTCCCGGCGGCCATATGGATGAAGAAGATGCCTCGCCCCGGGCCACTGCGCTGCGGGAACTGGAGGAGGAGATGGGGATCATGGCCGGGAATGTCAGCGTCATCGGCTCACTGGGCCATTTCCAGACCCTGAATAATAAGGACATCCAGGCCTTTACCGGGGTGTGGAACCAGAAAGACGATATTACCTTTGATACCGATGAAATCTCCAGGGTATTCAACATCCCCTTTGCCCACCTGGCAAATATCCACCGGGAGAAAGGCTATCTGGGCAAAACGCCCAATATCATGGAACTGACATATCCTTACGAAGATGTGGTCATCTGGGGGGTGACGGCCAAAATCGTCCACCACCTGATTGAGGTGGTCAGTCGCTCCCGGCCCTGTGCCTGAGCCGCAAATACACCTTTACCACCAGGAACCCGGACAGGCCGGAGAGCATTCCGGGAAACCAGCCATGGGGCGAAAACTCAGGGTTGCCCGACGCCACGATCACGCCGCCCACGGCAAAGCAGAACACCACGGTCATCGCCGCGATAAGCACCCAGCAGGCAAAGTTTGAATCATACCAGGGCGTTATGGTTTTCCTGAAAAAAGGATTCTGGTCAAGCTGCATTTACGTCTCTGTGTGAATCGTGTTAAACCCACAACATATAGATTTTTTTTCTTGACAAGCACTATATATTGCGGTAGTTTTGGCGCCAGTCATGGAGATTCATTCTGATGGGTTTCCTACGGCCAGCAGACAACAAGATATGACAATTTCAATCAGATTTCAAGAGGTAGATTCATGTTTGAACAGATCAAAAAACGCGACGGACGGGTAGCTGAATTTGATTCCTCCAAGATCACAAGCGCGTTGATCAAGGCAGGCGAGGCAACCGGCGAATTTAACGGCAGGGACGCCAAAAAAATGACCATGCGGGTGCTGACCCTGGCCAGGGACCTTCAACTCGGGCCGGTTCCCGAGGTTGAGGACGTCCAGGATATCGTAGAGCGGGTCCTTCTGGATTCCCCGTTTTACAAAACGGCCAAAGCCTACATTATCTACCGGGAGCAGCACAACCAGATCCGTAAGATCGCCATTGATGAAAATGTCGGCCTCATGGAATCCTACATCAGTCGCATGGACTGGAAGGTCAAGGAAAACTCCAACATGAGCTATTCCCTCCAGGGGCTGAACAACTATATTTCTTCGGATATCACGGCAGAGTACTGGCTGAATAAAATCTACCCGCCGTCGGTCAGGGATGCCCATTATGCCGGAGATATCCATATTCATGACTTGAGTCTGCTGTCTGTTTACTGTGTCGGCTGGGACCTCCAGGATCTTCTGGTTGAAGGATTCAAAGGGGTTGCCGGTAAAGTGGAATCCTCACCGCCCAAACACTTCAGGAGTGCGCTGGGACAGATCGTCAACTTTTTCTATACCCTCCAGGGAGAGGCGGCCGGCGCCCAGGCCATGTCCAACTTCGACACCCTCCTGGCCCCGTTTGTCCGGTATGACAACCTGGAGTACAAGGAAGTCAAACAGGCCCTTCAGGAATTTGTGTTCAACATCAATATTCCCACACGGGTCGGTTTCCAGACGCCGTTTACCAATATCACCATGGACCTGAACGTCCCGTCCACCCTCAAGGATTCCCCCATCATCATCGGTGGTGACTATAAGGAAGAAACCTACGAAGGATTCCAGGCGGAAATGGATATGATCAACGCCGCGTTTGCAGAGGTCATGATGGAGGGCGATGCCAAGGGACGCGTGTTCACCTTCCCCATTCCCACGTACAATATTACCGAGGATTTTGACTGGACCAATCCCAAGCTGGAAAACATCTGGAAAATGACGGGAAAATACGGAATTCCCTATTTTTCCAATTTTGTGAACTCTGATATGTCTCCGGAAGATGCCCGGTCCATGTGCTGCCGGCTCCGCCTGGACAACAGGGAACTGAGAAAACGGGGCGGCGGCCTTTTCGGCGCCAACCCCCTGACCGGTTCGATCGGGGTTGTCACCCTGAACCTGCCGAGAATCGGTTATGTGGCCAAGGATGAATCCGACTTTTTCAGCCGCCTGGACGAACTGATCGAACTGTCTGCGGAATCCCTGAGCATCAAGCGGAAAATTCTTGAAAGATTTACCAATGGCGATCTTTACCCCTATTCCAAGTTCTACCTGAGAAAGATCAAGGACAGCACCGGGGTATACTGGCGGAACCATTTCTCCACCATCGGCGTTCTGGGCATGAACGAGGCCTGCCTCAACTTCATGGGCGAGGATTTCGGCATTGCCACCACAGAAGGCCAGGCCTTTGCCGTAAAGGTCATGGACCATATCCGGGGCAAAATTGAAGCCCTTCAGGAAGAGACCGACGAAATCTTCAACCTGGAAGCCACCCCGGCCGAAGGCACCACGTATCGGTTCGCCAATCTGGACAAAAAGAAATTCAAGAATATTGTCTGCGCCAACGAGGAAGAGTTCCAGAACGGCAGCGATCCTTTTTACACCAACTCCACCCATCTGCCGGTCAACTATACGGACGACCTGTTCGAGGCCCTGGAACTCCAGGACGACCTCCAGACCAAGTATACCGGCGGCACGGTCCAGCACCTGTTCCTGGGCGAGGAGGTGGAAGATATTGATGTGGTCAAACAGGTGGTGTCCAAGGTGTCCAACTCCTTCCGCCTGCCTTACTTCACCCTGACCCCGACCTTTTCCGTCTGTCCCTCCCACGGGTATATTTCAGGAGAGCATGAGAAGTGCGCCACCTGTGATGCAGAAACGGAAGTCTACTCCAGAGTGGTTGGGTATCTGCGGCCTGTGGGCCAGTGGAACAACGGCAAGCAAACCGAGTTCTGCATGCGTAAAACCTATAACACCCATAAGGTGGCATAAGGTCCGTTGCCCATGCATATCGGCGGATTCCAGAAAAATTCCCTGATTGATTTTCCGGGCGCCATCGCCTGTGTGGTGTTCACACCAGGGTGCAACTTTACCTGCCCCTACTGCCACAACCCGGACCTGGCCGCGGGTTCCGCAACCGGAACCAACGGCGGGTCCTGGACCAGGACCGAGGTGACAGCCTTCCTGGAAAAACGCAAAGGCATGCTCCAGGGCGTGGCCATTACCGGGGGTGAACCCACTCTCCAGGACGATCTGGAAGACTTTATCAAACAGGCAAGGGACATGGGATACAAGGTCAAGCTGGATTCCAACGGCACCC
This sequence comes from Desulfobacter sp., assembly GCA_036881925.1. Lineage (GTDB taxonomy): Bacteria > Desulfobacterota > Desulfobacteria > Desulfobacterales > Desulfobacteraceae > Desulfobacter. Next base: position 235,474 of record JBAJNJ010000005.1, read on the forward strand.
GGCCCCGGGTGCTGGAGCGCCTTTTGGACCAGGAGCTTGTGGATTACCTGGCCATGGACATCAAAACCGACCTGGCCCACTATCCCCTGGTCATGAAAAACAAGAACCATGTGGACCGGATACGGGAAAGCATCGGCCTGATCATGGCAAAGGCACGGGATTACGAATTCAGGACCACCTGTGTCAGGCCCTTTATCACCCCGGACATCATGGAACAGATCGCCGGGGAAATCAGCGGGGCCACCAGGTATGTGCTTCAAAAATGCTCAAGAAACGTGGATATCCTGGATCCCGGATTTTTGGACGATCCCACCCGTTTTTTCACGGATGAGGAGATGACGGCACTTAAAGAGATCGTCGCACCTGCGGTCCGGGAGGTCCGGATCAGGTAAGTCTGCCGGCAGAACACATCAAAAGCAAAAGGGCGGCCCGGATTGGATCAAGGATCAATCCGGGCCGCCCTTTTTTATGTGCTCATTTTCCTTCCAATTTTCCTTCCGGGCGTCAGGATTTGGCAGGAGCAAGGGATTTGACGGCCTGGGCCACCTGCTCGGCCACCAGGTAAACGCCCACGGCGCAGCAGACCGAATTGACCGGGGCGATCCCGGGAATTGACCGGGCCGCCAGTACCCCGGCCACCCATGCGATCACGGCTGTCGGCCGGATGCTGTCGAACCGGGCCGTGTCAAGGCGCTCATACCGGCCCTTTTTCACCAGGAAATAGTCCGCGATCAATATGCCGCCGATGGAGGGGAGCATGGTGTTGAGAAAACTGAGCCAGCCCACGAAATTATTGTACAGATACAGGGCCATGACGGTTCCGACGGCCCCGTTGACCAGCACCAGGATTTTCTTGGGCAGGCGGGTAATGTTTGAAAACCCCAGACCAGAGGCATACAAGGCGCTGTCATTGGTGGTCCAGATGTTCAGCCCCAGGATGATCATGGCCCAGACAATCATGCCCTGCCTGAGCATGACCTCGGAAATGTCCGCCTGCTGGTAAAAGGTGGCCCCCACTGCCCCGAAAAGAAACATGAGGCTGTTGCCCAGGAAAAAGGCGATCACTGTGGTGGATACGGCGATTTTCGTATTCCTGGAAAACCGGGTGAAATCCGGGGTCAGGGTACCGCCGGAAATAAAGGATGCCACACAGATGCCGATGGCCGTGAACATGGGCATGGGTGACTCCGGCACCTTGGCAAGCCATGCGGAAAGCCCGCCGAACTCCTCAAAGGCCGATCCCACCGAGACAAATCCCAGCGCGGCAATGGCAGGCACGGCAAAAAGGCTGAGGATGGTCAGGGCCCGGATGCCGAACCAGGCCGTGGCCGTCATGACCAGCCCGGAGACCCCGATGAGGATGTTGATATCCCATCCCGTGACCTTCTGCACCGGCAGGGCAAACATGGCCACGCCCACCCCGAACCAGCCCACCTGGGTGATGCCCAGCAAAAACGAAGGCAGATAAGAGCCTTTTTCCCCAAACGAATACCGGGCCAGCAAATGGGTGGACAGGCCGGTCCGGGCGGCAATGGCGGCCAGGAAGGCGGTATAACATCCCAGGATCAGGTTGCCTGCCATGACGGCGGTGAGCAGCTCAACTGCGGTCAGGCCCACCCCCAATTTTCCGCCGGCCCACATGCTGGCGGAAAAAAAGGTAAATCCCAGCATGACCACCATCATAGGAACAAACCCGTTCTTATGGGTATCCTTTACATGGCCAAGGGCGAAATCAATATCCTCTTTTTTCATTTGAACCTCACTTGTTCTGTCTCAGCCCGGCAATCCAGGCCAGTTGGTCGTCACATACCGCATCAAGCACCACAGGGCCGAACCGCTCCAGGTCCAGGCAGGGACACCGCTCTGCCACGAGGGTTTCAAAGCTGACCCCGCCCTTGGCAAGGGCCTTGACCCGGGTCCAGTAATCATGGAGATCGTCCAGGTATTCCGGGGTCCAGAACGCCCGGGAGCCGGCATCGTAGATCGTGCATCTCTGGATGGGATAGGCTGGGTCTCCATACTGGGACGCCACAAACTCCGGGGCCATCTGCGCATCCAGCCGGACCAGGTCCGTGCCCGTGATCTTGATCTGCAGGGGCGTGGACGGGACCGGGACGGTAAAACAGCCCTCCAGATAGACCAGGGTGGTGTTTTCATATTCCGGGAACGTTTTGCGACACAAGGCATCCGTGGCTTTCAGGATCTCCAGGGCCCTGGGGCCGCCGATGGTAAAAAAGACCACGGACCGAAGACGGCTTCCCTGGCGCTCGGTTTCCGCCACCAGGGCTTTTATGGCATACTCAAGGCTGGTGCCGGTGGCCACCACGTCCCCGATCACAATGCTGGCGGTTTGGGGCATGTACACCTTTGCATATTCATTTTCCACAATGTGCCATTGTTCCGGGGAATCGTCATCCCGGGCCCGCTGGGCCGAAATAAACGAACTGCCGTGGCAGTTCCAGCCGAATGCATCGGCAAGGGCCTCGCGAAGGCCGAAATTCAGCCCCCCGCGAAGGATGTTGAACACAATGGTTTCCTGCTCTTCAAGACAGGCCAGGCCGTTGCCGGCAAGCGCTTTAAGGATCTGTGAACAGGCCCGGGCCAGGCCCCTTGTATAGTCGACCCCCATCACCTTTGGATCATTGGCAATGGCCCGGGTTTCAGGCGTTGACGCAATGATGCCGGCGATGGTGTTTCCCGTGTCCATGCGGTACAGGCTGCACCCTTTGGACACATCTATCTTTTCCAGCATATATGTTCTCCCTTAATTTTTCAGGTATGGGCGTTTCAGGTTTGTTTCAGGCTTACGTCTTTTAGTCCTAGTGGCCCGGGATGTCAAGAAAAGACCGTACCCAATGGCAGGGAAAAACCTAGGGAATCATGCAGGGTTACCGGGGCGAAACCCTTGACAGGCAATGGTCCCTGGTTTCGCAACCCGTTTCGCGGTCATACAAAGGGGAGAGTTCAGATGCCCGGGGTGACCGGAGGGCGGCCCGCCTGTTTTTCAGGCAGGTTTGTCGTCTTCCGGGGCATCAGGTTCGGCATATACCATTTTCCCGGTCATGGACAAATCGTACCCGCCCAGTTCTTCGGCGGTTCTCTGGATGACCTTGCCCTTGAGCAGGGAGAGGAAAAGCTGGACACCCTGGTCAAAAAACCTGTCCTTGCTGATCAGCAGGTCAAACCGCTCCCAGTCCAGGGAGATGAAGTCCAGGTCCAGGGCGTTTGCCACGGCCCTGATGCCGGGGCCGGCATGGGCTTTGCCGGAAAGTACGGCCAGCCCGACATCCATGTGCCGGGACACGCAGTTCTCATACCCCCGGATGGTCTCCCCCCGGATGCCCTGTTTTTTGAGTTCCTTGTCAAACAGTTGGCGGGTGCCTGTGCCCAGGCGGCGGTTGACCACAACCAGCTTCTTGGCTGACAGGTCCTTGACGACCCTGATCTTTTCAGGGTTTCCTTTGGCCACCATCAGGCCCTGTTCCCGCAGGCAGAGGTTCACCACGGCAGGGGCCTGGGCCATTTCATCCTTGATAAAGGGGAAATTATACTCTTTGTTGTCCGCCACCAGGTGGCTGGCCGCAATATGGCAGAGATTCATGCGCAACGCCTTGAGCCCGCCCATGCTGCCGGTGAGCCCGAACATGGCCATATGCTCCCGGTGCTTGAGATTAAAGGTAGAGATCAGGGTTTCCAGCAGAAGGTCGTTGGAACCGGAAATGAGGACCAGGCCGTGGTAAGGGGGAAGCTGGGCCATTTCCGGGTAGTTTTCCGTCCCGGTTTCAACCCATTGGCGGACCAGGTCAATGGGGAAAAGCCATTTTCCCGTTACTTTGGATGCCGGCAGCCCTTTTTCAGCAATCAGGGAATACACCATCTTTTCATTGACGTTGAGAAATTTTGCCACCTGCTTTGTTGTCAGCATCTCACCCATAATCAGCCTGTCCTTTTCAATGCCCGTTACGCATTTTATCCGGCCGCATCCAGAGCCTCGGACACGGCAGTTACCACCTGGGCCGCAGAAAGCCGCCCGCAGTCAATTCTGATATCGCAGAAGTTATCATACAAGGGCGTCCGCTCTTTGTAAAGATCGGCCACACCCCGGCCCGGGTCAATGGCCACCCCCCTGGCCACCAGGTCCGACAACCGGGTCACGAGAACGGACAGATCCACGGCCAGGTAGACAATGGTGGCGATTTGCGACAAGTGGGCCATGGCCTGCTCCCGGTAAATCACAGACCCGCCCGTGGCAATCACATGGCGGCTGCAGCACAGGCTTTTCAAATGCCGGGCTTCAATATCCAGGAAGGTTTTAAGCCCCTGTGTCTCAATAATCCGGGCCAGGCTCATCCGCTCTTTTGTCTGGATCAGAATGTCCGTGTCCTGGAACGCATACCCCATCTTTTTGGCCAGCAACACACCCACCGTGCTCTTGCCCACGGCAGGCATCCCTATCAATGCCAGGTTTTCTTTATTTTTCATCAATTTTATCCGCTGGTTTTAAAGCAATTCATCATTTAAATTTGTAAAAAACAGGAATACATTCATTTATCTGTCTTTGCAAGCCCAAAAGCTGGGGTATGCAAGGCAAACGCATTTACATCCGGCATGATTTTTTAATCCATATGGTTTCAGATACTTAAAAAGTTCGCATACGTTTCCTTGCGTTTGCGACAACGTCTAAACCACTGAAATCATTCACCCCGATTTTTATATGCGTTGACCCTGCCGGGGTATGCGTTGACTCCGGATAACATCCCGTTCCTCCTTGACTTTCCCACGCGCCCACACTATCTTAAGCCCATTGCGCCGGCCGGTGCAGCCAGTCCGGGCAGCAGGCCGGGTTAACCCGAAACAACAGCAGATATGACGCCACAAATACTCTTGATCGTCGGCAAATCCAACTCCGGGAAAACCACCCTGGTGGAAAAACTGATCCGGGAATTAAAAGGCCGCGGCTACACCATCGGCTCGGTCAAGCACGCCCATGACCGGTTTGATTTTGATAAAAAGGGAAAAGACAGCTGGCGGCATAAAAAAGCCGGTGCGGACGCCACCCTGGTGGTGACAGATACAAAGGTGGCCCTGGTCAAGGATGATGTCCGGGAACCGGCTGAAAAGATGGCCGCCTATCTTGGGAACATGGATTTGGTGATTGCAGAAGGGTTCAAACGTCAGGCTCTGCCGAAAATAGAAATCTTCAGGATGGCCGCGCCCCACAAGGAGCCGCTTTGCCTGGACGATCCCAACCTCAAGGCATTGGTCACGGATGCGGATATCCGGACCGGCGTGCCGGTATTCGGACTCGAACAAATCCGGCACCTCGCGGATTTCGTCGAAACCCTTTACAGACTGTCCGGCAACGGGAAAAAAACATGCGAGTGATTCCTGTCATTTTCTTTGTGTTGACGCTGTTCGCGGGCAACGCTTTTGTTCCTTTTACGGCAACGGCTTCCCAGTGCATCCGGCAGTTTGAGAACGGTGCCATCAACTGGAGTACGGGACAGGTCATGGTCACGGGAAATGCCGCACCAGAACCCGGCAGCGACGGCGTAACCGTTCCCGTGCCCGGATCGGCCAGGGCCGATGCCACACGGAACATCATCCACATTCTCAAACAGATCAGGATCACCCCGGATCTCAGTGTGGGAGAGTATGCGGCCACCCATGACATCATCCTGGCCGGCATTGAAAAAACCGCCCAGGATGCAAAGATCACAAATCAGCTTTATACCTCGGCCATGGATGTCGAGGTCCGGGTGGAAACCGGCATTTTCGGAGGATTTCTCCAGCTTGTGCTGCCCGAGGACATCCGCCAGATCCCCAAAATCGCCGACCAGAAAGCCAAGGCCGAGCCCAAAGACGGCCCGGCCCATCCCCGGAGCGCCGTAAACCGGATTCCCTATACCGGCCTGGTCATTGACGCCCGGGGCCTTGATCTTTCCCCCATCCTTTACCCCACCATTGTGAGTGAGGAGGGAAAAGAAATTTATTCATCCCTGTTTATCAGCCGGGAATTTGCCGTTCAATACGGGGTGGCAGCGTATTTGTGCGGTATGGATACGGCACTGGCCCATCCCAGGGTCGGGGCACACCCCCTGGTGTTCAAGGCCCTGCGAAAGGCGGACAACACGACCGGCGCCATTGTGGTCAGCCTGTCAGATGCCAAGGCGCTTGAAAAAATAACCGAACGCCACGGATTTTTAAAGGAATGCCGGGTGGTTATTGTGGCGGATCAATAAGGGCGTTGTCAATCAGCCTTGATTTGCCCACCTGGACGGCCAGAGCCACGACAACCCGTCCGTTAACGGTGCCCAGCTCTTCAAGGGTGATTGGATCGCAGAATTCAATGTAGTCAATATCGGTGTGATCAAACGAACGGATGTGGTCTTCCATCTGCCCGGCGATATGTTTAACCGCGGTTTCGCCGTTTTCAACGGCCTGTTTCGCCATCCCCAGGGCCTGGGACAGGCAGAGGGCGGATTTGCGCTGGTCCGGGGTCAGGTAGGCGTTTCTTGAACTCATGGCCAGTCCGTCCGGCTCCCGTACGATATCCCCGCCAATGATTCTGATGTCAAAATCCAGATCCCGGGCAAGCTGGCGGATGATGCACAATTGCTGGTAGTCTTTTTTGCCGAACACGGCCACATCGGGCATGACAATGTTGAACAATTTGGTGACCACTGTGGCCACGCCCCCGAAATGCACAGGCCTGGACCTGCCGCAAAGGTGGTGGGGCAGATGGTCCAGGGCGACCCGGGTCTGATAGTTTTCCCCGTACATCTCCGCAGTATCCGGCAGGAAAACGGCTGTTACGCCGGCGGTCTCAGCCAGGGCCAGGTCACGTTCCACACTTTTGGGGTAGGCATCCAGATCCTCGTTGGGGCCGAACTGGGCCGGGTTGACAAATATGCTCAGCACCAGTTCGTCGCCCATGGGTTTTCCCTTTTCCAGCAGCGACACATGGCCGGCATGAAGAAATCCCATGGTGGGTACGAAACTGATGGCCCGGCCCTGCTGTTTTTTTTCCCTGGCCCAGGCCTGCATGTGGGATTTTGTCTTTAAGATCTCCATTACTTCTCCAGTTCCTCTTTTACGGCAATGCCCATATCCATGATGGTGTAGGGCTTTCTGACAAAACTCCCCGCCCCCAGCTCCCGGGCGCTCGCGACATCGTCCGATTCGGAATACCCACTGGCAATAATGGCTTTTTGTTCGGGATAGATGTCCTTGATCCGGCGATAGGTCTCAAGCCCTGAAATAGCGGGGGCCATGACCATATCCAGAACAAGAAGGTCCACCCGGGTCTTTTTAACAAAATCCACGGCCTCCATGCCGCTGGCAGCCGTGAACACAGTATATCCGAGATCTTTCAGGATGGTGGCGGCAATCTTCCTCTGGTCGTCCAGGTCGTCCACGATGAGAAGGGTTTCCCCGTTGCCCCGGATTTCGTCAAGGGACCCCGGGGTCTCCCGGTTGGGAAGTGCATCGCGCACCGCAGGGAAAAACAATTCAAACCGGGTACCGGAACTGTCCGAGACCACCACAATTTCGCCTTTATGGTCCTGGACGGCATTCTCCACCACGGTCAGGCCCAGGCCGGTGCCGCCCCGTTCCATTTCCTTCTGCACGTAAAAGGGTTCAAATATCTTGTCCAGGCAGTCGTCTGGAATGGCCGGCCCATTGTCTGTTACGGACAGCATCACATATTCGCCCGATGCCAGTTCAGGGGTGGTTCCGGAAGCCGATTCACGCCCCGGCAGGCGGTTCAGGGTATCCAGGGTGTTATCCACATAATGGTTGGCCGTTGACAGGGTGACCCGTCCCGGAGAGACAGAAGCAGCAGCGTCAATGGCATGGTGTATGAGGTGCATGACCGCTTTTTCAATATGGATGTAAGATCCCTTGACGCCCAGAAGCTCCGGCTCGAGATCCGCATCCATTTCCACCCCGGGATGTGCCTGGCAGGCCGTTTCAAATTCGGTTGCCGCCATGTACCGCTCAATCACCGTATTGATATTGAGCAGCACCTTGTCGGCCCTGGCCCCCCTGGATATGGTCAGCAAATCACTGACCACGGAAGACGCTTTTCTGCCCGATGTTTTGATCATGGTCAGTCCCTTGCGGGCATTTGGATCCAGGGTATCGTCCATGAGCAGGATCTCCGGATAAGTGGCGATTCCCGAAAGGATGTTGTTCAAATCATGGGCCACGTTCCCGGCCAGAAGTCCCAGGTTCTTGAGTTTTTCATACCGCTCCAGCTTTTCCCCGAGCGCTTCAGCAATTTGTTCCTTTTGTTTTCTGGCAGATATATCCCGGACCACACCCTGGTAAGCCGTATGGGGCTGGTCCTGAACCGGTTGCCCGGAGATCTCCACATCCAGGGTGCTGCCGTCGGGCCGGCAGATGCGGCCCTCCATGGAAAAGCGGCGGTTCTCCCGGATAAGGGTGGTGAACATGTCTGATGCATCAGGGGCCAGAAGTTTCACAAGTGGGGTATATCGCAGGTCTTGTGCGCGCCTTCCCGCCATCGGCAGGCCCCCGCCGCCAATTTCGGTGATGTTCAGGTTCGCATCCAATGCCCACAACAGGTCATGGCCCTGGTCAACCAACCGGGCCGCATCATCAGCCAGGCGCTTGATCCGGTGCACAAAGAAAAAAATACACGCAAGAACAACCAGGGTTCCCCCTGCCATGGCGTAAAACAGGGCAGGCCCGGACTGCAGGGGTAAGGCAATATAAAGGAGGACGCCGGCAATCATGAGCATGGCCCACACCACCGATAATATCGCCGTTATTTTAAAAAAAGGGGTCTGTCGTAAAAACATCAGGCCACTGTCTGACTTGTCTGGGGAACGGACCGGATCTGCCATATCATTCATTGACTTATTGGGGGTTAAAGGTTATGGGGATTGTACCTAAAAAATATGAAATTGCAATATATTTAAGGAGTGATAATGAATTCATACATACCTGACCGTGACGATGCATTTGCGCTGCTTAAAAAGTATAATAGCAAAGAAGGACTCATCCGTCACGCCCTGTCCGTGGAATCGGTGATGGGACACTTTGCGGAATTGTTCAACGGGGATGTTGAGACCTGGAAAATCATCGGCCTGGTCCATGACCTGGACTATGAAATGTACCCGGAGGAACACTGCGTCAAATGTGTGGAATTGTTTGAGGCCCACAACTGGCCCGCAGAGTATATCCGGGCGGTTGTCAGCCACGGCTGGGGTATCTGCACCGATGTCAAGCCCGAAACCCGTATGGAAAAGACCCTGTACGCGGTTGACGAACTCACCGGGCTTGTGGCGTCCGCCGCCCTGGTCAGGCCATCCAAAAGCATCCTGGATATCAAGGCCAAATCCGTAAAGAAAAAATTCAAGGACAAACGGTTTGCCGCTGCCATTGACCGTGAAGTCATCAAAAGAGGGGCGGAATTTCTGGAAATGGACCTGTCCGAACTGATCACCGAAGTTATCATGGGCATGCGGCCTGTGGCCGCACAGATCGGGCTCAAAGGCAACCTGTAAACCCGACGGCCGGCATCATTTAAACACCGGCCGTCCGGATTCCCGACACCTGTCAACGCTCTGACACTCACCGTTGGAGAACCTGCAATTTTTTCCGGTTTTCATTTTCACGAACAGCACCGCCCAAAACCGTAACAATTTGAAACAAAAAGAAATATTACCAAAAAATAGATTTGGCACACCTATTGCTTTATTCCTTTTTCATAGATGTTGCACCTTATTGGAAAGGGAAGCCCAATGAAACAGACAATCAACAAAATCAGCGATACCGTATCGGCACTTTTCAGCCTGGTATTCAGCTCCTCTGTCCAGAGAGCTGCCGTCCAGACCAAGCTGACCCACCACATTGTCGCCCTGAATGAAAAATCGTCATCCATGGAAATCATCAATGCGGTGGCGGACTGCCTTAAAGATATTCTGGGATACCGGCTGTTTGCCTTTGTGGTAAAAAAAGATGCCGGGGTTGATGTCTGGCTGGACCCCCGGATGTATAAAACCTCTCTTGAAGACATCATATCAAAGGACTTCAACATCCGTGACACCCAGGCCCTGAACTACCTGAACCATGATTTTGAACCCGGAGAACACCAGGAAAAATTCGATCTGGACAACTTGGTCCACTATGACCTGAAAGAAAAAAACTGCTATGCCCGCCTTTACATGCTTCCCCAACGGGGCATGACCGCGCTTCATGATGAAATGATCCGCCTCATCCTCCAGGGATGTGCAGCCGCCCTTTCCAAACAGATCAAAATTGAAAACCTCAAGGATGCAGCAGTCATTGATGCCCTGACCGGGTGCTACAACCGCAGGGAATTCGAAACCCAGCTCCGCCGCCATGTTGCCACGGCCAGCCGGCATCGCAGCGATTTGTCCGTGTTCATGTTCGACCTGGACCATTTCAAATCCGTCAACGACACCCACGGCCACCTGGGCGGCGACCAGGTCCTCAGAGAAGTCTCCCTGCTGGTCCGGGAAAATATGCGCCGGGGAGATATCCTGGCCAGGTACGGGGGAGAGGAATTCATTGCCATCCTGCCGGAAACCGACAAGATCAAAGCCATGGAACTGGCAGACCGCTTGAGAAGTAAAATCGCAGCCCTCAGGATTCCCTTTAACACCGGCACCATAAGGGTGACGGCCAGTTTCGGGGTTTCAGAACTCCTGCCCAACACCGACATCTCCCGGCTGGTCGAGGATGCGGATACCATGCTGTACAAGGCAAAACTCAACGGCCGGAACACGGTCATGCCCGGCCTGATAAAGGTCTGCCCCATCAAAGACACGGTTCCCGAAAACAGCCGGCGCGATTATTTATAAGTTGTCCCTGGAATTCAGGCCGGCTGCTTTTTGAGCACCATATCCGGCCGGCCCGACAGGCTGCCTTTAATGAGCCTGCCCATGAAGACCGGATCTCCTGAAGCGGTTTTGGGAATCTGGTCTGTTGTTTCCAGGGTGACGGTGTTGCAGGATGTCCCGGCCTTGATTGCCAGCTTCCGGATCATCCGGGTCAATTCGTTCCTGGCAAACGCGTCTGCTTCGTCAAAATTCCGCATCCGCCGGTTGCCCTCTACGCCTTCGACAACAAATCCACCCTCACCGGGTATGATTCTCAACTGCTTTTTCACCATGACCCTGGACGTGATGGCGCCGATGGCATTGGCCACATCTGCATCCCCGGGCAGGACCGCCTCGGCTCCCAAGGGAGCCACTGCTTTGGGCAGAAAGTACTTGATGGGGGCCCCGATCCCGATCACCGGCCGCTTCAAATCGATCCGAACCTGGTAATGGTCTGTGCCCCCGGCCATGAGATTTTCCACCAGGGCCCGGCACACCGGGCAGGTCTCCAGGGACTGGGGATCCACCTCGTCATCCAGCTGGCGCTTGAGCAGTTCCAGGGTCAGCAGCCGTGTGGCCTTTTCCAGGAGAAGCTGCACCATCCCTTCCTGGTCATTGCCGGACAAATAGGCCAGAAGGCCGGCATACCCGCCGGCAAAATCTGTATCCCATTTGACAAATGCGCCGGTGATATGCAGCAGATCCGTAGGGGTAAGGCCGCAGCGCTGGATCATGAAGTTTTCTTCCAGCCGGTCCAGGGGAAGGCTGTGTTCGGACAGCACTCCGGTTTGGACGGCCAGTTCGTCGATGGACATGGGCCGCTCCTTTAAAGCGGCCAGGATCTTTTCCTCCATGGGAACAAGATCCAGTTGTTTTCTGGCTCCTGTGAATACCAGGATCTGCATTTTTCCCGTGGAGGTGGTATACCGGTTCAGGTTCCGGCCCATAAATTCAATGGTCTGGGCGGCAGCGGGAAATTGCTTGCCAAGCCAGGACACCGGGGCCACCCGCCGGGGGCCGATACAAAATTCCCCTTTTTCAAAACAGATCAGGCTGTCGCCCCCAAGACCGGCGGTGCGGATATCAAGGGCCTGGACATGGGTCCTGTGCCCCCCGACATTGGAACCGCTTTCGTTCAGGCTCACCTGGTTGTCTGCCAGTCCTGCCGTGTCCGTGGTGGTACCACCCATGTCCACCACCAGGGCATCGGTGATGCCGGTAAGGTGGCGCGCACCTGCCACACTGGCTGCAGGACCGGACAAAATGGTTTCCACGGGCCGTTCCTTGGCCATATCAGCCCCCATGAGGGTGCCGTCGCCCTTGACCACCACCACAGGCGCCTGGATGGACAACCCCTGCATGACATTTTCAAGATCCAACAAAAGACTGGCCAACCGGGGAATGATCCTGGCGTTAAGCATGGCGGTCACGGCACGGGTCTGAAAATTCAGGCTGTCCGACAACTCATGGCCGCAACTGACAAACAGGCCGGTTTCATTTTTAATGATCTCCTTAACGGCCAGCTCATGGGCCGGGTTGATGGACCCGGCATACCCGGAAACGGCAAAGGCCGTCACCCCGTGATTTGCAACCATTCGCCGTGCCGTGGCCGCGACCTCTTTCGGGTCCGGCGTGACCCGTTCATCACCGGAAATATTCAACTCTCCCCGGATCACGGCCTTGGGTTCATACGCAATGTTTTCACTCAGGCCCGGGGGCGGCATCAGGATCATCCCCACCTTCTGCCCTTCGCTTTCAACAATGGCGTTTGTGGCCAGGGTGGTGGACAGGGCCACCAGTTCAACACCTGCCAGCAGGTCCTGATCCAGCTTTTTCAACGCCTTGCCGATCCCGATGGTGAAATCCCACTTGGTGGTCAGGGATTTTGCCTTGCAAATGGTGGTGTTGTCCTCCAGGCTGTAGATTACGGCATCGGTATAGGTTCCACCCGCATCAATGCCCAACCCTGTTTTCACATAAGGGATGTCATCGGTTCTGTCGCCCTGGATCACCACGACATTGGGGATGTTCTGCCCATTCTCCTGTGTTGACCAGAGCGGGCTGGCAGAAAGGGTGGCGTGGATGGCGTCAAACGCGATCACATGTTCCGGCGGCACCACAAGGATTTCATCGCTGGACGCCGTGAGCGTCATCATTTTGGCGACCAGATCGTGGCTGCCTTTGATCTTTGCATAATCCCAGTTGTACTCCCGGGCCATGTCCCTGGCATGGGCCTCGTATTTGGGGGATTGCTTGGCTCCGGTTTCAATAAAGGCGGCCCGCTGGTAATTCTTTTGCCAGGAATTTAAAAACGCAAATGTGGTGTCGGCGGTTTCCTTTCCATGGGATTTGACCAGGTCTTCGAACCGGATTTTTTCAGACCCGAACCAGGTCTGCTGCCGCCGCTGGGACATGGGTTCGGCCTGTTCTTCATACCAGCCAGCAGAAAGATAATAGGTGCCGGGATATTTTTTGAACTGGGCCTTGTACGCCTGGTCTCCCCCCAGGAACAGGGCAATGCAGTCATGGACCTTGGGAATCACCAGGGGAATGGTCCTGGACCGGACACCGATGGTGCCTTTTCCGCAGACCCCGTATCCGATAATGATCCGCTCCCCGTCGTTCCGGGCCGAAATTTCGTCAATGGCGTTCTGGAGCTTTTCCTTGAGCAGGGCGGGGTTGTTGTGAAGGCCGGCTTCAAGAAATTTATAGGAAAGTTCCATTCCCGCGTTGCGGGCATAGGATTTCATATCAACGGCAAGCACGGCACAGGCAATGACATAAATTTTTTTTCTCATCACATCCCCCGGATCTAATATATTAATTTTTCTCTAAAATACACCTAAACCCGCATCTGTCAATAAAAACCCTGCGCATATCCACCCAGGCAGTCCGCCAGTGCCGTTAAAACAGGGTCCAAGCCCCCGGCACACCTGGACCTTCTCATTTTTTTCCTTGATTTTTACCGTTGTTTTGCTGATAGTTGACCTAATGTCAACCCGATTGACAAACCCAACCAAAAAATTGGAAAGGTGGTAAAACAATGCCGTTTCGCAAATCATCCCCCTCCCCTTTAATGACCTATATCCAGGAAACATCCCCCCCGACCAAAACAGCCAAGGGATTTTCCAAACAGCAGTTCAACAAAGGAGAAGACATTTTTACCGAGGGCGACATCGGGTATGACGCCTTTATCCTCAAATCCGGCACGGTGGAAATCTCCATACAGGACAACGGGGAAAAACTGATCCTGACCCAGGTCAAGGAACAATCCGTGTTCGGCGAAATGGCGCTGGTGCTGGGCAACCACAAACGGACGGCCACGGCAACCGCAGTTGACACCTGCCAGGTCATCCGGATTCCCAAAAAGGTGTTTGACAAGTATATGAAAGCGTCCCCGGCCGTGATCACCAAATGCCTGATCGCCATTGCAACACGGCTGGACGAACTCACCGGCAAAGCCTCCCTGGCAGCTCCCGATCTGTTTGAAGGCATTGCCCGGGTCCTCCACCTCATGCAGGTCCACCAGCAGAACAACCTGCTCTACGACGAGGTTCTGGACACCCTGTCCAAGCTTCTCTCCCACCCCAAGGCCCAGGTCGAGGAAACCATCGACATGATGAAAGCCATGAACCTGGTCAAGATATCGCAGCCCAAAAGGGACCACAAGCGCCTCTTTATCACCGGCAGAAGCCAGTTCCTGGACAAGGCCCTTAAGATCAAGGCGATTCTCAGGCAATACCAGGAAAGCGGCCGGGAAAAAAAGGACGACGACGGGGTGTTTATCGGCCTTCCGCCCGGACAAAAAAATGATTAACCCTTGCTAATAATGCATGTGTATTGATTTACAGCGGATTTTTTTTTAAAGTCTCAGTCTACCTGAAATTTTAAAACAAAGGGTCCCATGCACATATTCAGAACTGTTTCATTAAGGTTCAGGCTGTTTTTTACCTATGCCGCGGTCTCTTTGGTTGTATTCTCCCTAAGCTTTGCCCTTCTCTTTTTCAAGGTCCGCGAGGACCTGACCCACCGGATCAGAACCGAACTGAACACATCCAACCAGACCATCACCGACATGGTGGAGACCACGGCCATGGTATCCATCAAAAACCATTTAAGAGCCATTGCCGAGAAAAACAGGGAAATACTGGCATATCTGTACCAGGAATTTCTCCAGGGAAAGATCTCCGAGTCCGAGGCCAAAACCAGGGCCATCCGGGTGCTGTTGAGCCAGAGCGTGGGAGATACCGGGTATATCTATTGTATCGACAGCCGGGGAACCGCCGTGGTCCATCCCCAGGACGGGGTCCGGGGGCGATCCTTTGCCCACAGGCGGTTCATCCAGGCCCAGATAAAGAACCGGGAAGGCTACCTGGAGTATGACTGGAAAAACCCCGGGGATACACAGACAAAGCCCAAGGCACTTTACATGACCTACTTCCAGCCCTGGGACTGGATCATTTCAGTATCTTCCTACAAAGAGGAATTTTCAAAACTCATCAGCATTGATGACTTTAAAGACCGGATACTGGGGCTGACCTTCGGAAAAACCGGGTATTCATTTATATTTGATATCCACGGCAACATCATCATCCACCCCGAGGTTTCCGGCAATGTCATTGATATCCGGGATGCCAAAGGGGTACCCATCATCCGGGAAATGGTCCGGCAGCGCAAAGGATTTCTTACCTACTTCTGGAAAAATCCTTCGGAAACGGAACCCAGAGAAAAATTCGTCGCATTCGACTTTATTCCCGATTACGGCTGGATCATTGCCTCCTCATCTTACACAAAAGAGGTGTTCTCCCCCCTGCCTGAAATACAACGGTTATTCTTTTTCATTCTCCTGCTGGCCCTGCTGATCACCGGCGGGGTCACCCTGGCCGTGAGCGGTTCCATCACCCGGCCCCTGACCTCCCTGATTCTCCGCCTTGAAAAAGCGGCAGACGGCGACTGGTCCATGCGGCTCAGGCAGACCCGGGAAGATGAAATCGGAAAACTTTCCGCCACCTTTAATACTTTTATGGACAAAATCGGGGCGTATCAAAAGGAACTGGTTACGGAAATCCAGGTCCGGCAGGACGCGGAAAACCAGCTCAAGCTTTTTGAAAAAGTCTTTGAGAATGCAAACGAAGGCATTTGCATCACAGACAGGGACGGGCGCATCGAGGCAGTCAACCGGGCATTCACCACCATTACCCAATACCCGGCCGGAGAGGTGATCGGCGAGAACCCGAGAATCCTGAAATCGGACCGGCATAACCCGGCATTTTACCAGTCCATGTGGACTTCCCTGGTTGAAAACGGATACTGGTCCGGTGAAATCTGGAACCGGAAGAAAAGCGGCGAAGCATATCCCGAGCTGCTCAGTATCAGCGCCATCCAGGATAAATCGGGTCTGGCCAACAATTATGTGGCGGTGTTCCATGACATCTCGGAAATGAAAACCAAGGAAGAGCAGATCAAGCACCTGGCCTACCATGACCCGCTCACAGGGCTGCCCAACAGGTCCCTGTTCAAGGACCGCCTCAACCAGGCCATTTCAGATGCAGACCGGACCGGGGAAATGATCCAGGTGCTGTTCGTGGACCTGGACAACTTTAAAAACGTCAACGACAGTGTGGGCCATGCCCGGGGGGATGAACTGCTCAGGGAAGCCGCCAAGCGCATGCTATCGGTCACCCGGCCCGGTGATACCGTTTCCCGGCTGGGCGGAGACGAATTCACCATCATGATTCCCCACATCCAGAAGACCCGGGATGTGGCAACCATGGTCAAGCGGCTCCAGTCCGTGTTTCGGGAACCGTTTACCCTTGGCAGCCATGTTTTTCACATCACCGTCAGCATCGGCATTTCCATTTTTCCCCTTGACGGTGAAGATGTCGACAGCCTTATCAAACACGCCGACCTGGCCATGTACCAGTCAAAAACCAGGGGGAAAAACCAGTTCCGGCTCTTTAAAAGCCGTATGGCCCGCCAGGTCGAGGAACGGGTGAAAATGGAAGCCGATCTCAGGGCCGCCCTGGACAATGAGGAATTCCAGGTCTATTTCCAGCCCCAGATGGATCCCGGTATCATGATGCCGGCGGGCATGGAAGCCCTTGTCAGATGGGTGAAACCCGACGGCAGGGTGGTGCCGCCCAATGAGTTCATTCCCCTGGCCGAATCATCCGGCCTGATCATCCCCATTGGTGAGCAGGTGTTCCAGGCGGCCATACACCAGGGCCTTATGCTCAGGCAGGCTACGGGAATGGATCTTTCCGTCTCCGTAAATGTCTCTGCAAAACAATTCGAGGACCGGGGGTTCGGCAAAATGGTCGCAGACCTCCTGTCCCGGGAAAATTTTCCCGGCAACCGCCTGGAAATCGAAATCACCGAATCCCTGCTCATCAAAAACAGCCGGGCCGCCATGAAGCGGCTGGAAACCTTATCCGAGCTGGGTGTACTCACCGCCATTGACGATTTCGGTACGGGGTACTCGTCACTGGCCTATATCAAACGGCTGCCCATCACCACACTCAAGATCGACAAATCCTTTATCGACGACCTGTCCCGTGACAAGGAAACCCGGGTTTTGGTCGAAACCATTGTGATCATGGCCCAAAAACTCAATCTGGGCATTGTGGCCGAAGGCGTGGAAACCCGGGAGCAGTTGTCGATCCTCTCACAGTTCGGTTCCGTAGAGATCCAGGGTTACCTGTTTGCCCCGCCCATGACCGCAGACCGGACCCGGGAGTGGATTCTAAACCGGGAGTACAGGCTGGAGACGACTGCCTGATCTTTTGCCACAACGGTTTGACTTGCAGCCGGTGAAATGCTAAAAGTTCATGCAATTAAGGTGCTTGCACCGCAGGCATTCAGGCAGTTGGTAACAGGCTCATGACACTTGGCATCGCAAAAAAACTCTTTATTTTCTTCTTTTTCTTCATCCTGATCTTTTACGGAACAGTATTTGACCTGTTCATAAATGTCAGGGACATGTCGAAAACATCCGCCAGGATTGTCAGCATCAACAACCAAGTGGCTGCCCTGTCGAAAAACCTCAGGGACAGCCTTATTGATATGGATGCCAACATCAAAAAATTCAGGCTGCTTAAAAAAGATGTATATTATGATTACTTTGAAACCGCCAGGCAGGCCTACCACAGGGACCTGAACCGGATTCTCCGCCTGGACAGCGCTGGCAGGCCCCCGTCCCAATACTGGGACAGGCTTTATCTCACCTACACTCCCCACACCCGCTTCCGTGAAAAGCAGGATATTATGGCCCTGCCCGGCCCCTGGATTGCGCCCGCCCTGATGACCCAATGGATCGAGGCCATTTCAGCAGCCAGGAAAGACAATGACAGCCAGATTGAAAACGCCTTGATCCGGATCAACGACCAGAGCCGGAAAATTGTGCAGAACAGTGTGATCGGGTTCGGCATTTCCATCCTGGCAGGTATTTTCGGAGTGCTTTTTATTTCCCGGTCCATGCTCACCCCGCTCAACAAGCTCAAGTCAGGCCTGAAACATGTGTCAGACGACAATTACACCCATAAGATCGCCATCTCATCCAAGGACGAGTTCGGTGAGCTGGCAGCCGCGTTCAATGATATGAACCGCCAGCTCAAGGCAGACGAGGAAATCCGGTCCGACTTCATCGCCACCCTGAGCCATGAAATCCGCACCCCGCTGTCATCCATCCGTGAATCCGTCAACATGATCGCCGAAGAAGTGCTGGGGCCGGTCAATGAAAAACAGAAAAAATTCTTAACCATTGCAGGCAATGAGATTGCCCGGATCACCGGCCTTTTGAACCACCTGCTCGACACCTCCATGCTCGGGCCGGGCACGGAAAAGCCCCTTGCCCTTCCCCTGGATCCCAACCAACTGGCCCGGGATGCCGCCCAAAGCATTACCGCCGCAGCAAAATCCCGGGATATTGATGTCCGTTTCCGGGACCTTGCAGATGCCCCCATGGTTGCCGGGGACCAGAAAGAAATCATGCAGGTGTTCATGAATATCCTGGACAATGCCCTGAAATTCTCACCGGAAGACAGCCAGGTGGAGATCCTTCTGTCAAAAGGCCCGGGCAATGGTTTTATCACATTCAGCATCTCCGACACAGGACCGGGCATCCCCGAGGACAAACAGGACCTGATTTTTAAAAAATACTACCGGGCCGGTGAAGTCAGGAAACATATGAGCGGCGTAGGGCTTGGCCTGAGTATATCCCGGCGGATCATCCATGCCCACGGCGGAAAAATTTTTGTCAAAAACAATACGGACAGGGGATGCACCTTTTCCTTCACCCTGCCCGTGCACACGGAATACACACCATAAGGAGCGCATATGCCCCTGTTAAAAGCCCCATATAAAAAAAATTCACCTTTGATCCGTCTCTTGTTTGTACTGGCCCTGGTGCTGATCCTTTCCGGATGCCGGTTCCAGGGGTTTGGCCCGTTCGGACGGACCGCCTCTCTCACCCACCAGGCTGAGCAGGCGTTTCTGCAGGGAGACTTTCCCGTTGCCCGGGAATCATATGCCCTTCTGGCGGCACGTACCGACAGCCCCGGCAGTGTCCGGGCCGGGCAATACGGCATGGCCTGCACAGACATGGCAACGGCAAAAGATGCTGCCGCGTTCCGCAAGGCAATGGAATCTTTTTTGCATATATTTCCTGATCCGGTGCAGCAACCAAATGCCGGGCTGGGCAGCCAGAACCCCGTAATACTGGTCCGGGCCGTCAGCCACGGTATGGCATTGATGGCAGCCGAGCACCGGGACATGTCAGCCAGAATTGACCGCCTCAATGCAAAAGAAGCCATATACAAAAAGGACCGCCTGAGAATGCAGCACCTTGTTAAAACCCTCCAGCACCAGATCTCGGTCCTTGAAAGCATTGACCAGGAGCGTCAGGAAAAAAGGAAAGACCAATGACCGCATCCCCAAGAATATTGATTGTAGATGACGACCCCAGCATATTAGAGGTGCTTGACGCCCGGCTCACGGCATCCGATTTCAGGGTGTCCAAGGCCGAGGATGCCGCATCTGCAGCCCGCATCCTCCGGCAGGAACCCATTGACCTTCTGGTGTCGGACATGAAAATGCCCAGGAAAAGCGGGATGGAATTGTTCAGGGAAGTCCGCCAGACCCTGCCGGACCTGCCCGTGATTTTTTTGACCGCATACGGCACCATCCCCGATGCCGTGGATGCCATCAAACTGGGTGCCGTGGATTATATTTCCAAGCCTTTTGACGGCCGCACACTGATCAAAAAAATCAATACCGTGCTGGCCGCAGGTTCCCAAACCCCGGACACCGCCGGCAGTCCCCCCTCATTTGAGGATGAGTATTACTGGGGCACCAGCCCTGCCATGAAAACACTCTACCACATGGTGAAAAAGGTCTCCGCCACCACTGTCAATGTCCTGATCCTGGGGGAAAGCGGTGTGGGCAAGGAGCGCATCGCCGGTTATATCCACCGGCACAGTCCCAGGCAGAAAAATCCTTACGTGGTTGTGGACTGTGGATCCACACCCGCCGGAATCCTGGAAAGCGAACTGTTCGGCCATCTCAAAGGCGCATTCACCCATGCGGTCAAGGACAAGCAGGGCCTGATCCAGGCCGCTGACACCGGCACCCTGTTCCTGGATGAAATCGGCAATATTTCCCATGATATGCAATGCCGGCTGCTTCGGTTCCTGGAAGACGGAAAGATCCGCCAGGTCGGGGCGGTAAAGGAAAAAGCAGTAGACTGCAGGGTTGTGGCCGCCACCAATGCCGATCTGAACGCCGCCATTGACCAGGGTGTTTTCCGCCAGGACCTCTACTACCGGATCAAAGGCATCACCCTGACCATTCCCCCGCTCAGGGACCGAAAAGAAGACATTGCCCCCTTATCGCAGTTTTTCCTGCAAAAATATGCAAACACCCACGGCATAGACCAGGTAAGGATCTCCCAGGCAGCCATGAAAGTGCTCACGGAGCATCCATGGCCCGGCAATATCAGGGAATTGAAAAACACCATTGAGGCAGGCGCGGTACTCTGCCGGAACCATACCATAGACCCCTGGGATCTCCAGCTTGAATCCATCAGGGAAACCGCCGTCCTGACCACTGACAGCCCCGGGGCATCACCGGATGGGTTCTCCCCGGATGCGTTTTCTATTGAACAGAGCGAGAAAAACACCATTATCAGGGCATTGAAAGAAGCCAGGGGCGTCCAGAAAGATGCGGCCGAACTGCTTGATATCAGCAAACGGGCCATGCACTACAAGGTCAAAAAGTACGGCATCAATCCCAGGGATTATAAATAGTCAGGCCCGTATATAAAAGAAAAAAGGGGAAGGCCTTTGACAGGCACTTCCCCTTTTTTACGTCATGGAGTCTTTTATTTGGGGGTTAGTTGGCTACAACAGCCTCTTTTACGTTGATCCATGCGCCCTTGTCGTCTTTCTCAAGATCACCGCTGATCTTCACCAGCTTTCCGATCATGCCTTCAAGAGCATCCTCCCGGACCTCTTCACCACCTTTGAGCAGGTAGGTTTCTTTTCCGTTGAACAGGGCCAATCCGGATTCTGATTTTTCCACAACGCCCCGGACATTGATCGGGCCTTCAGCCAGGGCATCTGTTCCGGCTGCCATGGTTTCCTGGGCCGCGGTTTCCCGGGTCGCGCCCTGTTCAGTGGCAAATGCCATATATCCGATTCCTACCAGTCCTACGATCAATGCTGCAATCACTGCTTTTTTCATTTTAATACTCCTTTGTGTTTTCATTTCATGTTGACTCCACGCAAGATTCTCATCTTTCATCGACACATAGAGCAAGGCACGTGCCAATATCGCAACCCTTTAATTTCATAAGATTTTCACACAAAGCGAACCCATAACCCCATCCATCTGCTGTTACCAAACGTTCTCTTTTGGTTACGCTTTTTGCCTTTCCTTTGTATTTTACAAAGACAGATTGACCGATGACCTGTCACTTGGTTTTCAGTCTCCCCTTTCGTGTCAGCAGCAGTCTCTTTTAAAAAAGGCAGGCCCAATAAAATTCCCGGCCCTTTGGGACCTTTACCTTCCCCTTTACAAAATGAGAGGGTAAACCGGTGTTATTTTGCCAGTCAGATCCCCCCCGGCAGCAGACAGCTATAGCAAATGACAAAGATATGTTCCGAAAAAAACCGCTGGCGAGAACACCGACTCAGTAAGAAATACTGAAAACTTAAGCGTCATTTGCTGTGCAACCACTCAAGTTGGAAATTGAATCGGAACGGAATTTTGAGAACATCTATATGCCAGGGTCACCAACAGTACCCGGCAGATGATGCAATACCAATTCGTGATATATCCGTGCCTGAAACAGCCAATGTGCAAATTTCGTAACTTATGGTGATATTTTCGTAACCCGGCATTTTCTTACCAGGGGGTCAACTCCAAATCTCCATTCAAATCAGACGGTTAAGATTTGGCATGCAAGTTGCTACTGCTAAAGACCAGATAAACCTGCAAAGGCAACACCGATTCAACGCCAGGGAGGATGTAAAACAGATTGATCACAATGGAAGAAGGGGAAAAGGCCTATGTCAGTGCCGAGTTCCAACTGGAAAGCCCAGGAATTTTTTACCAGTTCAAATTAAGAAGAAATATGTCCGAACCCCTGTTCGCACTTGTCAGAAGAGGCTCACAAGCACTGGAAAGTCTTAAGGCCGGGGATCTTGTCCCCATGACATTTCACTACCGGGACAAAACCATACCGGCAGAACGCAAACCCACCCGGATAAAATATATCCTGGACGGCAACACCATGGGATTCAAGGATCACTTTATGATCGCACTGGACATCAACAAGGAGGATGAATGACACGCAACACGATCCGCAACATATTAACCGCCCTCATTGTGGCCGGCTTTTTCACCGGCCTGTCATGCGCCAAAAAAGAGATCAGCTCCCAGGGTACAACCGTTGAAACCACAGGGCAACACACGGCTTTGGATGAAGATCAAGCCGCAAAAGACCGGAAAGCAGCAGAGCAACAGGCAATCACCATCCAGGAACTCGAAGACCGGATGGCCAGGGAAAAGGAAAAAGAACGGCTGACCCTGGCAAAAGACCGGTTTGTTGACCGGCACATCCTGTTTGCTTTCGACAGTTCCCAACTGGATGAAGATGCCAAAGCCCTGGTCCGGAAAAAAGCAGCCTGGCTCCGGGACAATCCCATGGTTTCCGTGATCATTGAAGGCCATTGTGACCAAAGGGGCACAACAACCTATAACCTGGCCCTGGGGGAACGCCGGGCCCTGTCCGTAAAAAATTACCTGGAAAACCTGGGACTCCCTGAGAACCGGGTGGCCTGGGTCAGTTTCGGGGAAGAAAAACCCCTGAATAACGGACAGAGCGACGACGCCCACCAGCAGAACAGGCGGGCCCAGTTCCGCATCCAGAATCCCGGGGATTATATCCAGGCCCGAAAGAATTAGATATCTCTCCGACACGCTTCTGCTACACGCCACGCCATCACGTGCATAAACAGCCCGGCAACCGCCCGGCCTGAACGGCACAACCCGGCAGGGACGCCATCGGTAAACCCTCACACCGATCCCTGTCGGGTTCTCACCTCCCCCAACCGATTTCCGCACAATTGTTTAGACATTCAGTTGAGTTCCTAAAATCCAGAAAAAATACGTTCAAAATTTCAGACAAAATGCTGTTTCACGTTGTAACTTATTGCATAAGCGTTATATAAAAATCCAGGGTGACCGAATGAATAATAAATTAGGTATGCGAATCGCCGGGATTGCAAGTTTTATTAGTGGGATAAATATGTATAATACCGGCTGGGATCATAAATGGGGTGTAAAAACATCTGAGTTTTCAGCTCTCTTCATTGCTGGGCTCGGTTGCATATTTTTTATCGGTAGTTTCTTTTTGAAGCCTAAAAAAGGAATAATGATTTGTGAGGACTGTAATAAAAAGTATAAAACAGAACACATTCAAGTCTTTATCTGTCCAAAATGCGAAGGTAAGCTCATAAATATAAAAAACGAATAGCGGATGATATCGGTGTCAATGTAAACCACCTTCCTGCTCCGGCCTGAAAACCGCCCTTTTCCAAAACTCTTCCAAACGGTATGTGTTTACGGAAGGAAATCAATCGTTACCACGCTGAGGGTAGTGACAGCCACTCTGACCTGGCACCATTAGGCGGCTTTCGGGATAAGGTAGGGTGGCTGCCACGCCTTATCTGCCGGGCGGTTCGCGCCCGGGGCTTTGACTTGACATGGGGAATGGACATCGCTTATGATGGTTGTAATTCTTTCATTGCACACCCGGAACACATGATAAACGTGATAAAATAAATATATGACGTATAACATGCAACCATCAACAGGCCAGCCTTCCCAGGCATCCGTACTTCCCGGCGCATGGCCCAGGCCCTTACCTGAACTGCTTGAGGCGACATGAAACATATTGTAGGTGTTGCAGATATGAAAACCAGCAACCAGCCCGGGGATACCATTATTACATACTCTCTGGGCTCCTGCATCGGTGTGGTGATTTATGATACCTTTGCCAAGGCAGGCGGGATTCTCCACTACATGCTGCCCGATTCCTCCATAGATGCTGACAAGGCAAGGGCAAAGCCGTTTATGTTCGCTGATACCGGTATTCCAAGGCTATTCAAGGAAACCTATACCCTGGGGGCGAAAAAACCCAGGATCAGGGTATTTATTGCAGGGGGAGCGGAAATCCTTGACCAGCAGGGGTTTTTTAATATCGGCAAACGCAACTATATAGCCTTGAAAAAAATGCTGTTTCGGAATAACGTGCTTATTGACAAACAGGCCGTAGGCGGCAATGTCAACCGGACCGTGCGGCTGGACATCACCACAGGCCAGATTTTCATCAAAACATCAGGCTCGCGTGAGGAAAGGATCCTATGACAGCCATCCAGACATTGGTCAAGGAGATCAAGAACCTGAAGCCCATACCGGCCGTGGTTCACCCGCTTCTGGAACTGGTGGATGATCCGTCCTCAAGCATGGAGGATATTGCCGGGGTGATCCAGTATGATCCGGCCCTGACCGCTTCCGTGCTCCGGACCACCAACTCCGCCTTTTTCGGGCTGCGCCATCCGGCCGAATCCATCAGGGATGCGGCCAACCTCCTGGGAACCGAGCAACTGGTTGACATGGTACTGCTCAAATCCGGGGCAAAGGCTTTGTCCGGAGAGCAAAAAGGGTATGACCTGCATGCCGGGGCCATGTGGAAATACTCGGTGGCCTCGGCCATTATTGCCAAGCAGGTGGCGGGCAGGCTTGAAATACCGCACAAAAGCACCATATTTACTGCAGCCCTGCTCAAGGATATCGGCAAAACCGTGCTGGACGGATTTGTCCAGGATGCCTTTGAGAAAATATCCGGCCTGGTATCCGGTGAAAACTTAAGCTTTATGGAAGCTGAGAAACGGGTGATCGGTGTGGACCATGCCGAACTCGGGGGAATGATCGCCAAGATGTGGAAATTTTCCCCCAGGATGGTAAAAATCATACGAAACCATCACCTGGGTGATGAGAATATGATTCAGGACAAGGATATTGTTGTGGTATATCTGGCGGACTGTATCTGCATGATGATGGGGTTGGGCGTGGGGGCTGACGGCCTGGCCTACCGCTTTCACGAACATGCCATGGAGGAACTTGGCATGAGCGCGGATGACATCTCCATGATCATGGCTGAATTTACCTTTAAAATGCAGGAAGTGGAGGATCTTTTAAAGGTGGTCTGATTCCGGACCCCATAAGAGAAGGTGGTGTTATGACATTTTCAATACTGATTGTCGATGATTCCTTACCCATGCGGGGAGTGTTGAAAAAAACCCTCAGGGCTGCCGGTTACGGGACATCTGACTTCCTGGAAGCGGAAAACGGTGAAACTGCCCTGGAAATTTTAGAACGGCAGCACGTGGATGTCGTGATCACGGATTTTAACATGCCGGTAATGAACGGCCTGGATATGCTTGAAGCCATGCAGTCCAGCGACACCATGAAAAAAATTCCCGTGATCGTGGTCAGTACGGAAGGAAGTATTGAAAAAGTAACCCAGATTATCAACCAGGGGGCAGCCGGTTATGTAAAAAAACCCTTTTCCCCGGAACAGATCAGGGATCTGCTCATAGAATTATTGGGAGAGCCGAGTGATGAAGACAGAGTTGATGACTCAGGTGACGAATTCGATTTTTGACGTCATGGAAACCATGTTTTTCCTGACCCTGGAAAAGCATAAGGATTCCGGTCCTGACAGTCAGTCCCCGGACCCGTCCGCAATGAAAGCGGCCGCCATCACCTTTTCCGGCGATGTATCCGGTACGATTTACCTTTGCATCCCCGCCCCCCTTCTCCAGACCATGACCGAAAATCTCATGGGCCAGGATATCGATACCCTGACCCCGGAACATGTGGACGGCACCCTTAAAGAAGCCCTGAACATGATTGCGGGCGGTGCCATGACCCGGATCGACGACACCGCATACATGGGACTGGGTATCCCTGAAATCGTTCCTGTTCCCGGCTCCGGAGATATTGACGAGACCGTCATGCTCAATACGTCCCGGGACATTCTGGTCGCCCATATAAAATTAAACTGATCCGGAGACCTGAAATGTGAAGCAGATAAATGTTCTGATTGTTGATGATTCTGCTGTTGTCAGAAAGGTATTGTCCAAGGAGCTTTCCGCCCAGAAAAGGATAAATGTCGTGGGGACGGCTCCGGATCCCTATGTGGCCCGGGGAAAAATCGTACGGCTCAAACCGGATGTGGTCACCCTGGACATTGAAATGCCCCGGATGGACGGCATTACCTTTTTAAAAAAACTGATGCAATACTATCCCCTGCCCGTGATCGTGCTTTCCTCGCTTACGGAAAAGGGCAGTAAACTGGCCATGGATGCATTTGCCGCCGGTGCTGTGGATGTGATTTCCAAACCCGGATCTGCCTATTCCGTGGGAGAGATGAGCAATGACCTGGCCCGGAAAATCCGGGATGTGGCCAATGCCAGGGTCAAACCCATTGTACCGCCTCCGGAGGCATGCGCCCTTTCGGCCGTCAACTCCAGGGCTTTATCCGCCACCACCAATAAAATCATTGCCATCGGCGCCTCCACAGGCGGCACCGAAGCCATTCGCAGGGTGCTGACCCAGTTTCCGGAAAATGCCCCGGGAACCCTGGTGGTCCAGCATATGCCGGTCCAGTTTACGGCCAGTTTTGCCAAGCGGCTGGATTCCCTGTGCCGGATACGGGTCAAGGAAGCCCAAGACGGGGATTCGGTGCTCAACGGCCAGGCCCTGATCGCACCGGGCAACCTGCACATGCTGCTGCGGCGCAGCGGGGCGCGGTATTACGTCCGGGTCAAGGATGGTCCCATGGTACACCACCAGCGGCCGGCCGTGGACGTGCTGTTCTCGTCCGTGGCCAGGTATGCCGGGGCAAACGCCCTGGGCGTTATCCTGACGGGAATGGGGGCTGACGGGGCTGAAGGCATTCGTGCCATGAAAGCGGCGGGCTCTTTTAACATTGCCCAGGACGAGGCCTCTTCGGTGGTCTACGGCATGCCCAAAGAGGCCTTTAAAACCGGTGGGATTGATCAGGTCCTGGATATTGACCGGATTGCCGAATCTGCCCTGAAAAATATTGCCGTGGGCTAGAAGTTAGAATTCCGGCGCCTTTATCTGCCTTTCCAGGAAACCGTTTAGATCTGAAATTTACCCGTAATGGCCCTGAACCGGTCCATCACCTCTCCCAGGGTTTCCGACTTCTTCTTGATATCCCCTGAAAACGATGAAATCTGGCGGGCCGCCTCAAGTACATCCGTAATCTCCTGGGCCACCTGACCGGATACGGCCGAACTCTGGGCCACGTTTTCACTGACTTCCTGTATACCCTGGGACACCTGGCTGATATTTTCCGCAATCTCGCCGGTGGTGCCGGACTGGGTTTCGATGGACTCGGCCGCCTGGTTCACGAATTCATTGATTTCCTGGACAATCGAGGAAATATTGCCGATCTCGGATACCGCGCCCTGGATCTGGTCCTGGATGTCGCGGATATTCTGCCCGATATCTTCGGTGGCATCGGCGGTCTGGCCGGCAAGTGCCTTGATTTCATTGGCCACAACAACAAATCCTTTTCCGGCCTCGCCTGCCCTGGCCGCCTCAATGGTGGCGTTCAAGGCCAGAAGGTTGGTCTGGGCCGAGATGGTGTTGATGGTATCCGTGACCTTGTTGATTTCTTCGGCAGCCTTGCCCAGTTGCTGCACCCGGTCGGAAGTCTGTTTGGCCTGGGTCACGGCCTTGCGGGTGATATCCCGGGTGTGGGCGGAATCCTTGACCACGGCCTCAAGCCCGGCGCGCATCTGCCCGGTGCCGTTGGACACGGTTTCCACATTAATGCTGGCCTCTTCCATGGCAGCAGCCACGGAATCCATGTTCACGCTCATCTCCTCGGCAGCCGACGCCACATTGTTGACCTTTTCCACGGACGTATCCGCATCCTCTTTCATCCGGTCGGAAATCCGGTCCAGTTCGCCTGACGCACTGCTCAGGGTATCCACTCCAGTGTTGAGGTCCCGGATCATGTCCCCCAGCTCCGTGACCATCTCGTTCATGGCATCCACGGTATCCCGGATGGCGTCGCTGGCATTATAGGTAAAGCTGTGGTTGAAATTCCCATGGGCCACCTCTTTGGCCATGGCGGCCATGCCCGTCATATTGTTCATGAGCTGGCGGTTCATCAGGGCAATGATCAGCACCCCGACAATCAGGGCAATCACCCCGCTGGTCCCGGCCGATTTCAGGATTTGGCCGTTGATCCCGGCCATGAGTTCAGCTTCGGACACGGAAACGGTAAAATAAAGGTTCCAGGGGGCAAAGTAGGTCACATATCCGTAGACCTTTTCTCCTTTTTTTTCATAGGAAACAAACCCCTTTTCCGTTTTCAGCAAGGCATCCCCGCCCCTGAAGTCCGATATGGACGTTCCGATATATGACTTGTCCGGGTGGACCAGGATGTTTCCGGCCCGGTCGCAGATAAAGGCGTACCCCCGACCGTTGACCGTGATCCTTTCCACCAGGGTTCTGAACCCCTGGGTCAGGACATTGAGGCTGATGCCGTAAGCACCTGCCAGGTTCCCTTCCATAAAATCCTTGAACGGGGAAAGCAGTTGCAGGGTCATATCATCGCCCGTGCCTTTCAGGAAAAGATGATCTTTGCCCGATGCAACGGCTTTATAGATCTCGGTGCCTTCGCCGTAATACCCGCCGATGGGCCGTTTGTCTTCTTCTGATTTGCGATTTGTGGAAACCTTGACCAGCTTATTTTCAAAAAGCTGGAAAAACATGATTTCGGAATCAGTGAATGTGCCGACTTTATCTACAAGTTCATAGTCATCCGTGATGAATTTCAGGCCTGCCAGAAGCCTGGGCATGGTTACACGCGCCTTGGCTCCGGTGTTCACGTCCACGGTATCAATGTCTGATGTCCGGTTGCCCAGAAGGGTGATTTTACCGCTGTTTTTCCCCTCGGTGACAAGCATGCCAAGATCGGACTCCAGCCGTGCCTTCTGGAGGCTGTACTGAACGTCAATGGCATTTTTCAACACATCCGACACACTCTGGATACCTGCTTTTCCCTTGGTCAGGAAATTTTTCCTGGCCTGGAAAAAATTCATTCCGGCAACAATGAGAATGGTCAGCAGGATGATGCTTACTGAAGAAAGATACAGCTTTTTTCCGAATCCGATACCTGACATGGCCCCTCCGAATAATTGATTTTGATGCACATCCCGGTCTCGAATACCCATCAAAAAAAAGGGCGAATGTCAAGCCTTTTGGCCTGAGATCCGCCTTTTTTCATGCGAACGCCTGTCTCAGGTTTATAAACGGACGGCGATGCCTTTATCTGCCAAATGTTGTTTCACATCCAGGATGGGAACCTCGTCCCTGTGAAAAATACCCGCTGCCAGTGCGGCTT
The DNA here is from genome assembly GCA_036881925.1 of Desulfobacter sp. GTDB lineage: Bacteria > Desulfobacterota > Desulfobacteria > Desulfobacterales > Desulfobacteraceae > Desulfobacter. Next base: position 265,357 of record JBAJNJ010000005.1, read on the forward strand.
CCGCACCGGTCCGGGTAAATACTTCTGAAAAATGGGATTCGCGACCCGCGCCGGAAGAGGCAATCACGGGGATGGTCACGGCATTGCGCACCGCATTGACCAGGTCCAGGTCAAATCCCGAATTGGTCCCGTCTTTGTCAATGCAGTTGAGCAGAATTTCACCGGCCCCCAGTTCCTGGCAGGCCTTTGCCAAAGCCACCGCATCAATGTCCCGGGCCTTGCGCCCGCCCTGGACCGTGCACTGGTACCAGCAGAAGGCCTCCCCGTCCGGGCCGGTGTCCGCAGATCCAACCACATGATGCCCGGGCGCATCTTCAGGCCCGTTCACCCATACCCGCTTGGGATCAATGGAAATCACAACGGCCTGGGCCCCGTACTTTAGGGAAATCTGTTCAATGGCGGATTTGCCGGTCTTTTTTCCGGACTTGATATAGTCTTCGGCAATATACACGGCATCAGACCCGATGGAAATCTTGTCCGCGCCCGCCCTGAAATACCGGGACGCCACATCCAGTGCCGAATAGTGTTTTCCGTTGCTGTCCGTGAACTCCCGGATGCCCCCGCCAATGGTCAGGGGCACGAATACGTGCTTGGAAGTCTCTTCCAGGACCCGGAGCATAGGCATGTCCTCCAGGGGAAAATCCCTGAATCCTGTAATGTTCAAAAAGGTGATCTCGTCCGCACCAGCCTCATAGTATTTGCCGGCCAGGGCCACGGGTTTGCCCAGGTTCCTGACACTGCCCTGTTCCCGGACATCATACTGGTCCCCTTTGGTCACCACCAGGTCCCCGTTGTCATTGGACCGGACATCCAGGCAGGCAATCACCCGTTTGGACAGGCCCTTGCCCGGAATGTCCGCAGGTCCTTTGGCCTTGAGGTTGTCCGATGCCATAAAGTTTTTCAGCAACTGCATCCCGGCCCTGCCGCTTTTTTCCGGATGGAACTGGGTGCCCATGACATTGCCCTGCTGCACGGCAGAGGCATAGGGATAGTCATAGGTGGTGGTGGTCAGGATCACCGAAGGGTCTTCAGGCACAATGTGAAACGAATGGACAAAGTAAAACTTGGTATCCGGGTCCACACCGGTAAGCAGCGGGGAATCCTGTTTGATATGCACCCCGTTCCACCCGATATGGGGAACGGAAAGCTCGGTCCTGAACCGTTTGACCCGGCCCTTGAAAAAGCCGATGCTCTCTTTGGGAATGATCTCTTCCTCACTGCCCTCAAACAGGGCCTGCATGCCCACGCAGATTCCCAGGAAGGGGCGGTCCGCATTCAGGTATTCCCGCAGGGGCACCACAAAATCCCTCTGGTGGAGGATTTCAATCATGGAGGCATAGTTGCCCACCCCGGGGAAGATCAGTTTTTCAGCATCCAGAATATCCTGCGGGGTTTCGACCATTTTCACGGTGCCGCCCATTTTTTCAACGGCATTGATCAGGCTGCGGACATTGCCGGCCCCGTAATCCAGTACGGTGATGTTCATTGTTTCATCCTAACGTCTATTATTATGCATCCCTTTTTAAGGTGTTATTGCTCATGGAAAAGCCTGTCCGGCCCGCTCTGCATAAATGCCCTGGAGCCGTTCGTTAAACCCCGCCTTTTTGAAACCGGCCTGTTCCAGCCGCTTCACGGCATTCCGGATAAACCGGTCCCCATGGGTGATTTTTTTGGGACTGCCCGTGTAATGGAACAATCGCGCCCCTGTCGGCATCACCCGGGCAAGTTCCGTATAAAAGGCTTTTCCGTAAAGATCTCCCGTGGCAGAGCAGAATCGCGGCGGGTCATGGATCACCGCATCAAAGGCCTTATCCGCCAGGGTGGTGATATGGCCGGTGATGTCTGCATTTGCCAACTGGATCCGCTTCATTACCGAGAGTGTCTGCCAGTCCCGGGCACCCGGGGCCAGCCAGGGGTTCTGCTCCCGGATCCGGATGACCTGCCGGCTTTTTTCCGTTGACACCACCTGTGCCGCACCTGCCTTGACCGCAAAAAGAGCAGAATATCCCAGTCCCCCGCAGGTGTCCAGCACATGGTCACCCGTCCGTACCACAAGTTCGGCCTTGAGCCGGGCATCGTCCAGGGGGTCAATATCCTTGGAGCGGTGCATTTTAATGCCGTTGATTTCAAGAGTGGGCGCGGATGCCGTGGGCACCAGCTTGTAGTACCCGTCCGCCCGCACTTCAATGGGAAGCAGGTCCCTGCCGTCAAACCCGAACACCTTGTTGCCTGCCGACGCCATTGGTACAAGGTCCTGCAGCGCGATCACAGTATTGTCCGCAAGCACCAGGCAATGGTCCCGGATAGCCCAGGTGCCCACGGACAGGTTCAGGTCCAGGGAAACCGCAACATCGGGTTTTCCGTCCCGGGCCGCCCTGAGAATCGTATCCACGGCACCGGCATGGAAATAATAAATCCGGCCCATAATCTAGAAATCAATGCTGCCCGGTGTTCTGGGAAAGGGAATCACGTCCCTGATATTGGTGATCCCTGTGATCATCATCAAAAAGCGTTCAAACCCCAGCCCGAACCCGGAATGGGGAACCGTGCCGAACCGCCTGGAATCCAGGTACCACCAATAGGGTTCTTTTTCCAGCTGCATTTCATCCATGCGCGCCTCAAGCCTGTCCAGGCGCTCTTCCCTCTGGCTGCCGCCGATCAGCTCCCCGATCCTGGGCACCAGCAGGTCCATGGCAGCCACGGTTTTTTCATCATCGTTCATCCGCATGTAAAAAGGCTTGATCTCCCGGGGATAATCGGTGAGGAACACGGGCCGTTTAAAATACTCTTCAGCCAGGAACCGCTCATGCTCGGACTGGAGGTCAATGCCGTAGGACACGGGAAACTCGAACTTTTTACCTGACGTTTCCAGAATGCCGATGGCATCGGTATAGGGCAGCCGTTCAAACGGTTCATTGACCAGGACATCCAACAGTTTGGGCAGGCTTTTGTCCACAAACCGGCCAAAAAGATCCAGGTCCGGTCCGCAATGGTCCATGGCGTGCCGGACCAGGCTTTTGACCAGATCTTCCCCGTGGTCCATGTTGCCGTCCAGGTCGCAGAACGCCATTTCCGGCTCCAGCATCCAGAACTCGGCCACATGCCGGCTGGTGTTGGAATTTTCCGCCCGGAACGTGGGGCCGAAGGTATACACATCCCCCAGGGAAAGGGCGAACATTTCCGCAGAAAGCTGCCCGGAGACGGTCAGGTTGGATTCCTGGCCGAAAAAGTCTTTTGAAAAGTCCATCTTGCCCTGCTTGGACACATCTGCGGGATCCAGGCTGGTCACCCGGAACATTTCACCGGCCCCCTCACAGTCAGACCCCGTGATCAGCGGGGCGGTCAAATAACGAAACCCTCTTTCCTTGTAGAATTGATGCACGGCATAGGCCATTTCCGACCGGATCCTGAAGGCGGCACCGTATTTATTGGTTCTGGGCCGCAGATGGGCAATGGATCTTAAAAATTCGTCGGAATGCCTTTTTTTCTGGAGCGGGTAATCTTCGGGCGCAATGGAAACCACCTCAACGCCGTCTGCCTGGATTTCCCATTTCTGGCCCTTGCCCGGAGATTCCACCAATTGCCCTGAAATGCTGACGGCAGACCCGGTGGTCAGTTTCTCCACCTGGTCATAATTGTCCAGGTCACTATTGGCAACAACCTGGATATTGGCCAGGCAGGATCCGTCGTTGAGTTCTAAAAAACTAAACTCTTTTGCGTCTCTTTTGGTCCTGACCCAGCCTTTGACAAGCACCCGGCCCGGTGATGCGTCAAGGGTCAGCACAGCAGCAATCTTTTTTCTTTTCATTGAATTTTCCATAAAAAAATTATATATTTAATAGTTTTTGATTGATAACATCCAAACCGAAACAGAAGGTTAATTTTTTTTAAAATCAGTATCATGCATCATCAAAATTATCAAGATATCCTTGCCCGGGTCCAGACCCCCACCCGGTACGCGGGCAGTGAAATAAATGCGGTCAAAAAAGACCATGACACCGTTGACCTGACCTTTGCCCTGGCCTTTCCCGATCTTTACGAAATCGGGACCTCCCACTTCGGGCTCCAGATCCTTTACTCCATCCTTAACAAACGGACGGATATTGCAGCGGAACGCTTTTTCACCCCGGCCCCGGACATGGAGGCCCTGATGCGGGACAGGAAGGTACCCTGCCTGTCCATGGAAACCCGGACCCCGCTGGCGGATTTCGACATCATCGGGATCAGCCTGCTTTACGAGCTGAACTTCACCAATATCCTGACCCTGTTCGACCTTTCCGGCATCCCGTTTATGGCCGAAGAGCGGAGCGACGCCTTTCCCCTGGTCATTGCGGGCGGCCCCTGCGCGTTTAATCCCGAACCCCTGGCTGATGTGTTTGACGCCTTTATCATTGGCGACGGGGAAGAGGTGGTGGTGGCGGTTGCAGACGCGGTCCTGGCTTTCAAGCAGGACGGGGACGGCCGGAAAAAGACCCTGCTCCGGCAGTTGTCCAAAATTACAGGCGTGTATGTGCCCTCGTTTTTCACGCCCCAATGGGATGAAAACGGCATCCAGAACCTGACCCCGGTATATGACGACTACCAGGCCGTCAAACGGGCCATTCTCCCGGAAATGACCCTGGACCACTTTCCCCTGGACCCCATTGTACCCTATGCCAAACCGGTGCATGACCGGCTCCGCCTGGAAATCGCCAGGGGCTGCTCCAGGGGCTGCCGGTTCTGCCAGGCCGGGATGATTTACCGGCCGGTGCGGGAACGGTCCCTTGAGGACCTCATGGCCATTACCCGGGCCTCCCTCAAATCCACGGGATATTCGGATATTTCCCTGCTCTCCCTGTCCACGGGCGACTATTCCGAGCTGACCTGCCTGATGCAGCAGCTCCTGGCCCTGAGCCAGGGCCAGTGCAATGCCATTTCCCTGCCCTCCATCCGGGCGGAAAAACTGACACCCGACCTTATGGAGCTGATCAAAACCGTCCGTAAAACCGGGTTTACCATTGCCCCGGAGGCCGGGACCCAGCGGCTGCGGGACATTATCAACAAAAACCTCACCGAGGAAAGCATTTCCGCCACTGTGGAAAACGCCCTGGCCCTGGGCTGGAAAAACATCAAGCTCTACTTTATGCTGGGCCTGCCCTTTGAGGACATGGCGGACGTAGAGGGCATTGCCGGCCTGTCCACCCGTTTGGCCGCCGCCTATGCCCGGGGACGGCAGATGGTCAATGTGTCCACCACCTGTTTTATTCCCAAGGCCCATACCCCGTTTCAGCGCCATGCCCAGATGACCCTGGACCAGACCCGGGAAAAAATCGGATTCCTCAGAGACACCCTGCGCCATCCCAAGGTCAAGCTCAAGTGGCAGGAGCCCCGGATGAGCCTGCTTGAAGGGGTCTGGGCAAGGGGCGACAGAAAGCTGTCCACCCTCCTGACCCGGGCCTACAACCTGGGCTGCCGCCTGGACGGCTGGAGCGACCACTTTGACTACCGGCTCTGGGAGCAGGCATTTGACGCCACCGGTATTGACCCGGAATTTTACACCTCCAGAGAACGCACCCCGGACGAGCCCCTGCCCTGGGACCATATTGACTCGGGCGTATCCCGCCGCTTCCTGGAAAAGGAATTCAGCCGGGCCGAACAAATGGCCCAGACCCCGGACTGCCGGGAGACCGACTGCACCGGGTGCGGCATATGCGATTTTAAAACGGTCAAGCCTGTGCTTCATACCCGGGCCGGGGCAGCGGAGCAGCCTTCCGGCGAAGCACCCGCACCCTCCACAGCCCTGCCTGACGACGCCTTTATCAAGTATGACCTCAAGTTTTCCAAACTCGGGGATGCCCGGTTTTTCGGGCACCTGGAAATGGCCACCATTTTCCAGCGGGCAGTCAAGCGGGCCGGCCTCACCGTAAAATACTCCAAAGGGTTTAATCCCTCCATGCGCATGTCCTTTGACAATGCCCTGCCCCTTGGCATGGAAAGCGAGGAGGAAACCCTGTTTATCTACCTTGAAAAAGGCCTGAACCCCCGGGACATCATGACGTCCCTGGATGCCCAGCTTCCCCAAGGGTTCAGCGTCTTCGACTGCACCCTGCACCGGAAAAAAGACGGCAGCATCCCGGGTAGCACCCGGTACGAGATCCGGTTCCCGGAATCCTGTCCGGACCAGGCCGGCCTTGACCGTTTTTTGGCCTTGACCGAATGCATTGTTGAGGATATCAGTAAAAAAGGCAAAGTCAGAAGGACCGATATCCGGAAATCCGTTGCAGATCTCAGGCTGGCAGGCAAAGACCGCCTTGAAATGACCCTTGACCGGTATAACGAACGGACCGTAAGGCCCACTGAGGTTCTGGCCAAGGGCTTCTCTTTTGATGAATCCCATATCCTGGCTGCAAGAATCAAAAAACTGAAAACCCCCTAGGACATATCCAAAATGTTAAAAGAGCTTGTTGTAAATTCAGCCCCCCATGAGACCCGGGTCGCCCTGCTTGAAAACGGCACCATTGTGGAAGTCTTTATCGAACGGAAAGATGAAACCAGCATTGCCGGCAATATTTACATGGGCCGTGTCCAGCGGGTCCTGCCCGGCATGCAGGCCGCCTTTGTGGATATCGGGTTTGACCAGGCCGCTTTTATCTATGTGGATGATGTTCTGGATGCGGCAAGCCACAAGCTGTGCAAAAAATTCGAGCAGGACCCGGACACCGAGGACCAGGAAGAGGACCAGGACATGGATGCCCAAGAGATGGAAAAGGAGTCCCCGTCCTGGAAATCCCATCCCGCACCGGAATGCAGTATTGAAGACCTGCTCACCGAAGGCCAGGAAATCATGGTCCAGGTGGCCAAATCCTCCATCGGCAGCAAAGGCCCCAGGGTGACCACCCATATTTCCCTGGCCGGCCGGTACATGGTGCTCATGCCCACGGTGGACCATATCGGGATCTCCAAACGGATCAGCGACGAAACCGAGCGGAACCGGCTCAAGGACATGCTCCTGGCCATCCGGAAAAACAACTTCGGGTATATTTTCAGGACCCAGGCCAGGGATATTGACACGGCCACCCTGGAAAAAGAGGTGGAGTTCCTCAACAACACCTGGGAGGATATCCAGGCCAGGAGCGGCAAACTTTCGGCCACATCCCTGGTGTACAAGGATCTGAACGTCACGTTCAGGGCTGTACGGGACCTTCTGGCCAATGAGGCGGACAAGCTGATCATCGATTCAAAATCCGAGTATGACAATGTCCAGAACTTCCTGAAGAAGCTCATGCCCGACGTCAAACTGTCCGTGGAGCTTTACCAGGGCCGGGAGCCGGTCTTTGACGCATACAATATTGAAGGGGACATTGCCCGGGCCTTAAAGAAAAAGGTCTGGCTCAAATCCGGGGGATACATCGTGATCGAGCAGACCGAAGCCCTGATCGCCATTGATGTAAACACCGGCCGGTACGTGGGCAAGCACAACTTTGACGAAACCATCCTTAAAACCAACCTGGAAGCAATCAAGGAAATCGCCTACCAGATCCGCCTCAGAAACATCGGCGGCATCATTATCATCGACTTTATCGACATGCGTCGGGACTCCCACAAGGAAAAGGTCATGACCCGGATGCACGAGGCCATGAAAAAAGATAAAAGCCAGACCAATATCCTGCCCCTGACCGAACTGGGCCTGGTCCAGATGACCCGGAAACGGACCCGCAGGAACCTCACCCGCACCCTGTGCGAACCCTGCTTTTACTGCAACGGCAACGGCCATCTGTTGTCCGGCACGTCCATCTGCCATAAAATATACCGCGACCTGATGTCCGAAGCCGGGGACATGATGGGCAACCGGTTCACCGTCAAGGTCCACCCCGAGATCGCCCAGCTTTTCCACGGCAGTGAAAAGCATTTGGTCTCCTCCCTGGAAACCCAGTTTTCCAAACCCATTGCCATTTACCCGGAGCCCCACTACCATATTGAGGAGTACCACATCTTTGAATCCCTGGTAAAATAACCACAGGGGCCTGGTATTGCATAATTCCGGATGCGCCTTACCTTATGGGTTAATGATACCCGAATCCCGTCAAATAAGGAGCACCTTATGGATTACGACACCCTTTTGGAAAAATACAGGACCAAGGAAACCTTCATATACGGCAGAAGTGTCATGCAGATCGTGGATAAAAACACCTATGAGGACTCAGGTGTTACAAAAACCGATTTCATTTACCAGACCGAACGCCAGAACAGAGGGGTGATTACCGTGGCCCATGAAGAGGCGGCTGACGGGACATCCCCATAAGGCATTTCCCCGGAAACCGGCAAGGAGACCCGTCAACCCGCTGTGATCTGCCATTCCGCCATGACTTTATGGGCCGCCTGTATGGAAAGGCGCTCCGATGCGCAGATAAATGGTGAGGGTTGGGTCTTGCTATCGTTTCCGAAAACCTGCAGCTCTCCGGACCCGTTCATGCAATACCGGTACAGGGTGCAGGATGCGCAATGCCCTCCTGTTCCCGTACTTGGCACAGGCCTGGAACCGGTTTCTTCCGGCAGGTCCTGCCGGTACAGACTGCTCATGCTGTGGACGCTTTCCTCCCCGGTTCCCACCAGGTGTTCGCAGGGAAACACAACCCCCTGGGGAGAAACCGCAACCCTGTCCTCTCCCATGCGGCTGCGTTCGGCATGTCCGTATCCGCCCCGCATCATCACCGCGATTTTTTCGTCGATCAGGCTGATGAATACAGGAGCCTCCCTGGCATAAGAATCCAGGTAAGTATCTGCAATACCTTCGAATGCCCTGCCAAGCCGTTCAATATCACTCTTGTGCCATGACGCGGTACAGTCCGGGATCAGCACCAGTTGTTTCAGTCCCAGGGATGCCAGGTATTCAATTGATTCCGGGAGAAATGCACAGGTGTCCGGACCGTAAACCATGTCCACGATAACCCCGGGCAGGTCCTCCAGCGCATGGGAAAGCCCTGCAACCACCCGTTGGGACGAGCGTTTTCCGTTGCGGAACCGACGGTGCTTGTCCTGGACATGGGCAATGCCGTCGCAACTGATGTGCAGCATCACGTTATTGCGACGAACAAAGGTCAGGATATCGCGGGTCAGCAGGGTGCCGTTGGTTGACAAAGAGATCTGCAGGGGATGGTTGCCCATCCCGGCCTTTTGTTCGATCAGGGCCACGGTCTTTTGAACCAGGGGCCACGCAAGCAGGGGTTCTCCACCGGACAGGTCAAACCTGATACGATCACCCGGTGCTGTAGTTTGGAAGACAAAATCAATCGCCCTGTCCAGGGTTTCCCCGGACATGGCAAAGTTCTGCCGGGAGACATAACAATAGTCGCATCGCAGGTTGCATGCGGTCGTCAAAAACAGGGTCGCTTTCATATCTGTAAACCTTTTTTTAATGATACGGCTAAGCGAACTAAGCTAAAATAAGACAAAGACAGGATATTGCCGTGTACTTGTTTGTCCGGGCCTTGGCAGCCCGCTTAAAGGAAAAAGAACATCATAATGCCCGGCAACCCTTCCCGAACCGGGAAAACCACAATATGAACCGCAACAGATCGCAGAATCAGACGAATTTCAGGAAGTATCGTGCCGGGACAGATATTTAAATTCAGTACAGGATTATCGCAACCGCGTCAAGCGGTTACCTTCCCGGCCTTGCCGGGGCAATAATAGGGAAGGCCGTTCCGATCTCAGGATTTGGGCAACTGGCGCTGCCCGATCTCAACATAGGTTTCCAGCCGGACGATCCGCCGGTCATGGTCCCGCAGTTCCTTTGACATCTCGCTCATGGCCTGGCCTGCCCTGTCGATCTTTTCCGCCAGGACCAGGATCTCTTTCATGGCGGAAACCGCATCTTTGACAACACTCATATCAGGCGCTCCTGAGTTCGGTTAAAACAGACTCCGCATCTTCCAGGCCTTTTTCCAGGGATGCCTTTGCCTTTTGGGTCGCCTCCCGGACTTCCCCCACCAATGCGGCCAGCACCACTTCGTCGTCCCCGGGCGTTAACCGGCACCGCCGCCGCACCAGTTCAGACAGGCTCACCCCCTCTTTTTTTGCTTCCCTGGAAAGCCAGGCCTTAAAGTCAGGCGTGCTTAATATGGTTATCCTTGCGGTCTGTGCTGTCATATTTCCACCTCTCATGATGATGGTTATTATAATTAACATTATAACAACCCTTCCCGTGAGTGCAACGGGAAAATATTCCAGTATGATTTTTACCAGGGAGAATCGCGAATCTTGCTGAAACCATTATTTCACAGGCAAGCTGTTATTCTTTTTTACCCACCGCCTTGATTTTCATATCCAGTTCCGACGAGGTAAACGGTTTTTTAAGATACCCCGCAGCCCCGGCATCCATGGCCTCCTGAAAGCCGTCTTCCGATGTATCAGATACCAATACCATACAGGGAATCTCTTTCAGGGTCGAATGGGTGGACATGGCTTTGACCAGATCCAGGCCGCTGACTTTGGGCATGTGCAACTCAGATATAATCAAATCAACCTGATGCTCCATCAGCCTGTCCAGGGCGTCCTTTCCGTCAACAGCCTCAATAAAATCCCCATACCCCTGGTGAAGAAGCGCCTTTTTCGTGTAATCCCGCATGTATTCGGAATCATTTACGATAAGAATGGCAATGGTATTGTCCATTTCGCACACCTTTTGAAAAAATGAGAAGCAAAGAATATCTTACAGATTAATAAAAAAAGCTTTAGGGTTCAAGGGGTAATTGGATTTTGTCTTTGAGGTGGTAAGCCGTATCTGTATGTTTTCATGACACTGGTGATGGACTTTTGAATTCAGGAATTATAAATTCTCCTCCTATGTAATTTCACATTGGTTCCAACCTTGACTTGCCCTGATCCGATTCGGAATAATGGCTTTTCGAGACCAGTGAATATCAATGTTCTGGATGAATTGATCTTTAACGATTTTGGCTCTTTGTTTTAGCCATTTTTCCCCGTCACAACGAAGATAAATCCCTTCGCCTTGCTCGGGGCCAAAGCACGAACTCCCCATTAATTTTTCCAGTTGTTGCAGTGTGAAGAGCCCTTTTTGGATAAAGGGAACGGATGAAATACTCATCTCTTTAAAAATCCGATTCCTATACTTTAATGAGAGGAATTGACACTTCTGCTTATCAAGGATGTCGAAACCAAGGAAATAATCAGGCAGACGGTTATATCCTACGGAATGTTTTGCATAGCACCATTCACCGAATAAAATGTACCGGTCAAAAAGATGATCAAAAAAAATTTCTAATCGAGGAGGCAGCCAACTCTCCAGTTTTTTCCATTGCCCGGAATATGGCGGCAACAGAATAGAACTCCGGTTTTGGAGGATTAAAGTTCCCTGCGCATCAAAAGAAATGCCTAAATTGGCCCCATCGATTTTCTCTTCTACAATCAAAATATTCTTCAAAAAGTCTTCCCGCCGTTTTTGGGACAGCACCTTATCTTCTCTAACACTGGTTCCCCCAAGCGTTATCAGGTGAGGGGTAGAAGGAAATTTGAAAAACATCTTATTCATTTTTTCATCTTTTTTTTATATTTAACTTTCACATATTCAGGACACAAAAAATTTACTTTAATTTCTGATTCTTCAAGCGCCTCTTTCCATCCCCACCATTTGCTGTCAGTCGCTTCCACTATAGGCGGTTTCTTAGGGTGTGCATTTGCCACAGCAATGAACTTCCTATCACTGATGTCAAAATCGGAAAGTCCGGGATGGTCTGGGAATTCAACATAAGAATCGTCTTTAGGGGTAATTGCGACCCTGCCAGATTCCGGAAAGCTGTGTCGATTATAATGAAGCCATTTTAAAAATTCATCTCCGACACCTGGCTGGCCACTCATGGAAAGTTCACCTCGGTATTCATTAAAAATTTCATCTCGATCATCTAAAACAATATTGCCTTTTTCAATGACTTCCATTACTGAACTTACACACTTTTGGACACATTTGATCAAATCTTCAGGAATAGACATAGGGTCAACTGCACGATTAGCCGTTTTCGGAACATTGGTGTCAATTATAACGGAAGAGGAAGTCTTTTGATTACTCATTCGAAAGATCCTTTTGGGCTTCTATTTGCTGAATTCTCTTTTCCATTGCAGCTTTGGCATGCTTAGTCACATCACCCATTTCGTCTCCAAAAAAATTTTTTGGCCAGTTACTGATATTACCGAAAATGTCAATTTGAAGGGGTTCCAGTTTGGCTGGCAATCGATCCACTTTTGCAAAATACGCGGCAATTTGATCTTCGGAAATGCTATCCTCGGCTATACGCCTTTGAAATCGTTTTAGAAAATGTTCAGAGTGGGTCTCTATTATCAACTGAATATTCCGGTCCTTCCCATTTTCCCTCGAATGGATAACGTCAATCATGACATCTGCCAGGGCGGCCTGGGCGCTTGGGTGCAGATGAATTTCTGGCTGTTCCATGATAATGATGGAATTGGCTGGTGCGTAAAAGCATTGGACCAGAACCGGCAGCACCTGAGACACGCCAAAGCCCACATCAGGGAGGTCTACCCAGTCTTTCGATCCTTTAGTCTGGACCTTCACCTCATATTCCTGGCGTTGTTTTGAAATCCGCCTTACTTTAAATTCATCTATTAAATCCATATGTTTCAAGCTTTTTGCCACGATCTGTTCTATGGGGTACGTGGGTCTTTTATATCCCAGATTTATTTTTCGATTCTTAGCTGCAAGGATAGCCGCAATAGTTGATTCTCCAGAATAACCAACGCTTTCCGGAGTAATTCCGCTCCATGAATAGAGCCTGTCTGTTTTTTCCCGCAACGGACCAAGATAAAATATTGATTTAAATAGATTCTCATGCTCAAGGTTCAGGCTTTGGACAAACTGGGCATTTTGATGGTATGAAACGACTTCATCCGGAAACCCATAAAATCTGACAGGCGTTCCAGGATACCAAACTCTTCCCGTATTTCTTTTTAAAGGATAATTTTTGCAATACACATCGTATTCATTTTTTTTTCCTGATTTCTTCTTGCGCATTCCAATAAACAGATTTTTTTCATCAGGAGTATTCAAGGTGTAATGAAATTCCTCCATAAAAAGGACTTGCCCACTATCTTCCTGCACAGCAATTCTGCCACTAAATCCCATGTGGTGAACTGCATATTTTTTTTTGTTTAATGCATCTTCAAATTTCAGCTCCTTGTTTAGACCCCAATCATAGTCGAACGATATCTTTTTTTGGGTATCTCTTTTAAATACCAATTCCTGGAAAGATCCTAGTTGAACAGCAGAATTTTTATCCCCAGGATAAAGGACTACTCTTCTATCAGATGACTGAACCGTCTGCTTAAGCATCATCAAAAAATGCCCTATGCTTGATTTGCCAGAACTGTTGGTTCCGAAAAACAAGGTTACCGGGGCCATTTTAATTTGGCCAGTGTCTTGCCAGCCTTTAAAATTCGTTATTTTCAAGTTTTGAAGCAAGATCGCCTCCCTGGTCTTTTATTTGTCATCCTCAGTTTTGTTTTCTATTTCTCAGGTATTATCAAATTTTACATGAGACTGCTGAATTTTCATTACAACGTATATAAAGGTCAATATTTAAATGCAATTCTTTTATAGGCTAAATTTAGGATTACAGAAAGAGGTCCAGTTAAATTTCGCATCATGTCGTGACAATCCACTTTATCTTGTAGCCATGAGAATAAAAAAGCGATGACTATTATTAAGAGTCATGATCATTCTGAGCCCTTAAAGATCCAAAACTGATCCTCAAGGATTATCATAATCACAACCCCACAATCTGCCTATGATTGCGGTATAGGAAAGCGGATATCCTTTCCCATGACTACATTTTCCAGAAGGAGTTTTTCTAAAAGCTCAAAAGCCAAACAACACTCCCCTATAATTATGAGTCTTACGGCTTTCATAATTATTCTTTCCGTTATATTTACAGGCACCGGGAAAATTGATACAGATTTTGAAATATCAATTGCTCCGTAGAAATAGCAAAGAGGCTGAAAATGGAGGCTCTCCGCACCATGCCTTCTATAAATCCAACAGGCAGAATCAGATCTTTAAACCACGACCGGCAATAAGGAGAGGTGTATGAAACTTTTGATTGCTGAGGATGATGCACTGCTTCAGGCAACGGCTGAAAACCTGATGACATACTGGGGTTTGATTTTGACATGGTTTCCAATGGTGCTGAAGCCATTGACCGGTCTCCTGAAGATCCCGGAATCGTCCATTTGTACGCAGCCAACCTCAAAGCAAACAAGCGGCATATCTGGCCGGAACGGCTTAACGAACTCGCGGCTGAGGAAGACAGGGAAATGGAGGCGTGCAATGAAAAAGCCGAATATCCGGACAGTGAAATCCCTTAGCCCATTCCCCGTCACTATAGGTTAAATTCGCGTCTCATTCGGACTTGCCATTCCATGGCTTATCTGATAAGCATCTAAAATATTGGCAGATACGCAACCCTGCCATTCAAACCCGGGTTGCTCATTTTTCTGAATTAAACGTTCGTAACACCGTCAGTATTTATTTTTTCATTATTGATCGTTATTGGCTATGCAATACAGACATACTGCAGGCAGCCGGCAGAAGTTTCCCATAAATACGGGGATGCATCATGGAATGAATCATTGCGGACGCTCCTCCTGATTTTTTTGTTTCCTGAATTTTGGTTCATGGCCTGTATCCCCGATTGCGGATTGCTCAAACGGGCAATGGGTATTCCCGAACATGCCCCGGCGGTGAATGAATGTGTTTAAAGCAACCCCCAATCCACAAGGAGGATGTTATGAAGAAGTATCTGTTGTGCCTGGCGTTAATTTCAGTTGCCATGTTTATGATTCCGGTGTGTTCCTTTGCCCAGAGCTGGGAAAATATCTATTTTTCAACGGAAGAGGATTTTCTTGCAGAAACAGAGCAGGGATTGCAGATTGTTTCGGATGGCGACCTGCTCCACTGGTCAGGTTTCGTTTACATGAAAAACAAAGAGCTTGTCCAAAAATTTGATGAACGCAATGACCTTGGCCTTGATGCGGTTGATGTTGTGGAGAGCGGAGCGCGAATCGTTGCCTTTTCAACCGAGCTTGACAGCACCCACAAAATCTTTACGGCCGGGGATCTGCTGTCTACAAACGGGGCTCTGATTACCAATGCCGCGCTCCTGTGCAAGTGGCAGTTCCCGGAACCCCAGACAGACCTGGGCCTTGATGCGGTCCAGTTCAAAGGCGATCAAAGCGATATCCTGCAATTTCTTGATTATGTGTCTGCCCAGGGGTGGGATTATTACCGGAATGATCCGTGCCGGCTGGCAGATGATCTGCATGAATTCCGGATTGATATCTGGTTTTCCACGGAAGGCACCCCATCGTATCCTGAAGATCCCATGTTTCTGGACGGTGATCTGTTGTCTGCAAGGGACGGGGTCATTGTGGCCGGGAACAAGGATCTTCTGATTCCGCCCTGTCCTGCCGGGCTTCCGGACCGGGGGGTTGATTTCGGGCTGGATGCATTTATGGGGCCGCGCCTGTTTGAAGATGACCGCATGTGGTTTTCAACGGAAATCCTGTTCAATGATAAGGAAACCCCGTTTACGGATGGCGATCTGTTAATCAAGGGTTCACTTGTGATTGTGCTTCCGAACATCCAGTTCATTCAATCTTTCAAACCACGGGTTGATTTCCTTGGGCTGGATGCCGTGTCCCACTTTGAAAAATAGGATATAAAAGGTGCAGGAAAATAAAACCGGCCGGTGGCGGGAATTTCGCTACCGGCCTACCAGACACCAGGCACCAGGCGGTACCGGGTGCGCTGCTGGTAAGCCTTGTACCCGGACAGGTTTTCCGCGAGAAACTCATCTTCGTAAGCGGTGAGAAAGATATACCCGGTCATCAGCAGGCCGCAGGCCAGAAGATTTGACCAGGTGCCCGAAGCCAGGGCGATCCCGGCATATATCAGTAAAAAAATCGCATACAGGGGATGGCGGACGATGCGATAGGGCCCTTGTTCTATGATTTGCTGGGACGCGTGTTTTTTAACGCTGCCCGCCCAGAACTGCCTGAGAAAACAGAACCGGACCCAGCAGGCGGCAATGATCCCGGTAAAGCACAACATCATCCCCGCCCCCACCACAAGGCGCTGTTCAGCCCAGCCAAGGGCCCGGGAATATCCCAGACAGGCCATGAGCTGGCCGGGCAGCAGGGCCAGGCAGACAATGGCCATCAGCATTAACAGCAATGTACTGTCATAGGAACCGGTGGTGGACACGGACGTATGGATGTCCGCGAACAAGGCGCTTCCCCCTCTGAAATAAAAAATCATAAAAGCAAACCAGGCGATCAGGGTGATCCACCGGAAAACCAGAATTTCCGTCACGTGCAAGCCTCCTAAAAATATGCCGTGGCATGGTAAGGGGAGCGAAAAAGCACTGCCTTTTCGCTCCCCTTGGTGGTGCGGGATTATTAAAAATCCTCTGGCAGGTTATTGTTCATCATAGCTGACGGAAAGACTCACGCCGCTGTAGTTGTTATACCCGTAGATGCCGATATAGTAGTTACCGACGTCGGGAGACGGATCCGAGCAGGTTTCGTTGTTCCCGTATTTATAGGGCCGGCAGTCATAGGACGACAGGGTCGGCAGGCTGCCGTGGCGGGTGTAAAGGTCTGCATCCCCGCTTCCGCCGCTCATGGAAATCACAAGATTGGATGCCGTGGCACCAAGACTCGGGATAATCACCTTATAGTACTTCCATTCCCCGTCCGCACCGGACAGATTGGTCAGGGTCTGGTTGTTTACTAAAATGGTGGCCTCATCCCAATAGACACTGACCTGTGATGTGGTGGAGGCGGAATTGCCGTCATTGTCCGTAACGGTAAGGGATACGTTGTAGGTGCCGTTGGCCGCATAGGTATGGACCGGATCCTCCAGGGTGGAGGTGGCGCCGTCCCCGAAATCCCAGGCCCAACTAACGATGGTGCCATCCTGGTCTGAACTGGTATCTTTGAAAGGTACTTCCCGTCCGTTTAAACTAAGGACATGTGTAAACGAGGCCGTGGGGAATCCGGGCTGGGCCACGTTGAGGAACATGGCGCTCACAGGCCCCCAGTTGCCGTCTGCATCCTGTCCCCGGACATAGATAATGTGCTCACCCGGGGTGAGGGTGGAGGTGTCGATGCTCGGGCCGATGACCTGTTCGGTGCTGCTGTCGAAACTGCCGTCCATAGCGTTGAACGCAAAGGATGTTGCGCCCGGGGACCAGGGCGGGGTGTCAATGTAATACTCGGCTGCAGCAATGTTCTGGACTGGCTCAGTGCCGTTGGAGTTGTTGTACCGGGTATCGCTGATGGTGGCGATGGGACTGTTGCTCAACCCGTAGGAAAGGCTGTAGACGTCCGGCCCGGCAGGAATCATATAAGGGGCGCGTGCCACTTTTGCCGCATAAATAAGGGCGCGCAGGTTGTCCGGCAGGATGGTGTTTTCATACACAGAGCAGGACTGGAAAAACGCAGTGCCCAGTTCAAAGCAGTAAGAGGCGATTCCCAATTCCCCGTATCCGTAATCATCTGTGGTGCCGGTGGTGGGATAAAGCCCCACAGCCTGCTGGGGGGTATAGCCGTTGAAATAGGCGAATTTCCTGCCCAGGGTCTGGAGCTGGGTGCCGTTGGGGGGCGCCGTACTGGTATGTCCCCATGGCCAGAGCACCAGCTCGCTGTAGCTGTGGATATCCAGGTAGAGGCCGGAAGCATCGGCAGCAACCGGAAGTTCCGGGGAATTGCCGTTGTGATCGTCAAAAATGGCTTTCAGGTAATTCTGAACCGCCTGGGTTTCAGGTTCGGACGCGGCATAGGCCCCGCGGTAGGTAAGGTCGCACTTGTTGGTGCTGGCGCCGGCACCGCCCCACAGGTAGTCAAAGTTCCGGTTCAGGTCTGCGCCGGGTCTGGAATTGGGGCAGTAAGTGGTATTGTAGTTCTTTCTCCAGGAATCGCCGGCTTCGGCCTTTTTCCTGCCGTCGGGATTGGCGTGGAGCATGAGATGCACTTCATTGTGGTCCAGTATCCACCGGGCATCCGCATCTGCGGCATAGTTGTTCACCAGGTAGTTGGCAAAGGCCAGGGAAAGGGGTGCTGTAGTATATTCCCGGGCATGGATGGCAGTGGTGATAAAGAGTTTGGGTTTGTCACCGGCAACAAGATTGCTGGTAAGTCTGAGCACCCACATGTCATAACCGGTGCCGTTGTTTTGCTTTTGCCAGGAATCCCCCACATCAATCCATTGGGCAAGATTCGGATAGGCCGCGACAATGCCCTGGGCTGCCTGGAATGTTTCCTCAACCGTCTGGTAGCAGGAATATCCGGGAATGCCGCTGGATTCCTGCATCACTGCAGACTGGGGCATTGGTGCGCGCTGGTTGAAAATCGTATAATCCGGGTGTTCTTCCAGGGTGAATCCCAGGGACTTGAGGTATTCGGCGCTTTCATCCGTCACGAAAATCACAAGGAAACCCTTTTGGTAGTTGACCTCCGGAGGGGTGGGGTCAAAGCTCTTGATTACCATCCGGGCAATGGGCTTGCTCGGATAGTAGGCCTTGACATACCGGCCCGTGTCAGGCGACGGCTCTCCAGCGTAAAGGGAGGATACCGCAAGTGAGAAAAACAGCAGGGATAGCAGCGTGATCAGCATCTGTCTCTTCTTCATACAACTCTCCTTTGTCAAATGTGGTTGGTTGATTATAAAACACAGTTGTCCCCGTCCCCCCAAAGGGCCGGTTTCAACTATGGCGCATCTGCACCCGCAAAACAGGCCTTTTCCCGCAGCAGCAGGGTTCAGGCCGGGCGGTTGCTCCGGAAGACCTTACGGCAGTAAATTCCTGTCAAACCGACAGCACTTCCGGAATGCGGTGTTTCATGTTGTTGAACTGCAGATTCAAGGATGTTTTGACGGTGCATGATTTTGGATGCCTTGAATGTTATGATTCAGATATTACCAATCGGGCGTTCGGAAAAATATCTGAAATAATGATTTCAGAAAGGCGTTGCAGCCTTGATGACTGTCACTGCCTACCATGAAGAAAAAGCGATGTCAAGGCAGATTCCGCCATGGAAAACACCCTTGGGACAGATGCCTGGCCAGGGGGCGGCTTGACAGGAATATCGCCACCCCCTATTGTACCGGAATGCGGGATGGTACCGGGAAGGAATACGGCCGGGAGTGGCCATAAAGATAAAAAACAAATGCATATCTGGAACAGGGAAACATATATCCGGGCGTGGACATTTGCGGCAGACGCCCATGGGAACCAGAAGGTTCCGGGCACGGACCACCCTTATATCCACCATATCGGCCTGGTGGCCATGGAAGCCATGGCAGCATCGGTCCGCGAAAACACGAATGATCCGGACCTGCTGGTGGCCTGCGCACTCCTGCACGACACCATTGAAGACACCCATGTGACATACGAAGATATTAAACAGGGGTTTGGAGGGGAAGTGGCGGACGGTGTTCTGGCCCTGACCAAGGACCCGTCCCTGCCGTCTGCAGAGGCCAGGATGGCGGACAGCCTCTCCCGGATCCGGCAGCAGCCCCGGCCGGTATGGATGGTCAAGCTGGCGGACCGGATCACCAACCTACAGCCCCCGCCCGGCCACTGGGACGGGGCCAGAATTGAGGCCTACCGGAAGGAGGCCGCCCTGATCCTTTCGGAACTCGGGGCGGCCAGTGCATATCTGTCAACGCGCCTGGCCCGGAAGATCAAGCAATATCCCGGAGACGGCGCATGATGCGTTAAGAGGTGAATCCGGCGATCAGCTCCAGTACCTGGTCGATATCAGCCTCGGTATGGCAGGCATTGACCTGGAACCGGATGGTCTCGTCTCCCTTGGGCACCACAGGAAAGGTCAATCCCACCACCAGGACCCCGTTTTCATAGAGGTTGCGGACCAGGTCATGGGTTTTGGCCGTGTCTCTGACCATGAGCGGCACCACCGGATGGGGACCGGGAATGGATTCCAGGCCCAGGTTGTCCAGTCCCTTGCGGAACCGGTCCGTGACCCGGCCCAGGTGGGCCAGGCGGTCCAGCCCTTCAGGACTGTCGCACACATCAATGGCAGCAGTGGCCGCCGCACAGTCTGCCGCGCTCAGGGGGTTGGTGTAGATATAGGTATCAGCCTTCTGGCGGACCGCTTCCACCAATGTGGTGCTGCCCGCGATAAACCCGCCGTTGACCCCGAATGCCTTGCCGAATGTGCCCACGACAATATCCGGCCATGCCCCGGCATACTCGGGCGTACCCCGGCCGGTGGCCCCGTAGGCGCCGATGCCGTGGGAATCGTCCACCACCGTGATGACCCCGTCTTTGAATTTGTGGTCGTAAGTCTTGCAGATCTCCACAATTTCCGAAATCGGGGCATAATCCCCGCGCATGGAAAAAATCCCGTCAAAGATCACCACCACCCGTTCCATGTCGTCGGACACCTCGTCCAGGCAACGCTTCAGGTCTTCCATGTCATTGTGTTTAAAGATCCCCTTGTTGGGACTGGGGATATTGGATATGCGCATGGCCCGGATAATGGAATTGTGGTTGAGCTGGTCCCCGATCCAATGGGTTTTCTTGTTGGAAACAGACAGGGCCAGGCCGCAGTTGGAAGTATAGGCGGAGTTGAATATCTTGGCGGCCGGTTTGTTGACGAACGCGGCGATCCGCTCTTCCAGGCGGGCATGGGGTGCAAAGGTGCCGTCAATGAACCGGACCGCTCCCGGCCCCACCCCGAACTCATGGGTGGCCTGGTCCGCGGCCTTGACCACCTCGGGGTGAAAGGACAGGGACAGGTAGGAGTTGGAGTTGAGGCGGATAAATGTATTATCGGAACCGGCCAGGCAGTAGCGGGGACCTTTGTCGCCCCGGGCGGGAATCACGCCGGTGATGATCCGCTCTTCTTTTTTGGCCCGGCCTTCGGCAGCCAGGGCTTCCAGTTCCTCAGCCAGGCTGTTGTCAAGTTTGTCTGTGGACATAATGTTTTCTCCAGATATCAAAAATGTGGTTTGGGTGCTATTCCCAGTTCAGGATGACCTTGCCCGAGTTCCCGGACCGCATGGCCTCAAAGCCTTTTTCGAAATCCGTGTAATGGAATCTGTGGGTGATCAGGGAGCTGATGTCCAGGCCGGTCTGGATCATGGTGGTCATCTTGTACCAGGTTTCGTACATTTCCCTGCCGTAAATCCCCTTGATGGTGAGCATGTTGAACACCACCTTGTTCCAGTCGATGTCGGTGTTGTCGGGCATGATGCCGAGCATGGCGATTTTTCCGCCATGGCACATGTTTTCCAGGATGTCGTTAAGAGCAGCAGGGTTGCCGGACATTTCCATGGCCACATCAAACCCCTCTTTCATGCCCAGCTGCTTCTGGGCGTCGGCAAGGGAGCTCTTTGATACATCCACGGTCAGGGTGGCGCCGGCCTGTTTGGCCAGTTTCAGGCGAAAGGGATTCACATCCGTGACCACCACGTGCCGGGCACCGGCATGGCGGGCAATGGATGCGGCCATGCAGCCGATGGGTCCCGCCCCTGTAATCAGGACATCCTCTCCGAGCACGTCAAACGACAGGGCGGTATGGGTGGCGTTGCCCAGGGGATCAAAGCAGGCCAGAACATCCGTGGGAATGGACGGGTCACAATACCAGACATTGGTGACCGGGATGGCCAGGTATTCGGCAAAGGCGCCCGGACGGTTGACGCCCACGCCCCTGGTGTCCTTGCACAAATGGCGGCGGCCGGCCAGGCAGTTCCGGCAGTGGCCGCAGACCAGGTGGCCTTCGCCCGACACCAGGTCCCCGGGTTTGAAATCCGTAACATGGGACCCCACGGCGTGAATGGTGCCCACGAATTCATGGCCCACATGCATGGGCACGGGAATGGTCTGCTGGGACCATTTGTCCCAATTATAAATATGGACATCTGTTCCGCAGATGGCGGTTTTTTGGATTTTGATCAGGACTTCGTTATGGGCGATCTCCGGAACCGGCACATCCTGAAGGACCAGGCCCGGTTCCGGAGCGGCCTTGACCAGCGCTTTCATGGTTTTCACGTTACTCTCCTTAATGTTAAATACAACCCGCATTTACTTTGCGCTTCTATGCAATTAATGTCAAGTTTTTTGTTGTTTTTTTGAATTAAATTCAAGAATATGACATATTTTTATATTTAACACAGAAAAATTGGGGATTGGCCCGGTATGACCGGGCCAATCCCCGCCGCATTATGAAATGGGTTATCAAAAGAAAGGATCTTACCGCTTAGCCCAGGAAAAACATCGGCAGGAACAGGGCCACCTGGGGAAACACCGTGGTCACCACCAGGGTGGGTATCCAGGCGAACAGGATGTAAATCATGGTGGGCTTAAGCATTTCCGGCACCGGAGTCCGGCCCACCCTTGCCCCGAGGTAAAGCAGGGGCGCTGTGGGCGGGGTAATGGTGCCCATGCCCAGGTTCACACCCTGGATGGCTGCGAAATGAATCGGCGAGATTCCGAGTTCCTGGACCACCGGGATCAGGATGGGTGTGGAGATGAGGATGCCCGAAGCATCGTCCATGAGCATGCCGATAATCACCATGAGCAGGTTGACCATGAACAGCACCACCCATTTGTTGTCTGAAATACTGTAAAGAAAATCCAGGGTGATCTGGGAAAAATCCTCAAACACGAACAACCGGCTCATGATCATGACCACAAAAAGCATGACCATGAATACCCCGGAGGTCACTGCAGACTCCACGGACGCGGTTTTAAACGCACTGCCGTCCAGTCCCTTGTACACGAACCGGCCCAGAACCACCGCAGCCAGGACCGACAGTCCTGCCGCTTCGGTGGGCGTGACAAACCCGCCGTAGATCCCGCCCAGTACGATCAGGGGCATGGTCATGGCCGGACTGGCGGTTTTGACCCGGCGGGCGACAAACGCGGGGGTCAGGGGCTTGTCCAGTTCCGGGTCCCGGGCCATGTCCCTGTTGCGCAGCATGAACAGGCTCACGAGAATAAGCAGGGTCATGAGGATGATCCCCGGGATCACCGTTGCCAGGAAACAGGCCAGCACGGACTGCTGGGCGATCCAGGCAAAAAGGATGAGATCGGCCGAGGGCGGGATGAGCAGCCCCAGGGGCGAGGCATTGATGACCAGGGCATTGGCAATGGCCCTGGGGTAGCGGTCCTTGTACATCTTGGGCAGGAGAATGGAGCCCATGCAGGACAGGGTGGCGGCGGCAGATCCGGAAATAGAGCCGAATGTGGCCGATGCCACCACTGCCACAATGGCCATGCATCCCCGGACCTTTTTAAATATCATCTCGGCCATGCTGATCAGGGGCTCTGCAATTTTCCCTTTCTGGATCAGGGCCCCGGAATAGATAAACAGGGGCACGGCCACCAGGACCATGTTGTTCATCCGGTTGTACCCGGCCGGCAGCAGGGTGGCCATATTGTAATCCCCTGCCAGGGCGATGAACAGGGTGGCCGCACCAAATGTAAAGACAATGGGTACGCCGGTCATGAGCAGTACCACCAGAATAAGGACGGTTCCCAGTACAATCATGGCCGGCCCCCTTTTCCTTTTAAAAGGATGTTCACAAGCTGGATGTAATGGGCCGTGGTATACACGGCCATCAGGATGAATGAAAAACAGACAATTGACTCGGGGATGAGAAAGGGAATCCGCCAGACCGGGGTGACAGGCCAGGCCTTGACACACCACTGGATCATGAGAAATCCCCAGTAGACAAACACATAGCTCATGGCCAGTTCAACGGTTTTCTGGATAAAGAGCAGCCTGCCCAGGCCGCCCCGGCGGGCCATGAAATTTTCCATGAAATCCGCAGAAATATGGGAGCGCTCAAAACTGCCCTGGACCGCCCCGGTAAAATACAGGACACAGGCGGCAATCAGGACATATTCTTCAAGGCCGAAAAAATCCAGTTTAAAAAAATACCGCATGGCCGATGCAATGCAGATGGCGGCGGTGATCAGGACAGAGGAAAGGACCAGTAAAAACACATGGACCCGTCTGAACTTTTGCCAGAACCGGGAGTGGTCCAGCGAGGTGGCATAACGGTCCAGGACGGCCTGGACACAGGTATCATCGGGATGGTGCATGGGGCCTCCGTATCGGCTGCGGTCCGGCAGGCCGGTAACGGCTGCCGGACCGCAGTGCCTGGGTTATCGGATATCCTTTTCAAGACGGTCCATGATCTCCTGTCCCAGGGTTTGGGTCAGCCGGGGCCATACCCTGGCCTGGACTTTTTTGGCAATGGTCCGGGTCTCCTCCTCGGTCAGGGCCAGGATCCGGATGCCCTTGTCCGCCATTTTCCGGATATAGGCGGCATCGTCTTTGCGCGCGTTTTCGCGGCTTTTGGCGGCCGCAGTGGTAAATGCGTCCTGGAACACCTGTTTTTCCGCGCTGCTGAGGCTGTTCCACTTGTCCATGCTCATGATGTATGCGGTGGAGTCTACTGTGGTGTTGTAGGGAATATAAAAGTTGAGCAGGTCTTTAAAGGCAATGTAGTTCCAGGAAGGCGTGCCTGCAATCCAGCCGTCGCAGACCCCGGACTGCATGGCCGGGTAAAGGTCGCCCCAGTTGATGGTCACGGTTTTATAGTTCAGGGCTTCGGCAACGATTTTCCAGGTTTCAATGGGCGGCACCCGGATCATGGCGTTTTTGGCCACATCAATATCCCTGGGGGCGGCAGGCTCCTTGACCATGCCCACCCCGGCAAACCCCTGGACATCCAGGCCCAGCAGCTTGATATTGTGTTTGGCCAGCAGTTCCTCGTACAGGGTGTAAAAATTGGAACCCTTGGCATATACCCGGTCGATATCGTCATAGGTGGAGGCAAGACAGGGCATATACACAATCCCCAGGGCCTTGTCCAACTGGGGGGTAATGGAAATGTCCGCCAGTTCAATAGCACCCTGGGCCACCTCGTTGAGCACCAGGGTATAGTCCCCAAGCTGGCTGGCCGGATAGACTTTCAGCCTGAACTTGTCGTCTGTTTTCCCGTTGATCTCCTTGGCTGCGGCCTTAAGGATTTTTGTGCTGGCATGGTCCACAGGAGCGATGCCGGCGATGCGCCAGCGTTTGCCTGCGGTGGCGTTTCCGGCCGTCAGGACCGCCATGGCCAGGGATACCAGGAAGATTACAAGCATTGGGTGTCTTTTTTTCATTCTGTCCTCCAAAAGGGTTAAAGGGTTGCATACTAAGAATATCTTAGGGATGACTGCTCCCGTGGGCATACCAGGAAGGATCCACCCCTTTGTCCGCCATGAACCGGTGCATCCGGTCCAGAATATCCGGGTCGGTTTCCGGTTTCACATATGCGTCCATCAACTGCCGGCGGGCCTGGTTGATATTATCCAGCAGTGCTGCTCCGGGGGTTTTGCCGCCAAGACCGCCCCGCAGGGCCACCACAGGATTCCAGGCATGGGTCCGGCATTTTTTCAGGGTGTCCGGGGAGGTGAGAAAAAGGCCGCCCGGCCCCACATCCCGGATCAGGTCCAGGTTCAGGGCATCGCCGCTGATATCCAGGCCTTCCAGGTAAAAACGGCCCATCCGGATCATCTCCAGATCCATGATGAATTTTTCAACGCTGATCCCGGCAAAGCTGTCCAGGATGCCTGCCCCGTGGACAATCACGCCCACCTCGTTTTCCATGGCCGTGAAGATGGAGAGCATGCTTTCGTAACCAGCCTGGGCATCCAGGGATTTGGCGTCGTTCACAGAACCGCCGCACCGGCTGGGAATGCCCCAGTGCCGTGCCAGGGTGGCACAGTACCGGGCCTGGAGTGCATAGGCCGGGGATCCGATGGAGATATTTCCGGACCGCATGTCCGCGCCATAGCACTGGAGCCCGAAAATCACCGGGTTTCCCGGATTAAGGGCCTGGACGATCATGATCACGGCCAGGCATTCGGCCGAAGCCATGGCCAGGTTGGATGCCAGGTCAATGGGGCCGGTGGTGCCGGCAGCCACGCCGGATGAGACCATGACCGGCTGGTTGAACCGGGTTGCCGCCTCAACCGATGCCAGGGCGGTTTCGTCAATCTGCAGGGGGCTGATGGGGCTGACCATGGTAATGACCCTGGGGTCCCGGGCCAGGCAATCCTGCCCGCCCAGACGGATGGCGGTCAGTTCCATGATATCGGTCACCTGGGCAAGGGTGCCGGGCATGCCCATGAGGCATTTGTCCGCGTACACCAGGGTGGCATGGTGCATGGCAAGATGGCTGTGGGCTGCGGGCACATCCGAGGGCTGGGCCAGGATACCGCCGTTGATCTGGAGTTCCGGGGCGGCCTGGACCAGTTTCAACAGGTCCAGGTGGTCCTGCAGGGTTGCTTCCCTGGTATTGCCGGATGCATCCATCACAGAGGCACATCCGTACCCCGGGGCAATTTTGGACGGCCCTTTGCCGATGTCAAGATCATGGTCCGGGTTCAGTGCCCTTAAGGGGAATGCGTCAGGGGCCTTTGCCAGTGTCTCCTTTACCCTGTGCCGGTCAAAAAAGACCCGGTCGCCTTTCATACGGATGCCCATATGCTTGAGACGGCCGGGCCAGGCATCGCTCAGGATACAGATGCCCACCTGTTCCAGGATGTCCATTGCCAGATTTTCCAATTTTTCCAGGGCGGCGTCCGGGTGCGGTATTCTCGTCATGGTATATCCTCTGTCTATGGTTTCTTCCTGCATCAGGGAAAATGTTCAGCCGATCACCGAATAGGTGGAGTCAGGGTTGAGTTCCCGGTTCCGGGAAAATGCAGCCATGTCCAGGGTGATGCCGGTCACGGGCAGGGTGAACTGCAGGGGGGTTTTGTCATGGTCCAGCCCCTGTTTTTCGCATTGGTCGATCAGTTCGCTCATCATCATCCCGGCCACAGGCGCGTTTTTGTACTGGTTGCCCGAAGACCCCACGGCCATGTAAAACCCCCCAAGATCACTCTTGTCGTAGATGGGCAGCCAGTCCGAAGAGACATCGTAAAGTTCGGCAAATCCCTTGTGCATATTGGGAATGCCCAAATCCGGGAGCCGCCGTGCCGCCCGGTACACCTGGGCGGTCCATTGTGCGTCCGTGGTGTTCCGGTTGAACGCATCCGGGTTTTCCACCCACTGGTGGGTGTCGCATCCGGGATCTTCACTGCCCACCAGAATGGAATTGCCCACCTCGGGCCGCATGTAAATACCATTGTCGCCGTCGGAAATCTGGACCCCGTCCGTCTCAAAGTTGAAACCGGCGGGAGACGGCACATAAGCCACTTCATGGCGCTCGGCCCGGGTCTTGATGTTGTTTTTCTCCGCCACCCCCGCCATCTGGTTGATGATGCTCGAATGGGGACCGGCCACATTCACCACCACCCCGGCCCGGATCAGGGTGCCGTCCGCAAGTACGACACCGGTAACCCGGTTGTTTTCAACCCGGAGGTTTACCACCTCGGCATTGAAGATGAATTCTGCCCCCCTGGCCTGGGCCGCCACCTGGACATTGTGGGCCGACAGTTTGGGGTCGGACATGTATCCGGCAGCCGGGCAGTAAAGCGCTCCCTCAAGGGTCTGTTTTTTTTCATCGAAAAACCCTGTGTCCTCCTCGGGCCGTGACGGTGGCCAGAACTCTGTGTTGCTCAGGATGGGCAGCCGTTGGACCATGGTCCCGGCATCCCAGTCTTCGTAAGGCACGCCAACGGTTTCCCAGTGCTTCAGGATTTTTCGCCAGTCCCGGTCCCGGGATTTCACCATCACAGACCCGCACTGCCGGTACTCGGCCATGCCCCAGTCGTCCTTTACCCCGCAATATGTCTCCCAGTCCTGCCAGATTCCAAAGCCCTCCCAGGCAAACGCCACCCCTTCCAGGGTGGAGTAGTGGGCCCGGACAATGGCGCAGGACCCGGCTGTGGACCCGGCACCGGAATCCCCGTTCCGGTCCACACTCACCGTATTGTAGCCTTTTTTGGCCAGCTCAAATGCAATGCAGTTTCCAATGATGCCGCAACCGATAATCACGGCGTCCGCTTGTCTGTCCATGTGTTGTTCCTTGTTTATGGTTTGGTTTCGTAAAAATCAGGTATCGTATCAATGGGTTCTTTTCCCGGATTTGTCCCGGCACCCGTGTATACCGGCGTTTTGCATATTCCCCGGTCCGGACGCACTCCTGGTGTCGCTACTTTTGCAAGACGGTACAGCGCAGGAATTCGCGCCGGAACAAATGGGTGGTAAGGGTTATGTGTCTGCGGTCAGCTCTTTGGCCCCGGCATCCCGGATCTCCCTGACCCGCTCCAGGACAGCTGCATCCAGGGGCGGCACCTCGTGGGTGTCCAGGATCTGGGCCAGCCGTTCCTGGACCCGTTCGGCCATGTCTTTTTCCCCTTTGGCCTGCCATGTTTCATAGGGTTCACGGGCCAGGAGGCGGGAATTCCAGACCGCAGTCCGGCAGTGGGCCAGGGTATGCTGATGGGCCAGGTAATGGCCGCCCGGCCCCACATCCGCAATGACCTGGCGGGCAATGGCTTCCTGATCCACCCGGATGCCCTCCATAAACTTGCGGGCCATGCCGATGGCCTCGTTGCCCAGCACCAGTTGCGCCGGGGAGCAGACCATGGCCTGGTCCAGGTAGCCCACATCATGGATCAGGTTGAGCCCGGCCAGGGCCTGGGTAATAATGGAGAACCCGCTTTCAAGGCCGGCCTGGGCATCCAGGGTCTTTGCGTCGGAGCACCCGGCATAGCCCCAGGTGGGCAGACCGAAACTCTGGGCCACTTCCGCCTGGGCTGAAATCCCCAGGCTCATTTCAGGATACCCCACCCCGAATACGCCCGAGGCCATGTTCAGAATCTGGACGTTGCCGGAAAGGCATACCGGGCAGCCGGGCTGGCGAAGCTGGGCCAGGGTCAGGCACATCAGAGATTCCGCCGTAATCAGGGTAATCACCCCGGCCATGGTCACAGGCCCGGTGGCCCCCATTTGTACGGCAGGACCCGGCACCTGGGGAATAAAGTGGTCGGCAGCGGCAAATATCCGGTCCACGGTTTCATCGGGCTGGACCAGGGGGGAAATGGGTTCGGGATACAGGGCGAGAAAGGGTTTCTGCCTCAGTTTGTCCATGCCGCCGGCCACCTCCGCAGCCATTTCCAGGACCAGTTCCGTGCCCCGGCCCGAGTACCCGATAAAAACGATGGGTTTGGTGGTGTTGGTGACCACGGCCTCAAATTCGTAAAGATCCGCGGCAATGGAGGGTACATCCTGGGAAGAGCCCATGGGCATGACCCAGTCGATGTTTTCGCAGGCATCTGCCACACGAGCCCCGATACCGATATCTTCCACCCGTGTGGGATGAATCTCACCGGTCCGGGCATCCTTGAACCGGGGACTGCCCGTGGAGGTACCGTAATAGCTTTTCCGGCCTTCCACCTCAAGGGCCCGGTTTCCCTGGCGGTCATACAGGCAAAACCCTTTGGGCGCGGTGGCAAGGCATTGTCTGACAATAAATTCCGGCACCCGGACCAGCTCACCCTCCACAACAGCCCCGGCGCTCGCCAGCATATCCCTGGCGCCCTGGTGGAGTACCTTGAACCCCACACTGAACATGATATCAAAGGCGGCCCTTTGGATCTCAAATATCTGATCTTCGGTTAAAATTCTTAGGTACGGTCGGCGTGACTGGCTGGCTCCCGAGTTGATCATTGCGGCCTCCTGATAAGTAGCTGTATTATGGGTGTTTAAATCACTGTCAAGGGCGTTCAATCTTCCGGTGTTTTGGGTTTGGTAGTTACATACCCAGTCATTGTTTTATATGTCAAGCATTTTTTTAATATATTTTTTACATAAAATATAAAATTATCTGCCATTTTTTAAACTAAATCCATTTCAACTTAATCTATCCTCCCCGAATTGTCTTGCGGCCACCCCGTGTTCAGCCGTCCGGCGGGCCGGACTTTTCTGGTCCCCCGAGGTTTATTGACCAACACCCAAAAACACACCTGTTTTTTTATATATAATGAATATATTGATTTAAAAATCTTGATACCCGGGATGTTTTTCATTATAGTCAACCCCGGTATACACCCAAACCACTGCAGACACGCAGCACACCCTGCCCATGCGGTTTCATTGTGAACCAGGAGACACAGCAAATGACATTAATGGACGGAAGCCTTGACGAACTTGAGACAAATATTATCCTCGCCCTTCAGGAAGATGCACGAAAATCATTTAAAAGCATCGCAAAGGACCTCAATGTCTCGGAAGGCACCATCAGCAACCGGGTCAACCGCCTGACCCAGCAGGGAATCCTGAAACTCGAAGCCCGGGTCAATCCCTTTGCCCTGACCAACAAGGTGACCGCACTTCTGGGCATTAACCTCAAGCACCGTACCCATGCCCAGTCCCTCAAGAAGATAGAAGCACTGCCCAATGTCAATGCCGTGTGGGTGACCACGGGGAAATATGATATTTTTGTCGAAGTCATGGCCGACTCCATCAACGATCTCAACCAGTTTCTCTTTGACACCGGCCTCAGCAAAATCGAAGATATCGAGTTCACCGAAACCCATATCATGCTTCATTCGGAAACCAAATTCTTCAAGATCGCAAGGCCCGGCGAAAGCAGTTCAGAATAAGGCCCGGGACCGCTGCGCAATCTCCTTGACTTTTTTCAAAAACTGGGTTAATGTTTTGTGTTTAATTTAGTTTGCATGATTAACCATTTGCCATAAAACCCAAAAACAGCTTAAGGATTAAAATTTTATGAAACGGACATTTCAGCCTAGCAACCGGAAAAGAACCAGAAAACACGGATTTCTGAAAAGAATGTCTACACCCGGCGGAAGAAGGGTCATCAACGCCAGGCGGGCCAAAGGCAGAAAAAGACTGACCGCGGTATAATTTGTCGACGGATGTATTGAACAACTTTTCTTTACCCAAGGATATGCGGCTCCTGAAAAGGAGCCAGTTTTTAACGCTTTCGAAGCAAGGAAAAAAGATACGAACAGGCTTTTTTATAGCCGCTGTTCTCGACGGAACAGGCAAACACAATCGCATTGGAATTACCGTATCTAAAAAAGTGGGGAATGCAGTAGCGCGTAACAGGATAAAACGGCTTATACGAGAATACTTCAGACACAGGAAAAATTCCGTACCCGGCATCAAGGATATAAATATTATCGCACGGAAGGGTCTGAATACGCTATCCAACAGACAGATTATTGAAAAACTTGATAAACTTTTTTTAAAAATAGCGTTGGCATGAATGAGCAGGCAGCTATTGTCCATATTGATTAGATTTTATCAATTTTTTATATCACCGTTTTTAGGGGCGAATTGCAGGTATGTACCGACCTGCTCGGCCTATGCCCTTGAAGCGGTTGAAAAATATGGCAGTCTCAAAGGCAGCGCACTTGCCCTGAAACGGGTGTTGCGCTGCCACCCGTTCCGGCCTGGGGGTTATGACCCGGTCCCGTAACCAAACCGTTGTGCGTCAACTGCTTTCCTCTTCTTGATTAAAAATTATTTTTTTTATTTTAGGAGAGAAGATGGATGAGCAAAAACGATTATTATTAGCTGTGGTGCTTTCCATAATAGTCCTTGTGGGCTATCAGTTTTACTTTGCACCGCCCCCCCAGCTTGATAATCCCTCCCAGGAAGTCCCGCCCCCAACCCAGGAACAACCCGCTGAAACACCGTCCAACGTATCCGACTACACGGCAGACACAGCAATGCCGGCCCCACGGCCCACGCCTGCGGTTAAGGATTTCCGCACCATATCCCTGTCCACCCCGCTGTACGACATCGCTATTTCAGAATATATGGCAGCGGTAAAAAGCCTTACCCTCACAGATTATAAGGAAACCAACGCCCCGGATTCCTCCCAGAAACAACTGGTGCCTGTTGAAATCGTGGACCGTTTTGGCGGCACGCTTTTCTTTGACACGGCCGGCGGCAGTATCCAGGGCCTGGAGAACGCCGTGTATTCGGCAGATGCCGACACAACAGACATCACCCTGAACACGGGCGAACGCACCCTTGCGTTTTCATGGACCAATGCCCAGGGCGTTTCCGTGAAAAAAATCTTCAGGTTCAGGGCGGATTCTTACATGATCGATTGTGAGATCCTGATCCAGAACGGTTCGGGCATGCCGGTGAACGACGCCCTTGTGATGTCCGTGCCCGGCCTTTACAACGACGAGATCAAAAAACGCTCCAGGTTTGCCTTTGAAGGGCCGGTGGCATTCCTGGACCAGGAATACATCACCATTGACCCGGAAGACCTGGAGGACAAGGATACCTATGCAGGCAGTGTCGGCTGGGCCGGGTATACGGACCGGTATTTTTTGACGGCGGTCATGCCCCCGGAACCGGAATCCGCCACCCTGAAGCTCTCTTATGCCGGCGATATCGTCGACACCCTGTACACCCAGAAAATGGAACGCCTGGACCCGGGAAAACAGGGCAGCTATACATACACCCTGTACATGGGCCCCAAGAGCCACAAGGTATTGAGCCAGTACGACAACCTGCTGAGCAAATCCATCAACTTCGGCTGGTTTGACATCATTGCCAAACCCCTGCTCATTACCATGAACTACATCCATGAGGTGATCCCCAACTACGGGGTGGCCATTATCCTGCTCACCGTGCTGATCAAGATCATTTTCTGGCCCCTGGGCACCAAAAGCTACAAGTCCATGAACGAAATGAAAAAGGTCCAGCCCCTGATGATGGAAATCCGGGAAAAGTACAAGGATGACAAGCAGCGGATGAACCAGGAAATCATGGGCCTGTATAAGACCTACAAGGTCAACCCGGCATCCGGGTGCCTGCCCCTGCTGGTTCAGATGCCCATCTTCTTTGCCCTGTACCGCATGCTCTACATGGCCATTGAATTGCGCCACGCCCCGTTCGTGGGATGGATCAACGACCTTGCCGGCCCGGACCGGCTCTTTAACTTTGGTTTTTCCATTCCCTTTATGGATGCACCTTACGGCATCCCCGTGCTGACCCTTCTCATGGGCGCTTCATTCCTGCTCCAGCAGAAAATGACCCCCACGGCCGGCGATCCCATGCAGGCCAAGATGATGATGCTTATGCCCATATTCATGACCGTCCTGTTTATCAATTTTCCCGCAGGTCTGGTCTTGTACATGCTCGTCAACAACATCATCTCTATGGGCCAGCAGTTTTACACACAGAAAAAATTAGCCTAAGGAGGCCATATGAAAGAAACTCAGGAATTTACCGGAAAAGATGTCGATACAGCTGTTGCCAACGCCTGCACCGCTCTTGGCCTGTCCAAGAGCAACCTGGACTACGAGGTGATTTCCGCAGGAACCTCCGGTATATTCGGCATTGTGGGCCGGAAGGACGCCAGAATCAAAGTCTCCCTTCCGGCTGAAGAATCCGGCAATGCCTCTGATGAGGATATGGAAGGCATCCTCTCCATCGTTGACGAAGCCTTTGGAGAAGAAACCCGCCTGGAAGGGTCGCCGGCACCCCAAAAGGCAAAGGCACCCAAAGAGGAAAAAGATACCCAAGAGGAATGCGATACCGCCGCATATGAAACGGAAGAGGCAGAGGAAACGGACTCCCGGAATGCGGATGAGGATAACGGCCGCTGGGACACAAAACCGGCAAAGCGGCAGAGGCCTCAAATAGATCAGGAGGACGTGCCCCCGCCGGTTGACGTCACCCAGGAATCCATTGACCTGGGCAAGGAAGCCCTTCAGAAGATGGCGGATCTGATCACCGACGATGCCCATATTGAAGCAATCACCGATCAGGACCACCTCACCCTCCAGATCACCGGGGGCAACGCCGGCATTCTCATCGGCCGCAAAGGTCAGACCCTGGATGCCATGCAATTCCTGGTTGATAAGATCATCAACCGGAAAAGCGAGGCCCGGGTCAGGGTCAGGGTGGATATCGAAGGGTATATGGAAACCCGCAAGACCAACCTGAAGCAGTTGGCCTATAAAATGGCGGAAAAAGCCAAAAAGACCGGCCGGCCCGCCACCATCAACCAGATGAGCGCCCAGGACCGGCGGATTGTCCACCTGGCCCTCAAGGATGACAACCAGGTCCGGACCCAGAGCATGGGAGACGGCTATTACAGGCGCCTGGTTATTTTCCCCAAAAAGAAAAACGCCTACAGGGGAAAGAAGCGATCCAGGAGATAGATGACAGATACTATTGCCGCAATAGCAACGCCTTATGGGAGCGGTGGGATCGGTGTCATAAGGATATCCGGTCCCCGGGCGGAGAAGATTGCGGCAGCCATATTCTCTACCTCCCGGAGCCCCGGCACAACACCCCAGGGGTTTGATTCCCACCGGGTGACCCACGGGTACATCCTGGACGGCAGCGATGTGGTGGACGAGGTGCTTGTCATCTCCATGAAAGCCCCCAGGTCCTATACGGCAGAGGATGTGGTGGAAATCCAGGCCCATTCGGGCACCATTGTGCTGCGGCGGATACTTGCACTGGTTTTTGACCGGGGCGCCCGGCCCGCAGATCCCGGGGAATTTACCAAACGCGCCTTTTTAAACGGCCGTATCGACCTGACCCAGGCCGAGGCTGTGGCCGATATCATCAATGCCCGGTCCGATTCCTCGCTCAGGTTTGCCGCGTCCCAGAACCTGGGATCGCTCAAAGATGACATCCACCAGATGCGCGATATCCTGGTGGATCTGCTGTCCCGGCTGGAAGCCGCCATTGACTTTCCCGACGAGGTGACCCCGTTTTCGTTTTCAGAAGATGACAAGGCCGGTCTGGAGCTGGTCATGGATCGGTGCCGGGACCTGATTCAGCAGTATGAGGATGCCTGCTTTCTTAAAGCCGGCATCCGGGTGGCCATCTGCGGAGAGCCCAATGTGGGCAAGTCCAGCCTCATGAACCGGCTGCTCAATAAGGAAAAATCCATTATCACGGCCATACCCGGCACCACAAGGGACCCCATTGAGGAGGGGCTGAACATCGAAGGCATTCCCTTTGTGGTCATTGACACTGCCGGCATCCACGAGACCGACGATCTTGTGGAAATCATCGGGATTGAAAAGGCAAGGGACCATATTTCCGAGGCAGACATCGTGCTCTACCTGGGAGAGCCGGAAAAGCCATTTAGCGAAAAACTCTTTTCCAAAACCATTCCCCCGGAAAAGAAGGCCATATTCGTCATCAATAAAATGGACCTGGCCGATAAAGAAACCTCCGCCCTTCCAGCGCCGCCCGACCATCTCGCCCACATTCCCGTGGTTGGAATTTCCGCCCTGATGAACCAGGGGATTGACCGCCTCAAACAGCGGCTCATGGAATACTGCA
Organism: Desulfobacter sp.; assembly: GCA_036881925.1. Lineage (GTDB taxonomy): Bacteria > Desulfobacterota > Desulfobacteria > Desulfobacterales > Desulfobacteraceae > Desulfobacter. The sequence continues at coordinate 300,694 of JBAJNJ010000005.1, forward strand.
TCCGGAACCTTGACCTGGAGAACGACGCCGTCATCCCCAACCTGAGACATAAAAACGCATTAACTCTGACCCTTGGCCACCTTGCGTCCGTGCACACGGGCATGGCCGGGGGCCAGGAAGAGGAAACCCTGGCACTGGATGTTAAGAACAGCATTGATTCTCTTGGAACAATTACGGGAGAAACCGCCTCTATAGATATACTGGATGCGATTTTTGACAACTTTTGCATAGGAAAATAAAGGAACACTCATGGCATTAGATTTGACACAACATTTTGTAAAGTACGAAGCCATCGTTCAGATGGTAGACCAGTTATTTGACCGGGTAAAACAGGAATACCCCAAAGAGGTATTTTGCAGGGAGAAATGCGCGGATTGCTGTTATGCGATTTTTGATTTGACCCTGATCGAGGCCCTTTACCTGAACCACAAGTTCAAGGAACACTTTTCCGGCAGCGAAAAGGCAGACCTGATCGCGGTTGCCGATAAAACCGACCGGGCCCTGGCCAAAATGAAACGGACCGCCTTCAAAGAGGTTAAAAAAGGAGAACAGGAACTGGAAATCGTCGGTCGCATGTCCCAGGAACGGGTCCGTTGTCCCCTGCTCGGCCAGGACAACCTCTGCCAGATGTACGACAACCGGCCCATCACCTGCCGGGTTTACGGCATGCCCACATCCACGGCAGGCGCCTCCCACATCTGCGGCCGGACCAACTTTGTTCAGGGCAACGCATACCCCACCCTGAACATGGATAAAATTTACACCCAGCTCCAATTGCTTTCCGCCGAACTGGTTAGGGATATCAAATCCGAAAACATCCGGATGCACGAACTATTGATTCCGGTCTCCATGGCCATGGTCACGGATTTTAACGATGCCTACCTTGGGGTAAAACAATAAGGAACCAGACAGATGGACAACCATTTCAGCCCCGAAGAGATTGAAGAGAAGAAAAAAGCCATATTCGACGCCATGGGCAAGCGGGGCCAGCGCCAGATCCTGAAAAAAGGGTATGAGCAATGGGATCCGTTTCAGGAGCCCAAAGATCCCATTGATATCCGCAAAGACAAGACCAAACGGACCTCCCAGGTGCTGATCCGGGAATTCCTCTCTTCCGTGGACCATGAGGAATACTCCAATTCATTTGCCCAGGGTGCTTTTGAAATGTGCCTGGGCATCATCAATGAAGAGGAAAAAATCCGGGGCATGTTTGAATTTGCCGCCTGGTATGCGGAACTGCTCAGAAAAGAGGGGCATGATTCCCTTTGACCGGGATGCGGTCCTGGACATCCTGTTTGATGCAGAAACTAACCTGACCGCCCGGGCATACATCCGCCGGATCGCCCAAACCCTTTCCCTTTCCCCGCGGCAGGCAAAGCAGGTCCTCAAATCCCTGGTGGATGACCAGACCCTTGCCTACCAGGACCTTTACGGGTCCACCTATGTCATGCAGAGTTTTTCAAAACCGGTCCGGATCACGGACCGGTTTTTTATTGTTCCGCCGGGCATTTCCCACAAGGCCGGTGCCGGCCGCTTTGATATCAGGATTTTCCAGGGAATCTCATTCGGTTCCGGCCACCACCCCACCACCCGGCTCTGCCTTCAGGCCATTGAACACCTTTTTTTCAACATGCCGGATGCTTCGGGCCTTGCCGGGGGCCGGGCAGGTGACATCGGCACCGGCTCGGGCATTCTTGCCATTGCCGTATGTCTGGCCGGCATGGCCTCGTGCCGGGCATGGGAAATTGATGCCAATGCCGTGAGCGAAGCCAGGCGGAATATTGCCGCCAACCACCTGGACAGCCGCATTACCGTGATCGACGATCTCATGGCGCCTGATCCCCCCATGCTCTCCCTGGTCTGCGCCAACTTGAGACTGCCCACACTCAAACAAGTGGCCCCTCTGGTTGCTGCCGTGGTTGCCCCCGGTGCCGCCCTGATTTTCTCAGGCATCCGCACCTGGGAAAAAGCAGAGTTGATATCACATTACCGGGAAGCCGGATTCAAACGGCGCTGGGACAGGGACGAAAAGAACTGGTCTGCGGTGATTTTTACGGCTGCGGCACTGCCGCCGCTTTGATACGTTTGTGTTCCGTATTATTTATTGTGGGGAGGGAGGGCGTTGTTATCTTCCAGCACCGCAACAATCCCAAAGCCGATAAAAGAGAAAAGGCCTGTGAATGCCCAGAACACCGACCTTTTTTTAGTATAGGACACAATCCCGAGGCCCAGAATCAGAATGGCGCTTCCACCGATGACATACACAAAACGGGTCGCATCAGGCATGATCTCATGGGGCAGTGCGCCAAACTCTTCCGCAATGCCGTGAAACCGGCCGGATACCTGCATTACCAGTCCCAAAAAAGATAGTATCCATCCAAACCGTCTCAACCGCATATATGTTACCCCATGTATTTCTCAGCAGAGGACCGGGCCGCTCCGCCGGAGAGAATTATTATCATTGTGCGTCGCATAAAGATGCGTCATTTATGCCCGGTCAGCAAGGGGCATCGGCAAAAAAATAAAAACCCCCCGGATTTACGGGCATCTCTGATGGCCGTGGCGGCATAGGCCCGGGTTTATTTTCCTTCACACATCATCATCTTCCTGTTGACATCACCCAATATACTATTGTATTAGTACAATATGAAATTCACCATCAATAAAAAACTGCCGCTATCGATCAAAGAGCAACTGAAAAGACAAATCCGGGGAATGATCCATTCCCGCATATTGCTTCCGGGCCAGTCCATGCCCTCGTGCAGCGATATGTCAGCCATCCTTTCAGTCAACCGGAATACCGTGGCCGCCACATATGCGGAACTCTCATCCGAAGGCGTCTTAACCAGCAACAGGGGGGCCGGAACCGTGGTCAGTGAAGCCGTCACCACAAGGAACACCGCATCTCTCAACCGGATCATGGATGACACCTTTTCCCGGGCAAAAGAGATGGGATTTACCAATGATGAAATTGCAGACCAGTTTTTCAGCGCCCTGGCTGCCCACACGTCAGGGCCGGCCAAAACCATCCTCATGGTATGGTGCAACCGGATGACCATTGACGAGGTCGGAAAAAAACTGGTGTCAGCCCTGGGCGTCAAGGTGAAAAGCCTGCTTGTGGAGGACATCGAGCAGTCTCCCAAATGCGCGGAAGAGGCACTGGAAGGGGTTGATCTTGTGGTGACCAGCCTCAACTACATTGATGTGATCCTGCCGTTTGCGGAAAAGCAGGGGGTGGAGGTCACCGGAATCATCCTGACGCCGGTGGGACGCGTCCTTAACGAAATCGTCAGGCTGCCCCAGGGCACCACTGTGGGCTTTGTCTGCGTGAACAACCTGGCAGCCAGATCCACCTGCAAAGGGGTTCACCTTTCCGGCCGGGTCTCCCTGAACACCATATGGGCGGGGGCGGACGACACCAGGGGCCTCAAAGCCATGATATCCAAATGCGATGTAATTTTCGCCACCCACCACGTATATGATCAAGTGGTCCGGGCAAGCGGAAAAGACAAAAAGGTCATCTGCCTGGATGCATCGCTAACAGATGCCAACCTGGACATCATCCGGGAACGGCTGGAATAGGGAACAGGTGCCGGGACTCCCCGGCCCGGGAATCAAAAACCATCAGGACGCACCACCAGGCGTTCATCAGCGGGCGCGTTCATGCAAAGGAGCCTGACACATGGGGGCATCAGCAAGTATTTATTTTATCGGCTGCGGTGTTCTGGGAAAGGACATCCGCCATATCGCGGAAAAACAGAACCTCTCCTTTAAAAAGAAGTTCCTTCCCGGCGGCCTGCACGATCGTCCCGACGAATTAAAAAAACGGCTCCAGGAAGCCATTGACCAGGCCTCACAGGATACATCCTGCCGGAGGATCATCGTGGGATACGGGCTGTGCGGCAAGGGTACGGTGGGAATTCGCGCCCCTGGGGTTCCCCTTGCGTTTCCAAGGGTCCATGATTGTATTTCCCTGTTCCTGGGCAGTAACCAGGCCTATAAGGCGGAATTTGAAAAATACCCGGGCACTTTTTATATTTCCTCGGGCTGGTACATGGAAAACACAGCCCCCCGCAAGGAAAAGTCCGATCGGGTATGGGTCGGTTCAAAAGCAATGGGATGTAAGGAGATCACGGATACCTACGGTGAGAAAAGCGGCAGGGAAATCATCCGTTTTTTCAATACCTGGCAGAAAAATTACCAGCGGGCCGCATTCATCGACACCGGCACCGGAAACACAGACCGGCCGGAAAGACATGCCAGGGAAATGGCGGACAAGTATGACTGGGCTTTCCAGAAGATTAACGGGGATCTGTCACTGATGACGCGGCTGGTAACGGCCACCGCGTCTGATGATGATATCCTTGTGGTTCCCCCGGGATATGTGACGGTATATTCCGCTGTGGAAAACGGCTTGTCCGCCTCCCCGGCCACAGACCGCGATGCAGGCAAGGCACCGGAAAAGCGGTGTTTTGTGCTGGATGCATCGGAAAACAAGGGCCTTTCCATCCGGTACGGACTAGGCATTGATGCCGGGGGCACATACACGGATGCGGCGATTTACGATTTTCACGCCAAAACCCTGCACAGCAAAAACAAGGCCCTGACCACCAAGTGGGACTTCTCCCTTGGTATCGGCGAGGTATTGTCCGGTCTGGACAGCGCAGTCCTCTCCCGGGTTGAACTGGTCTCAGTCTCCACCACCCTTGCCACCAACGCCATTGTGGAAAACGAAGGCCAGAAGGCCGGCCTGATCCTCATGCCCGGGAACAACAGCGATGCGGGCAGGAATATTTCCCACAATCCCAAGGCATTTATCAAGGGACGGCTGGATATCAACGGCCGGGAAAAAGAACCTGTGGACCCCGACGAAATCCGGAGAGCGGCAAGGCAGATGGTCGCGCACCACAAGGTGGCCGCGTTTGCCGTCTCAGGCTATGCCGGTTCTGCCAACCCGGCCCATGAACTAGCCGTAAAAAAAATCATCAGGGAAGAAACCGGCCTGGCCGTCACCTGCGGCCATGAACTGTCCGGCCTTCTCAACTTTGTGGTCCGGGCCCAGACCGCCGTGCTCAATGCCCGGATCATTCTCAGGATGATGAAATTTTTCCGGGAACTGGATACCGTGCTCGGGCAGCAGAACATTACCGCTCCTGTCATGGTGGTCAAGGGGGATGGAACCCTGATGTCCTCGGCCATGGCCAAAGAGCGGCCGGTGGAGACCATTCTCTCCGGACCCGCAGCCAGTGTGGCCGGGGCCAGGCTCCTGACCGGACTGGAGGATGCCGTGGTGGTCGACATCGGCGGCACCACCACAGATACGGCCGACCTGGCCGGCGGCCTTGTGGATATTTGTGAAAGCGGGGCATGTGTGGGAGGTATTGCCACCCATGTCAAGGCCCTTGACATGCAGACTGTGGGCCTGGGCGGGGACAGTCTGATCCGCTGGGAAAAAACAGGCCCTGTGATCGGCCCCAGGCGGGTCGCCCCCCTGGTCTGGGCGGATGCCCGGTCAGTCCGGGGCGTGGGCGAGGCACTGTCGTTCATGGAGGCAAGTACCAGGCGGTCTCCTTTTGCCGTTCCGCCCCATACCATACTGGTTGCCATGAAAGGAAACATCCCCTTTGATCCCACACCGGCAGAGGCACGCATATATGACATCCTCTGCCGGCGCCCCCATGCCCTGGAAGAACTGGCTTCGGCCCTCAACCTGTTATCCCCTGGCCACCTGGCCCTGCAACGGCTTGAAGGAAGCGGACTGGTGCAGCGGTCCGGCCTGACCCCCACCGACCTTCTGCATATCACGGGCCGGTTTACCAAATGGCGGCCGGACCCGGCCCGGCAGGTGGCCGCACTCATGGCCCGGGCCTCGGGCATGGACCCGGAGGCGTTTGTGGACCATCTCCTGGAATTGTTTGAAAAAACACTGGCAAAAGAGCTGTTGAAAAAGCAGTTTCTCAAAAAGGGACTGGCCGGACAGGAAATGGAAAGCGGGCTGGCCGGACATCTGGTTGAATGTATGCTGTCCGGCGCCGGGGACGGCTACCACATCAGTGCAACCCTTGAACATCCGGTGATCGGCATTGGTGCGCCTACGCACTTTTTCCTGCCCAATGCGGGAAAGCGCCTGAGCGCCGAGGTGATCATTCCCGAAGATGCGGATGTGGCCAATGCCCTGGGCGCCATATCCAGCCACATCATGATCCGGCAAAAAGCAACCATTCTTCCGGGAGACACCGGCGGATTCAGGGTTGACGGCCTTGCCGGGGCAAAATCGTTCACCAGGATCGAAGATGCTGAAAAGTGGGCGGTTGAAACACTCAAAACCCGTGTTCAGGAACTGGGAGTATTTGCCGGAACCAGCCGAAAGACCGTGGAAATGGAGGTCCGGGACCGCATTGTCACCGTGGGTAATGATGCCTCCCTTTTTCTTGACCGGACCATTCTTGCCACATTGTCCGGAAGCCCGGACCTGGTCGTGGAAACCGCACTGGCCGGATAACGCTGTCCGGTGCGGATGGACAGATCCGGCCCGGTCCCCGGCCCAGACGATTCAACAGGAAACCCCACAGGAGCACTGCGCCCACAGCCATGAATACAGAGACCAACGCCCTGGCACCCCCTCAAAAGGACATCGTCCGCCGTACCATGATCGCCATCAGCATTATCTTTGCCGGTTATATTGCCATCAATTACGGGTTTGCCATTGACCTGTTTTCCATGGTGGTGCCGGACATGAAAACCGAAATCGGGTTCAGCTATACGGCTGTCGGCACCATTTCCGCCTTTGTCCGCGGCGGGTTTCTCACGGCGTCACTCATGAGTATCTTCCTGATTCCCAGGATCGGGTCCGGTCGGGTGGTCTTTCTATCCGTGGTGGTTTGCACGGCCTGTTTCTGGGGCATGGCATCCGCCCGCACCCCTCTGGCCGTCGGCGCGTTCATGACCCTGATCGGAGCCTGTGCCGCCACCGTGTATATTCCCATGGTGGATATCGTTGGCCGGTTTATCCCCAAAAAATACCATGGCCGGGTCATCGGGTTTATCTGCGGCGGGCAAAGCATAGGGGTCATGGCTGCAAGTGTGATGGTTCCTTATGTTGTTACCCACTACACCTGGCGCTGGGCCTGGATGGCAGTGGGCACGATTGCTGCTGCCGTCCTGGTTGTCAGTGGCATCCTTCTACGCAGGATCGGGGTATTTGCCCATCCGGACACGGACACCCCGGGGCCGTCCCCGGCAACAGCGTCCTCTCCCGGGCGGCTCCGGACCATCTTGACGCCCGGCACCATACTGGTAATGCTTCTCTACTTCCTGAGTGCGTTCTGCTACAATCCGTTCCAGACCTACCTGTCCCCCTACTTCAGGGATGAACTTGGGTTTTCAGTGGAAACCGCGACCCTGATCTGGTCATGTATCGCCCTTCCGGGTGTGGTCAGCGGACTTTTCATGGGATATATCGCGGACCGGTTCAGCATCTGCGTCAGCCTTGTGATCGCCTACGGTGCCACCGTGCTTGCCACACTGGTCCTGATCTTTTTTCCCGGCAGCGGGCTCCTCCCCGTGGCAGGTCTGCTCTTCGGGCTTGCGTTTTACTCTGTTTTCGGCCTGATTCCCGCCTATATCAGCAAAGTCAACACCCCTTCAGTGGGGGTAAAGGTTTTTGCCCTGGCCAATATTGTCCATGGGGCCGGGGGAATTTCCGGCAACTTTCTCGGGGGCTGGCTCAAGGACGCCACAGGCACCTTTGTCTGGCTTTACAGCCTCATCACCGCAGCACTGGTTCTCCTGGTCGTCTTCACCCTGTTTCTGCCCAATGAGAAAAAGGCAGGTTAGAAACCGGAAAAGGGCCGGGGCCCGTCTTTTTACCCCTTTGCAGGCATCCGGGAGTTTCTGACCACATCTGCAGGACTGTGCCCGAAGTACCGCTTGAACTCCCGGCTGAACTGGGACACACTTTCGTACCCGACACTGTCCGCAGCCATATAAATTTTCATCCGGTTGTTCAGTATATAATCCCGGGCCTTATTCAACCGTATTTTCTTCAGGTACTGGATCGGGGATTCCAAGGTAACCTCCTTGAAAATACGGTGAAATGTAGACACGCTCATCCCGGCCATTCCGGACAGCTGCTCCACGTCAATCTTTGATGCATACCCGTTGTGTATGGAATGGAGCGCCTGGGAGATCCTGGCAAAATTACCGTCATGGGCGGCCAGGGCATAAAGGGAGGGGGCCTGGGCCCCGCAAAGGGCCCGGTACAAAATTTCCTTGACCAGGCCCGGGCCGAGAATCCTGGCTTCCGTGTCCGACCCCAGGCATTTCAGGAGCCGGACCACGGCATCGCCCATATCCTCGTCAAGTCCGGCCGATCCCACCCCTTTGGGCAAATCGCCCATCCGGATGCCGTAAGACGCCGCCCCCCGGTTCAGGATGCCGATCAACTCATGGAGAACAGACATGTCAATATCAATGTAAAGCCCCAGAAACGGGGCGTCTTTACGTGCAAACGTCTCACACTCAAAAGGCATGGGAACCGATGTCACAAGATAGTTGTTGGCGTCGTACCGAAACACCCTGTCCCCCAAGTATCCGGTCTTTTGCCCCTGGGCCACGATAAACAGGCCGGGATCGTACACCAGCGGAGAGCGGGGGATATGGTGGGTGCATTTGAAAAACCGGACTCCCGGCAGCTTTGAATCCGTGAAAAGGTCTTTTTTTATCAGCCGGTCAAGCAGCCCGATCATCGCAGATGGCATCGCTCTCCTCCAGATTCACAAAGGTCAGGTTCACAAAAATTATTCCAGATACCATATATAGGCATAAAAAAGCACACAAAATTTAACTAAAAACATACAAATAAGAGAATCAGGCAATATTTAAAGAGAATATGATATTCCTTTGCCCCATTGAATCCCGTATATTCTCCCCATATTTCACCGGCATCCGTCCAAACCGGCCGGCAATGCCGTAATTCCGTCAAACCACCGGACAGGCGGGGGATCATCCCCGACCCTTTACCGGCGTTTCAATCAAAGCATCAAAACACATGAGGAGATAACACATGGCATCATTTATTGTTCCCCGGCAAACATTTCACGGCCCAGGTTCCCTTGAAAATCTTAGGGACGCCACAGGCAAAAAAGCGGTTATCGTTACAGGCGGCAGCTCAATGAGGCGTGAGGGCGTTCTTGACAGAGCCGTGGACCTTTTAAAAGCAGCCGGCATTGATTCCGCCATATTCGAAGGCGTTGAAAGTGATCCGTCCGTGGAAACGGTAATGAGGGGAGTGGCATTTTTCAACCGGGAAAATCCGGACCTCATCGTCGGTCTCGGCGGCTGCTCAGCCATTGACGCGGCAAAGGCCATCTGGGTATTCTACGAACACCCGGACGCGCGGTTTGAAAAAATCACCGCGCCCTTTTCCATCAAACCCCTGAGGAAAAAGGCGCGTTTTGTGGCCATTCCCTCCACCAGCGGCACCGGGACCGAAGCCACCTGTGTTGCAGTTATCACCGATATCAAAAAGGGGATCAAGTATCCCCTGGTCTCCTATGAAATCTGTCCCGACATCGCCATTGTAGACGGGGAACTGGCCCGGACCATGCCCCCCAATGTCACCGCCGATACCGGCATGGACGCACTTTCCCATGACGTTGAGGCATTTGTGGCCGCACTGGCAACCCCTTACACCGATGCCCTGGCAACGGATTCGGTTCGCATGATCTTTGACACCCTGCCCCGGGCATGCCAAAACGGTGATGATATACAAGCCCGCCAAACCATGCATGACGCCTCCTGCTTTGCCGGAATGGCTTTTTCCAACGCCATTCTCGGTATTGTCCACGCTATTTCCCACCAGGTGGGCGGTATGTTCGACATTCCCCACGGCCGGGCCAATGCCATCCTGATGCCCAATATCATCCGGTACAACAGCCGCGACACCGGCAAGTACGAATTGCTGGCCAGGATTCTGGGCGGGGAAACCTCTGAAGATTTCGCCCGGGAGATTGAAAAACTTCGCAACACCCTTGATATTGAAGACAGCTTCAAGGCATACGGCATCGCTCCCGAAGAGTGGGATGCAAAGCTGGAGGATATGGTCCGGAATGCACTGGCCGATCCCTGTACGGGTACAAACCCCAGGACTCCGTCTGCCGAAGAGATGAAAAAAATTTTCACCTGCTGCTTTAACGGCACCTGCTTCACGGAAGCCTGATACGGATCAAAAGATTTCGGCACAAGCCCCCGGTTCAGCAGCAGGGGGCTTGTACCGGTTTCCCATCGGGTCGCTCTGATCGGTGTTCTTGTGGCTGCGATGCCCAAACGATTTCGTTTCCCGTTGTCTCCGGCTCTTTTTTCTTTTATAATTTTCCCATCTTTCCACGATGCCGGGGGAATCATGCACGGTTATTTTAAACGCATTTGCCTTGTTTCTGCTTTGATATCCTTCATCTTTGCAGGTATGGCAGCACGGGCTGCAGCCGACATTTACATATGGACCGATCAGAACGGCATCCGCCATGTATCCAATATTGCCCCGCCATCCCAGGGCCATGCGGTCCGGATGGAAGAAAAAGAAACCCCGCTTCCCCAGGGAGAACGGTTCAGGGTGGTCCAGGTCTTTGACGGCGACACCATCCAGGTCAACGGAGCCGGCCTTGCGTTCAGGGTAAGGCTTGTGGGCATAGACACACCTGAGACCGGCAGAAAAGGGCTGCAGGACCAGCCGTTCAGCCAAAAGGCCCGTGACGCATTGGCCGGTATGATCCTGGACAAGGACGTCGTGCTCACCCAATATGGTACAGGCGGGTACAACCGCATCCTGGCAGAGGTCTTTTCAGACGGTCTCAACATCAACCTTGAAATGCTCCGCATGGGCCTTGCCGAAGTTTACCAGGGCAGGATCGCCCCGGCACTGGACATTACACCTTATAAAAAGGCACAGGCATATGCCAGGCAGAAAAACCTGGGTATATGGTCCCTGGGAAAAAGGTATAAAAGCCCACGGCAGTGGCGAAAGGAAAACCCCCGGAAATAAATCGTTTTCCCGGCGGAAACACCTGTATTCTCTTTGCATGCCGCTTTTTTATATGATACATTAAACAGGTTAATACAGCTTCACTATTTCATTACGTTCAGAAAACCAATACCCTGGCAGGCAAACACGTTGATTTTCCGAAGCGCCTATACACAGACCGGCATCTGGCCTGATTATCATATACGAATTATAAGGGTGGGATGTAAGAATGCCATACCAAGACCTTAAGCTGTTGAATTCGCGGCGTTTACAAGCAGTTTCCGGCACATGCTTTTTCCCGGCCGCAGACATGGCCCCCTTTCCTGTGCAAACCGGGGTCCGGGCCCGGCCCTTGCTTATTCCGGCACCTGCCTTGACCAAACCAGGGCTTTTCTTTTATGATCTTTATCAGAAAAATAAATCCAATACCCTAAAAAACAATGACATCCGGAACAGGGATGATGTGGAAAAAAAACATAACACCCCATTGGGCCACCGGAAAACCACTTGCCTCCCACATCTGAACACCGCCATACCTGCCCGGCCATTCGGAGCATCCGGAGATTCATCATGGGACCCTGTGAAAAAGGCGTTTCCGGACAATAATTTCCAGATTTAAGGAGAAAAAAATGACGATCAGCACAGTTACCAACTCAGGCATTTTACTGGAGTCCGGCACCAATGAAATGGAGCTGCTGACTGTTTTTGTGGGGGACCAGGCCTTTGGGATGAACGTCGCCAAGGTGCAGTCCATTCAGCAGTATGACCCTGAGCTGGTGACTCCCCTGCCCGAATCTCCTCCCGGCATTTCCGGCATGTACCTTTACCGGGACCAGACCATCCCCCTGATGGACCTTTCCCATATACTGGACGTGGAGATTACGAAAAAAAGCGACCGTGAAATCATCGTGGTGACCGAGTTCAACAACTCGGTGAACAGCTTCAAGGTTCAGGGCGTCAAACGGATCTACAGGATGTCATGGAAGGAATTTGTTCCCATGGATGTCATGCTGGAAACCAACTCCTGTTTTACCGGATCCGTTCATGTGGAAGACACCCAGATCCTGGTACTGGACCTGGAGCACATTCTGGCCTCTATTTTTCCCGATCTCATTCTTGAAGAAGTGGCGGATGAGGTCATTCTCCAGAAAGAGGAGATTCCCCGGGACCAGATTGAAATCCTTTTTGCAGAAGATTCTCCGCTGATGCGAAAATCCGTGATCAAAAGCCTGAACAATGCCGGATTTATCCATATTGCCGATTTTATCAACGGCGAACTTGCCTTTGCATATCTCAGGACCAATTACCAGAACCCCACACCGGAAAAACTTCGCAAGACCGTCCTGATCACGGATATCGAGATGCCCAAAATGGACGGCCTGACCCTGTGCCGCCAGGTAAAACAGGATCCCCAGCTCAAAGATATCCATGTGATCATGTTTTCATCCCTGATCAATAAACAGATGAAAGCCAAGTGCCATAAAGTCCAGGCGGATAACTATGTGACCAAGCCGGAAACCACGGAATTGATCAAAATGCTTGACAAACGGTGTCGTCCAGATTAACGATTAGGCGTCGAAATGCCCTTTGGAGGAAAGCGTTGTGGATAAAAAAGCCGTTCTGGAAGATCTGTCAATACTGTTAAAACAATTTTCAAAACTCATTGGTGAGTTCTGTCCGGGTGAGACACCGGATTTGGGCAGTATGATCGTGTTGCTGGAAAAATTGTCCGTTGCTGCCAAGCAAACCGACTCGGACACCTTTTACCAGGTTGTGGAATCCTGCCGGCATTTTGTCGAAAACATGACTCTTGAAACCATGAACCGCACCAAGCCCCTGGAAGACGCGCTTCTCCTTCTGGAGGCCCTGTTCCGCCACATGAAAAAAGGGACTGAGTTCACTTTTGAAACCAAGGATGTGATTTCGATCCTTGACTCTTCCATCCTGTCCGGCCAGCCGTCCGGGGACGAGCCCCCAACCCAACCCGCCCCTCCGGACGAAACACTTCTGACGGCAGAGGCCGCGCCAGATGACAGCCGGGAGCCTGAGCCCATATCCGGGGAAGATCTTGAGATCCTCATGGATTTTGTCTCCGAAGCCGAAGAAAATCTTGACGCTATTGAAGTCCACCTGGTCGAACTAGAGCAGGACCCCACAGACACGGAAATCATCAATAATATTTTCAGACCGGTCCATACCATCAAAGGGGTGGCCGGCTTTTTATCCCTGAAAAAAATAAACCAGCTGGCCCATACAACGGAAAATCTCCTGGACAGCGCCAGAAGCGGCGAATTCATGATCAACGACACGGCCACAGATGTGATCCTGGAATCCGTTGATATGCTCAAGAACCTCATTGAGCGGGTGAAACAAGGCGTTGGCAAAGGGGTGAAACTACCGGATCATGATCTTGATGTCACCCAGCTCAGGGAAAAGCTCCAGGTCATTCACACCCGGCTGACATCGGGTGGTGGCGCTCCTTTGGGTGAAATCCTCGTAAAGCAGGGGGTAATTGACGAACAGAGCCTGGAAGAAACCCTGGAAGCCCAGAAAACCCAGCCGGAAAAAAAGATCGGCGAACTCCTGGTCGAAGAAAACAAGGCAGAACCGTCCCAGGTGGTCCAGGCCCTGATTGAGCAGAAAACAGAAAAACGGAAAGTGGCAGCCCAGGTCAAGGTCAATACGGAAAAACTGGACGATTTGGTTGACTATGCCGGGGAGTTGGTCATTGCCCAGTCCATGCTCAAACAAAAGGTATCCAACGACCCCTCACTCATCCAGAGCGTTACCCAGCTGGGACAGATCGTATCCAACATGCAGCACATTGCCATGTCCATGCGGATGATCTCGATCAAGGCCACCTTCATGAAGATGATCCGGCTGGTCAGGGACCTGTCCAAAAAATCCGGCAAGCCTGTGGGCCTCACCATGAGCGGTGAGGAAACCGAAATCGACAGGAATGTGGTGGATGCCCTGTACGAGCCTATGGTCCACATGATCCGGAACTCCGTAGACCACGGCATTGAGCCACTGGACCTGCGCAAGGAAGCTGGAAAGCCGGAAAAGGGAACCGTGCATTTAAGCGCGTACCACAAAGGCGGGCATATCATCATTGAAATCCAGGATGACGGCAAGGGCCTTGACCGGGACCGCATCCTGGAAAAAGGCATCCAGTCCGGCCTGGTATCAGACACTGACCAGCTTACCGATGCCCAGATCTACGACCTGATCCTCCAGCCCGGTTTCTCTACCGCAAAACAGATCACAGATGTCTCCGGCAGAGGGGTGGGCATGGATGTGGTCAAGGCCGGTATAGAGCGGTTCCGGGGCCACCTGAAAATCGAATCTGAAAAAGGCCGCGGCACCAAATTCACCATCAGCCTTCCCCTGACTCTTGCCATCATCGATGGTATGCTGGTCCGGGTGGGCAAAGAAAAGTACGTCATCCCCACCACCGCCATCCAGCGGGCCTTTAAACCGGAACAGGAAAACTGCTTTACGGTTGAAGGCAAAGGAGAACTGATCAAAGAAAGAGAACGTCTCATCCCCATTGTCCGGTTAAGCCACCTTTACACCGATGAAAAAGAGACAAAAAACGCCTGGGACTGCCTGGCGGTTGTCGTGGAGTCAAAAGACGAGCAAAAAGCATTGCTCATTGACGAGCTTCTGGGCAAAGATGAATATGTCATCAAAAGCCTGGGCGGCAACCTTGAGGGCATCCAGGGATTTTCAGGCGGTGCCATCCTGGCCGACGGCAGGGTCGGGCTTATTCTGGACATCCACGGTCTATTCCAGCTGGCGGAAGCCAATTAACCCATTCGGATAAAGAATTTTTTACAAAGGGGAAACCCATGTCTGAAAAAACCATACTTGTTGTTGACGATGAAACAACCATATTAAACATGTTTGAATTGGCCTTCACCAAAAAGGGGTACCGCATCAAAACAGCCGCCAGTGCCGAAGATGCCCTTGATATTCTTAAAAAAGAAGAGATCCATGTCATGTTTCTCGATCTGAACCTTCCCGAAATGAACGGCATAGACCTTTGCCGCACCATAAAAAAACGGATGCCCATGGCCATCCTGTACGCCCTGACCGGATATGCATCCCTTTTTGAGCTCTCGGACTGCCGGGATGCCGGGTTTGACGATTACTTTAAAAAGCCGGTCAGCATGGCAGATCTCATGGATGCCGCCACAACTGCATTTGAAAAAATAGCCCGCTGGAAAAATGGTTAGGCCTCTCAGGGAATATACCCGGGAGGGGCTTTTGGAAATCATCAATGCCCTGCCCCTGGCAATCCTGGTCATTGACCGGAACAGAAACATTCTCCTGGCCAACAAAGTTTCTCTTGAATTCACCAACAAAGACAAAGAGCAGTTGATCGGGCTGATTGCCGGGGAGGCGTTTTCCTGTATCAACCATGAGCGGACCCCAAAGGGGTGCGGATTCAGCGAGGACTGTTCCAGGTGCCGGTTCAAGGAGGCGCTTGAAGATACCCTGTCCAACCGCCAGCCCAGGTTCATGATCGAAACCACAAAGGTTCTCAAGCACAAGGGAACCCGGATCCTGAGATTTTCCACAAAGCCCTTGAAACTGGCCGGCAGGCAGGTCGCCCTGCTCTCCATCCAGGACCTTACCCAGGAGCGGACCCATGAACGGGTGAGGCTTGAAAAGGAAAAACTGGCCACAGTCCTTGAAACCACGGGCGGGGTATGCCATGAACTCAGCCAGCCCCTCCAGGTCATCATGGGATATTGTGAAATCCTGTCATCCAAGGACAACCTGGACCCAGAGACCAACAATGCCGTGGCCGCCATTTACGGTGAAATTAATAAACTGGCCCGTCTTGCCCATGACCTCACCCGAATCACCCGGTACGAAACCAAACCTTATCTGCGCTCCAAAATCATTGATATTAAAAAATCCACTGCCGGACAAACCTGATCCAAGACAAGCGCAGGCAAACCGGATACGTTTTTTAATTTTATGATGTCAGGCACTTATAGGATACGGGGGATAGGCGTTTCTTTGTTTTATTGAAAGCCGGGTTCGGACCTGTCAGAAACTTTCATAATATCTTGCTTCAATAAAATTGCCTTCCGGGTCCCGGAAATATACGGATGTACCGGTTCCCCTGGCGCCCCAGCGTTTTACAGGCCCTTCCTCCAAAGGGATATTATCGGTTTTTAACCGCCCGGTCAGGGCCTCCCACGCGTCCTTTTCCATCGCAAGGCAGAAATGATTCAGGTTTTCCCGGCCCGGGCCGGGGGCATCCCCTTCCTGTTGCCACAGGTCTTTGGGAAACAGATCAATGATCGTATCCGGATTCATCCGCACCGACGGAAACGGCACTTTCCCCTCACGATACGCGGAGAGCCGCTCCGTTTCCAGCATCAGCACCTGCGAATAAAATGCAGCCATTTTTTCAACATCCTCCACATTCAATACAATGTGGTCCATCAAACACTCCATATCTGTCTCCTCACTGATCATGTCGCTATATACCTCTGACTGCCGCACTTCCCGGCCGGAAGACGGTTGCACCCCAGTGTAACAAATTGTTTTTCAGTATGTAAGCAGCAAAAAAAGCGGTGCAAATATCCGGACCAGGCCAGAACCCAATAGACTTTTGTCCGGGTATCCGCTAAAATCCAGACATTTTCAGCCGGGCACAATACCTGGAATGGCCAGATCGGGTCGGATCACAAAGGATTTGAAACCATTCCGGCAATCTTCACAGCACAAAACAAGGTTCCGGCAAATGCGTTTACGGCTTTTGGCAGGGCATGCATCCGTCTATTCTCAGATCCTGCCGTATATCAACAAGCCGTTGGGGAGGAAATTTTCTGATGTTTCGTTTTCCTGTACCGGAAACGGTTGTCGGCCGTATCCGTCTCTACTCGTCTGTTATGGCTTGTCTGCCATTGTTCTTTGCTTCAATTGCCCTGTTTCTTTTTGTCCGTGCCGCAATCATTGAGGACGAGCAGAAATCCCTGCTTGAACAAGCCGATTCCCATAAAGTGTTTATCGAAGAGTGGTTTCGCCAGCGGCAAAGTGATGCCCGCTTCCTTGCAGAACTGGATATTGTTCAACAGGGAAACCTGACTGCATGCCGTAAGGAATTCCAGAGATTTGACGCCTCCCATGAGGATATCTCCGCAGTGGTCATGGTCGATGCCCAGGGTAAAACCATAGCGGATTCCGAAAATAATATCGTTGTGGATGTCACGGACCGGGAATACTTTATCAGGGCCCGGGACGGCCAGGCCCATGTGACAAAGGTGCTCACCGGCAAGACATCCGGCAAGCCCATTATCATATTTTCCCATCCCGTAACCCTGGCGGACGGGTCTTTCGGCGGCCTGGTATTCCTGGCCTCCCGCCTGACAGCCATCAACAACCTCATGAGCAATCTCAGGTTCGGCGCCACCGGCGAGACATATATCATCAACCGGGACGGATATATGCTGACCCAATGCCGGTATCTTGATGCATTAAAATCCAAGGGGCAGATCAAACACACCTCTATTATGGAAATCAAAGTGGCCGGCAAGGTATTGCAGGCAGGCCTGGCCGGCAAACAGCCTGACGGCCCATATTCAGATTACCGGGGCGTCCGGGTCTTCGGGGCCGGCCAGTGGACCAAAAACGGTACCTGGCTCATTGTATCCGAGCGTGATTATGATGAGGTCATGGGCCGGTTGTCCCCATTCCTCATCGCCCTTTTCGGGGGAGCTGCCGTGACCATGGTCCTGCTGACCCCTTTACTTTTTCGCCTGGCCCGGTCCATTGCAGACCCCCTGGCCCGGCTCAGCGAAATCACGCTCAACATGACCCGGGGCAACTTTGCCAGATCCTGTGAAGGTATTGAATTCCGGGATGCCCCCCGGGAAGTAAAACATCTTGTGGATGCATATTGCGCCATGCAGGCAAAAGTGGATGAAACCGTACAGGAACTTGAAAAAACAGCCGTGACAGACCAGCTCACCGGGCTGCCCAACCGGCGGCACCTCATGGAAGAAGGTGCCCGGCTTGCCAGCATATCGCTCCGCACCAGGCAGCCCTGCAGCCTGTTCATGCTGGACATTGATCACTTCAAGAAAATCAACGACACCCACGGCCATGTGGTCGGGGATACGGTTCTCCGGCAGGTAGCCGGGGTTCTCCAGAGCATTGTACGACAATCAGATATCGTGGCCCGTTACGGGGGCGAAGAGTTTGCCGTGATCGCACCCGGGTCGGACATAGATCTGTGCCGGAAACTGGCCGAGCGGTTCCGCAAGGGCATTGCCGCCCACACCTTTAACACCAAAGACCTTCCCCTGACCTGCACGGTCTCCATCGGCATTGCAGGCTGCTCCCCCCATATACGGTTCGGTGCCGATGCATACGAGGATATGCTTGCCCGGGCGGACAGGGTCCTTTACCAGGCCAAGGCTGCAGGCCGCAATACCGTCAGGGTAAGTCATTAGAATACGAAAATTGAGACGCGCCTCAAGACGCACCCCGAGCCATGATCACGGTCGGTTCGAAAATCAAAAGAGCCCTTTGAATCAGGGCTCTTGGGAGTAAATACTTACAATTTAATCTAAAGTAATATCTAAAACGGAATATCATCATCCGGAATGGCATCGGGACCACCGGTCATGCCCGGGTTGGTCTGGCCCTGGAAATTGTTGGAGTTGGGTGCCGGGCCGCCCTGATTGTATCCACCCTGGCCCTGGCCGTATCCGCCGCCCTGGTTGCCTTGCTGCTTCTGACCCTGGTATCCGCCACCCTGATTTTGATATCCACCTCCACCGCCCTGGTTGTCGGCACGGCCGCCCAGAAACTGGAAGTTGGAAGCCACAATCTCCGTGGTGTAATGGGTCTGGCCGTCCTTTTCCCAGGACCGCGTCTGAAGGCGTCCTTCAATATAAATAGAACTGCCCTTGGACAGATACTTCTCACAGATTTCCGCCTGCTTACCGAAGACAACGATTCTGTGCCACTCGGTTTTTTCCTGGCGCTCGCCCGTATTTTTGTCATTCCACTGTTCACTGGTGGCAATGGAGAAGTTCACCACTGCCATTCCCTGCTGAGAATACCTGATCTCAGGGTCTCTCCCCAGGTTACCGATGAGCATGACCTTGTTTAAACCTGCCATTATGTATACTCCTATGGGTAATTAATGAATTAAATTCATCATATGCGCATAGCCCGGACAAATTGTCAATCCCGTAGGTACGGACGGCCCACCAGCCTGGGCATCGACTCAAATTAATCTGTCCTTTGCTGTTTATTTCAATACACCACATGACGGACTTGACAAATCCATGGAACCTAATTATGTTGCTATTTAAGTAGCAACATAAAAACAACCCATGGGAATTATAATGGAAAACAGATCTGCACTCACACACCTGGGCTTTTCCCAATACGAGGCCACCTGCTATATGGCCTTGGTGGGCAGCCACCCGGTCAATGGCTCCCAATTGAGCAAAGTATCCGGTATTGCCCGGTCCAGAATTTATGATGTGCTGCGAAATCTTATCACCAAAGGCTATGTCATTGAAGTCCGGTCCGGCCAGTACGCCCCCCTGCCGTCCGACGAATTGATCCGACGGCTGAAACGGGAGTTTGAAACAAACATCACTGCCGTGGAAAAAGAAATCTCCAAGGCCTTTCAGAAGGAAGATTTTGAATATGTCTGGACCTTGAACGGATACGACAATGTCATTGCCAAGGCAAAGGATATGATCGGGGAGGCCCGGGAAGAAATCTATGTCAGGCTGTTTCCCGAAGCAGACAACCGTCTTTCAGATGCCCTTGAAACGGCGGAAAACCGCGGTGTGTCCATCCGGTATATTGCCATGGGAGATGTGCCGGACCGGTTTGAAATTCAGGTGACCCATCCGGACAAGGACGACCTGATTGCTAAAATCGGGGGCAGATCTTTTGACATCATTACGGACAGGCAGGAGGCCCTTGTAGGTATATTTGAAACCGGCAACGAAGATGAATCCCCCATCAACTGGACCCGTAACCAATGGTTCATCATTGCCAACCGGGACAGCCTCCGCCATGACTTTTACCATTGCTTTCTTGAAAAGACCCTGGACCGGAACCAGCCCCTGACCGAGAGGGAGAAAAAAATATATCAACGCATAAAACAGGACAATTAAAGGAGGTGAGCCATGACAAGCATGAGAAAAATCCACTATTTTGACGGGTTCTCCAATGAGAGTGACAAGACCATCTTTAACCTGGAAGAAGACTACGGTGCACATCATTACGAGCGAATCCGGCTGGTGGTCCGGCATGCAAAAGGGTGCTGGCTCACCGACGACAAGGGCAAAAAATATCTGGACTGCCTGGCAGCCTATTCCGCAGCCAACCCCGGACACCACCATCCCACCATCACCAACGCGGTTATGGACGCCCTGATCGGCAATTATGCCTCTGTCCTGTCCAATGTGGTGTACACCGACCCCTTGGGCATATTCCTGTCCGAAGCTGCCAGGTTTGCCCCCCAGATGGCCCCGCGCTTCGGCAATTACGGCAACAAGGTGCTGCCCAAAAACGGCGGCGTGGAATCGGTTGAAACCGCGATCAAAACCATGCGATATTACGGGTTTAAGCAAAAGAACATCCCGGATGGAAAACAGGAAATCATCGTATTTGACAACAACTTCCACGGCAGGACCATCAGCGTGGTCTCTTTTTCCTCCAGTAAAAAATACAGCCAGGGATTCGGCCCCCTGACGCCCGGGTTTGTTTCGGTTCCCTTTGGCGACCTTGAGGCGGTAAAAAAGGCCATCACCCCCAATACCTGCGGTATACTGGTGGAGCCCCTCCAGGGTGAAGGCGGCATGATCATCCCTCCCAAAGGCTTTCTCAAAGGACTCAGGGAAATCGCCGACCAGAACGATGTATTGCTGGTCTGCGATGAAATCCAGGTCGGCATGGGCAGGACCGGCAAACGGTTCTGCTTTGAACACGAAGACATTGTCCCGGACGGTGTGATCCTGGGCAAGGCCCTTTCCGGGGGGCTCGTGCCTCTGTCTGCATTCATCACCAATGCGCGCATCATGGATATGATTTTCTCCAAAGGATCTGACGGCTCAACCTTTGGCGGCTACCCCCTGGCCTGTGTAGCAGGAACGGCATCCCTCAAGGTTTTTGAAGAGGAAAACCTGGCCGAACAGTCCGCAGCAAAGGGAAAAATACTCAAAAAACGGATAAAAGATATCGCCAACCGGTCACCTTATGTAAAAGAAGTGCGCGGGCTGGGGCTTTTTATCGGCATTGAAGTCAAGGACGGCAATGCCATGGAATTCTGCCGCAAACTTCTTGACCTGGGCCTGGTGGTCAATGACAGCCACGGCCATACCATCCGGATTTCCCCGCCCCTGGTGATCAATGAACAGGAAATGGATTTCATGGTGGACCGCCTGGAGAAAGTGCTTGTTCCCTGAAAACACGGATATGATTTAAAACCGGCCGGTGTGCGTTTCATTCCGGCCGGTTTTGTTGCCCTGTTCTCCTACTCCCTGTCCCAGGACTGGATCTCGATAATGTTCCCTTCAGGATCTTTAAAATAGACAAACACCAGGATGCCGATGCCGGGTACGGCTTTTTCCGTGACCTCTCCCAGGTGCTGCCCGCCATGTTCCAGGGCCAGGGCAAAGGTTTGCCGCACATCATCCACTTCAAAGGCGATGTGGGTGTATCCCCGGTGGTTGGCCATGCACGCCCCGGTGTCAACCATGTGTTCATAGGTAAAAATCTCAAGGGTGGGTCCGTCATCCCCGAATCCGGGAAGGATAAGATGCACCCCTTCCAGTTTTGCATCGGACAAGCCTGTTGCCCTGTCCAGCCAGGCCCCGGAATAAGACCGTTCAGGTGGCTTTATCCGGCAGTCAAACACCTTTATGTAAAAATCCGCCAGGGCTTTCCAGTCCCTGGCCGCAATATTGGTATGGACATATTTCATTTTCATCTCCCGTTCTAATCCAATCTAAGTATGTCACCGTCTTCCGGCATGATAAGCTGTGTTTCGGAGATACCGGCCCGGGATGTCGCGCGCTTGAGGTCTTCCCTGGAAACAGTGGCATGGTCCAGGGCGTCCATATGAATGGCCGCCACCTTGGCAGCCGGCGCAATCCGGCAGATTTCAACCACCATACCGGCGTCCATGACAATGGGGCCGCTGTCTTGAAGCATCGCACCACAGCCATGGGGAAGGATAATATCCGGCTGTTCTTCCCGGATCAGGGCTTCAACCGCCTCATAAAGAATGGTGTCTCCCGGCCAGTACAGGGAGGGTTCTTTTTCTGTCCTTAACAGGAATCCGGCCACAGGCCCAAGGATCTCACGCCATTTTTCACTGCCCGCATGCCTGCCCGGGGTCAGTCTTATCCGGATGCCTTCCCATTCAATTGTGTCGTGAACAGATGTTATATTTGAAAACCCCTCCTTTTGGATCTCCGCTGCATACCCTGGCGGACACAGCACCGGGATATCCTTTGGCAGAAGCTGTCTGGCCATGTCATCAAAGTGGTCGGGATGAACATGTGAGATCAGGACCATATCCACCCCCTTGAGGGTTTCCTCCACAGGCAGGGGTAGGTCAACCACCGGATTTTTCTCTTTGCCGGCAAATGATTCAAGCCCATGCCTGGGAACCAACATGGGATCTGTCAGCACGGTCTTTCCGGCCAGGGTAATTTTCATGGTGGCGTTTCTGATAAGTTGAATCTTCATGATTGTCTCCTTGATCCATTTAAGCCGTGCCGCAGCGCGGTCACAAACAACTCGGCAACGGTTCTGAACAGCGGCCCTGTATACAGTGATCCCGAATATAGCCTCACAAGACCTGACTTTCAAGGGCTCAATACAGGGTTCTTCACGGTCTGTCGCACTGTTAAAAGCATTGGCAGTCAGCGCCACACACCCATTAACACTTGTGTTATTTTTCAACACAAAGAACATGTTGCCCACACAAATGTCTTGACAACTTAACAAATTATTTTTTAGAATGCCCCATACTTAACTTGACCGTGAGGTAACACATGCTCAACCCACAATCCCCCATTCCCCTGTACCACCAGTTGGCGGAGATCCTCCAGGACCGGATCCGGTCCGGCAGATACCGCCCCGGGGAAATGATCCCTTCAGAGATCGGGCTGGCCAAGAAATACGGTATCGGCAGGCCCACGGTGCGCCAGGCCATGAATCTTCTGGTTCAAAAAGGGTTGATCCAGCGGAAGCGGGGTGCCGGCACCTTTGTCAAAAAACCCTCTCCACGGGTCGACCTGTTTTCCCTGGCCGGCACTTCCCAGGCATTCCTGACCCGGGGCATCCCGGTTGACACGCGCATCATCAGCCCGATGCAGAAGACGGCAATCCACCGTGACGTGGCCAACCCCTTTCACGGAAAAACCGCTTTTTTCATGGCCCGCCTGACCCTGGCCCAGGACACCCCGGTGCTCCTGGAAGAGATATTCATGGATACCGGACTTTTTGCGGGTATCGACAACATGGACCTGGAAAACCGGTCCCTGGCCCAGGTCGTGTCCGAGCAATACTACCTCACCCCCAGTGACGGCAACCAGCTTTTCAATGTCGAGTTTCCCGGGGGAAAACACGCAGAAACCCTGGGCCTTTCTCCCAGGGACCCGGTCCTGGCCGTCCGGCGGGAACTCAATTTTGACAATGCCCCAAAGGCCATTTTTTCAACCCTGTACTGCAGGACCGACCGGTTTGCCTTTTCCCAGACCATCCGTGGAGAAGAATAATGCGCCGGCCCTATCCACAATCACACGAAATACGTTTGGAGATCACCATATGAAAAACCGCGGATACTACGGCCCGTACGGCGGGGCATTCCTGCCCGAGATCCTGGTGGCCACCTTTGACGAGCTGGAAGCCATATTCCGGGAAATAAAAGACGATCCCGTGTTCTGGCAGACCTATGAAACGCTGATGGCGTCCTATTCATGCAGGCCCACGCCCCTGACCTTTGCGGGAAACCTGACCCGGCACTTTGGAGGGGCTAAAATATACATTAAGCGGGAAGACCTGAACCACACCGGCGCCCACAAGGCCAACAACGTCATGGGCCAGGGGCTTCTGGTCAAAAAAATGGGGAAAAAGCGAGTGATTGCGGAAACCGGGGCCGGCCAGCACGGGGTGGCCACAGCCACCATGGCGGCCAAGTTCGGGTTTGACTGCACCATATACATGGGTGAAGTGGATGTGCTCCGGCAGCGGCCCAACGTGTTCTGGATGGAGCAGCTCGGGGCTACCGTGGTGCCGGTCACGGACGGAACTCGCATTCTCAAGGATGCCATTAACGAGGCGTTCAGGGACTGGGTCACCCACATGGACACCACCCATTACGTGCTTGGCACGGCCTGCGGTCCCCATCCCTTTCCGGAAATGGTCTCTTATTTCCAGTCCATTATCGGCAAAGAGGTAAGACAACAGATCCTGGACATTGAAGGCCGGCTGCCCGACCGGGTCTATGCCTGCGTGGGCGGCGGTTCCAATGCCATGGGGCTCTTTTCCGGCTTTCTTGATGATCCCGTGGAACTGGTCGGGGTGGAAGCCGGCGGCGAAGGCGTTGATTCCGGACGTCATGCCTCACGCCTTTGTGCGGAAGATGCCAGCCCGGGAATCGCCCAGGGGTATAAAACCTATTTTCTCCAGGATGATGACGGCCAGATGAAAGAGACCCATTCCATATCTGCGGGTCTGGATTATGTGGGGGTGTCACCCATCCTGGCCCGGATGCACGACCAGAAACAGGCCAGGTTCGAATATGCCACGGATGACGAGGTGGTGGCCGCCCTGAAACTGACCATGCAGAAAGAGGGAATCATACCGGCCCTGGAGTCTTCCCATGCCTTTGCCCGGGCATTTAAAGAAGCACCTGATATGTCCGGGGATGACATCATCATCATCAACCAGTCCGGCAGGGGAGACAAGGATATCTTTACCGTGGCCGATGCATTTGACGACCCCAAATGGAAAGACTTTATACGCGCAAAAGCAGGAGATTACGACAATGACAAACTCGCTTGAATTTTACATCCGGGACCGGCGCAGGCAAAAGGACATTCTCCTGATGACCCATATTGTCATGGGATATCCCTCTTTTGAGGCCTCATACGACATTGTCAGGCAGATGGTGGACGCCGGCGTGGATCTCATGGAACTCCAGATTCCTTTTTCAGAACCCATGGCCGACGGCCCCGTGATCCTGAAGGCCAACCAGCAGGCCATTGAAAGCGGGGCCACGGTCCAAAAATGCCTGGACTTTGCCGGGAAAGTGGCCCGGGAATTCAATATCCCCTTTTTGTTCATGAGTTATGCAAACATCCTTTACAAGCACGGCATGGAACAATTTGCAGGCCGGATGGCCCGGATGGGAATGAAAGGGGCCATTGTGCCGGATCTTCCCCCGGAAGAGGCAGGAGAGTACCTGGACGCCATGGCCAAAGAAGACCTGGCGCCCATTTATATTTTTTCCCCGGAGACCTCTGACCAGCGGATGAAAACCATTGATTCCGTATCCCGGGGATTCATCTATTGTCTTGCCAGAAAGGGCGTGACCGGTAAATCCACGACCTTTTCCAGTGAACTGTCCCATTACCTGGAAAGGTGCAAAAAGGCTACGGCTCTTCCCCTGGCCGTGGGGTTCGGGGTCAAGGAAAAGGCGGATATCGATTTTCTCAAAGGCAAGGCAGACATTGCCGTGGTCGGCTCCCAGACCATCCGGGAAGTCGAAGAAAAAGGCGTAGATGCCACCGCCCCCTTTATCCGCAGCCTGCGCAGTGCCTGACAAAACAGCACCCTGATCTTAAGGCGCTGCACCGGACATCCTTAAGATCGGACACCTTTAAGATCAGGGAGCAATTTCATCCACAACAAACGGCGTACTCCGGATACCCACGCTTCTCTTTTTGACCCAGATCCGTGCCATGGGAACGGATTCACCGTCAATATTGGTGATACTGGGCAGTTCATCTGCACGGCCGATGTCTGAAATCTTGAATTCATAATAAAAGGTATTGGTGGTAAACGGGTCCGCCACCAGGACAAAGCGTTCCGGGTCATAGGGATGCTTTCTGGGGGAACCGGAAAAGGGCACATAGGTGTTCCGGTCTATTTTTCCGGGTTTGGCATAGGCCTGAACCTCGAATCGGGTTGTATCAAAAGAGGAAAGGGTCATTGCGGTCTCCTTTGCATATCCGGCAGTCAGGGGGTATGACAGGATTATATACCGGCCCGGCCGTTCATATCAACAATGCATTGCGCAAAAATCCGGACCGGGCATCCGGTCACCAGATCCTTGCCAGAAACCTGCCGTCCGGCTCACGGTGCATCTGTTCACACCGCCATCCGTGGAACTCCGAATAAAACGCCAGGGTGGCGTAATCAATATACAACCATTCAAACGGCGCGCCGCAGACCGTTCCATAACGCATGGTAAACTCGGTCTCCCCGTAATAGGCCTCTGCTTCGCCCGGCACCAGGGCCAGGTTGGTATAAAGGGCGGTCAGGTCTGTGGAATCGGCAATCACCTGGCCGCCATGGGCCAGGACCTGGCGGATATGCTGCAAAAAAAAGTTCAGCCCTTCAATGGTGCCGCAGATGCCTATGCCGTTCATGAGCATGAGCAGGGTATTGAACCGGTCATGTTTCAGATTGAACAGGCTGTCGAACCGCCTCTGCGCCACCCCCCTGTTTTCCATGACCTGTATGCACCCCGGTGAAATATCCAGGGCCGTGACATCATGGCCTGCCGCCTGGAGCGCCAGGCTGTGACAGCCGCTGCCCGCCCCCACATCCAGAGTCCGCCCCCGGCAGAGCGCCATGGCCCGATGCTCCAGGTCGCTCATGTCCGTTTCCTGCCGGAACATGATTTTTCCGGTCATCCTGGACATCTCCAGCAGGGAGGAATCCACCCGTACAAAGGCGTTTTCATGACCCTGCATATAATCCAGGAGCATCGCGCCCAAAGGATCCTTATCTGTCGGTATGACTGATTTGAGCATGTGATTTCATTCCAGGTTGTGTTGATTTTGAAGATATTCTGCTGCCTGTTTTTACCATGAAATACCATGGAAAAGTCAAGCCTTGATCTGCATACCGCCGGGCTTAAAAAACAAGGTAATACCTACAACATACCGGCTGTTCCGGGATTACCGCCACCGGCCCAAGAAAAGAATTAATATAATCCAAACGATCTGGTATAAGGAGGGTAACCTTTCCGCGTTAACCTGAGACCCTAGGAGAGATTCATGAGACCCGGAAACAACACGACCCGACACCTGCGGATACCCGCACTGCTGATTGCCATGCTGTTCATGCTTTCCAGCGGCTGTTCCACTGCTTATTATTCTGCCATGGAAAAACTGGGCAAGGAAAAACGCCACCTGCTCAAGGACAATGTCGCAGATGTCCAGGACAGCCAGACCAAAGCCCAGGAAGAATTTAAAGACGCCCTGACCCGCATCAGGGAAATCACCAATTTCAAAGGCGGCGACCTGGAAGCCTTTTACAACAGGCTAAAGTCCAGCTACGAAGACTGTGACGCCCGGGCCGCCCAGATTGAAAAACGGATCGCCCGGGTGGAAACCGTGGCCTCGGACCTTTTTACCGAATGGGAAACCGAAGTCAAACAGATCCGTGACAAACGGCTGCAAGCTGCCAGTAAAACCTCCCTGTCCGATGCCAGGGCCAAGTACCGGAAATTGTCGACAGCCATGGGCCAGTCCACCAAAGGCATGTACCCGGTCCTTGCCAAGCTCAACGATTATGTGCTTTACCTCAAGCACAACCTCAATGCCAGGGCCGTGGGCGCCCTGGGTACTGAGGTCGTATCCATTGAGCAGGATGTTGCGGACCTGGTTGCAGACATGAATGCCTCCATCAAAGCTGCGGATAATTTTATAAAAACATTTTAAACCGGGTTCATGTCAACCGAACCCCAATTTCTGGAGATAAATGTATGAACGTGGATGGAAAAGAGATGAGACCCATATGGTTCAATACGGACACGGAAACCGTCCAGGTCATTGACCAGCGGTTCCTGCCCCATGAACTGATCATTGAAGACCTGACCACCGTGGACATGGTGATCCATGCCATCAAAGAGATGTATGTCAGGGGCGCCCCCCTGATCGGGGCCACCGGCGCCCTGGGTGTATATGTCAGCCTGGTTCAGGAAGACAACCAGGGTGCTGACGACGGCTATTTCAAGGCCGAGTGCGAACGCCTCAAGGCAGCCCGGCCCACGGCCATGAACCTGTTCTGGGGGGTTGACCGGGTCATGGATGCCGCCATAAAGGAAACCGGTTACGAAGCCCGGGTCAAAGCCGCCCTGGCCGAAGCCCTTGAGGTGGTCGAGGAAGAAGCGGTCAATTGCCAGAAAATCGGCGAATACGGCCTTTCCATCATCAGGGATATCTCTGAAAAGAAGAACGGGGAACCCGTGAATATCCTTACCCATTGCAATGCCGGGTGGCTGGCCTGCATTGAATACGGCACAGCCACCGCCCCCATGTACACCGCGTTTGACGCGGATGTGGATATTCATATCTGGGTGGATGAAACCCGCCCCCTGAACCAGGGCTCCAGGCTCACCGCCTGGGAGCTTGGCAAGCACGGGATCAATCACACCGTAATCACGGACAATGCCGGCGGCCACCTCATGCAGCACGGCATGGTCGACCTGGTTATCGTGGGCACGGACCGGACCACCCGGGCCGGAGACGTGGCCAACAAGATCGGCACCTATCTCAAGGCCCTGGCCGCCAGGGACAACAACATCCCCTTTTACGTGGCCCTGCCCTCATCCACCTTTGACTGGAATATCACCGACGGGGTAAAGGATATTCCCATTGAAGAGCGGGACCCGGATGAAATCCGGTATGTTCAGGGGCTGTGCAACGGAAAAATCCAGAGCGTCCTGGTGCCGCCGGAAAACAGCCCGGCCGCCAACCATGCCTTTGACGTCACCCCCTCCCGCCTGGTAACGGGATTCATCACGGAGCGGGGGATCTGCGAGGCATCGGAATCCGCCATACTCGGGCTGTTCCCTGAAAAGACGCCCGGCAGATAAACGCTTACGCATCCATAACAGCACCGGGAAAAAAGGATGCGTTCTTTTTTCCCGGTGCCCCGGACCAAGGAGATAAAGGTCTCTATGTCACAATCCACTCCTGAATCAAAGCGGAAACGTTTCAATCACTTATACGAAACCGGTACCCTTCCCTGGGAGCTGAACCGGCCTGACAATGACCTGATCAAATGGGTCCGGGATTACCCCATTGCCCCGTGCAAAGCCCTGGACCTGGGGTGCGGCACCGGGTTCAACGCCATCTGGCTGGCCGGTCAGGGATTTGAAGTAACCGGCGGGGATTTTTCTCCCCTGGCCATTGAAGCGGCAAAAAAAAACGCCCGGGAGGCAGGCGCAACGGTCCGATTTCTTGAGCTTGATTTTTTAACCCGGTCCGTGGGCGAATCAGACTTTATGTTTCTCTTTGACCGGGGCTGCTTCCACTCGTTTGACGATCCCGGCCAGCGGTCCGCATTTGCAAAAAACGCCCACGGCCACATGGCTGAAAACGGTCTCTGGCTAAGCATTCTGGGCAATGCCGATGCCCCGCCCAGGGATGAAGGGCCGCCCATGCGGTCTGCCCTGGACATTGCAACGGCTGTGGAACCCTGGTTTGAAATCCTTTCCCTGACCTCCCGAATCTTTGATTCCAGGAGGGAAAAACCCGCCCGGAGCTGGCATTGCCTCATGAAAAAACGCGCCTTATGACATCGTATCGTTTCAAAGGTTCGCGCCAAATCGCCGACACCGGCCCTGCCGCGAAAGCCAGGCGAATCCGGTATACCGGCAAACAATATATTGACAATTCATGGCCAAATAGGTCACATTGTCAGATCAGACAATGCCCATAATATCTAAAAATTAAAGTGACACTTGCATATGAGCACCCTCACAGACCTGGAAAAAAAAATCATTGCCCTGCTGCAGACCGACATCCCGGTAGTCAAGCGCCCTTTTCTGGAAATGGCCGAAAAAATAGGCATCACCGAAGATGAATTCCTCAAGGTATTGACCGACCTTGACAACAGGAACATGATCCGCCGGTTCGGGGCCACCCTAAAGCACCAGAAGTCCGGCTACAAGGCCAATGCCATGGTGGCCTGGGACATCCCCGAAGACCGGGTGGAAGAGGTGGGGGAAATCATGGCGTCTTTCAGGGAAATCACCCATTGCTACCGCCGGAACCCGGCCCCGGGATGGGACAAAAATTTTTACACCATGGTGCATGCCGCCACTGAAGACGAGTGCTACGCCATTGTGGAAAAAATCTCCAAAGCCGTCAAAGAAGACACCTATACCCTGCTGTTTTCCCGACAGGAGTTGAAAAAAACCTCCATGAAGTATTTTGAAGACTGATCCTCCCCATATTCTCTGCGTCAATCCCTGGATCCATGATTTTGCGGCATTTGACTTCTGGGCAAAACCTGTCGGGCTATTATACCTGGCCGCCATTCTCAGGCAGAACCGCCTGACCGTTACCTTTCTGGACTGTATGAACCGGTTCCATCCGGACCGGTCCGCACCGGCCCGGGTCAATCCGGACGGCAGGGGACCGTTTGATAAAACCCCCATTCCCCTTCCCGGTGCACTTGCCCGCCACCTTCCCGGAGAAACCAGGACCTTCAGCCGGTACGGCATCTCCAAAGAGCAGGCTGTCCAAGATCTTGAGGCCATGAACCGGCCCGACCTTATCCTGGTCACCTCGCTCATGACATACTGGGCCAGCGGGGTTGCGGAAACCATTGCCCTGGTCAAGCAGGTATATCCCGGAGTACCCGTAATTCTGGGCGGGATTTATGCCAGTCTCTGCCAAACCCATGCCCGGGAATTTTCAGGGGCCGACCATGTTGTCACCGGACCCGGCGAAGCAGTCCTGGCAGACCTGGTCCACACCCATACCGGTTTCAGGATCACGGAGATCCCCGACCCCAAAGACCTGGACACCTTCCCCTATCCAGCACTGGATCTCCAGCACCATTTGGCCTACGCCCCCATCCTCACCTCAAGGGGATGCCCGTTTTCCTGCGAATACTGCGCCTCATCCTTTCTGGAACCCGGCCTGCGGCAGCGGTCCCCGGATCATGTATTCAAGGAAATCCGCCACTGGCACGGCAATTTCGGAGTGCACAACTTTGCCTTTTACGACGATGCTCTGCTCATCAACCCGGAAAAACATGCCTTTCCCCTGTTTGAAAGAATCATTGATGCTGACCTTGGCCTGAGCTTCCACACCCCCAATGCCCTTCACATCAGGGAGATCTCGGACCGGGCCGCCCGCCTCATGTTCCGGGCCGGTTTCAAAGCCATCCGGCTGGGGCTTGAAACCACCAACTTTTCAACCGGGCGCCACCATGACGCCAAGGTCAGGAAAGACGAATTTTACACAGCCGTTCAAAGCCTTAAGGCGGCCGGTTTTGAAAAAGAGCAGCTCGGGGCCTACCTGCTTTGCGGCCTGCCCGGCCAGAACCTGGATGATGTGGAATCATCCATACACCTGGTCAAGGAGACCGGAATCCTTCCCGTGCTGGCCTATTACACTCCCATTCCCCATACCCCCATGTGGGAGACCGCCGTGCGGAATGCCCGCCTGGACATTCGTGCCCACCCAGGTCTGACCAACAACAGCCTGTTCCCCTGTGTCCGTTCCAGCCGGGATATCACGCGCATTTCACAATTGAAAAAAATGCAAAAATAGCTTATATCCATTTAGTTTATCAGGGGATTGCGTCCCCCTTTGCGGAATTGAGATGAGGAAAAAATGATCGTTTTTGATCTTGAATGTATAAACGGACATACGTTTGAAGGATGGTTCGATGACCGGGCCGACCTTGACCGCCAGCAGGAGCAGGGACTGCTGCAATGTCCGGTCTGCGAAACGGTTTCTGTCGAACCCAAGCTCTCTGCCGTGGCCATCAGGACTTCGTCGTCCTCATCCGCCCCGCCTCCGGCCCATGGCCATGGCCTGCCGGCACGGACCCAGGCCATCCGGGCCAGCCAGGAAGCCATGGCCGAACTCACGGAAAAAGTAGCGAATTTCGTGGAAAAAAATTATGAAAATGTGGGCTCTTCCTTTGCCAAGGAAGCCATGGAAATGCACTACGGGGCAAAGGAATTCAGGAATATCAGGGGCACCACCACCCGGGAAGAAGACAAAGACCTGAAAAAAGAAGGGGTGCCGGTATTTAAAATACCGGTCCGGAAAAAAACCGACGACGATCTGAACTAAGTCCGCAGCTTCCGCAACCGCACCCCGGCCTCGGGGCAAAAGGCAAACACCTCTTTTAAATCCTTGCAGGGAAACGCGTCGCACCCGGTACAATTCTCAATGCATTTCTCCCTGCAGCAGGGCTTGACCGGGCACATGGTCTGGCAGTAAATGCCCTGGGTTCCCTTGGATTTACACCCTTTGCAAAATACATCATCCGCAGTCACGGTCCTGCTGTATATCCTGGACCATCTCTGGGCCACCTGGGTTTTAAGCTGGTTGTCCTTGTTTTTCGTGGCCACAAAGGCGTCACAGGCCTGGCAATCCAGGCCGCAATAAGAGATGACTTTGGTCTTGTTCATGATTTACCTCACTTTCGGCCAGGTGTCGGCAACCCGGTATCCCCGGGGCCAGGGGTCATCAGGGTCCAGCATATGCTGGTGGGTACCCGTGATCCAGGCCCTGCCGGATATGGCCGGCACAATGGCCTCAATATCGCCGACCCGGGTTTGGGATTCAACACTGCAATGGAACCTGGAGCCGATCACGGATTCCCCGATATAGGCATCACCGACCTTAAGCAGCCCCCGTTTCGCCAGAACCGCCATACGTGCGGAACACCCGGTCCCGGTGGGAGAACGGTCCAGTTTTCCCGGCTGGATCACCACGGTGTTCCGGCCTTTGAGCACGCCGTTCTCTTTTTCAAGGGGCGCGGCAATCTGGCAGAATGAAATATGTTTCCAGTCCGGGTTATCAGGATGGAAAAACCCGAGCTGTTCTGTGGCGGCATTGGTGATCCGGATGCCTGTTTCCGCCATGTCCTTTGCCTCATCCGGCACCACGTCAAACCCCAGATCCCGGGCATTCACAATCACAAAACTGTCCCCGCCGTAAGCCGTATCCACCGTCAGTGTGCCGATACCTTCCACTTCAAGCACGGCATCCAGGCGCAGGGCAAACGCAGGCAGGTTATGCACGGTGACCCGCTGTACTTTGCCGTCCCGGCAATCCGCCACAACCCGAACCAGCCCGCCCGGTGCCTCCAGGGTCAGCACGGTTTGGGGTTCGGTCATGGGAAGTATGCCGGACTCCAGCAGTACCGTGGATACGCAAATGCTGTTGGAACCGGACATGGGCGGGGTGTCTTCGGGCTCCATGATAATCCATCCCATCTGTGCATCCGGGTGTTTGGGCGGCACCAGCAGGTTCACATGGCGGAACACCCCGCCCCTGGGTTCATTGAGCATGAATTCCCTGAGCGTTTCATCCCGGGCGATCCACCTGGACTGTTCCCAGAGGGTCTTTCCGGGCGGCGGTGCCACCCCGCCTACAATCACGTCCCCCACCTCGCCTTCCGCGTGGCAACTGACCGTATGAATTATTTTTGATGTCCGCATGAACAGGCCTCTGTGTGGTTTTGCTTTTTTCAAGATTTTCCATATCATTAATGATCGCCCGATACCAGGGTTTTCAGCCAGGGCAAACGCATTTACATCTGGCATGATTTTTTAACCCATATGGTTTCAGACACTTAAAAAGTTCGCATACTTTTTCTTGCGTTTGCGACAGCGTCTAAACCACTGAAATCATTCATCCCGATTTTTATATGCGTTGGCCCTGGGTTTTCAGCATGGAAAAATCCGGAACCTCATAATGGAGCATTTTTTTTAAAAAATGCAATTGAATTGCACGGCAAAATATCAAATCGTACCAGAAAAATCACTCAGATTTTATTAATAAACCTAAGAAAACGCAAAATTAACTTGCAAAAAACGACACATGCAATACAGTTGCATATAAAGACAAAAATCATTTGAATTTCCCCTCCGGGATACGTATACCCTAACACAAGGAGACCATTACGATGAAATTAATTTTGAAAATGTTGATTCCCATGTTCATGGCCGTGACCGCCCAGTCCGCCATGGCATCAGACCCGCTGCCTGTATTTGTCAGTATTGTCCCCCAAAAATATATCGTGCAACAAATTGGCAAAGACCGGGTGGATGCCCGGGTCATGGTCAAGCCCGGTGCCAGCCCGGCCACCTATGAGCCCAAGCCCGCCCAGATGGCGGCATTGTCAAAAACCCGGCTTTACTTTTCCATTGGCGTGCCTTTTGAAACCTACTGGCTGAAAAAAATCGCCTCTGCCAACCCGGATATGCGCGTAGTTCACACGGATGAAGGAATCCAGAAAATTCCCATGGCAGCCCACCACCATCATGACGAGGAAGAGGGCCACCACGAGGACGCCCATCATGAAGAAGACGGGGAACACCACCACGCACACAAGGGCCATGAACCTGACCACCATGACGGGCACCACGACGGACATCACGACGGTGACCATCACGATGAAGCGTCCCATGAAGACGACCATGGCCATGGCCACGAAGGGCTTGACCCGCATATCTGGATGTCCCCCGCATTGGTCAAGGTTCAGGCAGGCCATATCCTGTCCGCCCTGGTTGCGGAAGATCCTGCCAACAAGGATTTTTATACCCGGAACCACGCCGCTTTTATTGAAAAGGCAACCGCCCTGGACAATGAGCTTCGGGAAATGTTCCGCGGCAAACAAGGGATGCGGTTCATGGTTTTTCACCCGGCCTGGGGGTATTTTGCACATGACTACGGCCTGGAAATGATTCCCATTGAAATCCAGGGTAAAGACCCCAAACCCGCCCAGCTCAAGGAGCTGATCAAGCATGCCAGGGAAAACCATATCAAGGTCATTTTTGTCCAGCCCCAGTTCTCGGCAAAAAGCGCAAAACTCGTTGCCAGGGAAATCAAGGGCCAGGTGGCAACAGCAGACCCCCTGGCATTTGACTGGGCAGCCAACATGCGTGCCATGGCCGACAAATTCAAGGAGGCCCTCAAATAAGCCGGATTCTTTCAAAAGCCATTGTTGAGGTAAACGGGGTGGATTTTTCCTATAACGGCCAGCCTGCCCTGACCCGGGTGGATCTTACCATCCGGGACCGGGACTTTATCGCCGTGATCGGTCCCAACGGCGGAGGAAAAACCACCCTGATCAAACTCATCCTGGGCCTTCTCAGACCCGACCGGGGACGTATCCGCGTCATGGGGGGGCCCCCCGGCAAATTCTCCTCTGCCATCGGGTATGTGCCCCAGAATGTCCACATCAATGAGAACTTTCCCATCACCGCCCTAGATGTGGTGCTCATGGGATGCCTCAACGCCAACGGCAATGGCCGTAAACACAGCCGCGCCTCCGGACGCGACGCCGCCATGGAAACCCTGGACCGGCTCCACATGGCAGATCATGCCCACAAAAAAATCGGAGAGCTGTCAGGTGGCCAGCGCCAGCGGATTTTCATTGCCAGGTCCCTGATGACCCAGCCCCAGCTCCTCCTTCTGGACGAGCCCACAGCCAGTATTGACACCAAGGGCCAGGCTGACTTTTACGGACTCCTGGAAGAGCTGAACGCTGACATTGCCATCCTGGTGGTCAGCCATGACCTGTTTATCGTGTCCAACTATGTCAAATCCGTGGCTTGCGTAAACCAGGCTCTTCATTACCATCCCCACGAAGAAATCACGGGAGAGATGCTCGAAACCATGTATGCCTGCTCTGTGGAAGATGTCTGCAGGGTAGAGGTAATGGCGCGCGGCCTGTCCAGAACCAAACCCTCCGGAGAACACCCCCATGGAAATCCTTGAATTTGAATTCATGCAAAACGCCATTGCTGCAGGACTTTTGACCAGTATCATCTGCGGTATCATGGGCACTTTGGTGGTGGTCAACCGGATCGTATTTCTTTCCGGGGGCATTGCCCATGCCGCTTACGGAGGGATCGGCCTGGCATTTTACTTTAAATGGCCTGTGATGCTCGGCACCATGGGATTTTCCCTGGCAGCCTCCCTGCTCATGGCAGCCGTGACCCTGAATGCCAGGCACAGGGCAGACACCATTATCGGAGTCATCTGGGCCCTGGGCATGGCCTTTGGCATCATCATGGTGGACCTCACCCCGGGCTATAACGTGGATCTGATGAGTTATCTGTTCGGCAGCATCCTCACCGTGCCCAAATCAGACATCCTGATCATGCTGGCCATGAGCCTGGTCATTGCCGTCCTGATCACCTGGTTCTACAAGGATATCCTGGCAGTTTCCTATGACGAGGAATTCGCCCGGATCCGGGGCCTTCCGGTCAAGCGGATCTATTTCACCCTCATCGGCATGCTTGGCCTTACCGTGGTCATGGTCATCCAGGTGGTCGGGCTGATTATGATCATTGCCCTGCTCACCATTCCCCCGTTCATCGTGGAAAAATATGCAACCTCACTGGCCCGGATGATGATCGGATCCAGCATCCTCGGCAGCTTGTTCACTCTTTGCGGACTATGGCTTTCCTATAAGTACGACCTGACCTCGGGCGCCGCCATTATCATGGTGGCCGGCACAGGATTCCTGGTATCCCTGGCAATTGAACAGATAAAACACCATACCCCGTCAAAAACACCCCACACCCTTAACCGGAACACCCGAGGCTAACCCATGTGTATACACTGTGACTACAAGGAACTCCTGGTGTCAGTCGGCCTTGATCCCACCCGGAACCGGCTGCGGGTACTGGAAATCATCGGCAACAACAGCTTTCCATTGTCTGCCTCTGATATCCACGACACCCTGGACAGGAGCCGGCCCATCAACCGGGTCACTGTGTATCGCATCCTTGATCTGCTGGTAGAAAAAGGCATTGTGGACCGCATCAGCACCGGGGGCAGAGCCGCCTATTACGGCCTGGCCCCCAACGAACGACACCAGGCCCATCCCCATTTTTACTGCACCTCCTGCGGCCAGATGGACTGTCTAAGCCCCCAGGCACTCAATGTGGAATTCAGCAGGTTTGCAAGCACCTTTCCCGGCAGGATCGACAAGCTGGAAATGCGCCTGGACGGCATCTGCAAAAACTGCCTTAAAAAATCCCATTGACCCGGGCGGCTTCCAGCCCTTCCGGACAAATTATACATTGCAATATCAAATATCCACCTTATATTCTATTTAACGTTACACACCGGAATCGTTCCATTATTGCCTGGACATTCCCGATTGAAAACGCTGCTTTTCCGGAAACATTTTATTGTTAACCCGCTTGTGTTTCCGGCTGTAATTCCAACCAAACAGATTGAACATCATATGCTGTAAGCTCAAGGAGGAACCATGGAAGTCAAAGATTATTGCAAAGCAATGCTGGCAGAGGTCACCGCATGGAAAGAGAAACTTGAGGCCATGAAAAAAGTCGCAGACACATACGGATCACAGCAAAAAGAAAAAGTACTACCACTCATAGGACAATTGGACCAGGAAGTCACCGCCGCCCAGGTACGGGTCAACCAGCTCGAAACCGAATGCCCTTCAGACTGGTCCCCCATGAAAAACGAGCTTGACGATCTTTTCGGCACCGTGGGCAGCAGTGTTGACAGGGCCTGGAAAGACCTTGAAGCAGGAAATGTCGGCGGCTGATATTACCATTTAACAGAACAGATCTTTACGCATTTCAACGGACCCTGAATCATCTGATTCAGGGTCTTTTTGGTTTCGAACCATATCTTTTGAATATACAAAGTATCTTCTACATGAAAAAGTTAAGATCTTCCCGGACAGTTTGACGTTGCCACGGGCGTAGCCATCCTTCTCTGGGGACCAACAAAAAATCCCCAGAGAAGGATGGCGGTGATAATGCCTCTCAGGTATAGTTTTTACGCCAATAAAAATTA
>JBAJNJ010000006.1:0-290399 GCA_036881925.1 Desulfobacter sp.
GCAATACATCCGTAACCAAGAACAACACGAACAACAGATGGAACTTGACTTGAGATAGCCCCAACGGGGCTTTCCTAACCCAAACGCCCCCTTTTAGGGGGCTACTTGAGGCCACCCGCTATGCGGGTGTGAGATTCACTATTTTCAAAGAAAAGGTTTTTTATATTCTCTAGTCTAATTACTCTAACACCTTGTGTTACATAATCTGCTGTTTTTAAATGAGAGCCAAATGGACCATCTGAAATTTTTTGGCATAAATTACCAATTTTTGACCACGCCCATCCATTCGGCAAATCAGGTAGCTCTTTTAATTCCTCTTCATTTATGGCGGGTAGTTCCTTCAACTTCTTAGGCTTTCCAGGCTTTTTCCCTTCCTTCCCCCCAGCTTCCCACTCTTTCACCTTTTTTTTCCACGCATCCACTTGCTTCTGATAATAGTGTTGCCGTTCTTCTTTGATTTGAGAAAGGAGTTCATCTGCGGTGGGAAGATCGGTCTGTTTTTCTCTCCATTCTTTGGTGAGTTCGCCTTCAAAAGCTTTTTTGAGAACAGCCTGGCGGTAAATTTTCAATTGCGCCTGTGCTTTTTCAAGATCGGCAATCCCTTGATCCAGACTGCTGAAAAGTTGTTCTATTTTGGATACTATGGCGCGTTGTTCCGGGAGAGGGGGAAGTGGCAAAGGGATATCTTTAATTGTTTTAGACGATAGATGCTTAACTGTAACCGAAGAAGTTTCTTCATTTATAGCGTTAAGATATGGCTGTAAACAAATAAAAAAAAATGTATGTTCATAATATTTTGAGCTAAATAGCAATCTACAAACTCGTTGATTTAATAACCCTTTGTTACCTGGCCATTTTGACGCATGAAAATCACCATCCATTCCAATTAGAATATCATTTTTTTTTACAATAAACTCTTTATTATATTCACCGGAGTATAAATTCTCAGTATCAACTTTTTTTATATCTCTTATGCGGATTAATGGTATACCATCTATTCGGTTAAAGAATTTAGACGAAAATGCATAGCCATTTTGAACTATAGCTAAATCTTTTATGCATACCCTTTCCCATGTTGTGCAAATTCTCAGTAATGCGTGTCTATTTGCATCAATAATTTGCTGTGGTGTTAAACCTAATGCCATCACGCCGCCAGTATTTCATTTAATTCGTCAATTATCTCATCCATATCACTGCCGAACAGCTGATACATCCTTCCCCGCCCGCCTTTGGCATCAAAGGGGGTGTAATCCAGGTCGTCCACTTCAATATGATAACTGCTGACAACATGCTCTTTGAGCATCCTCAGCCATTCCATCTGATCAGAGGAAAACCGGTTATGTTTACCGGCATTCTGTTTAAAAATCCAGTGCTTAAAATTTTCATCAATGGTTTTATCATAGGCTGTCAGCTCATTGTCAATGCCGCAGACCCTTCGAATAAGGGAAACCAGGGCTGTCAGCTGGTCTTTGGGTTGTTTGCTTTTGACCGCTTCAATGGCTGTGAAGGCTTCCCAGACATAGAGCGGGGCCAATACGGGTTTGTCTGTTTTCAGCTTTTCAAAGAGGTCCTGAATCATTTTAAAGGTGATGTTTTTCCGGTTATGGGGCTGGTTGTAAAAAATCCTGAGGGCTTTTATCTCGTCTTTGTGTTGCTCCATGTAGCCGGTAAAATCTTTGACCACTTCTTTTGCTTTATCAACAGAGGCCGTATCCCATTCCGATTTGGTGACGGTATCAATATTGATGCTGTCAATAATCTGCTCATACTGTTTGCGGACATTCTCCAGATAGTCGTTCAGTTTGCCGTTAAAGGTTGAGGCGGCTTTGAGAATAAGGTTTCCCCGGGCCTTTTTTCCGGCGTCTTCCACCTGTTCCGGCGTTCTCTCTGCTTCAGGAATATCCTTTAATATTTCCTCTGCTCCGGCCTCTATATCATCCGGGTCAAAGGCAGATATCAGCTCTTTGGTAATCTGTTTCAGGTTTTTCCCGCCGGAATAATCCAGCAGTTTTTCTTTTTGTTTCTCATTAATCTGCTTATCCAGACGAATCAAACGGTTTGCCAGGGACAGGAACAGATCCTCTTCTGCCACGCCCATGGTGACGGCACCCAGTAAATCCTTTAAATCGACCCCCTGTTTTCTTTCTAAGGGGCGGCTGTCGGTTTTCCTGGATTTGGTTACCCCCACTGCATCCACGATCACAAAATGCGTTTTCTCGATTGCTGTTTTTGAAACCAGTTGAAGGCTGTCATTAATAATCGTGCGGGTTCCCCGGCCTTTCATCTGCTCAAAATAATTGCTGCTTCTTACATCGCGCATAAAGAGAAGGACTTCCAGCGGTTTTACATCGGTTCCGGTGGCAATCATATCAACGGTTACGGCAATTCTCGGGTAATAGGAATTTCGAAAGCGGGTTAAGACTGATTTTGGGTCTTCCGTTATTTTGTAGGTGACTTTTTTACAAAAATCATTCCCTTCGTCAAATTCCTCCCGGATTATTTTTATAATATCATCCGCATGGCTGTCCGTTTTGGCAAACACAAGGGTCTTCGGCACTTCATACTCCTTGTTCTCATCCAGGCGATTGGGAAATATCTGTGTTTTCAGTGCCCGCTTGAATCCTCTTACAACATTTCGTATCTGACTTGGATTCACCACGGACTTGTCGAGTTCGTTGCGGCTGTATACCGTGTCTTCATCTTCCTGCTGCCATCGTTTTTTCCGGGTGAGTTTATCACGCCTGTCCACATACCATCCGGCTTTAACCGTCTCGCCCTTTTTGGTAATCTCCGTTTCAATGGTATAGACATCATATGGGACGTTGACGCCGTCGGTTACGGATTCTTCATAGGAATATTCACTCACCACATTTTCATTAAAAAAACCAAAGGTTCGCCTGTCCGGTGTTGCGGTCAGCCCGATCAGGAAGGCATCAAAATAATCCAGGACCTGTTTCCAGAGGTTATAAATCGACCGATGACATTCATCAATCACAATAAAGTCAAATTGCTCAATGGGCACTGTTGCGTTGTATGCCACCGGCAGGGGGGCATTGTTTGCGGCCTTTTTTTCCAGCCATGTCGATTCATTGGGATTATCCAGCTCTGTTGTTTCATCCAGTTCTTCCCCTTTTAAAATGGAATACATTCGCTGGATCGTAGAAATACAGACCTGACTGTCCGAGGCAATATAGCCGGATGTCAGCCGCTGCACATTATAGAGTTCGGTGAATTTCCTGTTATCGTCAACGGGCTGAAAGGTCATGAATTCCTGTTCAGCCTGCTCGCCGAGGTTTTTGGTATCCACTAAAAACAGCACCCGCTTCGCATCGGCATGTTTTAAGAGCCTGTAAATAAAGGTCGCGGCCGTAAAGGTTTTTCCTGCGCCTGTTGCCATTTGTATCAGCGCTTTGGGACGATTCTTTTTAAAGGAGGATTCTAAATTGTTGATCGCCTTGA
This sequence comes from Desulfobacter sp., assembly GCA_036881925.1. GTDB lineage: Bacteria > Desulfobacterota > Desulfobacteria > Desulfobacterales > Desulfobacteraceae > Desulfobacter. Next base: position 3,460 of record JBAJNJ010000006.1, read on the forward strand.
TTTGAGCAGGCCGTAAACCTTCCGGGTCCAGTTCCGGCAGTTCAAGCAATCTGCTTCTGAGATTTTTATCATTTTTCTGCCAATGGGCAAGGGTTTCCGGCTTGTGAAAAGAAAACGTATTGCGGGACCTTGGTTTGGGGTCTCTGTAATCTGTAAAACGGGTTATGACACCGGTACTTTCATAAACAAAGGGTAACGGATCATTATTCAAATATTTCAGCTTTGCCTTTGAATAATAGGCGGCCTGTTCTTCTGCAACCGTTAAGCGATGACCTTCTTCTTCCCGTTTTGCTTCAATGATCCCCACAGGTTTTCTATCTACAAACAATACATAATCGGCAGGGCCGACATCCGTCTGGTATTCTCTGACTGCAACCCCTTTGTTTGCGGCTAAATTGACATCTTTTTTAGCTTGTACAACCCAACCCGCCTCAATGAGCATTTTGTCTATGGTATCCCGTGCAATCTGTTCCGGACTCTGATTTACCATACTATTTACTATCCCCATTAAATAGAAAACTTCATTGGACTTCTTATCAAGTCTGTTCTATGCACTTATCTTTTTTCATACCCTATTCGTAACCCTTTTGCACATATTCCATGTCATTTTGATATTTCCATTTAAGAGAGGCAACAATATAATGTGTGGTTTTGCATATTACCTTATTATCCAACCCGTTTCATAAAAGATAGATTGGCTCACAAAGATCAAGATCATCGGACCTAATCATGATTCTGAGGAAAATGCAAGAATCCGGTCTATGTATTATAGAACTAAACCGCTACGCGGTGGTGTTTCACCCACCACTCCTTTGCCCATAAGTCAGGAAAATTCTTTCGCATTATCCGGATGCCGAAAAAGAGCAGGCCATTGCCTTTGACTGTGGATTTTCTCCTGTGCTGCCGGAGCAAACGAAAGAATAGTTTTTAGCTTCTAAACTCTGTGGTGTCAAATAGATGTATACAGTTAAAAAGACAAGGAAATAGCAGGAGTGAGATTTCATATGGAAAATCATTGACATATTGTTATTTTGGTACCAATATAACAAAAAAGTGGGCGGGCTGATTTAAAAAGCCGCAAAGGCCGTCCGCCATATTGGGTCTGGTAATGATATACAAAGGAGGTAAAATGAGCCGTGTAGCGCATTCAAAAAAATTCCGGATTAACCAGCCTGTGGATATCCTGTTTCCCCTGTTCAGTGCCGAGGGGGAAAAATTGTGGGTGCCGGGCTGGGATTATGAAAACATCATGGGAACAACCAAACTTCACGAAGACTACATATTCGTGACCAGGACCCATGACCATGTCGCCTCGGAAGCGGTGTGGCTGGTAAAGAAATATGACCCTGAATCGCATTTTATCCAGCTCTACAAGGTTGAGCCCGGCGATAAGGTGGGCATTATAACGGCTGCGTGTACCCGGGTGGAAGAGAGTCTCACCGAGGTTGAAGTCACGTATCAGTATATTGGGCTGGGTGATGCGGGCAATGCATTTATAGACGGGTTTACACCGGATTTCTACGAGAACTTCATTGGCGAGTGGGAGCGTCTGCTGAATATCTATTTTGCGTCGGGCACTTGCGCGTAAAATAGGGCATGCATCTGTAAAACCGGGAATGTGCTGCCAGGTCCGGGGATTGTTGCATTGGGCGGGCAATTCATGTAACCTTCAGGCTTCCCTACAGGGTCAACGCATATAAAATCGGGATGAATGATTTCAGTGGTTTAGACGTTGTTGCAAACGCAAGAAAACGTATGCGGGCTTTTTAAGTATCTGAAACCATATGGATTAAAAAATCATGCCGGATGTAAATGCGTTTGCCCTGGGCTTACTTATGATGGAGGAGAAAAATGGCACGGAAAAGCATGACGCCCGGCACCAAAAAAGTACAGCGGGTCCAGACCGGGGTAAGGCTTGAAAAACGGTTGCTCAAGGTTCTCAAGGGTCTGGCGGAATATCACGATATCACGCTTGGGGATCTCATCGAAGGCATTGTACTCCATGCCTTTGACGGAAAAGCCCCGTTCTGCGAGGAAACCCTTGAGCGAATCGCGGACCTCAAGCGGATATACGGTCTGGACCTGACGTCCGGGGATTCGCACAGGCTCACGGAACCCTAAACAGTCATCCCAAATCCTGCCATACATGGGAAATGATTGATATTAGGGAATTCAGGCACTATACGCATTGCCGTTATGGAAACGGAACCGGATAAAACCAGCCGGAAGCTGAAAGAATTTATTAATAAAATAATCTTCCCGTAAGAAATCCTTTTATTTATAGCTGCCCTGGCTGCCCGAATTATACCAGCCGGGCCAGGCTGAACCCGCCCCAGACCCCCAGAATTCCCAGGGTGACCTGGAGAAGGATGTTGAGCGCCGCCATGCCGGCCTGGCCGTTTTTAATAAAAAAGAACAACTCGTATCCAAAGGTGGAAAAGGTGGTGAATCCGCCGAGAAAGCCGATAAAAACCAGGGCGCGCAGTTCCGGGCTGAAGATGTCACGGGTCTCGGCAACGCCGCCCAGGAACCCGATGGCAAAACACCCCGTCACATTGACGATAAAGGTGCCCAGGGGCAGCCAGGCGTTTTTGATCATGACCAGGGAGGCTTCATATATAAGATAGCGGCAGATGGCGCCCAGCCCCCCGCCCAAACCGACCATTGCAATTTTTATCATGATATATCCGGCACAGGTTTCAGGTTATTGATGGTTCCGGCTCCTTCATAATGGAAAAATCTCCGGAACACCAGGATCTTTTTGGGGCCGGGATCATTTTTTTATCGTCTCTCCCGGGGCAGGCCAGTCAAGGAACAGGGAGAAAATATTAAACAAAATTATAGTTATTACACTTATTTTATTTATTATAAGCACTTGACAACCTGAATTGTTTATAATAGCTATAAAAACTATAATCCCATATATGCAAAATCAAGGAGGCATTATGGAAGACACGTTGACTGTATTTACGGCAAGCAAGTACTGCAATGTATCGTCTAAAACCATCATCAACTGGGTGGAGGCGGGCCATATCAAGGCCTACAAGACAGTCGGCGGCCATCGCCGCATCCAGAAGGACGACCTGGAGGCGTTCATGCGCAAACAGGGCATTCCCATTCCCGATGAAAAAGACAACTCCGGAAGAAAAAAGATCCTGGTGGTGGATGACGATATGATCATTGTGGAGTCCATTGTCCAGGCCCTGGAAGAAGATGAATACGACTATGAGGTGATCTCGGCGTCCGACGGGTTTGAAGCCGGCCTCCAGGTCAGCCATTTCCATCCGGATCTTATGATCCTGGATATCATGATGCCGGATATCAAAGGGTATGAGGTCTGCAAAAAGATCAAAACAAATTCAAAAACCAGTGACACAAAGATCATTGTGCTGTCTGCCTACCTGGACGACGAAAAATTCGCCCGGATGAAAGAGAACGGTGCAGATGTCTGCTTTTCCAAACCCCTGCCGCTTCCCCAGCTCAAAGACGAAGTGGCAAAACTGCTTGGATTAAAATAAAAAGGAGGCCGGTCATGAATTTAAAAGAATCTTTGGAAAAAAAGAGATTTGTGGTGACCTCTGAGATCCAGGCCCCTCTGGGCGACGACGAACCCGATGCCCTGATCGAAAGCCTGAACAAGGTCAGGGGCCGGGTGGACGGGGTCTCTGTTCAGGATACCGAGCTTGAAGGTGTGGTGGGCGACTCGATCAAAACCTGCGAGCTGCTCAAGGAAAACCGCTTTAACGCCATTTACCAGACCACCACCCGGGACAAGAACCGGTATCAGCTCCAGAAAGACCTGACCCAGGCCCATGAAACCGGTGTGGACAATCTTTTGGTCTTTACCGAGGACTACCGGATTTCAGGCGGTACCCTTCAGGAAGACATGTTTTTCCATGTGGACTCGGGCAAACTGGGGTCGGTGCTGGACCACCTGAAACAAGGGGTTTCCATCGAGGGTAACGATCTTTCCGAGAAAATGGATTTCATGGTGGGGTCGGGTATCGAAACCCCCTGGGGCAGGAACATGCCCAAACGGGGTATGGAAGAAATGGAAGACATGATCAATGTGGGCACGGGGTATTTTCTGACCACTCCCATATTTGATGTGGATCAGTTTGAAAAATTCATGAAGCAGGTCAACCCGTTCCGGGTGCCTGTGATTGCCGAGGTCATGATCCTGCGGACCGCCGGCATGGGAAAATTCCTGAATCGTCATTTTAAATCCGGACTTGTTCCTGAGTGGGCTATCCAGAAGCTGTTAAAAGCACCGGACAAACAAAAAGCAAGTATTGAGTTATTTGCAGATACGGTGGCAAGCTTGAAGGACATCTGCCAGGGCGTTCACATTATCACTATCGGCGGAGAAGACAAGCTGGGCCAGTATCTTAATGCGGCAAAATTAAGATAAGGGTTCCCCTGCCGGGGGGCCGTGAAGGAGAGCTTTTATGGCCGAAGCAATCAAGATCGACAGGCTGGATGTCGCGCTGAAAGAGGAGGTGCTGGATAAAATACCGGATGCGAACTTTGATCTCTGCCTGACCTGCGGGACATGCACGGGCGGCTGCCCGGCTTCCGAGCAGTTCGGGATGGACCCGAGAAAACTGATTCGCATGCTCAATTTCGGGATGGATGATGAAATTCTAAAGTCGGACTGGAAATGGGTCTGCTCCATGTGCGGCCGTTGCCAGCTGGCCTGTCCCATGAACATCAATATCCCCAAACTCATTTACAATATCCGCTCCAGGCTGACCCGGGAACAACGGCCCCGGGGCATCCTGGGCTCCTGCGACCAGCATATCCGGACCGGGTCCGCCATGGGGGCGGCCAAAAAGGATTTTGAATTCACGGTTCTGGATGTGGCTGAGGAGATCCGGGAGGACCACAAGGGATTCGAAGACCTGGAGGTTTCCGTGGACCGGGTGGGCGCGCACATGGTGCTCAACCAGAATTCCAGGGAGCCTGTGACCGAGCCCGAGGAGATGGGCCCTTTGTGGAAGATTCTCCATACGGTCGGGGCGGACTGGACCTACCCGTCAGTGATGTGGGCCGGTGAAAACTACTGCATGTTCCTGGCTGATGACGAGGGCTGGAAATACATCATTGAAGAATTCGTCCTCCATGTGGACAACAATCTGAAAAGCCCCATGGTGGTCAACACCGAGTGAGGGCACTCTTACTTTGCAATCCTGGAAGGATTGCGCAAATTCAACATTCCCCACAAGTTCGAGCTGACAACCATTATTGAACTCTACGCCCAGTGGATCCGGGAGGGAAAACTCAAGGTGAATGCCGACTGGAACAAGGACATCGGCGCCAAATTTACTGTCCAGGACCCCTGCAACATCGCCCGGAAAAGCGGGTCCAACAAGATCGTGGACGATCTGCGGTTTGTGGTGAAAACCGTTGTGGGCGAAGAGAATTTTATCGACACCGTGCCCAACCGCATCAATAATTTCTGCTGCGGAGGCGGGGGGGGAGCGCTCCAGGCCGGGTTCCCGGACCAGCGCCGGGCCTACGGCAAAATCAAGTTTGACCAGCTCGCGGCCACGGGTGCGAACTACGTGATCGCGCCCTGCCACAATTGCCACGGCCAGATCGAGGACATCGGCCACCAGTTCGGCGGTCATTATCACGTGGTCCACCTGTGGACCATCCTCTGCCTGGCCATGGGATGCCTGGCAGACACGGAGCGTGCCTATCTGGGGCCGGACCTGGCCGACATCGGCCTGGACCGGGCCGGACAATAAAAGGAGGGATGCAATGGCGAAAAACGGTAACGGGTCGATAATGGTTGTCGGTGCCGGTATTGCCGGTATCCAGGCATCCCTGGATCTGGCGGATTCAGGATACCTGGTGTACCTGGTGGATAAAAATACGGCCATTGGCGGGACCATGGCCCAACTGGACAAAACGTTCCCGACAAATGACTGTTCAATGTGCATTATCTCTCCCAAGCTGGTGGAGGCCGGCCGTCATCTGAACATTGAACTGTTAACCCAGTCGGAAATCGAATCCGTGGACGGGGAAGAGGGTGACTTCACGGTACGGGTGAAAGAAAATCCGCGGTATATAGACCCTGAGAAATGCACGGCCTGCGGGGAGTGTGCTGAAATTTGCCCTGTGGAGCTGCCCAGCCGGTTCGACGAGGAACTGCGGGACAGGAAAGCCGCGTTCAAACTTTATCCCCAGGCCATGCCCAGTGCCTTTTCCATTGAGAAAAAAGACAAGGCCCCGTGCCGGCTCACCTGTCCGGCCGGGCTCAATGTCCAGGGCTATGTCCAGATGGTCAAGCAGGGCAAGTTCAGGGAAAGCCTTGAGATCATCATGGAGCAGTTGCCCCTTCCCGGGGTACTGGGGCGGGTCTGCCCCCATGAATGCGAGGATGCCTGCCGCCGGTGCCAGGTGGATGAACCGGTGGCTATCCGGGACCTGAAACGGCTGGCCGCAGACAATTTTGATCCCAGGGAGGTGGAAATCCCCTGTGCCGGGAAAATCGGCAAAAAAGTCGCTGTGATCGGTTCCGGTCCGGCCGGGCTGTCCGCGGCCTATCACCTGGCCCGCCAGGGGGTGGATGCCGTTATTTTTGAAGCCCTGCCAAGGGCCGGGGGGATGCTGCGGGTGGGGATTCCGGATCATCGCCTGCCCCCGGAGGTGCTGGACAAGGATATCGAGGTCATCACCAACCTCGGTGTTGAGATCCGGCTCAATACCCGGTTGGGCAGGGATTTTACCATTGACAGCCTCATGGCCGACGGGTTTGAGGCTGTTTTTTTAGGCCTGGGCGCGCACAAGGGTATTGACCTGGGCATCCCGGGCGAGGATCTTGACGGGGTCCGCCAGGGTGTGGATTTTTTGCGGGAACTTAACCTGACCGGTTCCACCCGGGTGGGGAAAAAGGTGGGGATCATCGGCGGGGGCAACGTGGCCATTGACGTGGCCAGATCCGCAGTCCGGCTCGGTGCAAAAGCCGTCACCATCCTCTACCGCAGGACCCGCAGGGAAATGCCGGCCTGGGAAGAGGAAATCCGTGCGGCCGAGGATGAGGGCACCCAAATCACCTATCTTGCCGCCCCTCAGGAAATCCTGGGCAAGGACGGCAGGGTGTGTGCGGTGCGCGTCATTAAAATGGAGCTGGGTGCGCCGGATGCCTCGGGACGCCGCCGGCCCGTGCCTGTGCCGGGCAGTGAGTATGACATTGAAATTGACCAGCTCATCCCGGCCATTGGCCAGCGGCCCGATGTCACGGCACTGGAAGAACTGGCCGACATTAAGATATCCAGGTGGGACACCGCCGAGGTCAACCCCCTGACCCTGGAAACCGACCGTGCCGGCGTGTTTGCGGGCGGGGATCTCCAGACCGGTCCGGGCGTGGCCATCTCCGCTGTTGCCGCAGGCATGGCGGCGGCGGAATCCATGGCCCGGTATCTCAACGGCGAGGACATGGCCGCAGGCAGGGAACTGCCCGTGGTTGAGACACCGGAATACCGGCCTGTGCAGGAGGACTGGCCCGTGGAGAACCGCTATGGGATGCCGGAGCTGCCCGTGGCTGAACGGGCCGGAAATTTTAACGAGGTGGAACTGGGCTATGGGGTGGAAGAGGGGCGCAAAGAAGCGGCCCGCTGCATCAACTGCGGGTATTGTTCCGAATGTATGCAATGCGTGGATGCCTGCCTGGCGGACGCGGTGGTCCACAGCATGGCGGGCAGGACCCACGAGATTCATGTGGGGGCCATTATCATGGCCCCGGGCTTTGCCCCGTTTGAACCGGAAAAGCTGGTCACCTACTGCTACGGCCACAGCCCCAATATCATGACTTCCGTGGAATTTGAGCGGGTGCTGTCCGCATCCGGCCCCTATGCCGGGCACCTGGTGCGGCCGTCAGACCACAAGGAACCCAAAAAGATTGCCTGGCTCCAGTGCGTGGGTTCCAGGGACATCAATAAGGGGGACCATGCCTATTGCTCCGGGGTCTGCTGCATGTACGCCAACAAACAGGCGGTCATTGCCAAGGAACATGCCGATTACGACCTGGACTGCGCCATCTTTTTCATGGACATGCGGACCCACGGCAAAGAGTTTGACAAGTACAACATCCGGGCCCAGGACGACAGCGGGGTGCGGTTTGTCCGGTCCCGCATCCATTCCGTGTTCCCGGAACCCGGGGACCGGTACCGCCTGGTTTACTCGTCCGAGGCGGGCAAGTCCGTGGAAGAGATCTTCGACATGGTGGTGCTGTCCATCGGCCTGGCCCCGAACAAGGATGCCAAAGCCCTGGCGGAAAAGGTGGGCATTGACCTGAACCGCCACGGATTTGCCGACACCCATGCCCTGACCCCGGTCTCCACCAGCCGGAAAGGAATCTATGTCTGCGGTACGTTCCAGGAACCCAAGGACATCCCGTCCTCGGTCATGGAAGCGTCTGCCGCGGCTGCCACGGCCGTGATGCACATGAAAGCGGACCGCTGGTCCAAAACACGGACCCGGGAACTGCCGCCGGAGCGGGATTTTACAGGGCTGGCCCCCCGGATCGGGGTGTTTGTCTGCAACTGCGGGATCAATATCGGCGGTGTGGCAAATGTCCCGGCCGTCAGGGATTACGCCGGGACCCTGCCTTATGTGGTCCATGTGGAAGACAATCTGTTTACCTGCTCCCAGGATGCCCAGGACCATATGAAAGAGGTGATCCAGGAACATGAGATCAACCGGGTGGTGGTGGCGTCCTGTTCTCCCCGGACCCATGAGCCCCTGTTCCAGGAAACCATCCGGGATGCGGGTCTGAACAAATATTTGTTTGAAATGGCCAATATCCGTGACCAGAACACCTGGGTCCATATGGACGCGCCTGAAAAAGCCACGGAAAAAGCCAAGGACCTGGTCCGCATGGCCGTGGCCAAGGCCGCGTTTGTCGAACCCCTGCACCAGGTGGACCTGCCCATTAAAAAAGCAGTCCTGGTGGTGGGCGGCGGGGTGGCCGGTATGGAAGCCGCCCTTGGGGCGGCGGCCCAGGGCGTGAATGTCCATCTGGTGGAAAAGGCCCCGGTGCTGGGCGGCATTGCCAACCATCTCAACACCACCTGGAAAGGCGAGCCTGTCCGGGCCTACCTTGACCATCTGGTGGAATCCGTCCGGGCCTCCCATGCCATTGCCGTGCATATGGAATCCGAAATTACCGGGACCACGGGGTCCATGGGCAACTTTATCACCACGGTGGCAAAAGGTGACAAGACCCAGTCTGTTGAACACGGGGCTGCCATCATTGCAACCGGCGGCATGGAGTACAAACCCGCCGAATACATTTACGGGGACCACCCGGACGTGCTCACCCATCTGGACATGGATGCGGCGCTCCGGGAAAATGACGAACGGATCGGCACGGCCAAAAAGATTGTTTTCATCCAGTGCGTGGGATCGCGGAACGAGGAAAATCCCTATTGTTCCAAGGTCTGCTGCACCCACAGCCTCAAGTCGGCCATTGCCCTGAAAAAGACGGATCCCAGGAAACGGGTCTATGTGGTGTACCGGGATATCCGGTCCTACGGTTTCCGGGAAGATCTTTACCAGGAAGCCCGCAGCCTAGGCGTCCTTTTTATCCGGTACGATCTTGAGAAGATGCCCGAACTCAGGCTGGATGCCGAGGGCAACCTGGCATTCACGGTGCTGGACCATGTGCTCCAGGTGCCGGTGCTGATCAACCCGGATCTGGTGGTCCTGGCGTCGGGGATTGTCCCGGGCGATAACAGGGACCTGTTTGAGAAGTTCAAGGTGCCGGTGAATGCCGAAGGGTTCCTGGTCGAGGCCCATGCCAAGCTGCGGCCGGTGGATTTTGCCTCGGACGGCCTGTTTGTGGCCGGCCTGGCCCACTATCCCAAGCCCCTTGAGGAGAGTATTGCCCAGGCCAGGGCTTCTGTGGCCCGGGTCATGACCATATTGTCCAGGGAGTCGCTCAAGGTCGGGGGCGTGGTGGCGGATGTCACCCCGGAAAAATGCGCGGTCTGCCTGACCTGCGTCAGGACCTGCCCCTATTCCATCCCGTTTATCCATGAAGACGGATATGCCCGGATCGCGCCGTCGGAGTGCCACGGCTGCGGGGCCTGTGTGGCGGAATGTCCGGGCAAGGCCATCACGCTCAATCATTTTACGGATCAACAGATCATTGCCAAAACCGATGCCCTGTTTGAAGAGGCGGCATCATGACACCCCGAACCGGTAACCGGAAAGAGGAGGGTAAAATATGACGGAAGGATTCGAACACCAGGATTTTGAACCCCGGGTCGTTGCATTCTGCTGCCAGTACTGAGCGTATGCAGCAGGGGACCTGGCAGGTTCCATGAGACTTTCCTATCCTGCGGACATACGGATTATCCAGGTGCCGTGCACCGGACGGGTGGATATCATCCACCTGCTCAACGCCATTGAGGACGGTGCTGACGGCGTTTACGTGGCCGGCTGTCTCGAAGGCGAGTGCCATTACCGGGAGGGCAACCTCAAGGCCCGGCGCAAGGTGGCATACGTCAGGCAGGTGCTGGAGGACCTGGGCATTGAACCCGAGCGGGTGGCCATGTACAACCTTTCATCCGCCCAGGGGGCCCGGTTTGCGGAAATCGCCAATGAAATGGCCGAAACCATCAAAGGGCTCGGCCCCACCCCGGTAACAGCGGGGTCGGCAGCATAGCCCCGGGATCAAATATCAATTCTCCCGGGGCGTCCGGTTCAGGGGCGCTCCCGGGCCAAAACAACGGAAGGTGACCAATGATAGTTGCTGATCGTAAATCCATTGAAGACATACTCGGGATGGTGGAAGACTGCAAAAAGGTGCTTGTGGTGGGCTGCAAGGGCTGTGTCACGGTCTGTAACACGGGCGGCCTCAAAGAAGTTGAAATCCTGGCCTCGACCATGAAAATCGCCCGGAAAAAAGCGGGCAACCCCATTGACGTTGACGAGCGGGTGCTCGAACGCCAGTGTGACAACGAGTACGTTTCCCAGCTGGGGGAAACGGTGAACGGGTATGACGCGGTATTGTCCATGGCTTGCGGCGTGGGGCCCCAGTTCCTGTCCGAGATGTACCCGGACCAGACCTTTTTTCCGGCAGTGAACACCACATTCATGGGCGGCGCAGCCCAGCACGGGGTATGGGAGGAACGCTGCGCCGGGTGCGGCACCTGCGGCATCCATCTTTTCGGGGGGCTCTGCCCGGTTGCCCGGTGCGCCAAAAGCCTGCTTCACGGTCCGTGCGGCGGTTCATCCAACGGGATCTGCGAGGTGCACAAGGATACGGAATGCATCTGGGATTCCATTGTTAAAAAGAAAATGGCGGCGGGACAACTCCAGGACCTCATGGGCGTCAAGGGGTTCAAGGACTGGCAGACTGCCAGGGACGGCGGTCCCAGGAGAAGCATACGGGAAGAACTGGTCCAGGGAAACCTATAAGGAGGTGAACAGATGAGCGAATACAAATCAGGAAGCAACCTTGAAAAAGTCCTTGCGGCCGGCCATTTCGCATTCACCGGGGAGTGCGGCCCTCCCAAGGGGGCAAATGTCGAACACCTGAAGGAAAAGTTCCAGTACCTCAAGGGGAATGTGGACTGCGTCAACCTTACGGACAACCAGACCGCAGTGGTGCGCATGTCATCGCTTGCCGCGTCCAAACTCCTGGTGGACGAGGGCCTGGAGCCCAACTTCCAGATGGTCTGCCGGGACCGGAACCGCCTGGCCATGATGGCCGATATCCTGGGCGCCCATGCCCTGGGTATCCGCAACATGCTCTGCCTGTCCGGTGACCACCAGACCTTCGGTAACCATCCCCAGGCCAAAAACGTCCATGACATTGATTCCATGCAGCTCATCGCCCTGGTCAAAAAGATGCGGGACCAGGGCCGGTTCATGAACGACGAAGAAATTGACGTGCCCCCGGAAATTTTTGTGGGCGCGGCCTGCAATCCCTTTGCAGACCCTTACGAGTTCAGACCCTACCGGCTGGCCAACAAGATCGAGGCCGGGGCCGACTTTATCCAGACCCAGTGCATCTTTAACATGGACAAGTTCAGGGATTTCATGAAAAAGGTGGTGGACATGGGGCTGCACGAACGCTGCTATATCCTTGCCGGGGTCACACCCATGAAAAACGCGAGCATGGCCAACTTCATGAAAAAATTCGTGCCCGGCATGGATATTCCCGACACCCTGGTCAAACGCCTCAAAGGGGTGGAAAAAAAGGACCAGGCCGAAGAGGGCATCAAATTTGCCCTGGAGCAGGTCGAGGAATTCAAGGAAATGGAAGGGGTGGCCGGGGTCCACATGATGGCCATTGAATGGGAACACAAGGTCCCGGAGATCGCCGAACGGGCCGGGGTCCTGCCCAGGCCCGTCATGGACTGAGTATTGTCCGTATTACTCCGCCAGTTTGCTTTTCAGCCGGTGCGCGATCCGTTCCACATTGGGGGCCATGTTCATGGTGAAATGGTTCCCTTTGACAATATGCACTTCCAGGCCCTGTTCCGCCAGTTCGGTCCAGGCCAGTTCGGGAAATTGGGCACTGGTCTCCAGCCGTTCGGATTGGCGGAAATAGATGATTTTTCCCGGATAGGGGCGGGGCGTGTAATTGAACAGGGCGGACTGGTTGGTTTGGAATACCGTTAAAAAAGGAACGCCGAATCCCGGGGGCAGAAGATGGGGGGTGCTGTTTTTTACTGCCACCTGTTCGATATATTCGGCCTGTGCGGCAATGGACATGGTCTCCAGTATTTCCAGGGGCAGATCCAGGTCCTTGCCGAACATGTAGCGTGCAATTTCGGCGGAACTCCTTAAACGGGCGTGATAATGACCCGGGCCCGGGCTGTTGACCATAAACAGGCAGCGTATCTCCCTGTTCATCCGCCTGAGCTGCTGGGCGACCTCATATGCCAGTACACCGCCGAAAGATGACCCGCCGACCCGGTATTCTCCGCCGGGTTGTATCTTGAGTATGTCATCCACAAATTCTTTGGCAATGGCTTCAACCGTGGCCAGGGGCTCCTGGCCACCATCCAGCCCCCGGGATTGAAATCCGTATATGGGCTGTTGTTTTCCCAAAGCATCGGCCAGATCCCTGTAATAATAAACGTGTCCGCCAACCACGGGAAACAGGAAAAGAGGTGTGCGGCCGGTGTCCCCCTTTTGGATGCAAACCAGGTGGCGGCCGGTTTTCTTTTGATGGGGGGTTGGGGATGGATGCTTCCGATTGTGTTTTGTTGCAATAAATCGGCTTAACCTAGAAATGGTGGGATTTTCCAGCAATGCGTGAACAGAGAGGTCCATACCGAACCTGTCCCTGATTTCGGAGACCAGTCCCATTCCCATCAGGCTGTCCCCGCCCAGTTCAAAGAAATTGTCTTCCGTGCCGATACGGTCCAGTTTAAGATATGCTTTCCACATCTGTGTGATGATCCGTTCCAGGTCCTGGAGGGAATGGGGAATTTCCCCGGCGGGCAGCGCTTGTTCGGTGGCAGGGCGGGTGTTGCCCGTCCGGTTTTTATGGTGTTTTGAAAATGACTCGTGGATGTGGGCCTGCCTGGCATTCAGTTCACTGGTGGAAATAATGCCGCTGGTAAATTCCCTTTGCTTGAGGAGCGTTTCCATCACCTTCTGCCCTTCGCGTCTGGTCATGGCCAGGCCAGCCAGGGACGAAGGGTTGTCTTTGGGGGTAGAACTTTCCCCTCTGTCTGTCCAGGCGTCCAGGTTGACCGAGATCCAGGGAAAATGACGTCGGCGGGATTGCCCGGCGCTGAAGGCGTTCATAAAGGCGTTACCGGATGCATAGGCACCATAGCCGATTCCCCCCAGAAGGGTTGAGATGGACGAGGTGAGAAGGATGAAATCAAGCGGTTTATGGCCGAGCAGGCGGTCCAGGTGAAACAAGGCAACTGCCTTGGATTGGAACTGGCGAAGAAAATCTTCAGGCGTGCTGGTGACAATCGGGGAAAGCCCGGAATCCCCGGGAATCCCTGCGGCATGGACCACACCGTCCAGGCGGTCCCATGTGTTTTCGATTGTGGTGAGCACACGTTTGCAGTCAGATAACTCTCCCACATCACATGGCATCACCCTGACGGATGCACCGTTTTTCTCCATCTCCCGGATCTGTTCGATTTTCTTCCGGATGGGGTGGGACGAAGGGTTGCGGCGGAGCCATCCGGCCCATTCGGATTGGGGCGGAAAGGCGGTCCGGCCGGACAACACGAGTGTTACACCGGGAACACGGGCGATCATTTCAGCAACGGCAAACCCGATAGATCCCAAGCCCCCGGTAATCCAATAGACCCCGCCGGTTTTCAGGCGCGGCTGTTCATTGTCCGGTGTTAAAGTGAGTTTTGCATAGGACTGAATCCATCGCTCCTGGTTTCGGAAGGCGGTTTTTTCACCAAATCCCGTGAATCGGAATTCATTGAGGATGGACCGGGACAGAGCTGGCAGACCGGCCCCGGATTTCTCTTGAATATCCAGGTCAATCTGTCTGCACGTGATACGGGCATGTTCCTGATGAACCACCCTGGCCAGCCCGTTCATTGTGGCATGGTCGGGAATAACTGTATCCCCGGGCCGTACGGCTTGCGTCTGCCGTGTTAAGATGATGATGTCAAACCGGGGAGAATCCGCTGGAATCTCCTGGCTGGCCGGCTGGTTCGCTGATGTTTTGGCCAGTGCTTTAATTAGAGACAGCAGGCTGAACAGACCATGGGACTGGGACTGGGTAAACCGGTCATGGGGTGTTTCAGACGCTGAAACAGGCAGAAGACCCCAGCCGAAGATGATACGCACCCCATGATTGTCGTCAAACGGCAGGGCGTTTATCAGCCGGGCAAAATCCTCTCCATGTCCCGGCCTTATTGTAAATGAACGGTCGGTCTCACGGGCAAAGCGGTTTCCGGTGTGAACCGTTATAATCGTCTGACCTGATGTGGTTAAGGTGCGGTGCAGGCCGTCACACAGTTCTGACCGGTCTGAAAACAGCAGCCATTGTCCATCCCCTTCAAAACGCATATCCCCTGTTATCCCGGTTTTTTCCCATTGCTCCGTGTAGAACCAGTCATGGATATTGGCGGTTTTTAAAGGAGGATTGATGGGGTCGGGCTGGGGAACAATTGGGCTGGCCGTGTCCGGATGATGCAGGGGTTCAATCCAGAATCGTTTTCTCTCAAATGGATACCCGGGCAGCGGCACCCGGGCAGCGGTTTTGTTTTGATGCAATTCCTGCCAGTTGATATCCATACCGGCCAGCCACAATTTCCCCAGGGCAGTGAGCAGGGCTGAGCGGTCATCCCCCCCTGTTCCGGCCCGGGACCTCATGGTTGAAACAACGGTGTGACCGGCGGTGGTGCCGGGATGCTGGCCCACCAGGGAACTTAAGATACTGCCGGGGCCCACTTCCAGGAAGAAAGGGTTTCTTTTCTTTTGCAATTGCTGCACAGCCCCTGAAAAATGAACGGTTTCCCGGGTATGGCGTATCCAGTACCCGGGATCGGTCATTGTGTCGGGTGCCAGGAATTTTCCGGTGACCGTGGATGCCATGGGCAGGGACGGCGCATGTAAGGTGATCCTGTCAAATTCCCGCCTGAAATCCGGTAACATGGGATCCAGCATATGAGAGTGAAAGGCATGTGAGGTGTTCAGGATCTGGGTGGGTAACCCGGGATAGCGGGTGTTTATCCGGCGGGTCACGCGTTGGATGGCCTCCCGGTCTCCTGACAGGACCGACTGGTTGGGTGTGTTCACGGCGGCAATGGACAGGGTATCATCCAGGAAAGGGGCAATCCCATCCACAGGCAGGGGAACCGCCAGCATATCCCCGCCCGGAAGTTCGGATATCAGCTGCCCCCGCCCGGCAACGAGCTGCAATGCCTCTTCAGGGGAGAAGACCCCGGCAATACAGGCGGCGGTATATTCCCCGATGCTGTGACCGACCAGGACATGGGGCCGGATGCCCCATGACATCCACAGCCGGGCCAGGGCATATTCAATGCTGAAAATGGCGGGCTGGACGAGATGGGGACGGGACAGGAGGCATTCCGGTTCATTGGGGCTGTCGCTGCCGGGAAAGAGGACCGGTTTTAAATCCAGGCCGCATTGGGTGTTGAGATGGTGGAAACACCGGTCCAGTGCGTTGCGGAACAGGGGCTCGGTGTCATACAGGCCCTTGCCCATATGGGGATAGTGTGTTCCCTGGCCCGGGAACATGAAAACGATGTCCCTGTGTGCCGTCTTGCTTTTCGCGGTCATCACCCGGGAGTTGTCCCCCTGTTCTGATTTGCCTTCCTGTCCCGATTTGTCCCCCAGCTCCAGGGCGGATACACCGGCGGATATACCGTCTCTGGCGGTTTTGCATAAGAGGGTTCTGCGGCAGGCAAACGGTTCCCGGCCCACCTGGAGGGTATAGGCAACATCATTGAGATCGGCATGGGGGTGCTGCCTGAGCCATGCCACCAGGTTGCGGGTTGCCGTGTCAAGCGCGGTTTGTGTCCGGGCGGAAAGGGGCAGGAGATGCCACGAATCCGCTGCTGCCTTTTTTTCCGGCAGCGGCGGTTCTTCCAACACGGCATGGGCATTGGTGCCGCCGATGCCAAAGGCGCTGACCCCGGCTATTCGCTTGGTAGCCCCCGGATGCCAGCCGGTGAGACGGGTTTGGATGGTAAAGGGGCTGTTTTCCAAATCCATGGCCGGATTGGCATCTATGACCGGGTCGGCATGGCTGAAATGGAGGGTGGGGGGGAGCTGGCCGTTTTTCAGGCAGAGCGCGGTCTTTATCAGGCCGGCGATACCGGCGGCAACGTCAAGGTGTCCGATATTGGCCTTTACCGCCCCAATGGGGCATTTTTCGCCTTTCCGGTTTGCAAAGGCGGTTTTTAAGGCCTCAAACTCAATGGGGTCTCCCATCTTTGTGCCGGTGCCGTGGGCCTCAATATAGGAGACATCTTCGGGCGTTACCCGGCTCACAGCCAGTGCCTGTTGGATCACCTCTGCCTGTTTTTCAATGGAGGGGGCGGTATAGCCGACTTTCAACGACCCGTCATTGTTGACTGCGGTGCCGCGGATGACGGCGTACATGGTGTCCCTGTCTTTTACGGCTTCGTCATACCGTTTCAACACCACAAGGCCCATTCCCTGGGACGGGACCGTGCCGGTGGCCGCTTTGGAAAAGGCCTTGCAGTGCCCGTCGGCAGATAAGATCATTCCCTCCTGAAACCGGTATCCTTTTTTTCCGTACTCGCCCAGTGATACCCCGCCTGCCAGGGCCATATCGCAATCATGATGCAACAGGGCCTGCCGGGCCTGGTGAACTGCAACCAATGCGGTGGAACAGGCGGTTTGTATGCCGATGGCCGGGCCCTGGAGATTTAACTTGTAGGCGATGCGGGAGGCCAGGAAATCTTTGTCATTGGCCACCATTACGGCATATTCGCCCACCTTGTCCATCACGGCCGGGTTGGGATAAACATGGGATGTGCCGTAGCGGTTTAACCCGGCACCGGCATAAACCCCGATGCTGCCCGGACAGGATCCGGGCCGGTACCCGGCATTCTCCAAGGCATGCCAGGCGCATTCCAGGAACAGTCGCTGCTGGGGATCCATGATCTCCGCCTCAGCAGGCGAAATATTGAAAAACTCCGCGTCAAACCGGTCGGTCTCTTCAAGATAGCCCTTAGCATTGACATAACCGGGCAGGGAATACACGTCTGGAGAAACCCCTTCGTTTTTCATTTGCTCCCCGGAGAAAAAAGAGATGGATTCCACCCCGTTGATCAGGTTATCCCAGAATTCATCCGTATTTTCAGCCCCCGGAAACCGTCCGGACATCCCGATAACGGCAATTTTTCCCTGCTGATGCCGGGCCTTTCCGTGGGATGGGAACGGCCCGCCGGCATCGGCATTTTTTATCTGTTTTGGCGGCCGGTCCTGTCCGTCAAGAAACCCGGCCAGGGATTTGATGGTGGGGAACCGGTACAGGTCGGTTAAACGGATATCGGCCTGGGTTGTGGTGGAGAGCCGGTGATGAACCCGGGTCAGAAGGAGGGAATCTCCCCCGATGTCAAAGAAATTGTCAAGAATGCCAATGGCGTCGATTCCCAGCATTTCCCGCCACACGGTTTCAATGGCCGTTTCCCACTTGCCTGCCGGCATTGCTGTTTTGTTGCCGGAGGCGGATTGAAAAAATTCCCTCAGACCGGGGAGGGCCTTTCGGTCCACCTTCCGGTTGGGGGTGAGGGGAAATTCATCCAGGGGGATGACAGCGGCGGGAATCATATATTCGGGCAGGAATTGCCGCAGATACCTGCGCAATGCATTGGCGTCTGCACCCCGTTCGCTTTTCAGCACCACATATCCGGCCAGGGCTTTTTCGCCTCCCATGCCCGGCCCGGCCGTCACCAGGGCCTGGGACACATCCGGGTGGTCGAGCAGCCGGGATTCTATTTCTCCGGGTTCTATGCGGTACCCGCGGACCTTGACCTGGAAATCTTTGCGTCCCAGGTACTGGATATCCCCGTTTGGCAGCACCCTTGCCAGATCTCCGGTCTGGTAGAGTTTTTCCGGCTTTGTCCCGGTGGGATTGACCCGAATGAATTTTTCCCGGGTGAGGTCCGGCCGGTTGTGATATCCCTTGGCAAGCCCGTGCCCGCCGATATAAAGATCCCCGGGAACCCCGACGGGCTGGAGCCGTAATTGATGATCCAGGACATAGACCTGGGTGTTGGCAATGGGTTTGCCGATTGTGTTGGAAAAGGGGACGCCGGGTTGAATCTCTTTGAGGGTGGACCAGATGGTGGTTTCGGTGGGGCCGTACATGTTCCAGAGGACAGCGGCCCGTTTCAGCAGACGGTCTGCCAGGTGGGATTCCAGGGCTTCGCCGCCGGAAAGAATGGTTAAGGGGCGGTCCGGGGACCATCCCGAATCCACCATCATTTTCCAGGTGGCGGGCGTGGCCTGCATCAGGGTTACCCGGTGCCTGGCGATGAGATTGGAAAGGGCGGTGCCGCTCACGGTGTCATCCCTGTCGGCCAGTATCAGGCATCCGCCTGAAATGAGCGGCAGAAAGATTTCCAGGGCGGCAATGTCAAAGGATAAGGTGGTGACTGCCAGGAGCCGGTCATCCCCAGTGAAACCGGGCTTCTCCAGCATGGTACATAAAAAGTTGTAAAATGCGCGGTGCTGGATTTGAACGCCTTTGGGGCGTCCGGTGGATCCCGAGGTATAGATGACATAGGCCAGGTCATCGGGGGAAACCGGCCTGTTCACGGCGTCGCTGTCTGTTTTTGGGTCTGTCTCCCGGTCCACGGAAATGATTGTAAGGCCGTCGGTGTCAAATCGCTCCTGGTCGCTTTCCCGGGCCAGCAGGAATCCAATGCCCGCATCCCTGATAATATAGTGGATCCGCTCGGCAGGAAACCCCGGGTCAAGCGGAACATAGGCGTTTCCTGTTTTCAGGACCGCCAGCAGGGCAACCACCATTTCCACGGACCGGTCCAGGTAGATGCCGATGAGGGCATTCCGGGCGGCGGCGTGGTCCAGGATACACCGGGCCAGGCGGTTTGCCCGGTGGTTGAGTTCATGGAAAGAGATCTGCTCTTCCCGGAAGATCAGGGCGGTTTTGGAACCGGCCGCAGACACTGCCCGTTCAAACCGGTCAACCATGGAAAGAGCGGGGTCAAACACCTGTTGGGTCCGGTTAAAGGTGTGCGTCAGCTGTTCGTGCTCTGCTGCAGACAGGAAGGAAAGGGCATCCAAAGATGCGGATGTGTCGGACAGAACGCTTTTCAGGAGGGCCTGATAATGGTCCAGCATCCTTTGGACGGTTGTTTCCTCAAAGAGATGATGGTTGTAATCCAGGTGAAACCGGAGCCGGTCGCCAACCGCGATCACGCGCATGGAGATGTCCAGGGGATCGACCTGGGCCTTGATGCGCCGTTCCCATTTTTCAGCGCCCATTTCCCAGATTTCCCGGCCCTGTTCATCGATGCTGAGCATTGGATCGTCCCGGTATTCAAAGGAATTCGGCGCTTCCCAGCCAAACATGGTATCGATAATGGGAAACCGGGACGGATCGCGCCTGGCTTTAATCTTTTCCACCAGCCCGGAAAAGGGGAAATCCTTGTGTGCAAGCGCCGCCCTGATTTTGTTTTTCACAACGTCAAACAGGTCTTCAAAGGTCCGGAGGGCTGAAAAATCAAGGCGGAGCACCAGGGTGTTGATGAAATCCCCGCTGACGCCGCTGAAATCCCGGCGGTCCCGTCCGGCAGTGGGAAAACCCACAACCATATCGTTCTGGCCGGTATAGCGGTGGAGCAGGAGGCAGTAGACGGCAAAATAGAATACAAATGCCGATCCCTTGTAACGGATGAGCAACCGGTCGGCCTGCTCTTTTAATGGGCCGGGCAATGCAAACGAAACAGATGCCGCGCTGAATGTCAGGGTGGTTTTCCGGGGAAAGTCGGCCACCAGGTTTAAGACGGGAAGATCACCGCTTAGCTCGTCTTTCCAGTACTCCCATGCCCTGGTTTCCTGGTCGCTGCCCGTATATTGCTCTTTGCAGGCCACAAAGTCGGTATACAGGGGACGGTCCGGGTCCAGTGCAAAGGGGTTGCCCGAACATGCGGCCCCGTATACATAACTCAGTTCCCGGAGGACCAGCATAATGGACCAGAGATCCGATATGATGTGGTTGATGACCAGAACCAGGTGGTTGCGGCCGGCGGCCCGTCGGATCAACACCCATTCCCAGACCTGTTCGCCCAGATCAAACGGCTGGTAAAGCAGCTCTTCCTGATACGCTTCCACCTGCTGCCGGGTCCAGTTCCGGGCGTCAACGGTTGAAATTTTTGTTTGGATTGACGGACGTATCTGTTGTCTGGGTTCGCCATCCACCTCAAGGTAGCGGGTTCGCAGCGAGGGATGAAATTCGCTCAAGGCGTCAATGGCTTTTTCCAGTACATCCGTACGGGTGTCCGGGGGGATTTCCCATACATAGTTACAATTGTACGACCCCACGTCCGGGTTCAGTTTCTGCAGAAACCACAATGCTTTCTGGCCCGGGGACAGGTCGTACAGGTGCGGCGCATTACTACTTTGTTTCATCTTTTTCTAAACCAAATGAGTAAACACTTTGCTTTACTTAGGATAAGCGCCTCTGTTTTGTCAAGCAAAGTGCGCCTCCCCGAAAAAAAGGGGAGGCGCATTTGGTTACATCATGTTGCCGCAGGATCTCTTTTACTCAGGGATCACCGGGTGATAACGATCCGGTTGCCGGTTTTCCCCACAGTGGTCTGTTCGATGGTGACAAGGCCGTACTGGTCGGCCGTCACCATGCCGCTTTCCAATTCCTGATCGGACAGGGCATCGGTATTCCGGAAATTCACCGTTTCAAAGGGCTGGACCACAAAGTTGCGGAGCCGCCTGGGGGTGATGTCCACACGGCATTCGTTCTGGGGGGCGGTATCCATAAGGAGGACCGTCATCTCCCAGGATGCCGGGGTGTCCACGACATTATCGGTTTCCCAATAAAGGTACTGGTTGACCTGCCCGATGGTATCGCCGTCTGCGGGATCACCGTTTCCATAGTTATCATCCAGGTCGCACCGGGTGAATGCGGGCAGGGACTGGTCCACGCGGGCATCCACCATCATGTGGCGCTGGCTGTTGTTCCCGGGGAGAACCGCCCGCTGGTCATTGCCGTCCCCTCCCCATCTGAAAAGATGGGGCTGGCGGGTCTCCTGCAGTGCGTTGATAAAATCCACGGCCTGTTCCCAGCCTTTGTGGGCGTCGTCCCTGTTGTTGGAAAAGCTCAGGAATCCGATACCGGTGGCCACATGGTTGCGCAGGTACCAGATATCATTGTAATAATCCCAGACCGGTGTGCCGTCCTCAAAAAGGACATTGTATTCGGGCTCTCCGTAGACTTTTGCATATGAGCCTTTAAAGTGCGCGCTTTTCCCGGGATTGTGCACCCCGACCCAGGACCTGGACCAGGCCACCAGCCCGGGATACCGGATGGCCATCATCAGGCAGCCGGAGCCGCCCATGGATGTGCCTGCGGTAAAGACCCGGGCCCGGTCAATGGCCCATGGGCTGTCTGTTTCCATCCAGTCCAGGAAGGAGATGAGCCGGTTGGTGGTATAGGGCCGGACCACGCCGCTTTCAAACTCTTCCCGGGGCATTGCCAGGGGGATGCCGTCGGCCTTAAACGCAGACAGGTTTTCATGGTACCCGGTCCACCAGTCATAGGGAAACTGGTTGGAAGAGAGGAGGATGGACCCGTCCTCGGCATCGTTCCACCAGCCAAATCCCTTGAAAAGACTCTGGCCCCAGCAGTGCATGTGAACCCCCACAGGTGCGGGAGACGCAAGATTCGAGGGGATGCCCACCATATAGTCAAATGCCCGGCCCTGCACCAGGGCAGAGGCATTGGGCGGGGCTTCCCAGCGGGTATAAAAATGAAGGGTGACATTGTCCACATACCAGAACTCGTCCCGCGGTTCAATGCGCTGGCGTATGGGCACTCCCGGGCCCGTGGTTTCATCAACGGCCCCGGTCAGGTTTTCCCCGGGAACCAGGGCAGTATGTTCGGTGCCGCCGACAACGGCGGTCACTGCATAATATGCACTGCCCTCTACAGGCGGGTTGTACACGAAAAGGCCTGTGGAAAGGCCCAGGGGCAGACCGTCCTGTTCAATGACATACCGGTGGGCAAGTTCATTGACGGAAGGGGTGCCCATGCCGTAAAGCGTCAAGTTCCATCCGGACAGGGTATCCACAGTGCCGATCGGTGTCATGCCCGCAACCGTGGTGATGGGGGTGTCGGACCGGTAGATATGATACTTGATGTCCCTTGGGAAAGACGCTTTGAGGGCGAACAACTCTTTGTATGTGATGGTCTCGTTGTCCACCAGGGAGACAAGCTCATCAAAGGTGATAAAGGTCTGGCCCTGATCGTGGATGACCTGGACCCCGGTGGGCTGAAGACCGGCAAGATCCATATCCGTCACCGTGATCACCACCCCCTGGCAAACCAGGGCCTGGGCTTCGGAATACACCGTGTACGCGCCGGCAACAAAGCTGGTAAACGTATTGTCCGGCAGGTCATATGCTGTGCCCTGGCTGTCGACGATCCGCAGCCGGTCCGGTGTAATGTAGCCCTGGGTGCCGTCGTCATACACTACCCGTGTGGACAGGGTGACCGTATCTTTACCGTCGGCGACAATACCTGTTTTATCCGCTTCGGTGTGGATTTCCACAATGATCTTCAACGTTTCCTGGATTTCGTCGGCCCCGATATCGACCAGGCCCGGTGTCCGGGGATCACCGTCAAAATCCGTATCCAGCCCGTCAATGTCCACGCCCTGGTCGACAATACCGTATATGGGCATACCCAAGTGAAGGTCGCCCTGGCCGGCATCTGCAAAAAAACCGGCCACGGCATAGTCGATATTGGCCTCAAGAACGGCTGTACCGCCATTCCGGCTGGTGATGGGCGCGTTGGTCAGGTTGTTTTGTATTGTGACCTGGGTGGGTTCAAACCGGTACTCAATCGCATTGGGATAGTCGGAATCCACAAATACGGTGTTGTTGTAAATGGCTGCCCCGTGGGTATTGGCCGCGTATATGCCCACATCCCTGGTGACGTGGATGAAGTTGTTGCGGATAATTCCCCCGTAGTGGTGGTTGTTGTCCAGGCCGAACATGATCCCCCGGTCGCAGTCGACAATCCGGTTGTTTTCCACAAGGGTGTTTTCCGAACTTGACCAGAAATGTACGGCAGACTCGGAAAGTGTGGCTGACGGGGATTTGATGTCCTCAAAATAATTGTTCCGGACCACCCAGTCCTTTGCCCAGTGGGCATCCACCCCGCCCACATACCACTGCGGCCCCAGGCCGGCCGTGTAAATAAAAGAGCAGAATTCCACAAGACCGCTGTTGGAATTGACCGACTCGGAACCCGTGACCTTGAGCATCTGCTGTCCGGTATCCCTGAAATGGACGTTCCGGACCACAAAATGGTCCGCATCTGTTTCGCCGTGGATCTGAATCCCGTGATGGATGACCCAGCCCAGCGTCATATCCCGCACCGTAAACCGGCTCCCGTAGACCTGGAACACGTGGGTCACGCCGCCGCTCATCCCCTGGCCCCGGACCGTGACCCGGGACGCATCCCCGTTAAGGCTGCCGATGGTGACATCGTCTCCCCTGATCTCAAAGGGGGAGGACAATACATATTCCCCGTCCGCGAGAAGGATCGTCACATTGCCTTCCCGGGCACGGGGCCATGCCTGCTCCAGTTCGGCCGTGTTGCCGACATAAATGGTTTCAGGCGCGCCTTTTTCCTTGAATATGGCCGAGACGGCCAGGTCCCCGGTGAGTTCAATCGTATGGGGAACCTGGGTGACGCCAAGGCCGGCAAGCTCTACAAATTCGTATCCATCATTGGCCTGAACGGAAATTTCGATCGCGTCACCGGTCTGGTAGGTTTGTTTATCCGGCGTCAGGGTGACGGCCCCGGCCGATGCCGGTGTCACGCTCACAGTCACCGATACCGGCTGGACAACCTGGGGTTCAAATTCAAGAACAACGGATTTATCCGCATCCATGGTCAGGAGGTGGCCGATAATGTCAGGCCCGTTTGGCCCCCCATATCCCTTGAACCGGTATCCGTCAGCGGGTTGGGGGGTGAAGTCGACCCGTTCATTTTCATTGTACGCAGTTTTATTGGGCACCAACTGGACAGAGCCGCTTCCCGGGGGATTCACCGATGTCTGGAGTGAAAACTGAACGGCCTGGTGGGCGGTAAAAACAATTGCCGCTCCATCAGATACGTCTGCGGTCCGGTCTTCGGAAAAATCGTTGAAAAGCATACGGAACGTGTAAGTGTCCGGGAGCAATTCCTTGAACGCATTGCCTGATGCGTCCGTGTATCCGTAAGTGGAAAAGGTTCCGTTTCCATATAAAACCTTTCCACCCTCAATGCCGTTGCCAAGGCTGTCCGTGAGACGGACCGCAGCGCGGATGGTCTGAAACGCTATTTCAGGATCAGTGCTGACGTCCTGCTGGATATCCACACGCCCGTTCGCATGGACCATGCGGAAGGTGTAAGTTGCCGGGAGCATTTCCTTGAACGCGTTGCCGGATGCGTCCGTATACCCGTAAGTGGAAAAAGAGCCGTTCCCGTACAAAACTTTTGCACCTTCAATACCATTGCCAAAGCTGTCCGTGAAACGGACTGCCGCACGGGCGGTCTGGAACGCCACCCCGGCGTCTACACCGACATTCCGTACTTTTTGGATCCATCCGGTGTCGTGGTATATCCGGAATGTATAACTTGCCGGCAGCAGTTCCATCCGGATGGTTCCGTCAGGTCCGGTTGATCCGGCGTTATTCCAGGAGCCGAAAAGGTATTTTGCGGTTGCCCCTTCAATGGGGTCTCCCTGGCTGGAAACAAAAGAGATTACGGTGTGAACCGTGTTGAATTCAATGGTGTTGTTTTCCTTAATGTTTTGACGGATGTCAACGCTGGCCCCGTTATAGACGGCCCTCGCCGTTATGGTGCTGAACTGGTCGGGCACGGATATGCGAGTCTCCCCGTTGGTATCGGTCAACGGGGCATCATACCAGGAGGAGGATGTCCGGTATTTAATGGAGACCCCCTCAATCGGCACGCCGCTGCTGTCCAGCATCCGCATGACAACGGTCTGGTCCTCAACGGCCCATGACACAGAGCCAAAAATGGCCAGCATAAAAACAACCACACCTACCCAGCAAATTTTTTTTTGATTCGACATGCTTACCTCCATATCAGGATTACATCCCGGAATTAATTGACAGGCATGAAAGCCGTCTTTTGGAATAGAGGCGGCTTTATGCCGATGGAAACAAGGTGCTGCACTTCAAATGACTGATGATGAATTTATCGGATTTCGGCGATAGACCTTTATAGCAAATGACAAAAATTTGTTCCGAAAAAGCCGCTGACGAGAATACCGATTCAGTAGAACATGCTGAAAACTTAAGCGTCATTTGCTGTGCAACCACCCAAGTTAAAAATTGAATCGGAGCGGAATTTTGAGAACAGCTTCAGGCATTTTGATGACGGAATTTCATGGGGCGCCCGGAACAAGCGGACTCAGCGCAGATAAAATCGGGGATGAATGATTTGGGAGGGTTAACACATGCAGGCATTACAAGTGTCGCCCCTTACAAATTAAAACGGTGTGCCGGAGTGACAACATGGGTGCCGGCCACTCGACCAGGACATAAAAAGCCCTCCTGAAAATTTCAGGAGGGCTTTTTTTTATTGCTGCGGGCTGCTGCCCGCAAAGGGGATTATTTGCTGTAGGAAGTTTTAAATTCTATATTCTCCCAGGCTTTGGGATCATACAGGCCTTTTTGTTTTCCGCTTTCCACCCATTCTTTTCTCAGGCCGTTCTGAAACTTCATTTTGTCATCCACGAGTTTCTCATAGGGCAAGCCTGCCAGTTTCTGGGCCTTTTCCTTGGTTGAGAAATCCGGCACCACATAATCTGCGGCATCATACTTTGCCAGTACGATTCTCAGCTTCAGCCGGGCATCCTGGCCCTTGTTGATTGCGGAACCGAGAATCCTGAGGGTTTCTTCAGGTGCGTGGAAAAACGACCCGTGGCTGGCAATGGAGTAGTCCCAGCGCCACTGGGCATGGCGGATATCGGTCAGGATCTCTGCCATCTCGTCTTCGGTGGCACCAAGCTCCCATGCTTTGCCCGCTTCAAGATGCGCCCTGGAAATTACGCTTGTGGCCATGGCATTCAGCTCGTTCTTTCTTTCCAGCTTGCGCTCCACGGTTTCCCTGAGTTCTTTTTCCGTACCCCTGTGGCAGTTCATGCAGGAGTTGGCCATGTTATCCAGAGGGCTGGCAACATTGTGGGAGGAGTATTTGACCCCGCCTTCGCGCATGTAAGGCATGTGGCAGTCCACACAGGCCACATTGTTAAGGCCGTGGGCGCCGGTCATATAAATTTCATACCCGGGATGCTGGGCTTTGAGCATGGGCGTCTTGCTGATTTTGTGGGTCCAGTCCTTAAACTCCCTGTCATCATAGTATGTTTCCATGGCTTCAACCGTAAACCCGTTGTCCCAGGGAAAGGTGACCACTTTGGCCACTTGTTCGTTGCCTTCGGGATCTGTCCATTCGGTTGGCTTGAAATAATATTCGGAATGGCACTGGGCACAGACCAGGGAGCGTTTGTCCTGGTAAGTGGCATCGGCGTAGGGCAGGCTGCCCTCGTTGTCCATGGCCCGGATCAGGTAAGGCCGGGTGATGGTCAGGGCCATGGTTTCATTGTCATGGCAGTCCGCACAACCCACGGGATTGACAATTTCATCGCCGAGCCTTGCCCATTTGCCGGTAAAGAAATCCAGTTCGCTCTTTTCATTCATATACCTTGGCACGTCTGCGGACTTACAGGTCCAGCAGGCCGTAGGCATGGGACCTGTTTTGTCATCCACGGGTGCACCGGTCCTCAGGCTGTTGATATTGTCTTCCACCATATAATAATGCCCGCGGGGACCATTGTAATCCTTGGAAAATCCATAGCCTGCCCACATGGTCGGAAGGGCCGGATCTTTTTTAAGGACATCCTCGATCTTGTCACTCTGGCGGGTCTGCCGGTAGGTGTCATACTGCCTGGGATAATATTTGCCCCACTCCGAACTTCTCGACTCAAACTTTTTGATGTCTGCCAGGGAGTTGAGCGCCAGTGCATTCATGGCCTGCTGTTCAACCTTATGCTTGTTGATGGAAAGCGCCAGGAAAATCAGGGCAACAATTGCAACCGCTGAAACAATTGTCAAAGCTATTGATTTATTCATTCGACCTCTCTTTACCTTGATGTATTATAAAGTTCTTTTACCCCGAGGTTGTTCGGGGTTGTTGTCAGACTTCTGGTGGACCCGTGGGATGTCAGCCTGTGGCAGTCCCAGCAGCGCCGCTCTACCAACGGACCATCCGGATCGGTTTGATAGGACTTGTTGCTCTCGATCATCTGGGAGACCAGTTCCTTGTGGCATGAGATACAACTGCCCTGTATCCGCCGGGAGGCATCCTCACTGATCCGGATCGTGTTGTGCTCGTAGGTGCGTAAGGTCATGGCCACGGAATGGTTGAAACCGTCACGGGCCTTGGCAATCATCTTGTCCACGGTCGACGCCTGGGGCAGGTGGCACTGGACACAGGTGGCCCGCTCCCGGTGGGAGCTGTGCTGCCATGTGGCATACTGGGTATTCATCACATGACAGTTGATGCAGACCTTGGGGTCCTCGGAAAGGTACGAAACCATGTTGGAGGCGTTAACAACGTATCCGAACACTCCGAACGCCGTTATCACGCTTCCGATGGCAATGCATTTGAGAATATTGTTTTTTTCCATACTTCTCCCTTTTGCAGTCACACACTGTTAAAAAAAGTTTGAGAGACATTGTTTAAATAACAAATAACAGCGTAAACAGGCTGTAAATTGATGTAACGAAATCGTAAATTTTAAAAATTCATATCCTCAGGAGCAAGTGCCGAGCGTCAGGCCCTGCCTTTAACCGTCCTGGAAATCGTGGAGATGACAACAGACAGAGCGTTCTTTTTTTATTGCGTTTTACAGAATTATCGCGGATATTTTGTAAACTACCACTTTGAGCGAGAGAACACCAGAAAAAATAATGCTTTCCTATATTAAAAAAAGAATTTCACTAAAATATATCCTTATTACATCTGCTACCTTTATTTTTGTGTTTACGGCATTGTTTTTCTGGATTGCGCGGCAGGAGAAACAGTTTATCCTGGCACAGGTGGAAAAGCAGGCCATCATTCTTCACAAGCAAATCGTTCTGACACGCCAGTGGGTTTCGGACCACAATTATATCCTGGTGCGGAAAAGGGCGGGGTCGCCCGGCAACCGGTTCCTGGCGGATGCGGAGGTGGTGGATGCCCGGGGCACGGTGTACACCAAGATCACCCCGGCAATGATCACCCGCCAATTGTCGGATTATGCCATGCAGGACAACCTTTATGCCTTTAATCTGACCAATATCAATTCCCTGAACCCGGAAAACCGGCCGGATGAATTTGAAACCGATGCCATTCGTCTTTTCAGGAACGGTGTCTCCCACGGGCTCAGCCGCATTGAAGACCACCACGGCCAAACCGTGTTCCGGTATGCAGCCCCGCTGATTGTCCGGAAAAGCTGCCTGTCCTGCCATAATGAATCCTACTACACCATTGGGAAAGTGGGGGGATGCATCAGTGTGTTTATTCCATTTAACGAGGCACAGGCTGCCATTAAAAAGAATAATTTCTTTTTGTTTTTTACGATGATCAGCCTCACCGGTGCGGTGGTCATTGTATTGTTCCTGTTCACAAGCAAACTGATTTTTAAGCCCATCCGGGAGATACGGACCTTTACCCGGCAGATGGATATTCCGGGGCAGAACCGTCACCCGGTGCGGGGCCAGGGCGATGAACTCAAGGAATTTGCCGGGCTTTGTTACGTGATCGATAAAAAGCTCAAGGACCGGCATAATGATCTGGAAAGGAAAATTGAAGAAGCGACCCGGGATTTTGTGGACACCACGCAGAACCTCCAGCAGGCCAACAAGGAGTTGTCGCTGCTCAACGACGCCAAAACCGAGTTTTTATCTGATATTTCACATGAGCTGCGAACGCCGCTGACATCCATAAAAGGAGCGGCAGACCTGCTGATCCGGAAATCCTCCTGCAGTGACCCGGCCTACCTTGAGATCATCCGGAAAAACAGTGACCACCTGATCCGGCTCATTGTTGATTTCCTTGATTTCTCAAAGATAGAAGCCGGACGGATCGAGTTCGACTTCACCCGGGATGCATTGACCGATGTGGCCCGGGAAGCCATGGAAGCCCAGCGCACAGATGCCATGAAAAAAAATATCCGCATGGTATTGGATGCAGATGAGCCTTTTGAACTCTCCATTGACAGGTACCGCATCTACCAGGTCATTTCCAACCTGTTGTCCAACGCCATCAAGTTTTCTTTTGAAGACAGGGAGATCGCTCTGCGCATTTTCAGGGATGACACCCGGATCTGTTTTTCCATATCCGACCAGGGCAAGGGGATTGACACTGCACACCACCGGTTTATCTTTGATAAATTTTACCAGGTGCCCCAAAAGGACGGCACCGTGCATGCCCAGAAAGGATCTTCCGGCATCGGTCTTGCCATCTGCAAGGGGATCGTACACGCCCACGGCGGCGACATCCGGGTGAAAAGTAAAAAGAATGAGGGCAGTACATTTATGTTTTCGCTGCCTGCGGACCGGCCGGAAAACAAAATGAAAAGGAGTTTACATGACAGCCCATAGGATATTGCTTGTCGACGATGATGAGGATATTCTGGCCATCATCAAAGGCAACCTGGAACTGGACGGATACCTGGTGTTCACGGCCACCCACGGGAAAGAGGCCATCCGGATATTTGAATCCGAAGCCGTTGACCTGATCATCCTGGACCTGATGCTGCCGGATATTGACGGCATCCAAGTCTGCCGGGTCACCCGCACCCATTCCCATGTGCCCATTATCATGCTCACGGCCAAAGACAGTGTGTCCGATAAGGTCCTGGGCCTCGAAAGCGGGGCGGATGATTATCTTGTCAAACCCTTTGACTATCTTGAACTGGCGGCGCGGATCAAGGCGCAGTTGCGCCGGAGTGGTGTATATGTCTCCCAGGGGGATGTGCTTGACGTGGGCACCCTCACGCTCATACCCGAACGGCGGGAGGTGGCTGTGGACGGCGAACCCGTGAGTCTGACGAAAAAGGAGTTTGATATCCTTGCCCTGCTGTTCAAGAATGCCGGCAAGGTATTGGACCGGGAAACCATCAAGGCGGAAATCTGGCCGGGCCAGAAGCTGTATAAGTGGAGCCGGGCCCTTGACGTCCATGTCCAGCGTCTGCGGGCAAAGCTGGAAAAAAATCCCGAGACCCCCCAATATATTCAGACGATCCCGGGGGTTGGATACATGCTCAACAACGACCCGTCACAGATACCCTCCCCGGAACGCTGATCCGTCAAACCGTGGCCCGGGCGTTCTTTTTTCGCAGCCGGGCCTTCACTGCCTCGACAAGTCCGAACACCACAGCGGAAAACACCAGGATTGATACCCAGTCCCCAAGGGAAATCGGGGCGCTTTGAAACACCCGGTTGGCCGGCGGGAAATAGGTATACACCACCTGGAGGGCGATCATGACGCCGACGCCCGCAAATGCCAGGGGGTTGCTGAAAAAGCCGATCCGGAAGACCGATTGCTTCAGCGACCGGCAGTTGAACAGATAGAAAATCTCGATAAAAATAAATACATTCACGGCAATGGTTCTTGCCCGTTCCACTGCAAATCCCCGCCATTCGGCCAGTTCAAACAGGCCGAAGCCGCCGATGAGCATTAAAATACCCACAAAGAAAATCCGGAAAACCATTTGTGTGTCCAAAATGGGCAGACCGGGATCCCGTGGCGCCCGGGTCATGATATCCGGCTCCCTGGGTTCAAACGCCAGCATCATACCCAGCAAAAGGGCAGTACTCATATTGATCCAGAGGATCTGGATGGGAAGGATGGGAAGGGTTACGCCGAAAACCACCGCCGCAAGGATGACAAGGCCCTCGCCCAGGTTGGTGGGAAGGGTCCACACGATGAACTTGATCAGGTTGTCAAATACCCCCCGGCCTTCTTCCACGGCAGACACAATGGTGGCGAAATTGTCATTGAGCAGCACCATATCCGATGCTTCCTTGGCCACTTCCGTCCCGTTTTTTCCCATGGCCACCCCGATATCCGCCTGCCGCAGAGCCGGGGCGTCATTCACACCGTCGCCGGTCATGGCTACCACATGGGCGTTGGCCTGGAGCGCTTCCACAAGATGCAGCTTCTGTTCGGGCGACACCCGGGCAAATACTGTTGATTCTTCCGCTGCCACCATCAACTCTTCATCGCTCATTGCCGCGAGTTGTTCGCCGGTGCGTGTATGAGAAGAATCGTCCGCCGTATCGTCGATCATGCCCAGGCGGCCGGCAATGGCCCCTGCTGTCAGGGCATGATCCCCGGTGATCATTTTGACTAAAATGCCGGCACGGTGGCAGGTGGCTATGGCGGCGGCAGAATTGTCCCGGGGCGGGTCCATCATGGCCTGGAGTCCCAGAAACACAAGATCCCGGATTTCATTTGGCATGCCCTCCGCCACGTTTTCACCAAGGCTTTCGGACTGTGCAAATGCCAGTACCCTTAGTCCGCGGGCGGCCATGTCCCCGGCAGCAGCAAAAACGGTTTCGCGATCTATAGGAATGATTTCACCCGTGGCGGTCATTGCTGCGGTGCATTGTTCAAGGATGGATTCCACCGATCCTTTGGCATGTATCCGGTGTTTGTCCGATGCCATATCCCTGTTCAGGGTGGCCATGTACTGGCGGCCGGAATCAAAAGGCAATTCATCTTCACGGGGATGGGCCGCTTGCATCTCGTCATGACCCATTCCCGCTTTTGCCGCGGAAACGATGAGGGCGCCTTCCGTGGGATCGCCGTCAATCTCCCAGTTGCCCGGCTTTTGCAGCAACCGGCTGTCATTGCACAATATCCCGCAGGCAAGACACTGGGCCAGGGCCCTGGAATTTTCATCGTCCGGGTTTTCCGGGGATGCCGGCTGAACCGCTCCCTCAGGGGCGTATCCTGTTCCACTGAGTGTGTACCGGCCGTCAATGGTATGGATTTCCTGAACCGTCATCTGGTTTTTCGTAAGTGTGCCGGTTTTATCGGAACAGATGATGGTGGTTCCCCCAAGGGTTTCCACAGCCGGGAGTTTGCGGATAATGGAATTTCGTTTTGCCATCCGGGATACGCCAATGGCCAGCATGATGGTGATGGCGGCGGGCATGCCCTCGGGGATGGCGCCCACAGCCAAGGCAACAGCAGCCAGGAACATGTCAAAGAACGGTTCGCCCCGGGACAGCCCCACGGTGAATGTCAGTGCTGCCAGCACCAGGATGGCGACCAGCAGGTAGCGGCTGAACTGGGCGATTTTCCGGGTCAGGGGGGTCTGGATTTCGGTTGCGCCGGCCACCAGGCGCGAAATCCTGCCGACCTCTGTTTTATCCCCGATGGCCACCACCAGGCCAAGGCCCCTGCCATAGGTCGCCAGCGTGGAGGCATACGCCATGTTGACACGGTCTGCCAGGGCCAGACCAAGGCCGTGTTCCATTTGCCCTGCCTGTTTGTCCACGGGGATGGACTCCCCGGTCAGCGCGGATTCGTCAATGCGCAGGTCATGAATCTCAATCATGCGCAGGTCCGCAGGCACCTTGTCCCCGCCCTGTAAGCGGACCAAATCTCCGGGCACCAGGTCTTTGGCGTCTATCCGTTCCTGTTTTCCGGCCCGGATCACGGTTGCCTCAGCCTTCATTGTCTCAGCCAGGGCAGCCATTGCCGTGACAGCCTTATACTCCTGTAAAAAGCTGATCACGGCATTCACAATCACCACACCGAAAATAAATGTGGCTTCAACCCACTCCTGGAGAAAAAGGGTGACGGCCCCGGCGGCAATCAGGATATATACGAGGGATTGATGGAACTGCCGGATGAACAGGTAAAAGGGATGCTGTTTTTTCTGGGTGGAGATCACATTCTGTCCAAAGTGGTTCTGCCGTTTTTTTACGGCAAAACGGTCCAGCCCTTTTTCGTCATCAGTTTCAAGATATCTCAGGGCGTCTTTACTTGAGATGGTATGCCAATGCTTGCTCAGTAGTGTTTCCAATATCATCTCCTCCGTTCATGAGTCCCTTACGCGCCAGACCTTTGGTGAACCTGTCGGCATAGAAATAAGTTTGGGATTTATATCGTCGTTGTCAACGCAGCCGTGCAAAATAGTGGCCGGGAGGCCTGTAAAACCAGGGACGGTATATAAACGGGGGATGGTGTTTCGGAAATGCGAATTTATAAAAAAATCATGATGTTGAAGACAGAGGCTGTTGCTATGAAGCGGCCTGGCCGGATCAGTAATTATGATGTTTTGGTCCGCAATTTTCCCGTCATTGAAAGGCCGTCACGCATATTCATGACCATTAACGCCAGGTTGACTGCGCCTGCCAAAAGTTCCAGGGCCTGGACCAGGTAGAATTTTACATCAAAACTGCCGGCAGCAGCCCACATGTCAAGGATGATCGCAGCAGGCAAAAGGATCAGGGCCCCATTCAACCCGATGATGGGCATGCGCCGTTTTTTGCGGTCAACAAGCATGCCGCGTCTTGTTTTGGACAGGGCAACCCCTGTGCCGCCGGTTACGGCAATTGCCGGGATCAGGATAAAGAGGCCGGGCATGACAATGAGGCTTTTGACAAGGGCAATGGATTCCGGGCTTCCAAACATCTCGACAATTAGTGTTGAGGTGAAGAAAACAGCAATGCAAAGGGTTGTCAGAAGTGCACCGGTAAAATGGATATGGATTTTCATGATGGGTTCCTTCTCTGTTTCCTGATATTTTTCAGTGGCTTGTAAACAGAAACAACAACGGCGCTGATTAATAATACAGCATTGGCAACGGCCGCCCATAAGC
This sequence comes from Desulfobacter sp., assembly GCA_036881925.1. Lineage (GTDB taxonomy): Bacteria > Desulfobacterota > Desulfobacteria > Desulfobacterales > Desulfobacteraceae > Desulfobacter. Next base: position 38,067 of record JBAJNJ010000006.1, read on the forward strand.
CGATTGTTAATCCCTGCCGGTAATACGAATTTTCCAGGGCGGCCATTCGTTCGGCATCCGAGATATGGAGCATCTTTGTCACCATGGGGCCCAGGTAAAATGTCCCGGCGCATATCAGCAAAAGGGTGATGGCCCACTTATAGATCAGCCAGCCGTGCCTGAAAAATCCCCATCCGGTGAAAATCGAATACACAAGACCTGTTGCCAGGGTGAACACCGCTGCCGGGGTGACCACTTTCATATCAATGAAATGATAGATGCGGTCGTACATATACAGTGCATCTCCCGTGGCAATATCTTTTGATATGACAGGCAGTAACGACATGATGACGATGCCGGTCATCCATAAGGCGGCTGAAATCAAATGGACTGTTTTTAACAATTTTTGCTGGGACCGGCTCAGTTGTTTCATGGATTCCTTCAGATGTGTTCCTTCACATGGATTACAATTTTTCCCCCAATGCCCTGATGACGCGGAGGGCGGTTTTCAACTCCTCCCCGGAAAATCCTTTGGCCACGGCGTTTGACCAGGTAATCTGGGTCTTTTCAAGTTGCCTGAACGCATCACGTCCTTTGTCGGTAAGGGCGACGCGTTTTGCGCGTTTATGATCCGGGTTTTCCTCAAACCGGACAAGCCCCTTATCGATGAGCACATGGGTGGACCGCCTGACCCCCTGGCGGCTCAGGCCCATATTCCTTGCGATCTGCGCCATGGGGATGGGTGCTTCCTTGATGGCGCCCATGATCTGCCATAATGCGCTGGTGAGGCCAAAGGGCTTTGTCAGGGCATCTCCTGCCGTAATGAGACGCCCGTTGAACTTAAAGGTTTCAAGAATGATCTCTGTAAATAGTGCCGCGGTATGGGTGTGATTGGTATCTATCATGACAATTAATTGACATTATGACAATATAATGTCAATATATGAATCCAATAAACCGATACCCCTGGATGAGCTTGTCCGGACCCTCAACGCTGTTAACGCCTGAACAAAAATCAGGAAATGCCATCTTAAGGTTTTGCGGCTTCAGCCATGCCGTCCGGCATACGCCAATATATGGCCACCGGGGTTAATCGCGTTCCCAGGATATGAATTTTCGCCATGCCGGATAAAAATAGGGTTCCCATATCTCACGGACATCCCATTTGGCTGTATCCGGATCTTCCTTGAGCACAGTGGTCCGGTACTTGTAAATAAATGCCGACGCCCTGGCGTTGGCCGCGCAATGCACCCAGGTTTTTTCCCGGGAAACCGCCTGCATGGCAGCGGCAAATTCACTGAAATTGTCTTCTGTGGGGTGGAAAAATTCTACGGGAATATGGATGTATTTCATCCCAAGCGTTTCCACGAGTTCCGCTTCATGGTCCAGGGAGTTTTCCGTGTTGCGGGGCAACAGGTTGATCACGGTTTTAAAACCGGCTTCCCGGATGGCGTAAAACTGGGCCTCGGTGGGCTGGCCCGAGCTGCTCAGGATGTTGCTGTACTTGTAGTAACTGAATATATCCTGGATCCTATCCCCGCCAAATGTCAACGGGGTGTATTTATGGAGCAGTGAAATCAGAAAACCCCAGTAAATTTTCACGAGTTGCAGGCAGGCCCCTGTTTTTTTCCGCATGATGTGTCTCCTTTTCAATGGTATTTCAACGTTGTTCTGATATACTGGAAAACCCGGCCTGGACAATCCACAAAAGGCTTGTGCTGTACAGGTTTGGACATTTGACCTGAATTGTCCCATAAAGGAGACCCATGACCGGTTATACCCGGGGAGAACGCCAGGCACTCCGGACAAGGCGTGCCATCGTCAATGCGTTTTCAGCCCTTATCCGTGAAAAAAATTACGCTGATATTACCGTGAATGATATTATTGGCCGCGCCGATGCGGGGCGGAGTACGTTTTACCGGTATTTCAGGACCAAAGCGGATCTTCTGATATACCTGCATGAGGAACGGTTCGACAATCTGCTCGGCTCCCTGTCAAGCGCATCCGCCTGGATGTCGGCGTCTCCGCCGCCGGAGCTGCAAAGATTTCTGGAGATGTTCAGGCTGTTGGGAAAAAACCGGCAGTTTTCCCTGGCCTATATGCTGGGCAATGATATTGATTATGTCATCCACCACATCAACCGCCTGTTGTCCGCCAAATTTGAAAAAAGCCTTTACACGGCATTTGGAGAAGAAAAGACCGGAATACCCATTGCCACTCTGGCCCGGTCTGTTGCCGGGTCGTATTGCTGGATCGTGATTTCCTGGCTGACAGGGGAAATCCGTGAGGATGCGGATGCGGTTGCCGCCTGGATTCACCGGCTTGCCCGGGCAAGTGTCCGGGAAGCCCTTATCCCGTAACCCTTTTCATGTCCGGAATCCGGAACAATCATAAAGTTACAATAATGGGTGTTATAATCAAAAATGTAATTTTTGGGTGTGTCTCATGATACAGACTTGCTTCGGAAGGTAAGGGGGAGACGCTCCTGAAATCGTCACGTCTCCATAAAGCTCAAGAGGGAACTTTGTTGGCATGTGCAGCCGGGTCCGGAGACCCGGCAGGGCAGGTTTAAAGCGGCTGGCGGCTGCGATGTGTGGACGCCGCCCGGGCCGGATGGGGCAATAAAGGACATTTAGCCCACCTTAAGGCTGATGTTGTGGGCTTCCATGGTCATGGTCACGGCCTTGTTCATTTCATCCAGATCAAGGTTGGAGCGGTATCTGCCGTTGGTTTCCGATATTCTAACGCCGTTGACGCTTTTCCGGGTCAGCTTCAATAATACGCTGAGTCCAAAGGTTTTTTTAACGTCAAAGTCTTTTTTTTCTATTGTTTTGTCGTCCGGGGCCATGGTGTTGTTCCTTATATTACTTGGGTTGTCTTTGGAATTTATATAAAGCAATTCATGTGCCATTGTTTTGAAAAAAAACGGTTGGTCGGGGGTTGGCTGTGCCGGGCTCCGTCTTAACGGGCCATGGCCGGGCCGGCGCATAAAAAAACCGTGGTGTTCCGGGGCTTTTTTACGGAATCGGTCGATCATGGGATGAGTGGGAATTTACAATTTTGTATTTTTATTCAGGGCCGGGGTTTGCCGTGCAGATCCGATTTTGGACCTGAACCGGAATATTTTTCTGATTTCATGCCCGATATGGAGAAGCACGGGAATCATGATCAGGGTCACCGGGGTGGCGACCAGTTCGCCAAAGGCCAGGGAAATAGCTGCCGGGATCAGGTACTGGGCATTTTCGCTGGTTTCCGACATCAGGGGCAGAAGGCCGCTGACCGTGGTGGCGGTGGTGAGGAATGCCGCCCTGAATCTTGAGGTGCCTGCCTTGATCAGGGCCCGGGACAGGGACATGCCTCCGGCCCTTAAGTCGTTGAACCGGGTCATCATCACCAGGCTGTCATTGACCACCACCCCGGCCACCCCGAGCATGCCGAAAAAAGAAAGAATACTTAAGGGATATCCCATGATCCGATGGCCGAATGCCGCCCCCACAAAACCAAAGGGAATCACCGACATGATGATGAAGGGCTGGAGGTAGGATTTTAAAGGAATGGCCAAAAGGGCGTAAATGGCCAGGCAGATGAAAATCAGGGCCTTTACCATGCCGGTTTTGACTTCCCCGATTTCCTCCAGTTCTCCCGCCCCCTGTATGGCCATTCCCGGGTACCGGGCCGCCAGGTCCGGCAGGAGATGGTTTTGGATATGCGCCATGACCTGGGAAGGACTAGTCCGGTCTTTATCAATGGACGCGTGGATGGTGGCGGTCTGGCGGCGGTTTTTCCGGTGAACCGCTCCCGGGGCGGTCTCGGTGTTGATATCGGCCACCCAGGGCAGGGGAATCCACTTGCCCTGGGGGGTAAGGATCCTGGCATCCATGAGGTCCCCCATATACCGGCGGGATTCCCGGGTATACCTGACAAAGACCTTTACCTCGCTGCCCTGTCTGAGGAACCGCTGGACCTCCAGGCCGCCGAATGCATCCCCGACCTGGGCGGCCAGGTCGGCGGCGGTGAGGCCGAGATGCCTGGCATAGGGTTTCAGTACCAGGCGGACCCGGGGCATGCCCGTATCCATGTTGGTGTGGATGTCCTTTACCCCGCTGATGTCTGACAATGAACGGCGCAGGTCTTCGACCGCCCTCCTGAGCAGGGCCTGATCCCGGACGGAAACATCCAGTGCAAATCCCCCGCCGGTGTCAAAAGCGCCTGAAAATGTCAGTTTCCTTACGCCTTCCAGCTCACCTGCCTGTTGGCGCCAGGCATCCAGCGTATCAAGAGTATCAATCTGCCGGACTGTTTCGTGCTGAAGCTCCGCCCAGATCTCGACCTTTTCACGGCTTTCAAGAGTGGACATGATTTTGGCGATAGGCGGCTTTCCCGTATGGTCCATGGCCTGCCGGTTGACCTCAAGCGCGGCTGCTTCAAGAATATCCAGGTTTTTCCGGGTCAGGTGCATGGGACTGCCCTTGGCCATCTCCATGTTTACCGTGATGAACTGGCCGGGTACTTCCGGGAAAAACACGGTCCGGATCTGGTCTTTGTATATCATGCCCGCACTGGCGACACCCATGGTGAAAAGCGCCACAAGGGTGGCATACCTGTGGGCGAGGGCCAGGCGGAGCAATGGTTCGTAAATGCGCTGGTTGGCAAGGTCAAGGATCTTGCGGGCAACATGGCGGGGTTTTTTCCATACCTGTGAAAGGATGCCGGATTTGCCCGGGGAGGACGGGGCAAAGGAGACGGATTTAAGGTGGGCGGGCAGGATCAGCTTGCTCTCCAGAAGAGAGACTGCCAGGGAGGTGATGACCACAACGGAAAATCCGGAAAATATCCGGGCCAGGTCGTTGTCGATCATGAGCAGGGGATAGAACGCGGTCATGGTGGTGGCGCAGCCGAAAATGGTGGCCGTGGAAACCCGTTCCACACCCGCAAGGGTGCCGCGGACCGGGTCTGGTGTATGCTGCCGCTCTTCAAATACACTTTCCCCGACCACCACGGCGTCGTCCACAAGGATGCCCAGGACAATGATCAGACCGAAGGTGGTGATGTCGTTGAGGGAGTGGTCCAGGAACCTTGGGCCCATGAGGGTGAGGGCGCCGCAGATGGAAATGGGAATGCCCATGGCTACCCAGAAGGCCAGCCGCAGGTTCAGGAACAGGGCCAACAGTACAAATACGATGCCCAGACCCTGGACGGCATTGGTCACCAGCAGACGAAGCCGGGATGTCATATACTGGCTGGACTCCCCCCAGATATCCGCCCGGATGCCGTGGGGAAGGTCCGGGCGGACCTGGGCCAGCACTTGGTGGGCAGACCGGCTGACCTCAAGGAGATGTCCCTTTTTACTGGTATATACCATCATTCCCACGGATGGTTTTCCCTGGTACCGGGCAAAAAAGTCATATTCCCCGAATCCGTCCACGACCCGTGCCACATCCCTGATGCGGATCATGCTGCCGTCAGGTGCGGCCTTGACGGGAGTGTCACTGAATTCGACGGCATTAAAGGCTTTTTGGTCGGCTTTGATGGAAATGATGCCGTCCCGGCTCCTGAGCGTCCCGGTTTTATAATCCAGGGAATTCTGCTGCACAGCCCCGGATATATCGGGAAGGCTCAGTCCCAGTGCATGCAGCTTCTGCTCATCTACAAATATATTGATTTCCCTGGGAAGCATACCAAAGGTTTTGATTTTAGCGATCCTGGGATCGGCCAGCAGCGCTTCTTTGACCTTGAGGGCGGTCTGCTGCAGGGCATGGGTTCCTGTATCCCCGTATACCTGTACCAGGAGAGCGGTGATGGTGAGTTCGTCCCGGGTGATGGACGGGCGTTCCGCTTTTTCCGGAAACCCGGTGATGCCGTCGATCCGGGTTTTGATGCTGTTTTGAAACCGGTCCATGTCCATATCTGTGGTTTTTTGCACCCGGACTTCCGAATAGCCTTCGTAAGCGGCTGCCGTGATTCTTTTGATGCCGGGCATGCCTTCCAGGGCCATTTCAATCCGTTGGGAAATCCCACGGTCCACCTGGGCGGCGGATGCACCCGGATACATGGTCTCAATGGTGACGGCATTGGGGGGGAGGGGGGGAAACCCTTCAATGCGCATGGATGTCATGGTAAAGGCGCCGGCCACCAGGATCAGGCCCATCAGCAGGTTGGCGGCCACGGGATTGTTGATGAACCAGGCGGAGAGTCTGTGCATGGGATTATACTCCTTTTCCGGTGGTTGCCGGGACCGGTCGGACCTTCATGCCCTCCACGAATGCTGAATTGGGCGTCTGAACCACCTGCATGGGGAATACGCCGTCTGCGGGGGCGCTGATAAATACATGACTGCCATTGTAAAACAGGGCGGATGCTGCAACAGGTGTCAATGTGTTTTGGGGCGTGACGGCCCAGACCAGACCCCGGCGGGTCAGGGCGGAAACCGGCAGTTTGATGGTGTCCGGGATGGAGCGGCCGCTGATGTGGACGGTCAGGAAGGTGCCGGGGAGCAGGGGAGGAGCGAGTGTCGTGGGATTTTCCACGAGGCAGAAGAATTTTTGCAGCCGGGTTTCCGGATCAATGGTGTGGCTGCCCCGGAGGGTGCCTGTTTCGTGGCTCACCCCGGCAGCCTCATCCGTCAATATCACCCGGGCATTTGTAAGATTTTTTCCCAGTAGGCGACGCTGGTCCGCATCAAGGCTTAAGGATATTTCCATGCGGTCAGTGCCGGAAATAACGGCAATCCGGTCTCCCGGGGACACGGTATCCCCGGGGGAGACCAGCCGGTCGGTGATGACGCCGGGGAACGGGGCCGTGATCCGGCAGTCTCCAAGATCAACCGCCGCGGATTCATACGCGGCCCGGGCCGTGGCCAGGGTTTTTTGGGCCAGATTCATCTGGGGCTCCCGGAGAACCAGCGGAGATCCGGGACGGCCGGGCAGGCCTGAGGCGTCCCAGTTGATCCGGGCCTGCCCGGCTTCCTGTTTCTCCCTGAGCAGTTCAAGCCGTGCAGAAGACAGAGCCTGGTCTGCCCGGGCCAGGCTTGCCCGGTACCGGCTGTCGTTGATCCGTACCAGCAACGCACCTTGTCGGACAATACGGCCTTTTCTGAATGCATCTGAAATATGGTCGATCCTGCCGCTGACCTGGGACCGGAGCGTGGTTTGCCACAGGGCCTGTGCCTGTCCGAAAGCTTTGATCTTTGCGGGATAGGCAGAGGGTTCAACCCTGATAACCGTGACGGGAATTCCCCTGGCAGGGGCCGGTCTGAAAGAAGTGGGGGGAGGGGCGTCGGGGGGGCTGTCTGTGCCCGGAGGCCCAGAAACAACAGCATGGGTGGGGAGAAAGTAATGGCAGGCAATGGTTGCGCAGCCCAGGGCCATGAGAAAGAATACCAGGCACTTTTTTGCCAGGGGGAACCGGTCGGAAAATTGGGTAAACAGTGTCATTTTTGACTCATTCTTGAATTGCTGTGGGGTTCCGGGGCGCCCAGGCCCATTGCCAGGGCAGTGTCAATACGGTTGGCCATCCGGGCGGCTCTGATGTCTGTCAGGCTGGCTTTGATGTTCATTTCCTGTTCCTGGGCATTGAGAAGGGTCTGGATGTTGTCCAGGCCTTTTCTGTAACGGTCCAGGAAGTAGCGGGTGGTCCGGGTGGCTTCCAGAACGGCAATGGCCAGGGCCTGTTTCCGGGCTGCCAGGGCGGTTTCTTTGTCCAGTGCATCTTCCACCTCTTTCATGGCCGCCAGCACGGCCCGGGCAAGGTCATATACTGCCGCATCTGCTTCGGCCTGCCTTGCCAGAGCCTTGTCTTTAAGCCTGCCGCCCTGGAAAACAGGCTGGGTAAGACCGGCTGCCAGGCTCCAGATACGGCTGGCCGTATCCACTTGTGACAGGGAGGTGGCGGACTTTGACACTTCCGCCACCAGGCGCAGTGCCGGCAGCCGGTCTTTCCGGGTCGCCAAGGCAGTCAGGTGCCCGGCATTAATCCTGGCCAGGGCTGCCTGGATATCCGGCCGGTTTTTCAGGGCCGCCCCGGGCGACAGTATCGGGGCGCGTTTGATCTGCGGCAGGTTTTTCCCAAGGGCCTTCCCGGCCCCGGGGTACCTACCTGCCAGTATGTCCAGGGTTCGCAGTGCGCTGTTATAAGACTGTGTGCGGGCGTTGACATTGGACTTGGCCACCTGGGCCCGGGTGCGTGCGGCAGAGAACTCTTCCAGGCTGCCCAATCCTTGCCTGTACTTGAGCAGGAGGATGGATTCGATTTTTTGGAGTGCCGCCAGCCGTTCTTTTTCAATGCCCAATGCCTGGCGGGCCGCCACACCGTTGATCCATGCCTGGATCACCCGTGCGGCAAGGGCGTCGTATGCGCGGGTGTATTCAAGGGCCAGGGCCTTATGTTCAAGCACTTGTGAGTGGTGACGGTCTGATATCCGGCCCCAGAGATCCAATTCCCAGGAAATACTGGCAGATATTTGGGTGTGGTTTTTTGTATCAGGTGCCCCTGTTTCATCCGTATTTTGATTGTTCCGTCCCTGGTCTGCACCTGCGGACACCTGGGGCAGCCGCCTGGAGCCGGTCTGGCTGAGAAGGAAGCCCGAGGCCCTTAACCGTGCGGCCGTGGCCTTGATATCCGGATTGTGGTCCAGGGCTTGCCTGACCAATGCCGCCATTCCGGCATCATTGAAAAGGTCCAGAAGGGAAGTGGTCACAGCCAGGTCCTTTATCCTGACCTGTCCGGCGGCCGCCTGCTTTTGCGACGGGCTGCCGCCGGGCTCCACGGCGTCGGCAACACTTGACCATTGTGTTGGCAGGTCCCCGGGGAGTTCGGCCGGTTCCGGCCGGTTCATCCCTGCGCATCCGGATGCTGCCATGCACAGGGTGACGGCCAGGATCAGGCCGGGAATATGACGACGGATAAAAGGCATGGTTCCTTTAACTTGTTTGCATTTTATTTGATGGATGATTCTGATGATGGGTATACGCTTGATCGTTTCCGGATACTATGGGAAAACTGTGACACTTTGTGATAAATTGTTACGCTGTTCTGTGTGGGATGGCAGCTGCAACAACAGAGATGAAAAAGGGATGGGTGCATTTTAATATGGGGTATATAACGCTTACAAAAGAGAATATCGAATCCGAGCATATTTGCTGCGCTTTTTCAGATAAGAAGTGCGCGGAAAGCTATGCGTTGAAAAAGCAATGGCTTTCCCGGGAATTTGCCAATGGGTATGTCTTCCGCCGGCTGGATGCCCGGGCAAAGGTGTTTATTGAATACGGTCCTGCGGAAGCGGCATGGGTGCCTGTCACCGCTCCGGGATACATGATGATCGGCTGCTTCTGGGTATCGGGCCGGTACAAGAAAAACGGCCACGGCAAAGCCCTGCTCCAGGAGGCCGTTGAGGCGGCAGAACGCCAGGGTAAAAATGGTCTGGTTACTGTTGTGGGCAGTAAAAAGTTCCACTTTATGAGTGATACCAAATGGCTCTTAAGGCAGGGATTTCATGTCTGTGACACTACACCGTCCGGGTTCAGCCTTGTCTCCCTGGATGTTGGCGGACCGGCTGAACCGCCTGTGTTCAATGACGCGGCAAAACGCGGCAAATGTCCCGTGGAAAAAGGGCTCTGTGTATACTACGCCAACCGGTGCCCTTACTCGGAGTACCATGTCACGGTTTCTCTGCCGGTTACGGCTGAAAAACGGAATCTGCCGCTTAAGATCATTAAGCTGGAAACCGGAGATCAGGCCAGGTCCGCCCCGACCCCGGCCACGATATTTAGCCTGTTCCTGGACGGCAGGTTTATTACCACGGACATCAGTGTTTGTATGGACAACCGGTTTGACAAGATTGTCGCCAAATCGGCGGGATGATCTTATTCTTTATTTGCCTGACGGGCCGGGCTCCGGAAAATTCTCTCTGCTTTCCACTGCCCGGGAAAATCATGGATCGCCATGTGCTTGATACGTATTCCCCAGTGGCTTGTTTGTACTGAAACAGGTGTTTCTCCGGACCGGCCTGCCCTTGACAGCCTCCCCCGGTTTTGGGTATTCAAATGAAAAAACAACCCCGAATCAAGGGAGTCCGTTGTGTCAGACTCAAATTCCCAGTCCATCCATGTACGGGCGCTTCCGGTAAGAATTATCATTCCGGCAGCCCTGACGATTATCCTGTTTATCCTGACGATATTCCTGCTGGTGATCCCCATGCTGGAGCAGTATATGATGGATGGAAAGCGGGAGGGAATTCTTCATCTGACAGAGAGTGCCTGGTCCACACTGGCGCTCTATCATGACCGGGAAACCAGTGGCGAGCTGAGCCGGGAAGATGCCCAGGCCGGTGCCATATCCCATCTGGAACACTTGCGGTATGGCCCTGAGCTTAAGGATTATTTCTGGATCAACGATTATACTCCCGTGATGATCATGCATCCCTACCGCCCGGATCTGGTGGGGAAAAACATTGCAGGGTTTGAAGATCCTGCCGGAAAGAAACTGTTTTCCCTGATGGTCGACACCGTAAAGCAGTCCGGCGCGGGATTTGTGGATTATCTCTGGCAGTGGCAGGCGGATTCAAACCGGATTGTGCCCAAGATTTCATATGTGCGGGGGTTTGAGCCCTGGGGGTGGGTGATCGGGACCGGGATTTATGTAGAGGATGTACGCGCCGAGATTTCTGCCGTGACCCGGAAGCTGACCCTGGCCTGCCTGGGAATCATGGGGGTGGTGGTGATGCTTTCCGGTTATATCATCTGGGCCGGTGTAATGGAGCAGCGGGCCCGGCTGGCTGCCATGGAGCAGTCCCGCCTCAGGGAAAAGCAGCTCATCCAGGCGGACAAAATGACCTCCCTGGGTATCCTGGTGGCAGGGGTGGCCCATGAGATCAACAATCCTGCCACCTCGCTCATGCTCAATGCCCCGAACCTGAAAAAAGCATTTGACGCGTTTACCCCGGTTCTTGACGACCATTTTGCCGCCCGGCCCGATGCAACGGTCTGCAATATGCCGTACCCTGAACTGCGCCGCCGCATCGCGTTAATGCTGTCGGCCATCAATGACAGTTCCGCGCGGATCAAGGGGATCATCTCCGAGCTTAAGGATTTTTCCAGGCCGTCCGGCAGCCAGGCGGAAACCCGGGAGGTTGACGTGAACCAGGTGGTGGCCAAATCCGTGGATCTCACCCATGCGGTGATCCGGAAAATAACCCCCCACCTTTCCGTGCATTGCGAAAAAGGATTGCCCCGGATCACCGGGGATTTCCAGAAACTACAGCAGGTGATCATCAATCTTCTGGTCAATGCGGGCCAGGCATTGGAAAATGCAAACCAGTCCATTTCAATTTCCACTTATATAAATAAGGAACGGTCTTTTATCGGGATCGAAGTTACAGATACGGGCCCGGGGGTGCCGGCAGAGCACCTTAAAAAAATGAAAGATCCGTTTTTCACCACCCGCAGAGATGACGGGGGTACCGGTCTTGGGTTGTCTATTTCGGAAAAAATTGTTAATGACCACAAGGGGATACTGGAGTTTGAGTCCAAGCCGGGCAGCGGCCTGACTGCCAGGATACTCTTGCCCTGTTCTGACAAATATTCTATATAGCCCCGAGGAGGAGAGAAGCACTCGTGGACAATCCCAATCTGGACAGACCCATACTGGTCGTTGATGACGAGCCTGAAATCCTGGTAGCCGTGGACACCACCCTGAGGATGGCCGGTTTTGACAATGTCGTGACCATTGCCGATGCCAGGGATGTAATCCGGCAGATGGAGCGGGAGATTCCCTGTCTCATCCTCCTGGATCTGAACATGCCCCACATCAACGGCGGCCGCCTGCTCAAGATTATCCGGAAAACCTGGCCGAGGATTCCCGTGCTCGTTCTTACCGGCACCATAGAGGTGGATACGGCAGTGAAATGCATGAAGATCGGTGCCATGGATTATATTGTCAAACCGGTGGAGGAAGAACGGCTGGTTAAGGCAGTCAGGCAGGCCCTGGCCTGGGACGACACCGGGGAAGGCAGTCCAAAACCCCTGCACCAGGACCTTTTTGCACAGATTAAAAATCCGAAAGCCTTTCGTCACATCATTACCCAGGACAAGCAGATGCACTCCATCTTTCACTATGTGGAAGCGGTGGCCCCGTCATCCCAGCCGGTCCTGATTTTCGGTGAAACCGGTGTGGGAAAGGAATTGGTGGGACAATGCATCCACGACCTGAGCCGGCGCAGCGGCCAACTGGTGGTGGTGAATGTAGCCGGCCTGGATGACAATGTCTTTTCCGACACCCTTTTCGGCCATGTGCCCGGAGCGTTTACCGGGGCGGACAAGTCCAGGTCCGGACTGATTGAACAGGCTGCCGGGGGCACCCTGCTCCTGGATGAGATCGGGGACCTGGCACTCTCTTCCCAGGTGAAACTGCTCCGTCTGCTCCAGGAGGGGGATTACAGGCCTTTGGGGTCCGACCGGACCCGGCATTCCGACGCCAGGATCATTGCCTCCACCAACCAGGACCTCTGGGCGCTTGAAAAAAAGGGGGTGTTCAGAAAGGATCTTATCTACCGCCTGTCCACCCATACCCTCACCCTGCCGCCGCTGAGAGACCGGCTGGTGGACCTGCCCCTGCTTTTGGACCGTTTTATATGCCAGGCAGCGGATGAGCTTGACAAACCGGTGCCGGATATTCCCAAGACCCTTATTGAAAACATGGAAACCTATCCGTTCAAAGGAAATATCAGAGAACTCAAGTCCATGGTTCATGATGCCTTGTCCAGATACGAAAGCGGTCCCATCACGGCGAATTTGTTCAAAGGCCTTGGGGAGACCGCAGGAAAAAGTTCCGGTGTGCCGGATGAGTCCCTTCCCACCCTGAAAGAGGCCTCTGCCACCCTCGTGGAAAAAGCCATGGCAAAGACCGGCGGCAATCAGTCCGCAGCCGCAAAGATCCTGGGCATCTCCCAGCAGGCCCTGAGCAAACGTCTCCAGAAACTCAAGCAAAATAAATAATTTTTTCTCTTTTCTTTCTACAATTTTTTTTGTATCTACAACTTTTGTTGTAGAGCCTGTTTAAATCCTTGGATTCCCGAACAATCGCTCGGTATTTTTCCCGGCAGTACAACTTTTATTGTAAAATTTAAAGAATTTATTTGCATGGTTTTTGGCTTAAATATCTTATTAATTCAATATGTTATTTTTTTTTTATGCGGTGGTACGCTGATTGCTCATATAAAAAGTGAATGGGAATCATTGTCAACGGTCGTACCAACATCTAGCATAAGGAGAATGCACTATGAAAGAGGTCAAGAATCTTGGATGGCGGGTCACGTTTGCAGGGCTGGGAATCAACCTGGCACTGGGTATCCTGTATACCTGGAGTATCTTTAAAATGTCCATCAAAGAGTCCATTGTGTCAGGGGACGGTGTATTCAACTGGAGTCTGGCCTCTCTGAACGATCCTTATGCGGTCTGCTGCATGGTTTTTGCTTTTGCCATGATTTTTGCGGGCAGGGTACAGGACAAGATCAGCCCGAGGGTAACGGCTGTCATCGGTGGTATACTAACGGGTTCCGGCCTTATCCTGATCGCCTTTTCCACATCCTGGATCGTATGGATACTGGGATTTGGTATTCTCATGGGCCTGGGCCTGGGGTTCGGGTATGCCTCTGCCACGCCTCCGGCCATCAAATGGTTTCCACCGGCCAAGACCGGTATGATCGCCGGTGTTGTCGTGGCCGGGTTCGGCCTGGCCTCAGTGTATATTGCACCGCTGGGCACCTATCTCATCGGTAAATTCGGACTGAGCCAGTCCATGCTGATTTTCGGCATTGCCTTTCTGGTAGTGGTTTCCGTCCTGGCCCAGTTCCTTGTGAATCCTCCGGAAGGGTATGTGCATCCGGATGCACGGGCAACTGCCACAACGCCTGCCGCACCTGCCGGTGCAAATTTTTCTCCGGGTGAAATGATGAAAACCGGGGCCTTTTATAAACTCTGGATCATGTTTTGTGTGGGATCGGGCGCCGGTTTGATGATCATCGGCGGTGTTGCAGGAATGGCAAAATCCGGCATGGGTTCCATGGCCTGGGTGGTTGTCGCCCTGATGGCCGTGGGAAATGCCTCCGGCCGCGTGGTTGCAGGGATGCTGTCCGATAAAATCGGCCGGGCCAACACCTTATTCATCATGCTGCTCTTCCAGGCCCTTGTGATTTTTTCCCTGTTGTTTATTACCCCCGGCCAGGTTGTCCTCCTGGTGCTTGCCGCCACCTTTATCGGGTTTAACTACGGCAGCAACCTTGCCCTGTTCCCCTCGGCCACAAAAGATTATTTCGGCATGAAGAACTTCGGTGTCAATTACGGCCTGGTTTTCTCTGCCTGGGGTGTGGGCGGATTTGTCTTCCCCAGAGTATCCCAGATGATTGTGGCCTATACCAACAGTCCGAGGATGGCCTATATCCTGGCGGCAGGGCTCCTGCTGACCGGTGCTGTCCTGGCCCTGATGACGAAAGCGCCTTCGGTTGACGAAGAAGAATCCTTTGTCGGTGTTACCGTTTCCGAGGAAAATTAACCTGCTGACCTGAAATGCCAATTGTTAACCATTGATATACTGAAAAGGAGAGAAACCACTATGAGCGATTTTAAATTTCATGCCCCGGACCAGTTTCGTGAAAATGCCTGGATCAAAAACATGGACGAGTACAAAGCCATGTACAAGGAGTCTGTTGATGATCCGGATGCGTTCTGGGCCAAAATTGCAGAGGAATTTTACTGGGAAAAGAAATGGGACAAGGTCAGGGATTATAATTACAGCATCTCTAAAGGCCCGGTTTTCATCGAGTGGTTTAAAAATGCCAGGACCAATATCACCTATAACTGCCTGGACCGTCATCTGGCCACCCGGGGCGACCAGACAGCTCTGATCTGGGAAGGAAATAGTGTGGGTGAAGACCTGGAGATCTCCTACAGCCAACTCCATGAAAAAGTCTGCAGGTTTGCCAATGCCCTTAAGGAAAAAGGCGTGGGCAAAGGGGACCGCGTGGCCATTTACATGCCCATGATTCCTGAGCTGGCCGTGACCATGCTGGCCTGCGCCAGAATCGGGGCCATTCACTCCATTGTGTTCGGCGGGTTCTCTTCAGAAGCGCTGGCCAACCGGATTCTGGATTCCTATTGTAAGGTGCTGGTCACTGCGGACGGTGTTATGCGCGGGGCAAAAGCGGTTCCCTTGAAAAACAGCGCCGACGAAGCCATGACCATGTGCAAGAACCAGGGGCACGAGGTGGAAACCTGTTTTGTGGTTCAGCGGACCAAGTCCGACGTGAATATGGCACAGGGGCGGGATGTCTGGTGGCATGAGGCGGCTGATGCCCAGGCAAAGGATTGTCCGGTGGAATGGATGGATGCCGAAGATCCCCTGTTTATTCTTTACACCTCCGGATCCACCGGAAAGCCCAAAGGGGTTCAGCATAACGTGGGCGGGTATATGGTGTATACCGGCACCACATTCAAGTATATTTTTGACTATCATGACGGTGATATTTACTGGTGCACCGCAGATATCGGCTGGGTCACAGGTCATTCTTATATTGTTTACGGTCCCCTGTCCCAGGGGGCGACCAGCCTGATGTTTGAAGGGGTGCCCACCTATCCGGATCCGGGCCGTTTCTGGGCCACAGTGGATAAATGGAAGGTCAACCAGTTTTATACCGCGCCCACAGCCATCAGAGCTCTCATGGCCCAGGGGGAGGAATGGGTGGAAAAATATGACCTTTCCTCCCTGCGCCTGCTGGGTTCGGTGGGTGAGCCCATCAATCCCGAAGCCTGGCGCTGGTACCACAAATACGTCGGCAAAGAGCGCTGTCCTATTGTGGATACCTGGTGGCAGACGGAAACCGGCGGTATCATGATTTCGCCGCAGCCCTATGCCATTGACCAGAAACCCGGCTCCGCCACCCTGCCGTTTTTCTCGGTCAAGCCTGTATTGCTCAATGAAGAGGGGGGAGAGCTGGAAGGGGCATGTGACGGCATCCTGGCGCTCAAAGAACCCTGGCCCGGTCAGATGCGCACCGTGTACAACAACCACGAGCGGTTTGAAAAGGTTTACTTCCAGATGTTTGACGGATACTATTTTGCCGGCGACGGCTGCCGCCGGGATGAGGACGGATATTTCTGGATCACCGGCCGGGTGGACGATGTGATCAATGTTTCCGGCCACCGCATGGGCACGGCAGAGGTGGAGTCCGCCCTGGTCAGCCATAGTGAAGTAGCTGAAGCGGCCGTGATCGGATTCCCTCACGATATCAAAGGGCAGGGAATCTACGCGTTTGTTACTTTGAACGTGAGTTCCGAGCCTTCCGAAGCGCTTCTTGCGGACCTGAAAGCGCATGTACGTAAAGAGATCGGTCCCATTGCCACACCGGATATTATCAACTTTGCGCCGGCCCTGCCTAAAACCCGGTCCGGCAAAATCATGCGGCGGATCCTGAGGAAAATTGCCACGGATGAATTTGACCAACTCGGTGATATCTCCACCCTGGCAGATCCGGATGTGGTGGAAAACCTCATCGGCAGTCACAAAGAGTTGACAAAATAATGTAAAACCATTACCACGAACCTGATAAGGTCACTGCATGATTGGATCCATACTATGACCTTTTCTCCCAAAGGCCGGAAGCCCCACATCTTCCGGCCTTTATTTTTCTGGTAGTAATTGGGCACAGATGGTTTTTCGCATCGTTCCGCGCATGCTGTATAACGTTCTTAGGGAATACGATGAATTACTACCTTCTCTGAACAACTCGTTTTTTAATTGCTTATTTTTGGATCTGCGCTTATAACTATTTGATTTTTAAATTTATATAGATTTATTTTTTGCTTCTGCGCTGTGAAGTGAGATCTTTTGTGAGCATGGGAACTTACGAAATGCTGACGTCAGGGGCTGGGATAAAAAAAACTCTTTGTGTAAAAAAGTATATATATGTATGTAAAAAAATATATATGTGGCTGTCGAAAAAAAGCGTGGGAACGGCAATGAAATTTTTATAAAAAAATAGCAGAAAAATTTGATTGAGTTATTGTGCAAAATAAGCCAGATTAACCATGTTAAAAATGTGGAGAATGTCGGAAAATTCCGGAGAAATCTCCTGCACGTAAATCTGACCGCACTGATTTTTTATAATCATAAGTTTACAATATCACAGATATGGCATATATTTTGCTGAAATTCACCCTTAAATATATTATTAACTCCAAAACAAGCTCCGGCCCTAGAGGTCTGCCTGTCGATAGTCGGTTGTAACCGACAGGGCGGAGCTATGTGTTTATTATATGATGACATCTCCTGAAACTGTTTCTTTTGTGAATCTCCTGGTGGATGAAAATCAGCGCCGGGTGCTGAAACCACTTTTGACGGATCTCCCGGATCTGATCCTGAATGAACGCCAGATCTGTGATTTTGAACTTTTGGCAACGGGTGTGTTCTCTCCGCTTCAGGGGTTTATGACCCGGGTAGAATATGAAGCTGTTCTTGACCGAATGCAGTTGCCCGGCGGTGATACCTGGCCGGTTCCCATTTGTCTGGATATTGATGAAACCCTTGCCAAAACACTTGAGACGGGGCAATCCGCAGTTCTCAGGGACACCGAGGGGTTTCCCCTAGGAATTCTGACCATTGAGGATCTCTGGCCCGCAGATCCTGAAAAAGAGGCTGAAGCTGTTTACGGTACTACAGATCCCGGGCATGATGGCGTTGACTACCTTTTTAATCGGTCTGGTAAATATTATATCGGCGGCAGGATCCAGGCTTTAAATCTCCCTGTCCATTCTGATTTCAGGCAGATCCGGAATACACCTGAGGAAGTCAGGACACAGTTCAAAAAACTGGGCTGGAAGCGGATCGTTGGATTTCAAACCCGCCAGCCGATTCACCGTCCCCAGTTTGAGCTGACCATCCAGGCCATGAGAAAGGCAAGGGCGAACCTTCTTCTTTTGCCCATTGCAGGTATCCCAAGGCCCGGTGATTTTGACCATTACACCCGGATGCGCTGCTACCAGAAGGTGGCTGCCCATTATCCGCCCGATACATATATGCTTAATCTCCTTCCCCTGTCCATGCGCATGGCAGGGCCCAGGGATGCCGTACTTCACCTGATTATCGGTAAAAATTACGGATGCACCCACTTTGTTATCGGTCATAATCATTCAACACCAAGGCAGAGCAGCAACGGCAAACAGTTTTATAAAAACCGTCAGAGTGTTGAACTGGTGGAATCTGCTGCCAAAAAACTTGGCATCACCCCGGTTTTTTTCGAAGAGATGGTCTATCTTCCTTTTGAAGACGAGTTTAAGCTGGCGACCGAGGTAAACGGGAGCCAGGAGTATATCTCATTTTCCAATGACAATATCCGCGAACGGGTACGCAATGGAAAGAAAGTGCCTGAATGGGCAAGTTTTCCGGACGTTGTAGAGGAGCTGAACCGCTCCTACCCGTCACCTTCAAAGCAGGGATTTACCATTTTTCTCACCGGTCTTTCAGGTGCGGGTAAATCGACCATTGCTAAGGTACTTTATTCAAAGTTCATGGAAATAGGGTCCAGGCCTGTAACCCTTCTTGACGGGGATATTGTCCGGAGAAATTTATCCTCTGAACTGACGTTTTCCAGGGAACACAGGGATATTAATGTAAAGCGGATCGGGTTTGTGGCCTCTGAAATTACCAAAAATCGCGGGATTGCCATTTGCGCTCCCATTGCACCTTACCAGAGAACCCGGTCTGATATCCGGGAGGCGATTGAGGCCTATGGCGGCTTTTTTGAAATTCACGTTGCCACACCGATCTCGGTGTGTGAAAAAAGGGACCGGAAGGGGATGTACGCAAAGGCAAAAGCCGGATTGCTAAAGGGATTTACCGGGGTGGACGATCCTTACGAGGTTCCGCTGAACCCAGAGTTGTCCATTGATACGTCGAACTCAACGCCTGATGAAGCCGTTCAGGAAATCCTGCTCCTTTTAAATGAAAAAGGATATGTGTAGTGATATCGTTAAAAAGAATACGGACAGTTCTTTGTTTCGCAACGCTCTCTCTGGGGCTTTTTGCATGCGGTCCTGATGCTTCAATCGAAGCGGAAGACGTCGCCATTAAAGTGAACAATGCTGTTGTCACAACAGAAGAGTTCAACGAGCTGATTAAACTTGAAGCTTACGTTGATCCTGAAATGAACCTGTCGGATGAGAGCCGCAGGCAATACGTTGAATATCTTATCCGAAAGGAATTGATGATCCAGGAGGCCATGCGCATGAAACTGGACAGGAAAGCCAGTTTCATCAAGACCATTGAAAAATACTGGGAGTCGACCCTGGTCCGTAAACTTCTGGATTTGAAAACCGAGGAACTCAGGAAAAAAATCCTTATCACTGATGATGAAATGGCTGCCTATTACGCTGAAAACAAAGATGCGTTTGGTCAACCCTATGAAGCGGTCAAGGAAAGCATCAAGCAAATACTCGAATCAGACCGTGTTCAAAAAAAGCTTGAAGACTGGAGCAGGGAGCTGCAGGAAACGGCTGAGATTACCGTGAATCCATCTCTTTCCGGCAAATAAAAAGGATAAGGATCATGAATCCCAGAAAAAAGAAACCATCTGCCATCAAACGCCGCCAGCTCTACATAAACAAAGAGTTTCAAACCCGGTTCATATTTAAATTCTGTTTGATACTGGTGCTCAGCGGGGCCATATCCATCGGGCTGACATTGCTTAATACCAGCGATACCCTGACCACAACCTATATGAACTCAAAGCTTGTGATCCAGAGTACTTCCCTGGCCATACTGCCCTCGGTCATTTACACGACCCTGATCACAACCCTTGTGGTCGGCATGGTTGTCATTATGGTCACCCTGCTGGTTTCCCATAAGATTGCCGGACCCATGTACCGGTTCGAAAAAGATATTAACCGCGTCGCAAAAGGGGATCTCAGATCCCGCATCCGGATCAGGAAAGGGGACCAGTTCCAGGAACTTGCCGTTTCCCTGAATCATATGATTGACTCCCTTTCCGCAAGGGTTTCAGATGTGAAACATGAAGCGGATGCCCTAGCCGGGGAAACCCATGCTGCAGCGGGTGTCAAAGACAAAATCAATGACAATTTTATACTCTGACTGACATATTCCAATGCCACGGCGAACTCCTGTTATCGCATATCTCTTTATTGCTCTCCTCCCTATCCTCACAGGTGTGCAGCCGGCACTGGCAGGTAAGTGGAAGACCCTTAAGACAAAATACCTGAATATTCATTACCAGAGCGAATCCGACCTTAAAAAATTTGATAAAAAAATAAGGCCTGTTAAAAACCTCGGCAGTTTCTCCAGTTTTTCATCCAGCAGTTCCTCTGCCGAGGGACCTTACCACCGGCTTGCCAATAAAGTTGACACTCTGGTGGAAAAGGTACAGCTCATTTTGGACATGCGTAAGGCAATAAGGATCAATGTACGCATTTATCCGGATGAAGATGCCCTGCATGACGCTTACTTCAAAATATACAAAAAATAAGATGAGTTGCGGGCCTGGTATATTTTTGAATACAACACCATTTACCTGAATGCAAAAGACCTTTTCGCAGGGATGCTCGCACATGAAATCGCCCATGCCGTTGTAGACCATTACCTGGATGTCAGGCCCCCCCGGGCCACTGCGGAAATTCTCGCCCGGTATGTAGATGCTCATCTTAACGAAGAGGCAAAAGTGTATGATTGATGAGGCGAAAGTGTACAATTCCCCGGCAGGAATCCGTTTAAAAAGTTGGGTAAACCAATGAATCCCCCGATTGAATTCATCTAAGATTGCGATATCGTCACATTGTTTATATGTTTGTCTGAAATGTTAAAAAATGTTGGCACAGAAAGTGCAGTCTATCGCCTTGTCCGGTAATTGTGTTTTATTGGGTTGATGTAGGATTTAGAGTTGAGAAATATAAGTATAGTAGTTTTATTTGTATCATTAGTATTAGGAGGAAAAAGATGAAAAGTTTTAAAGCAGCTAAAGTTGTTCTTGCGGTTCTGTTGGCTGGATTATTGTTCTCCGGCGTCACTACTGCAGCCACAGTCGCTACAGAGGCACAGATCAGCGACATCACAACCACTTTCCAGGCCGGCGGAGATGTCAGTGAGCTGGCATCTGATTACATGGCCGACATTACTTCCAGCCTGATTGCCCAGGGCCTGACAGGTGAAGAACTCCAGGCCCAGGTCGCAATTGCTCTTCAGGAGTTGACCTCCGGCCTTGACTCAGGCGCTCCGAATTTTGAGACAGCCGTGTCCCAGATTCTTGAAGCCGGAACCACAGGTGCTGTCAACGGCGTAAACCAGTCTGTGGGAGCAGACCCTAACCTGGATCCGGCATCTTTGACCAGTGCCGTAACCAGCGGCGCGTCTGATGCCGTCGGCCTTATCATTGCCGCGTATCCGAATTTGAATATTGATACCTTAACTGCCGCCGTAACTCAAGGCGCCTTGGCTGCAGGTGTTGAGCCTCCGGAAGCATTTGAGCCGGCGGTTGTAACCCAGATAACCTTTCCAGATACGACAATCGTTGAAACACCGCCGACTGGCGACGAAATAGCAAGCAAGTAATCACCTGCAAGTTGAAATTTAGTAAAATAGTAAAATAAATACCGGAGATATTAAATAATGCCCATGAAACACCGTACAACGGCTATTATAGCTTATGCCGTACTCTTTCTTGTATGCCCGTTCCTGATTTCAGGATATGCGTTTGCAGAAGGACGGCTTTTAATAAAACCCCATATTGAAACAGGGTGGCAAAGAGACAGCAACTTTCATAAATCAGAGAACAACGAGAGAGAAGTTGATACCTACTTTGTAAAACCCGGGGTTGAGCTCGGATATACAACGGAGAAAAGCTTGATCTCTCTGGATTACTGGTTCAATGTGCTAAGGTATGACGACAAGGATGATAACGTGCCGGATACGGAAAAAGCCGACCGGTTCGACTATACCGAGCACATGGCGGATTTCACTGCCGAGACCTGGGTCACCGAGAGGCTTCAACTGGGTATTGATAACCTTTACTGGAAAACCCGTGACGCTGCCAATTCCGATGAGTTCTCGGATGCAATTGATCGGTTTGAATATGACCTGAACCGTTTCAGCCCCCGCTTGCTATATAACTTTGGAGAAAAATTTGGTTTGGGGCTTAAATATACCAACCTGCTCACGGATTATGACAATGACTCCGAATCCGAGGACTCCGATGAAAATCGAGGTACGTTTACTTTTTACTACTATTTTGACTCTCTGACATCTCTTGATCTGGATTACCAGTATTGGGAGCGTGATTATGATAAAACGTCAGAGGATTATGATTCAAACCAGATCATGCTGAATCTGAACAAACAGTTCAACCGTTTTGTTTTCAGTGTCGGTGCCGGTTATCATATGCGGGATTTTGACAATGCATCTGCTGTAGAGGGCGGAGATATTGAGCAATTTGTCTGGAAAACCTCTGTCTTTGCCCAAAATCCCCCGGATGCCACATCCAAACCCAAAAGCTCCATGTATCTTTCCATTGGAAATAACCTGAATGATTCCGGTGCGGGAAATTCTTATTATGCGGCCACCCGTTTTGATGCCCGTTTTACTTATCTTCTGTTTGAACGGCTGAATCTGACCCTGGAAGGATGGTTTCAGAATTCGGATTATGAAACCTCGGCCCGTGATGATGACAGATGGTATGTGGCAGCGGCAGCAGATTATTATCTGTTTGACGATATGCTGAGCATCGGGGTTCAGGGTGGTGCGGAAGAAAGAGACTCCAGCCAAACCGGCAGGAATTTTGACAATGAATTTGTCATGGTTAACGTCAAGTTCAACTATGATATGGGGTCAAAGTAAAATTTTAGAGTTGAAGTTGTAGAAGTAACCGGATAATGGCGCAAAAAAATATTTTTGTGCCATTATTTTTTTCCAACCCATAGTATTTGGAAACTATATGTCCCGTTTTTTTAACACCTGTTTTTTGTCGGTAACTTTTCTATACTTCGCTTTATTTCCAGTTCCGGGGTTCTGTGAATCGGAGAAGGAAGAAGCAACTTATCGCCTCGGGGCTGAAGATGTGCTCGTCATTTCCATCCTGGCGGGCGGAGAAGAGCAAGTCAGAACCGAGATGGTGGTGGGCGGTAACGGGCACATCAGCGTACCCTTTGTCGGCAAGGTGCTGGCCCGCGGAAAAAGCCTTGATCAGCTTGAGAGGGATATCATTGTTCCCCTGGAAAGGGATTTTTTTGTAGACCCGCAGGTACATCTCCAGATTAAAGAATACCACAGCCTTCAGTTTTTCGTTTCAGGGGCTGTTAAAAATCCCGGCATGTTTGCACTGGATTTTATGCCGACGGTTATGGACCTTATTGCCAATGCAGGTGGTGTCCTGCCGGAACGGGGCAACCTTGCATATATCCTTAGAGGTGTCAAAAATCACCAGATGAGCGACAAGGATATGAAGGAAACCATATCCAAAACAGAGCCCATAAAAGTCGATCTGATCCGTCTTCTTGATAAAGGGGATATGTCGGAGAATATCCGTCTTGTATCCGGAGATACGGTTTACATTCCCCTGGGCACCAAACTCAATCAGACCGCGACTAAAGTTTATGTACAGGGGAAAGTTAAAAAACCCGGCATTATAGACTACCAGCCGGGGATGACAGCCCTGGCCGCCTGTATTATGGCCGGAGGATTTGACAAGTTTGCCGCCCCGAACCGGGCCAAGATCGTCCGCAAGACAGATAATGGCCAGGAGACAATCAAACTCAACCTCGATAAGGTCATCTCGGGAGATATTTCGGATTTGCCGCTTAAGCCCGGTGACCGGATTCATATTCCTGAATCCTGGTTATAAATTTTAGGAGAGTCCATGACCGAAGTTATTCAGGAACGTGAGATCCATATCTCAGACTACTTAATGGTTTTGCTTAAACGCAGGATTGTTATTCTTGTCTTTTTTGTTTTTACCGTCTCTGCAACATTGCTTTTTACCCTTTTGAGCACTCCGGTTTACCAGGCCAGTGCCAAGTTGATCATTGATAAAGAAAAATCCTCCTCTCCCATTACAGGAGAGCGGGTAGACTATGAAACCCATACCTCACAGACCATGACATTCAATACCCATTTTAAATTGATCCGGTCTCTGCCCGTGATCAACAGGGTGATTGATACACTGAACCTGGACGAGGAAAAAGAGGATCTTGACGTTAATCCGATTAAGGAGGTCATTAATCAGTTTAAGGCAAATGTAAAACTCCTGTTTAAAGTTGAAACTGAAGAATCCACGCCTCATGAAAAGCGCCTCAAGTTGATCGAAAAGGTACAGGAAAAAATAGGGATCAAGCAGGTTCCTGACACCCGGCTCCTGACGATTAATGTCAAAGATAAAAACCCTGTTCTTTCTGCTGATATGGCCAATATTCTGGCGGAAAAATATATCGAGTTCAACCTGGCCAATAAAATGGAATCCTCCCAGAAAACCCTTGAATGGCTGAACAACGAACTCTACGAACTTCGTAAAAAGCTGGAAGATGCGGAAAAAGCCTTTTTTGACTATAAGCAGGAAAATAAAGTCTTTTCCATTACCGGCAAGCAGAAAATGGCAGAGCAGAAAATCGTGGAGTTCAATAACCGCTACCTTGAGGCGAGAAATCGCCGCTTGGAGCTGGACGCCAAAATCAACGAATTGACAATACACATCAGGGGAAACAAAGGGATTGCAAACGTGCGGTCACTTGTGGATAACCCCATGATCGATACGATTTACGGTAAGATCGTAGATCTTGAACTGGAGTTGACGAGAAAGTCAAAGGTTTTTAAGCAGAAACACCCACAAATCGTCCAGCTTAAAAGTGAGTTGTCCAAAAGTAAAAAGCGCCTTTCGGACGAAGTTCAAAAGGAATTGGGAAATTTAAAATCCGAACGCAAGGTGCTATTGGCCAGGGAAAGTACCCTGGAAAAAACCATATCTGAATTTGAAAGTGATGCTTTGGATACTTCTTCCAAGGAGTTGAAATATACCATTCTCCAGCGTAACGTGAACACCAGCCAAAACCTTTACGATCTTATGGTTTCCAGGGTCAAGGAATCAAACATTTTACAGTCCAGTGACACCTCTAATATAAGGATTGTTGAAACGGCACTGGTCCCTGTGAGACCGGTATCACCGAATAAAAAGCGGAATGTTTTTCTGGGTGCCATATTGGGACTGTTTGGAGGGATTGGGATTGCTTTTTTCCTGGAATATCTGGACCAATCCGTCCGCACGGAAGATGATATTCAGAGCTTTTTCAATCTGCCTGTTTTAACTGTTGTGCCTGAGGCTGATCGTTCAGAGACTTATGGAGCCAAAACCTGATGTTTTTCAAAAATAAAGATAAAAAACTCCTGGGCGATAAAGAGATTCTTTTGGAGCAGTTCCCCTCTTCTTCCAGATTTGCCGAATCTTACAGAACCCTGAGAACCAATTTGTTTTTTTCGGTCCTGGAAAAAAATCTCAAGGCTGTCGTGCTCACCAGCTCGGTAGAGGGGGAGGGTAAAACAACCACTTCGGTTAACCTGGCCTATACAATTGCACAGGCAAGTCGTAATGTCCTTCTGGTGGATATGGACCTTCGCCGTCCCCATTTGACGACACTGTTTAATATGAAGCGGGAAAAAGGGGTGTCAGATCTTGTGACGGATGTCTTCGGCATCCACCTGACCCAAGGCTCTCTGGATTCTTTTCCCATTGGCGATCTGATCCGGTTGATCCGGCTCCAATGCAGAAGCTGCTGCCTGGATCTTGAAAATAGAGAAGCCCGGGTGGCGATCTTTTTCGAGAAGGGAAAGATAATCGATATCTACTGGAAAAACAGGCCTGAATCCAAAAAACTTGCCAATACACTGATCAGAGATGAGTTGCTTACTGAAAAAGAGGCATACCTGGCACTTGGACATCAGAAAAAGTCCGTACAGCGCCTGGGAAAAGTGCTTTATACCATGGGGCTTGTCTCCAAGGACAATCTCTCCAAGGCGCTGTCCGTCCATAGCATAGAGGCGATTAAGACTGTTTCAGCAATGAAAACCGGAAATTTTAACTTTTCCGCACTCTCTTCAAAGGACATCGAGCAATGCTCGGGGCAGGACATTGATTTTGACAAGCTTTATGCAGAATTCAATGTGGCCTCTGACCAGGGAGGCTATCTGGAAGATGCTATTGAAAAGGCAATTCAGCCTACCAGTACCCCCAACTTGTCTATTTTGCCTTCCGGCTTTGTGCCTCCCAACCCCTCTGAACTTGTGGGATCGGAACGGACCCGTTTTCTTATTGATCATTTGAAAGACAAATTCGATTTTATTATTATTGATACTCCCCCGGTTATGCCTGCAACCGACGCGCTTTTAATTTCGCCAAGAACCGACGGCACGATATTGGTGATCCGGTCCGGTCACGCAGACCGTAAAATCATCCAGGAAGTTGTAGGGCAATTTGAAAGTGCATCCCAAACCATTATCGGTACGGTCCTGAACCGGGTTGATATGAAAACGGAAGGATATTATCGGTATTACAAAAAGTATTATGCGTCCTATTACGGACAATAACATTTTGCGAGCGGCTAAAATAATTTGCCTGGGATTTTTGTCCGTTTTCACCGTAATCCATGGCTTTCTTTTCTGGTCGAGGTTCCAGTATCAGTCCGGTGTCAACCACATGCATGACGGTGAATGGGACCGGGCCTTGGCATCCTTTGACGTTGCGGAAAGCAGTCTGCCTGTTTTTGTTCCCGCGGCTTATATTGCCCAGGATCGGTTCAGGATTTATACAGAAAGAGGGATTGCCCTGAATGAAAAAGCCCTGAAGCGATTAAAAAATGAAGGAGCATCGATATGGGTACTGCTCTTGTATCGAAAGTCGAAAGAAAATCTTGAACTGGCCGCTGCCATCAATCCAGATGTTTATGCACCTGCATATTGGTTGGCCAGAACGGTAAATTCACTTGAGTTGCTTTATTCTGGAACTTTTCCCGGAAAAGAAAACCCTTATAGCGCAGATCCTTACTATGAGAATGCCGTCCGTTTGTGGCCCAATGGTATTACTGTACACTATTCGTATGCCAGGTATCTGGCTTTGATCGGTGATAAAGAGAAACTCGGCCGAGTCGTGCAGTATATGACCTATATTCTACCCGAAGCATATCAATACCTGAAAGAGGAGCCCTTTTTCGATGAAGAGCTTATGGCGGAAATGGAAAAGGGACTTATAAAGGCGAAGCAAAAAGGCACTACCCCGCGCTATACACTTCAAGCCTTGGCTGATATCTATTCGACAAAGGGTGAGCGTGGGCGTGCAGTCGAAACCTTTTTGAAGAGTATGACATACAGGCCGTTTGCAAATGACAGTAACACGTATATTAAAATGGGCACCTTGCTTTTGAGAAATAATGAGGCAAGCGAAAGCCTGGTATGGTTTGCAAAAGCTGTTAAGGAAAGTAAACACTTTGAAAATACCTTGACTCATATTTATCGTCTTCATAAAAGAGAAAATCAGCCCGAAGCGTTTATAAAGTTTGGTGTTCATTTGGAGAAAAGCTATGTAAAATCTCACGCCATTGATCTTAATATTGCAAAAGCCTGGGTGGATATGGGGAAAGATGCACTTGCAAAATCACGACTTTTGCAGGTGAATGCAGTAAAAAAAAATGCCCGGGTTTATTATCTCCTGGCACGTATTGCAGAACGTGAGAAAGACTGGGATCAAATGGAGTTGTCAGCCCAGAAAGCTGCAACCCTTGGACAGGAAAACTCCGGGTACTACCATTTGTTTTCAAAAGCCCTGTTTCGCCAGAAAAAATATATTCAGTCAGAAAAGGCCGCCACAAAGGCGATTGAATTTGGAACGGAAGGCGATGCATGGCTTTTTGATACAAGGGCCAGGTCCCGATGGCACCAGCAGGGGTATGCCGGGGCGATATCAGACTGGAAGCGGGCTTTTGATGTGGCATCCGGCAACGGATACTTTCCTTACTGGATTTCCCGGGCTTATGAGCGCGAGGGAATGTTTAACGAAAGCCTGCGCTATATTAAAAAAGCCATTGCCCTGGATGATAAGAATTCCGAATATAAGGAACTGAAAAAGCGGATTGAATACCGGAAACAAAATAAGTAAATCTTTTTTTTACAGGGATACAGTATTTTATATCATCTGCTTTCTGATTGTATTCACGCCTCTGGCCAGAGGTGCCATGCATCCATGGGCCATAACCTTAACGCAGATCGGGCTGGCATTCTCAGTTTGCCTTCTTTTTCTCCACAGTATCAGGTTTGGCGGGCCTGTACTTGAGCCGGCCCCTCTTGGCCGCCCCCTGTCTGCTTTGTTGCTGCTCGGGGGAGTGACGGCCCTTTTTTCAGCGCAAGGCTTGTTTGCCTGGGAAGGGTTTTTGCTTTTATTGACATATGCAACAGCGTACTGGGTTACCCACACCGTGGTCCGGACCCGTAGGCAGCAGCGCATTGTCGTTTATGTTATTATTTCCACTGCGTTGATTCTTGCTTTTATTGGTTTGCTGAAGCGGTTTGGCATGAATCCGTTTGTTTTCTGGGAATATGAAGAGTTGAGATACAGCCCAAAGTACCTTGCAGCAACATTTACAAACCATAACCACATGGCAGGGTTTTTAGAAATGGCAATTCCATTTGTACCGGTTTTGCTATTGACCAGAAGGCGTGGGGCAGGGACAAAGTTTCTGATTTTTTATATTCTGTTCATCCTTTTAACAACCCAGGTGTTGACTTTGTCCAGAGGCGGATGGGTTTCCTGCATAGGCGCTCTTGTTTTTATGCTGATCGTAATTGCGTCCAAAGAGAACTTCAACAAGGGAAAATTGCTCTTGAGTTTTGCCGGGGCGGGAATTGTGCTTTCGGTTTTTATTCTGTCCAGTACACCGGTTGTAGAAAGGGTGATGACACTTGCCGAGCAGGATAAGGCCACCAGCATGGAAAGCAGATTGATTGCCTGGTCGGGTACCATTGATATGATCAAGGACCATGCATTGACAGGGGTGGGCCCCGGAGTCTACCAGGCAAGCTTTACCCAGTACCAGCCTGCGGGGTTGCGGATGATGTTTATTCAAGCCCATAATGACTATCTTCAGGTCGTTGCGGAATTTGGCGTATTCGCAATACCTATAGTAATCTGGGCAATATTTCTCTTTTTTAAAAAAGGAATCCAAAATATTGCACATCCAAGCCGTCAAATCAGGTGGGTGAGCCTGGCTGTAATGGCTTCCTTTGTTGCTGTTCTGATTCACAGTATTTTGGACTTTAATATGTATATACCTGCCAATGCTGTTTTTTTCGCTATAAGTACAAGTCTCCTCCGGCAAAATGAGTTTGTGAATTAGTCAAAAATTTCTGACGATAAATAGGCCTGAAATACCACTAAATGAAAATCGTTGAGCGCATAGCAATAAATACACTCTTTATCTATTCGGCAAAGTTTATTGAAGGTATTCTTCAATTCGCTGTTCTTGGATATATATTAAAAGTACTTGATAAAGAATCATACGGTATTGCCCTGCTTTTTATTTCTATACAGGCAAGTATTGAAATTTTAAGGTTAGGACTTGGCAAGGCTGCAATAAAGTACATGTCAGAATACCTGGCACAAAACAATTTGCAAAAGGCACAACACATACTATCAACAAGTTTCTTCTTTCAAGGATTGGTGGGGGGAGGCGGCTTACTGATTTGTCTGTGTATGATTCCTTTTGCCACGACACTTTTAAATATTCCAAGTGACGTTCAGCATGCATCCACGATTTCACTTGTGATTGTCGGCGTATCAATACTTTTTAATTCCATCATGACCCCATGGCAGTTTGCGCTTCTTTCTTACGAAAGATATGATTTAAACTCCATTTCATTATTATGCGGCAAATTGTTAAGGGCGCTGATTATATTCATATCCCTCTCTGTTAAACCGTCTTTCCTTTGTATTGTAGTCGCAACATCCATAGGGGTCCTTTGTGAGAGAGTCATCAATCTAATATTTTTAAAGTACTTAAAGTCGGAATTTTTTTTCCAGCTTAAGGTAACGTCAAAGAAATATGCAAGCAAAGTGTTGACGTTCTCATTTTTTGAGTTGTTTCATACGGTATCCAATATCCTTTACAGACATGGCACCTTATTTATCGCAGCCCATTTGATTTCTTTAAATGCCGTTGGAGATTTGGGCATACTCTTTACGATCGCACAATTCGTAAGAGTCATTGTCATGCAGTTTGCAACGATGTTTGTTCCTATCGCCAGCAGGCTCAATGCAATTGGCGAAAAAAAGGAAATTATTTTTCTGGTGAGAAAAAGTGCGACACTTTGCTGTGTGCTGGGAGGAGGGATACTAACCGGATTGATCCCGTGGATCGGGCCGATTCTGTCTCTTTGGATCGGTGCAGAGTATATTTATCTTGCGGGATATACGATTCTTTTACTTGTCAGTGAATTTCTGTTTTGCTCTATCGGCTCATTGCATTCTACCTTGGGGGGGATTGGAAAAATTAAGCTTGATGGAATAAACAATTTGGCCTCTATGGTTTTCGGATTGATCTGCGGTTGCTGCCTCATTGTTTTATTTGATTTGGGGATGCTTGGCCTTATTTGGGGACTTTTCTTATCAAGGTTATTGAGATTTTGTTTTGTCACCGTTTATACGTCAAAAATGTTTGATTTTGCCTATTTCCGTTTTTTGTTTGACTGCTATGCAAAACCGTTTTGCTTAATTGGGCTGGTTATCATGGCGGCAAAAACTGTGAACCTGGAGATTGTTCAATGGTACACCGTTGTGCCTGCCAGTATTGCCACAGCATCTGTCTTTCTATTATTATGTGCGGGATTTTTGTTTAAGCAGGATTTAAAAATTATAATGAAAGAAAAGATCAACAATTACAGATGATTCATGACTTGAGCAATCGCTTGAATGTAAAGATTAGGATTTTTTGTGACCTTTTCTCTGCCTAAACTCCTTTTTATTCCACTTATCGGCATAAGTACCGGTTTCATTTTGGTTTTTGAGCCATTGCTGATCGCACTTTTGCTTTTTTTATGTGTTTCTCTTTTCTTTTTTTATCATTTGATAAACAGGCCAATTATCGGTGTTTATATGCTTGTTTTTTTTATTCCGCTTCAGGATTATAATTTCAAGCTCAGTTTTATTACCTTGTCCGTTGTCAATGTGTTGATTCTTTCACTGATTTTAACCCTAGTGATTAGATTGTTACTTGGTTATAAAGTGATAGGCAAGCTGAAATCACTGCATCCCTTTTGTTTGGTAATGATAATTTTATTTTTGTTTTCTCAGGGGATGTCTCTTTTGACAGCAGAAGACTTTTCTAAAACACTTCGTCATATCGTCACGATTATAGGAGGGGTAAGCTTATTCTTTTTACCCGCATTGATCGTACAGAGTCTGGATGAAATAAAGAAAATTATTTTTTATATATCATTAAGCATCGTTGTCGTATCAACGATGACGATAATATCCGGTTTTTTCCCTGATTTGTTACCCTTTGATTTAGGTCAGGCACGGACAAAATTTGCTCGTCCGATCGGGGGGTTTTACCTTCCTTTTGTAAGAAATACCGGGCTTATTAAAACACAGGGCTCATATGGCATATGGGTGTTAATGGGATTACCGATAGTTTTGATGAGTCTGTATTATTCCGAAATCAGACGATTTATATTCAGATATAAACTGTTGTCCGTTATGGCTTCCGGGATAATCCTTCTAGGAATTCTGATTTCCCAGTCCAGAAATGTTTGGCTTGGAACAATGGTTTGTATTTACGCATTGCTTTTATATTACTTTGTGACATTTTCTCAGACGAAATCAAAAGTATTGATACTTTGTCTGAATCTGGTTTTGTTAACGATATGCTTCCCTGTCATTTACTCTATAGTTGAATATTATGTCTCTGTATCATCGGAGAATGTCTATAGTCGACTCAGACAATTCGATATCGCATTTGACATTTTCAGTAAGGCCCCATTGTTTGGAATAGGAAAAGGGGCGTTCGAAAGTGCAAGTGTACACAATTTGCATAATACATATTTATTTGTATTGGTCACTTCCGGCTTATTTGGGTTTGTTCCATTTGTTTCTTTGCAGCTTTATTCATTTAAACTTTTAATGATGCTTGTGAAAAGAGAAGAAAGAAAGGATTTGAAATTATTCGCCATTTCAATGTTTGCAAGCATGGTGGCTATGATATTGCAAAGCATGTTTTTTCCGGGGTTTTCAGATAAAGGCATGTGGGTTCTGCTTGGCTTTGTAAACTGTCTTTGGGCCCAGTTATATTCGGATGGCAAATCAAATTTGAAATATATTTCAGAAAAAAGTGGACCTTAAATGAAAATGCTGATAAACAAGATGGCCATTATTAAAATTTTCTATAGTTGATAAGTTGGAGAACTTGGTCCGGTTCAGATAAGGCTACGTATCTCAGCGTAGTTCAGTTTCTATGATAGATCTTTTCTTCGGATAAATTCTCATACAAAGCAGCAGTGTTTATAATTTTTTTGAAATCTGCTGATCATTTTCACAAGCGGGTCATCTACATGAAAAAAATGTATTTGGAATCCCAATCATACGCGGATGAGATGGAACAACTGTGATGGCTGATAAGAACATAAAAAGAATTACATTTTTGGCAAGTCCGGTGTTAAGGCCAAATATGGAAGCTGTATTAAAGAATTTCGCCCTGATTCTGAAGGACAATTTTGAATTACATCTTATCACAGCTTCATATCCCGAAAATGAAACGATAAGAAGACTGTATAAGATAAATTTATATTCTCAACCAAAGATTGACTTGGCTAACCTGGTATATTCTTTCATGTCATGCTGGTCTTTTCTCAGAAAGAAAAAGACAGACATTATGATAAACATTTCTCAACCAGCCACATTGGGTGTTGCAACAGCCGTTGTCAGCAGATTTTCTTCCGCAAAAAGTGTTGTTCGGATGACAGGGGTCTTGGATGAATACAAAGCGATTGAAAACCCGTGGAAAAAAATAAAGGCCTGGATTTTACATAAAAAAATTTCTTCAATCGGTTATAAACAGGCAGATCATATTATTTCCGTTGGCGATAAATTGATACATGACCTGCACCATATCGGTATCAATGATAGCAAAGTCTCAACACTACCCCAACCCTTTAATAACGAGAAGTTTTTGCCTGTTGGGGATAATGAAAAAGAGAAACTAAAGAAACAATTAAATATTTCAACGGAAAAGAAAATCCTTCTCTTTGTCGGCCGACTTTCCATGTTAAAAGGTGCTGACAGATTTCTGGAGGTTGTCGAAGGGGTTGCCCGGAAAACGGATCGGTTCCAGTTTTGTGTGGTCGGAGAGGGTGAGTATCTCCCTGCATTTAAGAAGTTTCCTGCCTCCCTGGTGTATTGTGCAGGGCGGGTTCCCCACGGCGAGGTTTTTAAATTTTTCCAGGTGGCTGATCTTTTGCTCTTTCCAAGCCGTACTGAAGGGCTTCCAAATACGGTACTTGAAGCGCTTTCGTGTAAAGTCCCGGTGATTGCTTCTCCTGTGGGGGATATTACAAACTGGGTGTCGATGACATCAAATGATCCACAAATCTATATAAAATATATTCTCAAAGAAAAATGGATATTAGATAAACTAAACGATAGCGTAGCGTTTGATTCGTTGAAGTCAAACTATATTGAACTGTTCAAAAGAATAATATGTGGAGCTGATGGTCAAGGAAACACTTAAAGTCCTTCTCGTTGATGAAGGGATGAACACTGGAGACGGGAGCGCATCAAAAATTGGCGGTGGTCAGCTTGCCAGGCGACGGCTTCTTTCTGACAAAAGACTTTTCAACGTTACACTTCTTTCCTCTGAACAGGAGGTCATAGGACTCTGGAAAGACCGGGCAGAGACCCTGCATGAAGAAAAACTTGAAGTTTACAGGCCGGTACGGACAGACATTGCCCTTCTCAAGCTGGATTGGACAAAGTTTATTTTTCACAATTTAAAAGCCGCCTGTGTTCTAAGGAAATATTTAATAAGCCGTGACTGGGATATCGTTTTGTTGAACGATAACAAATCAAGGTTCCTTTACTTGGTTTGTCTATTGGTTTCTCCGCTCCGGAAGTACAGGTTTAAAGTTGCCATTACAATAGATGGCGAATGGAATCTGGGGCTTACTGATACCCTTATGAAAATTTTATATCTGTTTTTTTTCGATAAAATTGTCTGCCCAAGCCAGACGGTCAGAAAGCGCCTTGGCTGGATCGGCAAATTAAAGCAAAAGAAGTTATTGACAGCCTATTCGGGCATGAACATACCTGCCTCCCGAAAACGCCTGTATCAAGCCGAAGATGCAGACGATCGGGTTATCAAAATGGCCTGTATCGGTACCTTGAGGACTGCAATTAAAGGGCAGGACTTGATTGTTAAAGCTGTCGCACACCTGGTAAAAAAGAATGGCACTTTACCTTTTAAAATCTTTTTTTTTGGAGACGGACCCGACAAACCTGTGCTGATGAATATGATCAAAAGATCGGGTGTGGAAGAGTACTTTGAATTCAAAGGGTTTGTTACCGATAAATTTCAGATTTACAACCAGGCTGATCTATGCATCGTTGCGTCGCGGACTGAGGCCGCACCGAGCATTCTTTTGGAGAGTTTCATCAGAGACATACCTGTAATCGCCTCTGACCTGGAGGCATGTAAAGAGATATCATCGCTTTTCCATAATGATTTGTTATTTGGCAAGAACGATCACGAAGACCTCGCCAGGCTTATTAAAAAATGCCTGTGCAGGGATGTTTTAAAAAATGTGCAACGCAAAATTGCAAATGTAAATAAGCAGGTGATATCCCGGGAGTATCAGGTCAGAAGAATTCATGAATTTTTTTCCAAATAACCGTCACTCATCCGTTTAGGGGGGAGGACTCTTGTTTGGTATGCTTGAAAGATGATGACGATAATTAATTTAAATGTTCTGATTGGGCTGATTAAATCGTTATGAAAGTTGCTATTGTACATTATTGGTTGGTCAATATGCGGGGAGGAGAAAAAGTTGTCGAGTCGTTGTGCGACCTTTTTCCACAGGCTGACATTTTTACACTTGTATATGATCCCTCCGCTATTTCGGAAAAAATCAACAGGCATAAAATAACCCCGTCCTTTATACAGAAACTTCCACTTGGGGTTAAAAAGTATCAGCAGTACTTACCGCTCCATCCCATTGCCATTGAGCAGTTTGACTTGTCAAAATATGATCTTGTGATCAGCTCTGAGTCAGGGATTGCAAAAGGTGTAATACTTCCTCCTGAAGTCTGTCATATTTGTTACTGCCACAGTCCGATCCGTTATATCTGGAACATGTACCATGCATACAAAAAAGATCTTGGTTTTGTAAAAAGGATTTTATGGGCTGTTGTTTCTAATTATATGCGGGTCTGGGATTACGCAAATGCCCAGAGGGTTGATTTCTATATTGCGAATTCTGGAAATGTTAAGCAGAGAGTAAAGCGCTATTATGGCCAAAGGGCCGAAGTTATTCATCCACCGGTGGACTTTAATAAATTCAAGGTGCAACAGCATGAGGATTTCTATTTATTTGTGGGGCAGTTGAACCCATACAAAAAAGCCGACTTGGCTGTGAAAACGTTTCGTAATCTCGGGAAGAAACTTGTCGTCATCGGTGATGGGCCGCAGCGGAAAAAACTGGAATCTGTTGGCGGACATTATATTACGTTTATGGGGAAGCAGCCTGATCATGTCCTTGTCGATTACTATTCCAGATGCAAGGCATTTATTTTTCCCGGTGAAGAAGACTTTGGCATCACTCCACTTGAGGCCATGGCCTCTGGAAAGCCTGTTATTGCATATAAGAAAGGTGGTGCATTGGAGACCGTGGTTGATGGTGAAACCGGCATTTTTTTCAAGGACCAGACCGAAGCGTCTTTAAGGGATGCTATAGAAAAACTTGAGAGTAAGCATTGGGATCCGCAGAAAATCCGTAATCATGCAAAAATGTTTGACCTTGCTATTGCAAAGGAAAAACTCAAGGAATGCATTATGGGGAAATATGCTTCATTTCATGATGATCTAAGTGGAATAACCAAATTAAAGTCAGAGAGACCGAACAACTGATATGTACGAGAAAATGAGAGACAACGGCAGATTTTGGAGTGTTTTTTTATTTGACCTGATTTCCATATACGGTCTTTATTATTGGTTTTACAGGTATTATGAACATTCTCCGATGATTTCAGCCAAGGCTGTTTTACTGATGGGAGCGGTGGCTTTTGTCTGGACGTTCATAACTGTGAATTCAAATGTTTGTTCCCTTTCGTCAAAGACGCGTCTTTATGACCTGTTGCTGGCGACCCTGCTGGGCTACTCGCTATTGTCTGTTTTTATTATTGCCGTTGTTGCCGTATTCAGCCAGTTTAAGCCCAATGCCAACCTTATTCTTTATCCGATTTTGTTGTCTTTCTCTGCTTCGATTTTTGTCCGCTGTTTTGCGTTTGTTATTAGAAGGCATTTTGTCTTGCATGGTTACATGCAAAAAAAAGTGCTTATTGTGGGAGGCGACAGAATTTCAGAGCGTGTGATAAAAAAAATCAGATTCACCCCCCAGCTTGGATATAATATTTACGGCGTCATTGCAGATTATTACCATGATACCATGCCCAAAGGACTTTACCTGGGAAAGCTTGAGAGAATCGGGGAAATCCTGGAGTCCCAGTTGCTGGATGAAGTGCTGATTGCGCTGCCGTTAAGACGGGAGAAGGAAATCGTTTCCATCGTCGAAACTTGTGAGCGGGAAGGGGTTCGGTTCAGAATCATTCCGGATTTTTACAGGGTGATTGAAAACAGGGCGTCGCTTGACTATTTGGATGATATCCCCCTGATATCCATCAGGACGGAGCCTTTGCACTCCATGAAAAGCATCGTGCTTAAAAGATGTTTTGATATCATGTTTTCAATGTGTGTGATGGCTTTTTTCTCACCTGTATTTTTAATTTTAGCACTGATGGTCAAATTGAGTTCTCCCGGGCCTGTCTTTTTTAAGCAGAAGCGGATCGGGGCAAACAACATAGAATTTGAAATGTATAAATTCAGAACCATGGGGGTACAGGAAACAAAGCAATCTGATACGGTATGGACGACGGAAGCGGACCCGAGAGTCACAAAAGTCGGGAAATTTTTAAGAAAATCCAGTCTTGATGAAATGCCCCAGTTCTGGAATGTTTTTGTGGGGAACATGAGCGTTGTCGGGCCCAGGCCGGAGCGAAAATTTTTTGTGGAAAAATTCAAAGAAAATGTACCCAGGTATAAGGTACGACACCAGGTGAAATCGGGTATTTCAGGATGGGCCCAGGTCAATGGGTTGCGCGGGGATACCTCTATTAAAGACAGGGTTGAGCATGATCTGTATTATATTGAAAACTGGAGTCTCTGGTTTGACTTGGTGATTATCTGGAAAACGGTTTTTGGGCGGAAAACCATTAGTAATGCATATTAACCGCTAAAGGGAATTTATATGAACGGATATTTTAAAAACAGGCGTGTATTGGTAACGGGTGCATGCGGAACCATTGGCAAAGAACTGACCCGACAATTGCTTGAAGATTATAGTGCCCTGGAAGTTTTGGGGATCGATAATAATGAGAGCGAGTTGTTTTTTATGGAGCAGAAGTATTCTGCTTTTAAAAATGCAGGATTTGCACTGGCGGATGTCAGGGACAGGGATAAACTGACCCGGATGATGTACGGGATTGATGTGGTGTTTCATACGGCGGCGTTAAAGCATGTGGTCCTCTGTGAAAAATCTCCGTTTGAAGCCATTCAGACAAATATCCTGGGGGTAAAAAACATCATTAACGCGGCGATTGCGAACCAGGTATCCAGGGTCATTTTTACCAGTTCGGATAAAGCGGTAAATCCCACCAATGTGATGGGGACATCCAAGCTGATGGGGGAGAGGACGATGACCGCAGCCAACAGTAACATGCGGGACAGCAAAACGATATTTGCCTCGACCCGGTTCGGAAATGTGCTGGGGTCCAGAGGGTCAGTAATTCCTATTTTCAAAGAGCAGATAAAAAAAGGCGGGCCGATCACCCTGACTGCACCTGAAATGACCCGGTTCATTATGAGCATTAAAGAAGCGGTCCAATTGGTGATTGATTCTGCAGGCATTGCAAAGGGCGGGGATGTTTTTATCACCAAAATGCCTGTGATACGAATCAAAGATCTGGCAGAGGTGATGATTGAAGAGCTGGCACCTGTGTATGGGTTTTCTCCGGCAGATATAGAGGTTGAGATCATCGGGACAAAGCCCGGTGAAAAAATGTATGAAGAGTTGATGAGCGAAGAGGAGACACGTCGGGCCCTGGAGCTTGAACGGTACTTTGCCGTGAGGCCGGCATTTGAGAGTCTTTACCGTGAAATTAATTATGATTATGAGCACATGGTGTCGGATACGGTAACCAATCCGTATCATTCGGGGAATGAAGCGCCTCTATCAAAAAGTGATTTGAAAGAATTTTTATTTAAAAACCAATTGCTTGAGGAATGCCAGGAATCCGTTCATCCGGATCGGCGATACTGGCCTTAAAGATAAGGAGTTTATATCATGCGTGTATTGATACTTGGGGGAGACGGCTATCTTGGCTGGCCCACTGCCATGAATTTGAGTGCCGGAGGACATGAGGTCACGGTTGCGGATAATTACCTGAGGCGGAATATCTGCAGGGAAGAGGATTCTGAAGCACTTTTTGAAACACCGAATCTCATTGACAGGGCCCGGATATGGGAAGAGGTGTCAGGACATCGGGTAAAGGTCTGTATCGGAGATTTAAAAGAATGGGATTTTGTGTCACGGCTTTTTTCTGAAACGTTGCCTGATGCGGTGGTCCACTATGCAGAACAACCGTCAGCCCCTTATTCGATGTTAAACCGGAATTCCGCCATGCGGACCCTCCAAAACAATCTTGAGGTTACTGCCAATACCATTTTTGCTGTAAAAGAATTTGTGCCGGACACCCATATCATCAAATTGGGAACCTTAGGAGAATATGGGACACCGAACATTGATATTGAGGAAGGGTGGCTTGATATCACGCACAAAGGGCGAAAAGAGAAGTTTTTGTTTCCAAGACAGGCTGCCAGCCTTTATCATACCACTAAAATCATGGATACAGACCTGTTGTGGCTTTATGTTCGGATGTGGGGTATACGGGTAACAGATTTGATGCAGGGGCCTGTTTACGGACTTCATACGTATGAAAATAAAGGTGATGAACGTCTGTTTCCATTTTTTAATTATGATGAACTTTTTGGTACGGTTGTTAACCGTTTCATCGTACAGGCGGTGGCCGGGCATCCGTTGACTGTATATGGCAAAGGCGGTCAGACAAGGGGGTATCTGGATATCCGTGATACTCTGCAATGTGTAAAATTATCCCTTGAGAATCCTGCTCCCAAAGGCGAACTAAGAATATTTAACCAGTTTGTTGAGACATTCTCCGTGAATGAGCTGGCAGACAGGGTTCAGCGGGTCGGTGGCCAAATGGGTGTTGATGTGGCGATTAAATCATTGCCCAACCCCCGGAAAGAGGCGGAAGAGCATTACTATAATCCAGCACATACAGGGCTTCTGGATCTTGGGTTGAAACCGCACTATATGACCGATGATGTGTTGTCCCAGTTAATGGAAACAATTATCAAATATAAAGACAAGATAAAAACCTCGTCTATTTTCAGGGGGGTGAAATGGGAATAGAGGGCGGCTCAACGCCAGTGACAAAATGGTTGATCACCGGTGGATGCGGTTTTATCGGCACCAGCCTCATCAGAAATCTGGTTGAGGAGGGGAACCATTATATAAGGGTCATGGATGATCTGTCCGTGGGTTCCCGTGAGGATTTAAGGCGTGTCTGCAGCTTTGACGAAGCAGAGGTTGCACAGAAAACAAGTGCCGGAACGGTCGAACTTGTTGTGGGAGATATTAAAGACGAGATGCTTTGCCTCACTGCGGCAGAGGATATAGATGTTGTGGTGCATCTTGCGGCAAACACCGGTGTGGCGCCTTCTGTTAAAGATCCCAGAGCCGATATGATGGCCAATGTAAACGGAACATTCAACATGCTTGAGGCTTCCAGGAAAAAGGGTGTCAAGCGGTTTATTTTTGCTTCTTCCGGTGCGCCGGCAGGGGAATGTACCCCGCCCATCCATGAGGAACTGGCCCCTCATCCGGTATCTCCCTATGGGGCGAGTAAGCTTGCGGGAGAGGGATATTGCTCTGCTTTTTACCATACATTCGGAGTGGAGACCGTGGCGCTGAGATTCGGCAATGTATACGGTCCACTTTCAGGGCATAAAACAAGTGTAGTTGCAAAATTCATCCGCAGGGCTTTAAACGGAGAGGTGCTTGAGATTTACGGGGACGGCTCCCAAACCCGGGATTTCATATATATTGATGACCTTGTGCGTGCCATTCGTTCGGCACAGGCTACACCCGGCGTGGGGGGAGAAACTTTCCAGATTGCAACGAACAGGGAGACCACCGTCAGTGAAATGGTTGACATTTTAATCCCCGCTCTTGAACGTTCCGGTGTAACAGGTATCCGGGTCATTCACGGCGACAGGCTTACCGGTGATGTGATGCGGAATTTTTCCGATACGTCCAAAGCAAAAAAAATGCTGGGATGGACTCCGGAGATTGAACTGCAGACCGGGATTCAAAAAACGGTTGATTTTTTCAAAGGGCAGCGCGCTTAGTTTTTACCATATTCAGACGGTTTAAAAGTTAAAGAACGTGTAATGTAGGCCCTTTTGCCGGGGCGAACATTGCACGTTTTTTTT
This sequence comes from Desulfobacter sp., assembly GCA_036881925.1. GTDB lineage: Bacteria > Desulfobacterota > Desulfobacteria > Desulfobacterales > Desulfobacteraceae > Desulfobacter. The sequence continues at coordinate 78,956 of JBAJNJ010000006.1, forward strand.
TGGAGAATGATTCGGTTGAACTCTAAGATTCATTTGTTTTGTTTTATTCTTTTGGCATCAATTACAATTGGGTCTGTTTTTGGTGTTGAACAGTATCTTCCGGCCGGTGAGGATTTGTTGGATCATCGCGGTTGGGAAATTATAAATCCTGGAAACCAAGTGGCAGTCATCGGGGACTCCTACCTGTTTCTTTCCTCACAGATTCCTGACACCCATGTGCGAATTGAGCAGTCACTTGATGTCCCGGGCGACGATTTGATTGTCAAGTTGTCCGCAGACATAAGAACCGTTGATGTTGCCCGGGGAAACCAGGCGTGGAATACGGCACGTTTGCTTTTACTCCAGTATAATGCCGGAGGGCAATGGTTGCAGGGAGACCATGGGGTTATCAGCCTGGAAGGAAGTCATGGCTGGAGAAATTATGAAAAGACGTTTAAAATTCAGCCGGAAGCCGCCCAATTAAAAGTGGCAGCAGCATTAAGCCGTTGCAAGGGGGGGCTAAACGTCCGGAACATCCGGCTTTACCCTGTTTCCGTATCCAGACCATATACCTGGACCCGGGTTGTCGTACTTGGGGGGTGGGGTCTTTTTTTTATTTTTTTTATGGGCGCCTTTGTTGCAGGCTATGGAGCAGCAATGCGTATGAGTATCGTACTCTGCATGGCGGCAATCCTTTTTACCACCATGATCCCGGGATCAATGAAACAGGCCATATACAGTCAGTTTTATACCTGCCTTGGCTTGATAGGATTTGCAGGACTGGAAAATAGTGGCGCATCCATCGGCAGAGCAGGCCATTTTATTTTTTTCGCAGCATTTGGGGGCGTGATGGGGTGGAGAATGCCGGGGGTATCCATACGGCATCTGGGTATTGCTGTTGTGATGCTGGCAGGGGGAACGGAATTGGCACAGATTTACATTGACGGAAGAACCCCGATTTTAACTGATTTTGTCGTTGACATGTGCGGAGGTGTTACCGGTTTGGCGTTGGCAAATTGGAAGAAAATGAAAACCCCGATATAGTGTTGTGGTCTTTTTTCCCATGTGATAATTTACATCATTTTACTCAGAAAACTAAAAGTATGTAGTATATAATATACAAAAACAGATACCGTTTTAAAGGTAAAACAAAATTCTTCATGAGGATGCTTAAGAAAACTCCAAAAAGCAGAGCGTTATGAAGATTTTTGAAATTAAAAAATATATGATGATCTTAGGAAAATAAAAGGGATAATGCATGGCGGATTCAAATAAGATTGCGGTGGTGGGACTCGGATATGTCGGGTTGCCTTTAGCTGTTCATTTTGCGGAAAAGTACGAAACCATAGGATTTGATTTAAAAACAAGCATTATTGAAAACTGTAAAGCCCAAAAAGATCCTACCGGGGAGGTCTCGGAAGAGGAGTTCCGGAACGCCCGTCATTTCGTACCTACAGATGAGCCTGCATTGATGTCGGATGCGGATTTTATCATTGTGGCCGTGCCGACGCCAATTGATAAGGCGCGGCGCCCGGATTTGGGGCCTGTTGAAAGCGCATCCCGCACCGTTGGGCAGGTTATGAAGAAAGGAGCTGTTGTTATTTTTGAATCCACGGTCTATCCGGGGGTGACAGAAGATATCTGTGTGCCGATTCTTGAAAAGGAGTCAGGCATGATATGGAAGAAAGACTTTCATGTGGGATACTCTCCGGAACGGATCAACCCGGGGGATAAAGAACATACTTTGACCAGGATTACCAAGGTTGTATCCGGTGATGGTGAAGATACGCTTGAAAAAGTGGCTGCGCTGTATGAGAGTATCATCGTTGCAGGGGTTCACCGGACTGAAACGATTAAGGAAGCTGAAGCAGCCAAAGTCATTGAGAATACCCAGCGGGATCTCAATATTGCTTTGATGAATGAGTTGGCCCTTATTTTCGATCGCCTGGGGATTGATACCAAAAATGTGCTTGAAGCAGCCGGCTCAAAGTGGAATTTCCTGAAATTTTTTCCAGGGCTTGTGGGAGGCCATTGTATCGGTGTTGATCCTTATTACCTGACGTTCAAGGCCGAATCCGAGGGATATCACCCGGAGATTATCCTGGCAGGCCGTCGTATTAACGATAATATGGGGCGCTTTGTCGTTGAGAAAACCGTTAAAATGATGATTTCTTTGGGACAGCACATTAAAGGGACCCGTGTGGGGGTTCTGGGACTGACCTTTAAGGAAGATTGTCCTGACCTGAGAAATACAAGGGTTGTGGATATCGTTCAAGAACTGGAATCATACGGATGCGAAATTTTGGTGCATGATCCCCTGGCCGACCCGGCAGAGGCAAGCGCGTATTACGGTATAGAGCTTTGCAACTGGGATGATCTCAAAGGGTTGGGGGCTGTTATACTGGCGGTTCCCCACAAAGAGTACAAAGAAATTCCCGTGGCAGAACTGGTTAAAACACTGGATAGAGACAGTTGCCTTATTGATGTGAAAAGTATTCTTGATGTCAAGGCTGTGGCCGAGACCGGGGTGGCATTCTGGAGGCTCTAAACTTCTGTTTTAAAGAAGCCGGGAGAAGATGTTTCCAATGCCTTTACCAGTTGATCCGCACTAAATGGTAAAGGAATATCTTTTTTAATCTTCCGGATCAGGGCAAGTGCTTTTAACGCGGATGAATCTGCTGCATTTTTACGCCCGGCTTCAAGGAAAACAAAAACACCGGCTGCCCGGATAAGTCCCTGGACAGCTTTTTTATGAGAACCCCGGGCATTTTTCCAAAATGGCTCGAGCCATTCGTGGCATTCAAAGAATAGCTGCCGGTTCCATAAAAAACCGGCAATGTAAAACGGGTCCGGGGAGTGGCCGGTTTTCTTTTCTGCGGTTCTCAGGTCCTCAAATATTAGGGTATAGCGTCTGAACCTGTCATCGATATAATTGATGTGATCAGGATCAGGCGCTTTTTTTTTGAGTGCATCTGCCGTTTGCTGGGCTGGTAAAGGGGAGTACGTTTTAAGGGCGGTGAGAAAACTTTCAGCCAGTTGATTGCGGGCATCCCGGCTGGCGCGTTTCTCAAATGGATCAAACATCAGAACCTGACTTCCCAGCACCGGTGGATCTTTTTTCTTTTGGTCACATAATCTTCAGGGATGGTCTGGTCCGTAATTTCAGTGATATTGTCTGCCTCAAGCCGCTCTTTTTTCAGATTAAAATTCTGGTGATTGGTGGAAAAGAACAGGGTGGCTCCGGGGCGCATGAGTTGGAATACCTTGTTCAGGAGACGGGGGTGATCCCTGGCAATGTCAAAATGCTCTTCCCTGTTCCGGGTGGTGGAGTAGGACGGTGGGTCCACCACGGCTAGGTCAAATCCGAGTTCTTTTTGTGCGGCCGCTTCAAGGAAGCGCAGGACATCCTGCTGGACACGGGTGTGGAACGGCCCTGACAATTCGTTCAGGTCCATGTTTTCCTTTACCCAGGTAATGGCGGTTTCGGAGCGGTCCACGGACAGGGTGGAGGCAGCCCCGCCTTTTGCCGCATAACAGGTGAAGGCCCCGGTATAGCAATACAGGTTGAGAAAATCTTTTCCCGCAGCCATCTCCCTGACCCGCTGCCGGGTGTTCCTGTGGTCCGAGAACAGACCGGTGTCGACATAGTCGCTGGGATTGACCAGGAATTGGAGGTCTCTTTCCCACACGGGAATTTTTTGGTTTTTATGATTGATTCTGCGGTAACGGGCCCCCTCTTTGATGCCGGCCTTCCGGCTTTTGAGGTGAAGATTGGAGCCGGGTACATGCAATGCCCGGGCAACGGCTTCTCCCATGAGAGGGAGCCAGTCGGGTGTGGATTGTTTACGGCTGTATTCGCCGACCACCAGGTGTCCTGCGTACCAGTCCACCACGGCCCGGATTTCCGGGATATCCCAGTCATACAGGCGAAATACTTCCAGGTTCTGTTTTTTATATCGTTTGCGCAGGTGGCTGAAACGTTTTTTCACGCGGTTGGCAAGCATCTCTGCCTGGCCCTGGTATTTTTCATTGGCATCCATGGGAATGTTCATACACCATTGCCCGGGGGAAGGCAAGGAGCGGGCCTGCATTGCCATTGACATCTTTTTTCATCAATATTACAACCTCGTACTGACAATTAATTTAAATGCGGCAAGGAGTACAGGATGCTCAAAGACGGAGAAAAAGGAGTGATTCGCCAGCGGGGAAAAGAAAATATCCGTTACGCTGTTGCACCCCACGTCCCCTGTGGGGTGGTTAAACCGGATCAACTCCGGACCCTGGCGGATGTAGCAGAGAAATATAATGTATCTGAGCTTAAGATCACAAGCGCGGCCCGGATCGCCATTATCGGCATCAATGAAGAGGATGTGGACGGGGTGTGGCAGGACCTGGGCATGGACCCGGGCCATGCCGTGGGGCTCTGTGTCAGGAGTATCAAGGTCTGCCCGGGGCTTCAGTACTGCCGCCTAGCAAACCAGGACAGTCTTGAAATGGGGATGAAACTGGACCGGATATACCATGGTATGGTACTGCCCAGTAAAATGAAAATGGGGGTTTCCGGTTGTAAAATACAATGCGCGGAGAACTGCATTAAAGATATATCCCTTTACGGAACCCCCAAGGGCTGGACCGTGATGATCGGTGGAAACGGATCGGCACGGCCCAGACTGGCTGAGATCCTGGTTGAGGATCTGTCTGCCCGGGCGGCGGAATACACCGTGGCCAGGGTCGTTGCGTATTACAAGGCGCATTCAAAGCGTGAGCGTATGGGCCGGATGGTGGACCGCATCGGCCTGGACACCATAAAAGAGGCCGTGCTGGATTAATCCGGCGCCCGCAGGATCAATAGTCGCATATGGACTGGTCCACAGAAGTGGGCACTCCTTCATAAGGGGTCCATTTATGGGAGGTGTAACTGTCCTTGCCCCGCATGTTTTTGAGTATCTCAATGCTGGTTTTGTAGCCTTTGTACATCCGGCACATATCCATGGCCATACCGCAGATCAGGGCGACAGCCTGGACCAGGGTGATGTCGTTGAAAGAGAACTCCCAGGGGTCTGATGTATAAACCCGCAACGCTCCCAGGATTTTATTGTGACTGATAATGGGAACCCCGAGCAGGGAAGAGATACCTTCTTTTTTCGCGGCTTCGGGGTATTCGATCCTGGGATCGTCAAACACGTCATAAATGGCGATGGGCACGGCATCTTTGGCCTCTTTGATGCTCTGCATAAAATGAATGGGGCCTTTATCCAGGTATTCACGGCTGAGGCCGAACGATGCCACAAGTCCCAGTTCGCGTGTCGACCTGTCCACGAGAAAAACGGAACACCCCTTTGCCTTGAATGCGGTTTTGACGCTTTCCGCCGTGATCAGTGCCACTTCTTCAGGGTCCCGGCACTGGGATATGGCGGTGGTCAGTTTGATGATGGTGTCATAATACATGGTGTGATCCTCCATTTTTGCCTCCTTTAATTGGGATTATAGGGTCGTGTATCCGGGCATGGATAAAAATGCCGCAAATACCCGGGAACGCCTTATGCAACAATGGAACATTAAAACCAGATGTACTACAGGGAATTCAAATTCGGCCGGAAACGCCAGGCCAGCGTGATGCCATTATATCAGGAGTCGTGAATCTAAAATTAGATTTACTATATCTTATATAGAAATTTTCGTCAAAGTTTTTCCCGTTGCATTTCAGTTGGATGCGAATTCCAGGGACAGGGTGGCGGACCCGTGAAAAGGGAACTGAAAAAAGGTGGCAGGGCCGGTGTGCCACCCGGTCCCTGCGTGCGTTGATCGCTGTTTGCGGCAAGTGCCACGCATAGATGATTATGGGATAAGCTGCTCTGCCATATCTTTTGCCTGGCGGAGAAAAGGCCCGATCTCCTGGTCCGGGCCGTCTCCCATATCAAAGGCCCTTATGGAACGGGTTTCGCATCCGAACATGGTCATAAAACCGGCGTACTTGTCGATGACCTCCCTGAATTTTTCCTCCTTGTCTCCCTGGCTGGAAATCCATACGGCTTTTTTTCCCGGGGCCATGCGGACCGGCTGGGAATTGGTGGTGTAATCCGGCTTGACCAGGGACCAGGTCCTGTCGAAAAAGCATTTGAACTGGCCGGTGACATCCCAAAAATAAATGGGGCTGGCAAGAACCAGAATGTCCGATTCAACCAGGTCTTCCAGGGCCGGGGTCAAGTCGTCCCGGAGTACACAGGCATCCAGCCCGCCTTTGCATGAGTGGCATCCCTGGCATCCTGTGAACTCCATCTGGTTTAAATAATAAGCCTGAATGTCCGCCCCCCTGGCTTCTGCATGTTCGAGAAATCCCCTTGTAATGCGCGACGTAACACCGTTTTTTCTGGGGCTTCCCATAATGGCTGTAATCTTCATCTGACCTCCTTTACAAGGTTATGGATCGAAATGTATCGAATCATAAATGTAAAAAAATGGCATTTAAAAGAGCGCCTTGACTGCGGTCAACACATCGGTATTGACCTGGACGGTAATGTTTTTTCCCTCACGCCGGACGTTGAGCAAACCGGCATTGCGCAGTTCCTTAAAATGATGGGATACGGTTGAAGGTGCCAGCCCCAGCATCCTGGCAAATTCTTGCTGGCAGTTTTCAACCTTGTCGTCATTGGTCGAAAAACGACCGTTGCCAACAGGGCAGTGAACGAGTTCCAGGAGTATTTTGAGGCGGTTGGGATTTGAAAGTGCCTTGAAAATTTCTGAAAACCGTTCCACTTGATTCGCATCCGGTATCTTTGTTTCTGAATTCGACATGTTTCGAACTATAATTTTGAAATCTGTTATTGTCAAGACCGGCTGTCAAAAAAACAAGGCCGCCTCTTGTCAAATGGTTAAGGCATGTTATTTTTTTGTCTGTTACTGAATCTACAACCCCTTGAATGGAGAAACAAGCGTGAAGGTTCTGATCATCGCTGCACACGGCAGCCGCAGAAAAGAGTCTGCCATGGAAGTGGACGCCCTTGCAAAAAAACTGAATCGTAATGAATCACATGCCTTTGACCGGGTGGATCACGGTTTTTTACAATTTTCCGATCCCCGGCTCATTGATGTTATTGACAGGGCCGTGAACGACGGCGCAAAACAGATCATTGTATTTCCGCTTTTTATTTCTGCGGGGAGCCATATCCTGACAGATATCCCGGAAATGGTCAGCCGTTCGGGAGAAACCTATCCGGATGTGGCGTTCAGTATCACCCGCCACCTGGGGGTGTTGCCGTCTGTCGAGAATGCGATTGTCGAGGAAGTGGCGCACCATCTTGCCGCCGGTGAAGATCAATGACAACTCCTGAAACGCTTTTTGTGATCAAGGCCGGGTCCACGTTCCCGGATATGGCGGAAGCCCTGGGAGATTTTGATGCGTGGATTATAAATGGGTTGGATCCGGACCGGTCCCACCCTGTTAAAGTGGTCCGGGTTGACAGCGGGGAACAACTGCCTGAACCGCGTCTTGTAAAAGGGGCCGTGATTTCAGGGGCCCACGCCATGGTCACGGATGGCCCGGACTGGAGCCTGGCTTTGGAGCATTGGACCAAGGCATTGGTATCATCCCGGATTCCTGTTCTGGGAATCTGTTACGGCCACCAGACCCTTGCCAGGGCCATGGGCGGACTTGTGGAATTTCATCCCCGGGGGATCGAAATCGGCACCACGGACATATCCTGCCTGCCGGAGGCCTCCCGGGATATATTGTTTCGCGGCTTGCCGGAGACTTTTAAGGGACATGTGGTCCATTCCCAGTCCGTAACCCGTCTGCCTGAAAATGCCGTTCTTCTTGCCGGAAACCGGTTTGAACCCCACCACGGGTTCAGGATCGGGCCCTGCGCATGGGGCGTACAATTTCATCCGGAATTTTCCATGGACGCCACTCTGGGTTATATCCGGCACATGTTTGATGCCATTGAAGAGTCCGGACAGGATTCCCGGGTTCTGATTGACAACCTGGAAGAGACACCCCACGCATCGTCACTGCTCAGGCGGTTCGGTGAAATTGTCCGGAGCAGTTAACGCCTAACGCCTGTTCAGCGACCAGTCATAACGCAAGTATGAAACCCTGATGTCGGAACCGGCAGCAGCGAGATCTTTTTTCAGCCGTTCTCCTGCATACTGCCGGACAAAGTGCAGGGGATTATCATTGAAATCCTCATCAAACCAGTCGAAAATTTTGCTGACAAACAAGGTGTTGTCTTTTACAAATGTGGATTTGGGATCGTTGATGAATCCCCGGGTCAACTGATCCAGCTGGGTCTCCAGCCGGTCTCCTTCAAAGGGGCGGTTAAACAGGGGCGGGCAGCTTTTGGCCGCACAATTGATGGCAAAATGAACCCTGGGGTCTTTGAACACGGGCCTGAGCACTTCATGCTCGATATAATCCAGGGACACGTTCCGGCCGTTCAGGGAAATAAATTTTTTACTCCAGGGGCCCGAAAAAAAAGAGCCGATTTCCTTGATCGAGTTGATCTCAGGGTACCGGGTCAGAATCAGTTTAATGGTAAAGGCGTTGTAAGCATTCATGTAAAATGCGAACCGGTGGTTACGGCCAAGGGTATCCGGATCAACGGCACTGAGAATGTCCAGGTACTGGTCCAAAAGGGCTTGGTCCCGTTGAAACCCGTCATAGCTGACCCGGTTGTTTTTCACATGGTTTTCAAGCAGGGCTTTGTAAATGCTGTTGTCCACACCCTGGGCAGCTCCTGTCAGGGGCAATAAAAGGATAATGGCCGTGCAAACGGCAATCAGGTTCAGTCTCATAATATGCTCCGGTATTATAGCTGTTTTCAAAATTACGTTCCGATTCAAATTCTGTCTTCAGCGGTTACACAGCAAATGACGCTTAAGTTCTCAGCATTTTTTACTAAATCGCTATTCTCGTTCCCGTGTTTTCGGAACATATTTTTGTCTTTTGGTATAAATGATAACATGAGTTTAACATGGGAATGATTTCATTAAAATCAAATCTATGGTATCAGGAATTTTATGAAGATTCTCCATGTTATCAGCCAGACTCCGGATTTTACGGGAAGCGGTAAATTTATTCGCCAGATCATTCGCCATGCCCGGCAACAGGGACATGACAATTTTCTCTTGGCAGGATGCCAGGACGACTTTCACCTGCCCGAGGAATTGATTCCGGGCGACAGGGCTGTACTGGTGCGGTTTGGCAGCCGTGACCTGCCGTTTCCCGTTGCCGGAATGAGCGATGCCATGCCTTATGACAGCACCGTGTTCTCACACATGACACCCGCAGAACTAGATACGTATAAGACGGTGTTCCGGACGAAGATTTCAATGGCTGTTGAGCAATTCCGGCCCGATCTGATCCATTCCCACCACCTCTGGATCGTATCTGCCATTGCCAGGGATAAAGCCCCTGACCTGCCCATGGTTACCACCTGCCACGGCACCTGCCTGCGCCAGCACCGGTTTTGCGGCCACATCAGCCGGGAGATCACACCGGCCCTGGAACAGATTGACCGGGTCATGGCGTTGAGCGGTGACCAGCAGGCAGAGATCATTGAACGGTTCGGGTTCCGGGAGAAACGGGTGCCGGTGATGGCAGGGGGATATAATGAGGCCTTGTTTACACCCGGATCCAAACCTGACAACGCGGTCGTGGAAATGGTTTACGCAGGCAAACTCTGCAGGGCCAAGGGGGTGCCGTGGATGCTCAAAAGCCTTGCACGGATCAAGCATCTGCCGTTTCGCCTCCACCTGGCCGGCGGCGGCAGTGGTGCGGAAAAAGAGACCTGTCTGGCCCTGGCCGAAGATCTGGGCGACAGGGCTGTTTACCACGGTGCCTTGCCCCACAAGGAGCTGGCTGCCCTGATGGGCAGGTCCCACCTGTTTCTTTTGCCTTCGTTTTTTGAAGGGGTGCCCCTGGTGCTTATGGAGGCCCTTGCCTGCGGATGCCGCATCCTTTCAACGGATCTGCCGGGCGCCAAAGAGATACTTTCCGGCCCGGACAACCGAATGGTTCGCTTCCTTCATCTGCCGGTTCTGGAAACCATTGACATGCCCTTTACATCGGATGAACCTGTTCTGGAAGCCCGGCTGGCAGATGCATTAAAGGATTTGATTGTTGATATTCTGGAAGATCCGGTCCCGGATCATACTTTTGTGGAAGAAAAGACCCGCCCCTATACCTGGGAAAAGGTATTCAAGCGCATTGAAGCGGTTTATGAGAGTGCCTTGTCCGGCAGATAAGCCAAACCCTGAATCGTCGTCGTGATTTTATTTGAAGTGAAGGGCAATGGCGGCAATGTCATCGTGGCATTTGAACCTGGGAAACATTTTTCGGTCCGGGTCCTGGTCTTCCAGTGCCCGGATTTTTTTGTGAAGTCCTTTCAGGCCGAGTGTCTGGAAGTTTTGCGTCAGGTCTGAAAATGATTTTTTCCTTTGGGGTACAGGGGTGGGCAGGCTGAGTCCGTCCGTAAACAGGAGGGCCGCTGCCACCCCGTCCATGGAGACTTGTCCGCCGGCTGTAAACGCCATGGCCCTGGGATCTCCGTTGAGCACACCGTAATGCCTGTTCATACCGGCCCTGACCTTAAGCACCTGGCGCCTGAGCACAGGGTTGTCCATGGTTTTATCTTTGGCCGCTTTGAGCATGACCAGGGTTTCAAAATCATGGTCGTCACGCTGGGCCAGCACCTTATGACTGCCGTCTTCATAGATCAACAGGATATGAGAGTCCCCGGTTTGAAACCATTCCAGGCCATTGTCTTTGATACGGACGACAGCGGCGCTGGTGCTCCAGACCTGGCCGGGCCGGTCCAGGCATACGCCGGATGCCTTCATCCGCCCCAGGATTGCCGTATTGGCTGCGTGGCCGAGAACGTCAAGGGGGTGGTGATTGGCGGCAAAGGTATTTTTTGCAATTGTAGCGGCAAGCCTGCCACCGGTTTGTTCCGGAGGCAAACAGGAGGGGTCGGCATGGTTTTCATCCTGAAGATGAACAGGCTTTTCAAGGCTTGTGGCGCCGTCGAAAACCCCGAAAATGGTTTCTCCGATCACCAATTGATCCTCGTTGACGCTTCCCGACCCCTTTTCCAGTATGTGCTCAATTTTTACCATGGAAAAGAAAATAATCAGGGCAGGAAAGGAAATCAAAATGATAATCCTGATAGGAAGCGCCGGGGAGGATCGGAATTATCTATGGAATTGTGCCGATACCCGCATAAAGATCAAGTCCCCCGTGAAAAATGGGCATCGGGCGCAGGTTAAAATCCAGTGCGTCGGCCAGATGCCGTTCCGGACAGATCACGCCGGTGCGCCATCCCCGGAAATCCATGGCCAGCTTTTTCCCGATTTCCCTGAAGAAAGCGGTCATATCCGTTTTTTTGCCCAGCCGTCGCCCATAAGGCGGGTTCAGCACCACCACCCCGTTTCCGTCAGGTGCGTCGGGCGGTCGGATATCAAAGAAATCCAAAGATGTTGTTGTGATACAACCAAACAACGGGTGGGCTTCCAGGGCAATGTCAAGATTCTCAACGGCAATGCGGTCCAGATCCGAGGCAAATATTCGTCCGGGGGGAACCGGGGTCAGGTTGTTCAGAACGACAGCCCTGGCATGGGCAAAGCTTTTTTCCCGGAAGCCGGGCCAGGCTTCAAAGGCAAATTGCCTGAACAGCCCCGGAGGCGCAGAGGCGAGAATCATGGCCCCTTCCAATGAAAAGGTGCCTGAACCGCACATGGGATCTGCCAGGATATCTGCACCGGAAAAGTCCAGCTGGCTTAAAATGGCAAATGCCAGGTTCTCCCTGAGCGGTGCCCGGACGACCCGTTGTTTGATTCCCCGTTTGAAAAGGGGGTTGCCGGACATGTCCAGGGACAACACAAACCGGTCATGGTCCGCACGGACCATCAGGGTTTGGCCCATACCGGGGATGGCCGGAGCAGATGCCTGGCTGGGCAAACCGGCCTTTCCGGCGGCCAGTCGTTCCAGGATGAGGGGACGGCACCGCTCTGCAACGGCATCTGAGTGGTACAGCCTGGATTTGCGTGTGGTAACCTGGATGTTCAGGTCATTGGTATCGGCGGGCAGGAACAGCTCCCAGTCAATGGATGCGATACGCTGCTCAAGACGCGGGAACCGGTCGGCCTTGAAATCTGCGATCCGCATGAGGATCCGTGTGGGGGTGCCAAGGAAAAGGTTGGCCAGGCAGGCGGTTTCCAGGCGGGTGACAAAATGTACCCCACCGGGCAGTGGGGTGATGTCTCTGATTTCAGGTACTGACGGAGCCATCCGGAGGCCGGCAAGGCGATTCGGCAGGGCTTCCAGTTCCGTCTGGCATAAAGATTTCAGGCCGGGAGGACAAATTGCAAAAAATGTATGTTCCCGGCCGGATATCCTGCGTTTTACGCGTTTGTCAAACGCAGATGGTTTTGGCGTTTCTTTAATGGGCAGACCCTTATTGGTCATGGTTGGAAATGATCTGGCTCACCTGGTCCCGGACAAAGGTTTCGGCTGCAGCAATCTGCTCCCGGGAGGCAAGGGGCAGATCCCGGGACAGTTCCGCCACTCTGGATTCGTCCAGGCCTGCAATTTTAGCCACGGCAAAGGCATCTGCCTCTCCGTCTTCCGCAATCAGGCCACATCCCCCGGCCACACCCAGGAATGCGTCCCTGTAAAAAATGGGGACCACGATTTTGGAAAAGCCGGCGTCACATTCTTCGACAACAGCGGCCCGGGTGTTTTTTGCAATGGCGGTCATGTTCATGTGAGCGACCGAACAGATATAACTCTGGCCTTTTTCTGTCGCCTTGATGGCAGGGCAGAGTGTGTTGCTCCAGTTCTTCACCTGGGTGATTCTGATTCCATGGGGATTGAATACAGATCCCTGGAAGTTGAACTTGTCATAAATGTCGTTTTCCAGTGCTTCCCACCGGGAAAGAGGACAGATGTCTGTGAGCTCCATAAAGATGTCCTTGGTTGGGGTGATGGAATTCATGTCCCAGCTTTCTAACACAGTCCCTGAAACAGTGTCAACCGGGACAACACAGGGGCCGGCAGAAGATTCGGCAGGACTAAAAAGGAAATGTCATCAGGAAGGGATGGGTTGCCGGTGGATCAAAAGGATTTGCCGCAGCATGAACCGGGACCTGCGCATCCGGTGTGTTCGCCCGGGGCGGAACCGCAGCAGGCCGTGTCTTTGGGACCCGGAACCGCAGCATGTGTACTGCCGGACATGTTGGAGTGGGCTGCCATGAGTTTCTTCAGGTTCCGGCCGCCGCAATGGGTGCAGACCGGAACATCACTGCCGGACAACAGGAGCAACTCGCTTGTACGGTTGCAGTCAAGGCATTGAAAATCATATAAAGGCATAAATGTCTCCTGAAATCAGAGATAAAGCCCTGTGCTGGCGACACCTTTTTTAATGAGACGGGGGTAAGATAGGGGTAAAAAGGTGCCACCACAACAGGGCTCTATCCAAAGGGGCGTTCCGTGTTACCAGTGCCCCTGGGTATTGGCTTCTGCGGCAAATTCGAATTTTCCGGCATCAAAATCCCGGATGGCGTCCCGGATAATTCCCTGGGCATCGTTTGCCACTTTTACATCTGCCGCGGAAAGGGCTTTAAATGCATTGGGACCGCAGAATCCCGTAAGAAGCACCCGGGCGCCTTTATCGCAGATGGCTGCTGCCGCCTGGATGCCGGCGCCTTTGAATGCATTTCTATTTTCCGCATTGTCGATAACGTCAAATTCAAGGGTATCGGTATCCACCACAATAATATATGCGGCCCGGCCAAACCTGGGGTCGACCTGGGCGTCCAGGTCCTTTCCCTTTGATGTTACGGCTATTTTCATTTTTTTATCCCGTGGCAAAAAAGTTATTGGGCGCCACCGCCGCCGCAGACCTGGTCATTGCGTATTTCAGCCAGGTTACCCTGGATCAGGTCCATGACCACCGGCTCGATTTCAGGACGCTGGTCATCATGGTATACATTGATGCCGACCTGGCGGAATCCCATAAGGGGGCGCATGCCGATGCCGCCGACGATCAGGGCGTTGACACGGTTTTCGGCCAGCAGGTTCACGGGCACCATGCAGCCGCCCTGGACATGTTCCTGGTTGGCCAGAGTGGACACCTTTTCGATTTCTCCGTCTTTGACATCCACAAAGGTGAATACGTCACAATGGCCGAAGTGGCCTGACCGGGTGCCTTTTAATCCGCCTTCCCCGTTGGAGGGAATGGCAATTCTACCGTTTTGCATTATATAAACTCCTTGCTCCGTATTTTTATTAACGGTTTTATTTGATCCGGTTCAGCAGAGCCTGTCCTGTTTCATGGCAGTACTCTCCATCACCTTGTTCCATATCTGTTTAACTGCAGCTCCTGCCGCTGAGTCGCCGTGGGTTTCAACAACCGATTTCCCCCGGACCATGGCCTGGGTAAATGCCGGATCAAAGGGGATACGACCGACAAACTCCAGTTGTTTTCTTCCGGCAATGGCTTCGATGGCCGTAGCCTGTTCCGGATTCAGATCATATTTGTTGATGCAGACCATGGCCGGAATTTTAAAATGGGCTGCCAGGTCCGCCACCCGCTCCATGTCGTGAATTCCCGACACCGTGGGTTCGGTCACGATCAGAACGGCATTGGCCTGGCCGATGGAGGCGATGACCGGGCATCCGATACCCGGAGGGCCGTCGGTAATCAGAAGATCCACCCGTTCCGCAACCACCCGCTTTCTGGCCTCTTCCCGGACAAGGGCAACCAGCCGCCCCGAGTTTTCTTCGGCAATACCGAGCCGGGCGTGGACCATGGCGCCGAACCGGGTCTGTGAGACAAACCACTGGCCACAGGTTTTCCGGGGGAAATGAACGGCTTGCTCCGGGCAGAGATCCACACAGACCCCGCATCCTTCGCAACCGATACCGTCCACTGAGAACGACCCGCTTCCGGCATCACAGAGAATTGCATCGAACCGGCAGACATCCATACACCGGCCGCACCCTGTGCATTTCTCCGGATTGATAACCGCTTCATGACCGCCGACAAAATCATAGCTTTCCCGGATATCCGGAGACATGACCAGGTGAAGGTCAGCCGCATCCACATCTGCATCGCAGAGCATCATGTTGGAACAAAGCCCGGCAAACGCCGCTGTGATGCTTGTTTTTCCGGTGCCGCCCTTACCGCTCAAAATAACCAGTTCTTTCATTGGGCCACCTGTACGGTCTGCTGACAGCAGTTTTCGGCAAGTGCTTTGATATCCCGGTAAAGGGATTGAAATTTTTCTTTGTATTCGGGCAGGGCCTCCACCAGGAGGTCGCCTTTGGAATATGCCCTGGCAATCCGTTTGTCAAAAGGAATCTCCATGAGAATGGGCACACCTTCTCGAGCTGCATAGTGCTTGACCTGGTCATCGCCCATCCCGGCCCGGTTGATCACAAGGCCGTGGGGAATGCCCAAGAGTTTTACCGCTTCAACCGCCAGGACCAGGTCGTGAAGTCCGAAAGGGGTGGGTTCCGTCACCAGGACCACCACATCGGTTCCCCGCATGGCGGAAATCACGGGGCAGGACGTACCCGGAGGGGCGTCTATAATGGTCAGTCCGTCCGGATTCTCATGGGTCCTGACCTGCCGGATGACCGGTGGTGCCATGACCTGGCCGATATCCAGAATACCCCTGGCAAACCCGGTGTCCCGCAGGGACGGGAGAATGCCGGATTCCACATCTCCGATAGACCGGTCTGCCTCACGTATTGCGTTTTCAGGGCAGATCAGAGTACATCCTCCGCAGGAATGGCAGAGTTCCGGAAAGGTGACAATTGTTCTTCCCATAACGGCAATGGCACCGAACCGGCAGATGGCCATACATTTTTTGCAATACGTACAAAGGGTCTCATCAATCTCGGGAACCGGTGCATTGACCTTTTCCCTTTTCGTAAATTCCGGGGCCAGGAACAGGTGGGCATTGGGTTCTTCCACATCACAGTCCAGAAGCCTGAGGTCTGCCCCGAGGCTGGCGCATAAGTTGGTGGCGACCGTGGTCTTTCCCGTACCGCCTTTCCCGCTGGCAATGCTGATAATCATGGGATCAATCTCTCCACTCAAGGAATGCTCAGGCACCCAGGCCAGCCAGTTTGTCAAGATGCGCTTCAAGGTCCCGGGCATCGTTTTCCGTGGGCCGCTCGGACAATTGCATCAGAACCCCGTACCCCTCGTAAACATCATGAAATTCTTTTTGATCCATGGTTCCGGCAACCACACAAAGGGTAAACGGGCTTTGGACCACAACAGACTCTATCAGTGATCTGGCAGGGGTGTCCGGCAGGTTTTCCGCCATGACCACCATATCGATCATATTCGGGCTGCGGGTATCCGAAAGCAGGGACATCAGATCTTTTCCGGTCGGGGTCCACATGATATTCACTTTTTTCCTGGACAGCATCTGCTCAATCTCAACAAATTGATCCTTATCCCTGCTAACGAAAACGGCTTGTTTCATTTGACGAGCCTCCGCATCATCTATTTCATTTTAAGGGAACCGGTGTTTCCCGCTCCCGGGATTCAATACGTAGCAAGGCCTGTACCATGGAAGCGGATTAAAGAATAAAAAATATAATGATCTGAATTTAAAGCGGATATCGTAATGTCGGAGAAAAAGGCCTTGGAATGGCAGGGAAGGTGTGGGGCGCAAAAAAGCGACCAGGTATCGCGGTTGCATCGACAGGGGTGCATTACCGAGACCTGGAAGCTGGAATGCCAGGGGAAGAAACGGATCCGGGACCTGATGGCCATCCGGCCCGGCCTGCCCAACTGTGAATGGGCAGGCCGGTGAAACCGGTAGAGGGAATCGCAGCCAGGTCTTGCTACAGCCGGTCGTAGGCGCAGCGAAGCAGGCTGGCAGTGGTTTCCCAGGAGATGCACTCATCCGTGATGGACACCCCGTAGGCAAGGTTGCCGGCATCCCCGCAGCACTTACACTTCTGGTTGCCTTCAAACAGATTGCTTTCAAGCATCAGGCCGGCAATTCTGTCATTGCCGTCCAGGCGCTGGTCTATGGCACTTTTGAAAACAAAGGACTGGCCCTTGAATTTCTGTCCGGAATTATCGTGGGAGCAGTCTATGACAATGGCGTCGAGAAGCTCTTTTTCCCTGAGTCTGTCCTGGGCCTTGCCCACGGAAACCGGGTCATAGTTGGGTGTGGGGCCTCCCCTGAGGACGATATGGCCGTATGGGTTGCCTGTGGTCGACACGACTGCGGATACCCCGTTGGGGTCAATGCCCAGAAAATGCTGGGGGGCCCGGGATGCCTGCATGGCGTTGATCGCCGCCGTAAGGCTGCCGTCGGTGCCGTTCTTGAAGCCCACCGCCATGGACAGGCCTGACGCCATTTCCCTGTGGGTCTGGGATTCGGTTGTCCTGGCACCAATGGCGACCCAGGATAAAAGACCCGCAATATACTGCGGGGTGATAGGGTCCAGGATTTCTGTGGCAGTGGGAAGCCCCATGGCATTAATATCAATGAGAAGGGACCTGGCGTTCCGCAGCCCCTGGTCTACATTATAACTGGCATCCAGAAAGGGGTCGTTGATCATGCCTTTCCAGCCCACCGTTGTCCTGGGTTTTTCAAAGTAGACCCGCATGATCAGGTTGATCTTATCCTTGACCTCATCTCTGAGCACCTTCATCTGCCTGGCATATTCCATGGCAGCATCAACATCATGGATAGAGCAGGGACCGGCAATAACCAGCAGTCGTTTGTCCTTTCCTTCAAGGATGTTTTCCACATCTTTCCGGCCTTGGAGAATAATGCGGGCCACCGCATCTTCCACGGGCAATTCTTTTTTGATGGCGGCCGGTGAGGTCAGGGGTTTGAATTCTTTGACGTTTACATCATAGGTTTGTTTCATGGCAAATTCCTTTTGCAGGTTGTTTTCGCCTGAAACTTTAAAATAAAAAAGCCGCAGGCGGTGAGTGCCTGCGGCTTGGGGTATTTGAAAAAGATCAGCGCAACACAGGCAGCCCGGTATAAAAATAATACCAGAAATAAAAATAAAAGCGGTCTGTTTTGCAAAAATTCATTTGGTTTCCTCTTGGTTGAGTTGCACCAGCTAAACCATATATTTTTTTCTCTGTCAAGTGAAAATGAAATAATTTTTCATATATTTTTCAGAGGGTTAGGTTCCGGTTAGCGCTGCGTCCGAACAGGGTCAACCATTGTTTTCCGGACAGGAAGGTAAAAAAACGAAAATGTTGCGCTGTTTCTTTGTTTAAAAGGGGGTTCACTGATGCTCTGAATGCGAAAAAAATATTATTTTTCATATAACCGTAGACATATCAACCAAATGGGCCGCAACCGAATCCACTTCCCTATGGGTTCCGGCATCTGTCGCTTAACGCAACCCTGCGGGTTCGAACCAATGCCGGGTCCGTTTACAGATTTCCACCAGCATAAGCATCACAGGCACCTCGATCAATACCCCGACCACCGTGGCAAGGGCGGCACCCGAGGAAAGGCCGAACAACATCACGGATGTGGCAATGGCAACCTCAAAGTGGTTGGACGCCCCGATCATGGCCACGGGAGCCGCGTCTGCATAAGAGAGCTTCAACCCCAGGGCTGTGCCGTATCCCAGGCAGAAAATCAACAGGGTCTGGATGAAAAGGGGAATGGCGATCCATAAAATTGTCAAGGGGTTGGCCAGGATGGTTTCGCCTTTAAAGCTGAACAGCAATACCAGTGTGACAAGCAGGGCCGTGATGGTGACCGGGGTGAGCAAATGGAGAAATTTCTCCTGAAACCATCGCTCTCCCTTGGCAGCCAAAATCCATTTTCTCGAAAAGAATCCTGCTGCCAGGGGAAGGGCCACGTAAACACCGATGGAAAGCAAAAGGGCCTCCCAGGGCACGGGCAGCCGTCCTACACCAAGCAGAAATCCGCCCAAAAGCCCGTAAAGCAGGAGCATGGCAAGAGAATTGATAGCCACCATGACCAGGGTCAGGCCGTCATTGCCCCGGGCAAGATAACCCCACACCAGCACCATGGCCGTACACGGGGCAATACCCAGCAGAATGCAACCGGCCAGGTAAGACCGCCACAACGGAATCTCAAGCATCTTAATCCCGTCCTGGATCACCACAACACCGGCACCGTGGGTGGCACCTGCCGGCAGATCCAGGCCAAAGGGCATTTTGACCAGGTCTGTGGCTTCCGGCCCGATCAGCCCTTTGAGCAGCATGCCAAGGAAGAAAAAGCAAATCACATACATGGTAAACGGCTTGATCCCCCAGTTGATGAGCAGGGTCAGGAAAACCGGCTTCCCGCTTTTGCCGGCCCGGATGACGGCGGCAAAATCAATCTTCACCATAATGGGGTACATCATGAAAAAGAGACATACTGCAATGGGGATGGATACCACGGGTGCCCCGTTTACAGTCAGTGCCATCCGGTCCAAGGTCTGGGCAAGGTCTGGGGCGATTTTCCCAAGACCGATGCCGATCAGGATACAAAGCCCCACCCAGAGAGTGAGATAGCGTTCAAATACACTTGTCATTTTCCGGTCAGTGCCGGAAACAGGGTCCTGGTTCATCGGGGCACTCCTCTATCCATCCTGTTTTAAAAGGGCTTGGGGCAGGGTCATGATATACGCTTTGATTTCATCCCTGACCTTTCGGTAGCATGACAACACTTGTTCGTGGGTCGATGCGTTTTTGGCCAGTGCGGGCGGGTCGTCAAAACCGGCGTGAACCACCCTGGCCGTTCCCGGAAACCATGGGCAGGTTTCATGGGCATGGCTGCATACCGTGATCACATAATCCGGGTCCAGATCTTTGAATGCATCCAGGTGTTGGGATTTGTGGCCGGAAATATCAACACCTGCCTCTGCCATCACGGTGACGGCATGGGGATTCAGGCCGTGGGTCTCTATACCGGCGGAATAGGCCTCTATTTCGTCGCCTTTGAGAACGTTGGCAAACCCCTGGGCCATCTGGCTCCGGCAGGAGTTTCCGGTACAGAGAAAAAGGATTTTCAGTTTTTTTGGCATGATTGCTTCTCCTCAGCCGGGCAGCAGGCTTCTCCCCGCTGTTTTCTGCAAATGGTTTCAGGATCTTGGGACAGGATGGCCTCAAGGGCCCGGGCGTCATCCCTGATTTGTTCCGAGTCTGTCAGGCGCTCCCCGACCCATTTGAGCAAACGCGCTTCTGTGCCGGCAGGGATGAAAAAGAAAATCCATCTGCCCTGTTTCCGCGAACTCAGCAGGCCTGCCCAGGTGAGCAGGGACAGATGTCTGGATACGGTGGGACCGGTGACCTGGAGCAGTTCCGTGATCTGGCAGGCGCATAATTCCTTGCCGTCCATAAGTGCGGCCATGATCCTGAGACGGTTCCGGTCCGCCAGGGCTTTGAGTATTTGTAAAGGGGTATCCATTCGGGGTTCTATATTTAGATGTTTAGCTAAATATAGATATATGGATTGCATATGTAAAGGAAAAAACGTTAGAAGTTTATTGGCTCAAGTGCTCAGCAACAGACTTTTCCCTCCTTTGCCCTTTGGCCGGTCCTGGATGGTGAAGCCGCTGTCCAGGGCCGCCCGGGTGATTTTTTCAAACAGGGGCCCGGATACATGGAACGGCGGTTCCACAATGAGCACCTTGCCCCCGGATGCGAGCAGCGCCTTGACCTGGGTCAGAAAGTCGCCGTGGTCAAGGGTTTCATGGACCATATAATAGGCAAGAATGAAATCTGCATTGATGCCGGCGGGCAGGCCGATTTGCGTTTGGGTGCACCGGTGAAGGTGAACAATATCGGTAAGCTTTCTCATAACCGACTTGTGGGCCACCTTTGAAAGCATTTCTTTCTGAAGATCCACGGCATAGACTGTTCCTTCAGGACCGGTCATTTCAGCCATATCAATGGAAAAATACCCCGGACCGCATCCCAGGTCGATAATGGTATCTCCCGGATGGATATAGGGCCCCACGATTTTTTTAGGGTTCTGAAAAATCCTGCGGATAAAATTGTCCAGGAAAAAAGAATGGTTGTGGCTGCATACGTCACCTTTAAATAACGGATTGTACATGTTTACCTCCAATGGTGTTTAGTCGCTATACGCTTTTGGCAAAAAAATTTACAAAAAATTATTCCGGAGACGTCACCCGGCGGGCCAGGAAATCCTCCAAACGGTTCAGGAAATCGACAATCACCCTGGCATCTTCCTGATCCAGGGTTTCAAGGTAGTGGCTGAACCCCCCGTCCATGGTCTCGTGCCAGTGTTTGTGGGCCCAATAGGCAATTTTGCCTTTGGCTGTGAGGCTGACGATCACCCGGGACAGGTTTGCAGGATCTGTTTGCTTGTCTGTGATCCCTTTTTTTTCAAGCCGTTTCAGGGTTTGGGACACCGCCCCTTTGGTGATGCCGATGAGCCGTGCAATATCGGTAACGCTCAGATCCCGGCTGTCACCTATGATTTCAACAAGGTGGATTTCCGTGTGTGACAGATTGTGGTCCGTGCCGAATTTTCTGGGCGTTTTGTCCAGTTTGAGGGCCAGGGCCATGATGGATTGGAATTTTCCATGAATTTTTTGGGTGTCACTCGTCATGGATGAGAGTGTATATAGGCTAAACACATTTGTCAATACCCTTCCGGGTCCGCCATTTCTGTTGAACGGCGGACCCGGTCTGGTCATATCGTGCCGGACGCGTCATATGTCCGTGGGTTCAAATGCATTACAAATGCAATAGATACAATGGATTGATCAGCAGCAACCGCCGTCGCCGCAGGATGCGTTTTCCTCGCCTTTTATCCAGACCTGGATAATATACGCGGCTCAGCCCACCCCCGGGTTAACGCTCAGCGCCCCTGAGGGGCAGTTGTTGACACAGGCACCGCATTCCATGCAGGCGTTGAAATCCACGATTTCCGCCTTCCGGTCGGCCATTTCAAAGACATGGTGGGGGCAGACCTGGGTACAAAGGGTGCACCCGATGCATTTGTCCTTGTCCAGGACCAGGGTTGAGACCTCCTCATAATGTCTGAATTCTTTCATATGATGTTCCTTTATATTTAAATTTCTGGTGCTAAAAGGCCCCGTAAATCCAGAAGCCGGACGACAATACCAGGCATGTCAACTGGACGGGGATATACCGCTTCATCTCTTTTTCCACCCCCGAGGGAGAGGTGAACGGGGTGGTACCGGTGAAGTTCATGGCCAGAAAAGAGCTGACGGCAACCGTAAACAGGAACAGGGAAAGGCCGGTGACAAAGGTGGCTGCGGACGTGGGAAGCGCAACCAGAAAAGCGGTCGCGGCAAAACAGCCGCTGATAATGCCCTTGAGGGCAAATTCTTTGACCGGGATAAAGGGCAGGAGCATGGGCGTGACAACGGCACCGGACAAGATTCCCGCAGCCATTGCCCCCAGCCCGGTCAATCCCCGGGTCCAGGCCGACGCAAACGAGAAAATACCCGGCCCGATGCCTGACAGGATAAACAGGACCAGTGCCGTAAGCAAAGCAGGCTTGAGAACGATCTGCACCTCAACAGGGGTCAGGATGATCCGCTCCAGAAAGGTGAACGTCACATCCCGCATGCCGGGATCTGTCCGGCGCTTGTTTTCCAGGAACCGGGGCAGGTCGGACGCCCGCACAGGCCCGTAAACCACCCTGAATCCGGAGCGGGATTTCACGTCCCTGGCGGAAATGCCCGTGGCACCCAATTGGGGAACGATCAGCCGCCTGTGGGTGACAATTTTTTCGAGGTCTGACGCCGCAATCCTGCGGACCAGTTCGCCGGTGCTGAACGTGCCTTTTCCGGCCGCACACCAGACATTGACCCCTTTGGTATCCAGGACCAGGACCCAGGCATTGATGTCCGGCAGTTGGGTCCGCAGATGGTCAAACGTCAGTTTGAAATTGGCGGTGACCAGTACTTCGGAACCGGCATCCGGCTGTCCCACGGCATAAAGCCCGGGCGCCACCATATACCGGTGGCGGTTGATCCCGCACCTGACCAGCGCGGTGGCGATCCGGTCCCCTGTATCCAGCTGTGTCCTGATGACCGGCACCTGCCCGGCCGGGGTCCCCATAAACCGTTCCACCCATTTGCACAGGGTATAACCGGGCCTGTCATGGGATGCCTCAGTGTCCGGCCCTGCAGTTGCGTGTCCGGCCGCCGCCATTGAGGGCATGATGCCGATCCCTGATGTGGACAGGCCTTTGCTTGGGCCGGAAGGGGATGGTGAATTGTCTTGGGTCATAATGCGTCCTTTCCTTAAAAATTAAAGGGCGTTTATATAGGCTTTAAACTGATTGAGGATATGTTTATCCACACAAAAATAGGTCTTGGGACCTTCCACTTCCCCGCAGACAATACCGGCCTCCTTAAGCTGTTTTAAGTGCTGGCTGATGGTTGACTGGGAGTAGGGGAAAATGTCCACAATCTCACCGCATACACAGGTGTTGATGCGGATCAGGTGCTCAACGATCTTCACCCGTGTCGGGTGACCCAGGGCTTTGAATATCCGTGCAATCTGCTCTGTATCCATGGTCTGTCCAATCTCATTTATCGTTAATTGCCGATTAACGATAAATGAGATTGGACAAAGGGTCAAGACAAAAAAAATAAAGGATGGCTTTCTGCCGGAAACAGGCCCGGGCGGGAATTTATCTTTACACAGGGCGCTTATTTTGCTAACTATTCAATTATTAAGACGATATTGATATTTGAAAGCAACGGTCCGAATCCCGGCCGTTAAAAGGAGCGATTCCATGGGGTTGGCATCCGAGTATTTTGACGACGGCAGTTCGTTTCTCACCATTGACCCTTTATCCATTAATCCCGACGCCCTGGCAAATTTTTCACTGTTTGAACGGTATCCCCATGACAACGGGATGTACCGCTTCCGCTGCCTGCTCATGGACACCGGTTCCATCAGCCGGGAACGCCTCATGGAATTGCTGGAAAACTGGGAAACGGTTTATATTCACCGGCGGGATGCCCGGACGTACAAATCCTATATCAGGGAAAACCTGGAATTTATCCTCAACCACGAAGAAATCCATCCCCAAAAAAAGACCGATACCTTGGTTGCCCTGTCAACAGAGGTGGTAAAGGATTCTTTTTCCGCCAACTTTTCTTCGGCTGCAGAAAGTGCCCGGATGGTAAAAAACGTGGAAAAGCTCATTGCAAAGGCAATGGATTTTATCTCCAGCATATCGTCTCTCAAGGGCCTGGCCAGCCTCATCGGCCATGATTATGAAACCCACACCCATTCCGTAAAGGTGGGCTGGCTGATTGCCACATTTATCAACTCCAACAGGGAACTTTTCGATGTACAAGACCGCAATGCCCTGAGAGAACTGATGGTGCAGGCCGTGGTGGCGGGATTCCTTCATGACATCGGAAAGATCAAAATTCCGAAAAATGTGATCAACAAGCCCGGCCGCCTGGACAATCTCGAGTTGATCATTATGCAGTCCCACACCGCATATGCGGCCAGCCTGCTGCTTGAAAGCCAGTTGCCGCATACGTCCATGCAGACCATTATCTACCACCATGAAAATGAGGACGGAAGCGGCTATCCCTGCGGCCTTTCCGGGGCCCACATTCCCCTGATGGCAAAAATCTGCCACATTGCAGACGTGTTTGACGCCCTGACCTCAAAACGGCCCTATAAAAAGGCCAAAACCCCGTTTGAAGCCCTCAAACTCATGGCCGGGGAAAATCCCTATCTGGACGCCCTCAAGAAATTTGAAGCCGAGGCGGAAAAAAATCTCAAACCTCCCCTGAAAGCCATTGTCAGGGATGGTTACGAAGCCAAACTCAGGCGGCTGAGAGAAAAGGAAATGCTTGAGCAGGAGGCCCAAAAACGGGTGGAAGCCCGGACCAAACTCAGGGACAGGGGCATGGCCCACTGTTTTGACCGGGAACTACTCAGACGGTTCATCCTGACCATTAACAAGTCTGAGAGCTTTGATTTGTCCGGGCTGTTGTGAAGGGCGTGAGACTAAGCTTACTAAGCTTGGGAGGCGGGATAGCCCGCCTGGGTGACCGCATCAACGGCCGTATTCACAATATCATTGTCCCGGGCGGTAAATTCGGCTTTTTTCCCTTCAAGGTCCACGCAGATATCGGACAATCCCGGGATGCCTTCAAGGGTTTTCTGGACCATGCCCGAGCAATGGCCGCAACTCATGTTTTCGACGTTCAGGGTGATTTTCTGGTCTGCCATGATGTTTTTCCTTTACAATAATTTATTGAAAGTTTTATCTGCCAAAATAAGTTGGGATTGATTTTTGTCAATCCCCCCTAACTTTAAAACCCAGGAGGCCCCGTGGATATTCCCTGGCAGGAGAAAACCCGGTTCCGGGAAGTTTGCTCTTTTTTTCATATTCTGGATATGAACCGGAGAAATGATCTTGCCCCGGTTCGTTCCCTGGCCCGGGAAATTGGTGCGCTTTATGTACGGACGGCACCGGAACTGGAGCGGCTCTGTGCCGCCACCTGTCCGGAGTGCCGGGAAAACTGCTGTAAAAGGGCCACCATCTGGTATGACTTTCGCGATATGCTGTATCTTTGCCTTGGACCCGGCAGCCCGCCGGAACGCCAGATATCGAAAACGCAGGGAGTCCAGGGATACGGTTGCAGCCATCTGGCGGCCCATGGCTGCCGGCTGCCCAGGCATTGCCGCCCTTTTGTCTGCACCTGGTATGTCTGTGCCGCCCAAAAGCCACTGGTCACGGGTTCGAATCTTGGCGGCACCGTAAATAAAATAAAGGTACTCCGCAAAAAAATGGAAGATGAATTTTGTCGTATTACAGGTGCCTGATTTCACGTTGCCCGATTTCCGGTACAGGACCGGACGGCAACCGGCCCGGGGGTTTTTTGTTTCTCAAGCCTGTTTTTCGGGCCTGTTTTTTCGCTGTCGCTTGTGATAAGATGCCGGAATTTTTAATTGATATATGATTGAACAGATGAAGGAAAATGGAGTGACAGAACTAAAAGGATCACAGAGAAAATACTTGAGAGGGCTTGCCCACAACCTGAACCCGTCTGCCTTTGTGGGGCAGAAAGGGGTCACCCAGGCCCTTATGGATGAAATCGACGCCGCGCTTGACGGGGCCGAGTTGATAAAAATAAAGTTCATCGACCATAAGGAAAAAGATGTGAAAACCGCTCTGGTCGAAGAAATCGCCACCCGGAGCAATGCGGTCCTGGCCGGAATGATCGGCCATGTCGCCATTTTATACCGCCGCCATGCCTCTCCTGAAAAACGGCAGATTAAACTTCCCTGATCCCCATAAAAAATCGGCCTGAATCCAATGAAACAAATCGCGTCTGAATTTGAATTCACCGTTCTTGACGGGAACGGAATGAAACTGGACGGGGGCAGCATGTTCGGCAATGCCCCCAAGGCATTGTGGGAAAGGTGGATGCCTGCGGATGAACGGAACATGATTGATATTGCATCCAGGTGCCTGCTGGTCAGGACACCCGGCTCCAATATCCTTTTTGAAACCGGTGCAGGTGCCTATCTGTCCCCGGATATGAGGCAGCGGTTTCAAATCCGGGAGGCCGGTCACAAGCTCCTGTCTTCCCTGGCCGAACACGGTCTTGCCCACGGGGACATTACCCATGTAATCCTTTCCCATCTCCACTTTGACCATGCCGGCGGGTTGCTGGTCCCGTGGGAAGAGGGAAGGGAAACGCTTGCGCTGCTCTTTCCCAATGCCCGGTATATTGTTGGTGAGAAAAATTTTAAACGGGCTGCCAATCCCCATATCAGGGACCGGGCATCGTTTATCCCCGGGTTGACGGCGCTTCTGGAACAAAGCGGCCGCTTGGAGTTGAAAAACCACGGAGACAAGCTGTGTTTGGACGGGCTTGAGATCCGGTTCACGGAAAGCCACGGCCATACCCCCGGCATGCTGGTCTCCTGGATCCGGACGAAAACCCATACCCTGGTGTTTACCGGAGATCTCATACCGGCCCATCCATGGGTGAATCTGCCCATCACCATGGGATATGACCGGTTTCCCGAAGGTCTGGTGGACGAAAAAGAGCAGTTTCTGGAGCAGGCGCTTGAAGCAAAGGCGCTGCTGGTCTACCCCCATGATCCGGTATGTGCGGCCTCCGGCCTTGAGATGGATGGCAACACCGGCCGGATCAAGGTCTCGGAAAAAATGGCTGCCCTGTCTATTCTTGCCTGAAACCGGCCGCCACCTCGAATCCCCACAGGCCTGAACCCGGATGGATTCGCCTGGGTCCGGCGGGAGCCGTACGGATTCAGCAATGGTCGTTTAAAAAACAGGTGACCTGGTGCTCGGACCAGTATACCCTTTCCCGGTTAAATGCGATAAAGCCGACATGGCCGCCGGATTTAGGCATTTTCAAGGTGACATTAGCATTATATCCCGCTTCGGTGACAGGAAAGCACTCCTTGGGCAGAAACGGATCATTCACGGCATTGATGATCAATGTGGGGATCTTAATTGACGGGATAAACTGGCGGCTGGCGCATTTTGTCCAATAGTCCCGGGCATCCCTGAATCCGTGGATGGGTGCGGTATACCTGTCATCAAATTCTTTAAAGGTTTTGATGGCATCATAACCCTTATCGTCAATGACACCGGGCATGCGTTTCATTTTGTCCCTGATTTTTTGGTGGAGCAGCACCAGGAATCGCTTCATGTAAATGGTGTTGGCCGGTCTGGCCAGTACTGCGGCACTGGCTTCAAGATCACATGGCACGGAAAAGACGATGGCTTTTGAAACTATCGGGTTGACCCGGTCCCGGCCCAGGTGGACCAGTGTCAGGTTGCCGCCCAGGCTGAAGCCGATCAGGGCGATTTCCGTGTACCTGCCGGTTGATGCGGCATGGTTGATAACAAGCGAAAGGTCGTCTGTGGCGCCGTTGTGGTAGGAGCGCAGTTGCGTATTGGGTTCTCCGCTGCACCCACGGTAATTCCAGGCCAGGGCATCCCAGCCTCCTTGGTTGACGGCACGGACCATGCCCTGCACATATGCACGGCTGGTATCGCCTTCCAGGCCGTGGGAAATTACGGCCAGGCGGTCGCTGTGGATTCTTGACCAGTCCAGGTCGAGAAAGTCGTTGTCCGGTGTGGAGATCCGTTCCCGGGTGTAGGTGACATCCCTGATTTTTCTGAAGAGAACGGGAAAGATGGTCTGGAGATGACCGTTGCCCAAAAGCAGGGGCGGGTGGTAGTCATTGTCGTTCAAAAAGAGATCTCCTTTGCCGCTGTATTTACACTGTTTTCTTACCTTTAAATTTGATATATTAAATCCTTTGCGAAGTAAATTTAAAAATACTGCATAAAGACAGAATTACAACGGACATCCACATACATAAACCACATATTCGGATTAGGACACAATTATGAAGGTTGGCATCATCGGTCTGCCCCAGACGGGGAAAAAGACATTGTTTCAGATATTGACAGGCAACGAAATCACAGATCCTGCAAAGGCCTTTAAGCCTGTCCCGGGCACGGCTGATATTCTGGATTCCCGGTTCAACACCCTGGTGGAGATGTACGAACCCAACAAAGAGGTCAAAGCCAGGCTTGATCTTGTACTCCTGCCGAAAATGGAAGCGGAAACCATCTCCAAAGGGGATATTTTCAAAGATATTGCAGATATGGACGCCATCTGCCATGTTGTCCGGGCCTTTGAGGACGAGGCTGTCTACCATGCAGAAGGATCCGTGGATGCGGCCCGGGATTTTGAGATGGTCAATTCCGAACTGGTCATGCATGACCAGATTTTTGTGGAAAAACGGATTGAACGTCTGGAAGCCATGGTCAAGAAAATCAAGGATGAGGACCAGAAAAAAGAACTGGTCCTGATGCAGAAAATGCAGGCCCACCTGGAAGAGGAAAAGCCCCTGCGCCTTCTGGAACTGACCGAGGATGAAGAGAAAATGATCCGGTCCTATCCCTTTATCACCCGTAAAAAGCTCGTGGTTGCCGTGAATGTTTCCGAAGATGACCTGGGAAACGATGCCCTTCTGGACGGGTTCCGGGAAAGCTGCGACCGGTTGATGATCGAACCCATGTTGGTTTCCGCCAAGGTAGAGGCGGAAATCGCCATGCTGGACACCCAGGAGGAGAAAGCCGAGTTCCTTGAGGATCTGGGCATCACCGCCACCGCCCTTGAGATCCTCACCAGTCTCTGCCTGAATTCCCTGAACCTGATTTCCTTTTTTACCGTGGGCAAGGATGAGGTCCGCCAGTGGCTGGTCAGGAAAGAGGCCAAGGCGCCTGCCGCCGCCGGGGTGATCCACTCCGACCTTGAACGGGGATTTATCCGTGCCGAGGTATTCACCTACGATGATCTGGTGGAATTGGGATCAGAGGCGGAATTGAAGAAAAACGGGAAATTTTACGTGGAAGGCAAGGAATATGTGGTCCAGGACGGTGATATCCTGAACATCCGTTTTTCCGTGTAACCCTATTTCCGCTTACATTTTAGTTGAGATGTTTATGTTTGATCTTTTGAAAAAATTGCTGGTTCCTGAAGCAGAAAACAGCACCTTGGAAAAGGCCGCGAAAAATCCCGGCACCGGACCGGATACCCATTATGAGGATGGTGAAAACAGCACATCAGACGGGTCGCAAGAGAATACCGGTCCCTGGGTCGGGGTTGACCTGGACGGCACTCTGGCTGTCTGGGACAACAAATCTTCCCTGGACAGGATCGGACCGCCTGTACCTGACATGCTTTCCTATGTCCGGCGCATGGTGGACAACGGGATACGGGTCAAGATCTTCACGGCCCGGGCGGCAGACCCCGCCCAGATTCCAAAAATCGAGAAATGGCTGAAAAAGAATGACCTGCCTGTCCTGGAAATCACAAATGTAAAAGATTACAACATGGAGCGGTTTTACGACGACCGGGGTATCCAGGTTGAGCGGAACACCGGCAGAATCATCTCCAATCTGAATTAAGCCCGGCGCTGACTCCCGACACGAATCCCCGGCACCTGTATGGGCGGAATACCCTGCCGGTACCGGGGGATCGGATCTTTCCGGACATTCCCCCCGGGACTACTCCGGGGCGCTGGCATGGGCCTGGGTCAGGCGTTCCTTGACATAGGCCACATCCCCGGCATCATATTCGTACAGGTCAAAGCAGCGGGCATCTTCCCCCAAAAGGCCTTCGGGCACCATATCCCCGGCATCGTCCGGGTCGGTGACCATTTCTCCGTAAAAGCAGACCGAGAGCCACCGATCCTCGGGATCATCGTCAATGACATCCACCATGGCAAACAAAGGGCGTTTGTTCTGGGCTGCATGCCGGGGCCGCAGGGAATAGGTGACCCCGGGACGGGCATCAAAGTCAAGAGTGGTATCGGTAAGGCCCTTCAGGTGGTCCATCAGCTCCACAAAGGCCTGGCGGGTTTTCGAGTCATTGTCTTTCCATTCCGCTACAAAGGTATCCAGTTCAGTGGTCATATATCCGTCCTTAAATGTTTTTTATTCTTTTGCGTGCTTGAGCAGGTGTCCGAGTTCCGGGAATATCAGCCCGTTGCATGCCAGTTTGCAGGCCTTGAGGCTGCCGGGCATGCAAAAGACGATCACACCCTTGATGATGCCGGCGGTGGCCCTGGACATAATGGCGGCAGAGTCGATTTCCTCAAAGCTGAGCTGGGCGAAAACAGGGCCGAATGCGGTCAGTTCCTTGTCAAACATGGGGCGTACCGCCTCTATGGTGACGTCTTTGGGGCTGATGCCTGTCCCGCCGGTCATGATCACGGCATCCGGGCAGATTCGTCCGGTCACATGGGTTACCAGATCGGTAATGGCGGTGATGTCGTCGGTGACCACCTGGTGAAGGACCACTTCATGGCCTTCTTTTTTCGCCTGCTTCTTGATCCAGGCCCCGCTTTTGTCATCTTCGATGGTCCGTGTGGTGGACACGGACAAAACGGCTATTTTCAGTTCCCTGGGGCTTGATTTCTTATGGAGAAGGGTTCCCATTGCTATACCAGTTCCTTGTAAACACTGTCTTCCTTGTCATGTTCCCTGACATGGACATGGATCATATCCGTGGGCTCTGTATCCGCGAAAATGCCTTTGTAATCGGCCTGGATGGGCAGTTCCCTGTGCCCCCTGTCCACGAGGATGGCAAGTTCGATGCGGGCGGGCCTGCCAAAATCCATGAGAGCATCCATGGCCGCACGGATGGTCCGGCCGGTATAAAGGACGTCATCGACCAGAATGATTTCCTTATCATCCACGGAAAAGGGGATGTTGGAGGGCCTGACCGTGGGTTGGTGGCTGATCTTGGTCCAGTCGTCCCTGTACATGTTGATGTCCATGGATCCTACCGGCAGCTGGGTGCCTTCAATATCGCGGATTTGGTCTGCCAGCCGTTTGGCCAGAAAGTCTCCCCGGGTCTGGATGCCCACAAGGGCAAGATTTTGGACGCCTTTGTGGGTCTCAATGATTTCATAGGCGATCCGGGTGATAATCCGCTTGAAATCCTGATCGTTCAGGATGTTTTTCTTTTGTTTCATAACCTGCCTTTTTAAAGGGTTCCAATGATCGTAATATTTGATCGTAAAATTAACTACCATCTTTTTTTTACAACGGCAACACCTTGATTTTAAGTTCAAGTTCCTATAATCATCAGAAGATAATGTGTTTGTAAGGCAAGATTTTTGAAAGAGTGGTAAGTTGACACAATTTGACTGCACCGGGGTGATCCTGGCCGGGGGCGAGAACAACCGGCTTCCCGGGAAGAAAAAGACCTTCCGCCGGGTGGGAGATCTCTCCATGCTGGAGCAGATCCATACCCTGTTTACCCGCCTGTTTAAAGAGGTGATTATCGTCGTGAATGATCCCGGGGCCTTTACCGGCCCGGACGCCATGGTGGTTACGGATATCGTACCTGCCAGGTGCGCCCTTGCCGGGCTTCATGCGGGGCTGTTTCACGCATCATTCCCCTGGAGCTATGCCACGGCCTGCGACGTCCCCTTTGCCAGTGAGGCGGTGATCCGCCATTTATGGGCGAGCCGTTCCAAGGGAAAGGAAATTATCATTCCCAGGACCCGGGAGGGGCTTGAACCCCTGTCCGCTCTTTATCACAAGTCCTGCCTGCCCAGGATTGAAAAGAACCTGAGCGAGAACCGGTTCATGATCAAGACCTTTTTCAAAGCCAAAAGGGTCAGGGAGGTCCCGCCGGAAACACTGGAAAGAATTGATCCCCAGATGCGGTTCAAATTCAACGTCAATACCCCCGAAGACCTGGCCATGGCCAGGACCATGGCCGGGGACGGACAGGAACAGGATTCCTGATCCCGGCCCCCGGATGCGGCCGGTAACTTCTGTATACGGATGCCGGCAGCCATTATTTAAGGAGAAACATATGGATTTACCTGCACTCATCAACCAGATCAAACAGCACCCGGAGATTTCCAAGGCCGGTATGGTGCTTTACCATAACGGTGTGGTCAGGGCCACCTCCCGGGAAGGGCAGGAGGTCACCGGACTTGAGGTCAAGGTGGATCAGGAGAAACTTGAAGAGATTCTGGCCCAGGCCAAGGCCAGGCCGGGCATTGTCGAGATCCTGGTCCACATTGAAGCGGACAAGCCCCTGATGGTGGGCGATGACGTCATGTTCCTGGCCGTGGCCGGGGATATCCGCGAAAATGTGATCGAAACCCTCAGCCACACCCTGAACCGGATCAAGTCCGAGGCCACATCCAAAACCCAGTTTTTTGCCTGAACCGCGGCATGGGCCGCAAAGGAGCTGCCATGAATGAATTTACCCACCTGGACGAACAGGGCCGGGTCCGGATGGTGGATGTCGGAGACAAAACCGCCACCAAGCGGATTGCCGTGGCCAGGGGACGGATTTCCATGACCCCGGACACTCTGGACAAGATCCTTGACGAACGGGTGAAAAAGGGCAATGTGCTTGAAACCGCGAGGATTGCAGGGGTGATGGCCGCCAAAAAAACCTGGGACCTGATCCCCATGTGCCACCCCCTGAACATTACCCATGCCCGGGTCGATTTTTTTCCGGATACCGGAAAACGCTGCATCAATATTGAAGCCGAGGTCTCGCTTACCGAAAAAACAGGGGTGGAGATGGAAGCCCTGACCGCTGTTTCCGTGGCTGCCCTGACCATTTATGACATGTGCAAGGCCTACGATAAAACCATGGAAATATCCGATATCCACCTGGCATCCAAGTCCGGGGGCAAAAGCGGGACCTATATTGCGGAAAAAGGAAAATGACGCCTTTGTCCCAGGGCGTTGTCTCTGTTGAACAACTCGGTTTTTTAGGGGCCGGGTTTGTTCTCGGGGTGCTGGTCTGTGTGCTCCTGGCCCGGTCCGGCCTTGTGTTTTTTTCGGGCCGCCTCAAGGACATGTCCAGCCAGGCTCTTTACGAAAATTCCGTCAAGTTCATGGACCTGGCCCAGTCCCACTTCAAAGGATATGTGCGGGAAGCCCGCACCGACTTCAGGGCCAGGGGCGATGAGATCCGCCAAGCCGTGGACCCGGTCCACAAGGTGCTGGACAGGTATGAGCAGCGTCTGGGGCAGATGGAAAAAGAACGGGACCAGGCTTATGGATCCATTTCCCGCCACCTTTCGGATATGGCCAGGACCCAGCACCTGCTGCATACGGAAACCGGGAACCTGGTCAAAGCCCTCCGGGTACCCCATGTCAGGGGACGGTGGGGAGAAATCACCCTTAAGCGGGCTGTTGAACTGTCCGGGATGGCCGACCGGTGCGATTTCTACGAGCAGATGTCCTCGGGCGCAGGCAAAGGATCGTTGCGGCCGGACATGGTGGTGGCCCTGCCCGGCAACCGCCAGGTGATCGTGGATGCCAAAGTGCCGCTCATGGCCTATCTGGATGCACTGGAAGCTCCCGACGACCGGGAGCGGGAAACCCGGATGAAAGCCCATGCCGGCCAGGTCCTGGCCCATGTGTCACAGTTGGCGTCCAAAAAATACACGGCCGCGTTCCGTCCAACCCCCGAATTTGTGGTGCTTTTCATCCCGGGGGAAAATTTTTTCTCGGCCGCCCTGGCCCATAAACCCGACCTGATCGAAAAGGGGATTGCCCAGGGGGTTGTCCTGGCCACTCCCACCACCCTCATTGCCCTGTTAAAGGCGGTCGCCTATGCCTGGCAGCAGCAAAAAGGGTATGAAAATGCGGAAACCATCAGAAACCTGGGTGCGGAGCTGTTCTCCCGCCTGTCCACCATGACCGGCCATATGAACCGGCTGGGCAGGGATATCGAAAAAAGTGCGGCCACCTTCAACAGGACCCTGGGGGCCATGGAAACCCGGGTGATGACCTCGGCCCGTAAACTCAATGATCTTTCTGCGGCAAATGCCCCATTGCCTGACCTTGAGCCGATCCCCGGGGAAAAACAGCACACACGGAAACTGGCTGACCGGGAACCCGGCGTATCATCCGGAGTCTCCCGGGAAACAGCAGATGACCCCATTGCTGGTTGACATTGACGATTTTTTTAGGACGGAATCAGATGAATAAAAATAGAGTACTTCCCTCACGCCTTACACTTTGGGTGATCGTATGGAGCCTTTTCTGCCTGGTGGTTTTCAGCGGATGTGGAGATAAGCCCGTTGAACCGGGCGCATCCCAGAACGCTTTGAAACGTCTGTCTGTCCGCCAGTTTCCCAAATTCTTCGACAGCAGGGGCTTTGAAAACCTTGCCGGATCTGTCCGGGAGAGCCTGGTCTACTTCAACCGTGTGCCTGCCACCCGGACCTATGTGTATGGAAAAGACCGGTATGATGCCGTGCATATGATCCGGTCCCATGAAACCTTTCTGGCGTTCCTGGAAAAAAATCCCACCCCGTCCCAATTAAACCGGTTTATCCGTAACCGGTACCATGTATACCAAAGCGTGGGCAATTCCAATAAAGAGGTGTTGTTTACCGGGTATTTCGAACCCACATACCCGGGCAGCACAACACCCGGTCCGGAATTTCCGTATCCGGTGTATTCAAAGCCCGTGGATCTGCTCCAGATCGACCTGTCCAGGTTTTCGGACAAGTACGCCGGGCACAAACGGCTCATGGCCCGGGTGGATTATGACACCCGGCGGGTGGTGCCTTACTATACCCGTGCGCAGATCAATCAGTCCCCTGATTTTGAGGACAGGGCAGACCCCGTGGTCTGGCTGGCCAACCGGGTGGACCGGTTTTTCCTGGAGATACAGGGATCGGGCCGGGTGGCCCTTGGCGACGGCACGGTGATGCGGGTGCATTATGCCGGAGTCAACGGCAATGCCTACAGTTCGGTGGGCAAATATTTGATTGACCAGGGGGAAGTGGCACGGGAAGACATGTCCATGCAGGCCATCCGCAAATGGCTTGAGGCCAATCCCCGCCGCATGGACGAGGTTCTGCACACCAACGACAGTTTTGTTTTTTTCAAGTCGGGACAGGGCGGGCCCTTTGGCAGCATCGGGGTGGCGGTCACCCCGATGCGTTCGATTGCCACGGATCAGAAGCTCTTTCCCAAAGGGGGGCTGGCATTTGTGGAAACCGCCCTGCCTGAAACAGGCATGGAACAACCCAAGGAAGACTGGGGCCGGGTGTCCCTGTTTGTGGCAAACCAGGACACGGGCGGCGCCATCAAAGGGCCTGGCCGGGTGGACCTTTTCTGTGGGAACGGAGACTGGGCATCATTTGTGGCCGGGCATATGACGGCTTACGGCCAGTTGTACTTCCTGGTCCTGAAACCCTGATCCCCGTTCGTTACGTACCTGCTGTCCCGGCGTTACTCCAGGTCGGTCAGCATCTTGGCCAGATCCAGGTACCAGGCGTGCAGGCTTTCATATCCTTCCGGGTATTCGCCGGGATATGACAGCACACCGATGATATCGGTATGATCTATGCTTTGGCAGCCCAGGTGGTTCCAGACCCCTTTGACCGGTGTGCCGTCGTACTCCTGGATCACATCGGTGCTGCCGCGCTTGGGGCCGTTCATGGAAATCGTATTCACAACACCGTCATTTTCAAACCAGGTCCTGTCAATACCGTCGGTGGTATAGGAACCCAGGAAATAGGTGGACGGATGGAATAAGAGGTTCATGCCCAGTTCTGGAAGGTGAAAACCGGTGAAAAATCCTCTGAAGGTCTGCTCCGTGGACAGGGAAAAATAGTAAATCCCGGGCTGGGCCTCCACCCATCCGTTAAATTCCAGTGTGCCGTCCTGGGGATCCATATCCCAGGCAGAAGTGTCGGTGGTGCCTTTGAACGCCTGGCTGCCGGCCACTTTTGCAAAGTAATCCGTCAGGGATTCGCCCGGGTTCCTGACAAGCCCCCACTGGCCCAGTTTGAAATCGTAAATCACATCATCCGTAAAGATGCCGACGGCAGAGGCAATGGCCAGGATAACGTCCTGAGCAAAGGGGATATAATCAATGCCGGTTGCCAGGGTGGTGCCGTCATGGGGGGTGGACAGGGTCGTGACGGAGGTGACCCAGCCGTGGTTGCCGCCCTGGAACAGCAGTGAGGTTTCATTGTCCGGACCGTACCCGACCTTATCCGCACCGGGATGGCCCTGTTCAAGCAACTGGGCCAGAAGCCTTACGGTCTGGCCGCCCTGGCTGTGGCCGATGAGATGGATGGGGTGGTCCTGGTCCCACTGGGGATAAACCCCATTGTAATTTTTCAGGGGATCTGTCCGGTCATGTTGGAAATGGGCGGAGTGTCCCCGGCCGTAGTCCACCTGGCCGCCCTTAATCTGGGCGAATAGCTCGCAGGCGCGGTCCCAGCTGCTGCTGACCGGGCCGACCGCCGCGACAAACACCGTATATCCCTGGGCTTCCAGCCGGGATTTGAGACTGTCCAGCCCGCCCCAGTAGTTGTACCCGAGCATCTCATCCTCACCAAACCCCAGAAACCCGTGCACAAGGACAAGGGGCCGTTCTTTTCCCTGGGTCTGGGAGGCAACCGCGTTGAGATGGAAGACAAAGAATGACACCGATACTGCAACGAATAAGAACACCATGATTTTTTTCATTGGAAAATCCTTTTCTTGGAAGTTATCGAGACATCTCTTTCGCGAATGAGATACACTATAGTTATGTTAATCGAAAGTGACTGTCAAACATTTTTTAAAACAGTGTTTATGTTCGGAACTGTTTGAATTCATTGGATTGCGGCGTATTGTCTGCAAGGACGGGATGCCCGGGGAACCGGGAGATACAGATGCCGTTTCAATCAGGGGGCTTGTACAAATCGCCGGAAGGGGGAAAATTAAAAACAGAACAGGCGATCTTTATTATCGCCAGGTGATATCATTGGAATGGAAAAGGGTGGTTACCTGCTTGCCCGGGTAAAGTCCGGATTCCGCCACCTGGTCCGGGGCAAGGCTGAGGATGATTGAAAATCCGTCCAGGGCAAGGGTGGTCAGGACATTGCCGCTCTTTTTTTCAAGAAGCATCTGGGTGATCCGGGCGGTGATCCGGTTGTCATATCCATTGTCGTCTTCTCCGGGCCTGCGGATACGAATCCTGCTTTTCTGGATAAAAGCGGTTTTTCCGTTCCCGGGAGACAGGAGGATCCGTTCTCCGTTTCCCAGATCCTTGAAGAGCCGGCCGTCCTGTGTGCGGAGATAAGGGGGCGGAAATACGCTTTCCTCACCGGTCGCAAAGATCCGGCCCCGGTCAATGGACAGCCGTGTGTCGCTGCACGCGTGGAGCCAGGCCAGGTCATGGCTGACAATGATGAGGGTGCACCCCCATTCGTCCCTGGCTGCCAGGGATGCCCGGCGGATCAGCCGGGCGCTTTCGCTGTCCACGCTGGCCACGGGTTCATCCAGAAGCAAGGCTTCGGGTGTCAGGATCAGCCGGGCAGCCATGGCCACCCGCTGGGCTTCCCCGCCGGAAAGTTCATGCCAGGACCGCTGGTGGAACTGGCTGAAATCCAGGCCCACACTGTCCAGGGCCCGTGCCACCCGCTGCTCAAGACCATTCGTGTCTTTCCTGATGTGCAGGCCGTAAGCCACGTTGTCAAAGACGGATCGCTTGAGAAGATAGGGTTTTTGGGTCAGAAGGGTGACCCTGGAACGGACCCGGGGGGACAGGGGCACCTCGGCCCGGCCGTTGAACCGGATTTCTCCTTGGGTGGGTTTCATGGCAAAGGCCAGAAGCTTTAGCAGGGTGGTCTTGCCGCTGCCGTTGGGACCGGACAAGCCCACAATGCTGCCGGCAGGTATGGTCAGATCTTCAATGTCCAGCACATTTTTATCCCCGTAAAAATGGCGGACCCGGTGGGCCTGGTAAAGGGGTGTTGACATATCAGCGTTTCCTCAGGAATGACAGGCTGAGATTGACGCCGAAAGCAATGGCCATGAGCACGATACCCAAGGCAATGCCGTCTGCGAACATGCCTTTGTTGGTTTCCAGGGCAATGGCCGTGGTGATGGTCCTGGTGTGGTATTTGATATTGCCGCCCACCATCATGGAAATGCCGACCTCGGTGAGCACCCGGCCATAGGCCGTTACTGCGGCGGCCAGGATACCGTAACGCACCTCCCACAAACAGGTGGCGATAATATCCTTTTTCCCGGCGCCCAGGGAAACCAGGGTCAGTTTGAGGTCATGGTCGATATTTTCAACAATGGATGCGGTAATGGCCGTGACAATGGGAAATGCCAGGATGGTCTGGCCGATGGCAATACCCGGCAGGGTAAAGAGCATGCCGAATTCTCCCATGGGGCCCCGGGAAGAGATCAGCGCATACACCAGGAGTCCTACGCAGACCGTGGGCAGGGCAAGAAGGGTGTCCAGGACCGTACGGACCTGGCGTTTGAACCTGAAATCAAAATATCCCAGGGCAAATCCGCAGGGAAGACCGGTCAGGAGGCTGACCATCATGGACCATGTGGAGGCCTGGAGCGTGGCGGAAACTGCCGACCAGGTGGAGGCATCTCCCCTGACCAGCAGTTCAACCGCCTTGATAAATCCTGAGGCAAGGTACTCCATTCGCCCGTATTACCCCGTGTGCTTATTTGGCATTGGGGATAAAGAGCTTCTGGCCCAAGAGCCTGAAGTCGGCAATGCGTTTCTGGGCGGATTCCGATGCCATCCAGTTGGAGAAGGCAAGTGCCAGGTCATGTTTGGCGGACGCACAGTTTTTGGGATTCAGGGTGAGCACGGAATACTGGTTCAGGAGGATGTCGTCCCCTTCCACAAGAACGGTAAGGGGGGCTTTGCCGCCCTGCTGATCCTGGTATTTGATATAGGTGCCCCTGTCGGTCATGGTATATCCGTTTCTTTCCTGGGCCACATTAATGGTGGCCAGCATGCCCTGTCCGGTCTGTACATACCATGCTTCTTTGTCCGGAAGGCCTGTGCCTGCGTTTTTCCAGAGCAGTTTTTCCTTTTTGTTGGTGCCGGAGTCGTCCCCGCGGCTCATGAAAAGCGCGCCCTCGGTTTTGACGGCGGTCAGGGCCTCGGAGATGGTTTTTCCGCTGATGCTGGCAGGATCGGCTTTGGGGCCGATGATCACGAAATCATTGTACATGACTTCCCGTCTCTCTTTGCCGTAGCCTTTTTCAATGTATGTTTTTTCAGCGGGCGGGGCATGGACCAGGAGAACGTCCACGTCGCAGTTCTGACCGAGTTTCAGGGCCTTGCCGGTTCCGGTCGAGGTCCACTTGAGGGTGATGCCGGTTTCTTTTTCAAAATGGGGAATCAGATAGTCCAGAAGCCCGGTGTTGTCCGTACTTGTCGTGGTCGCCATCATCAGTTCTTTTTTATCGCCTGCCGCGGCAAAGGTGGCCAGGGCCAATACAAGCATAACTGCCAGAAGGCCGGATGTCATTTTCTTTACAGTCATTTTTACGCATCTCCTTTTGGTGAATGGGATTAAGCAATTCAATTGTCAATGATACACGTGGGAATATGTTAATCTTTTTCCCCTGTCAAGGAGATAAAGGGTGGGCATGACCGTGCCCACCATAACTGACCGATAATGACAATAAATCTTACCTGTCCTTGAGAAACAGGCCGTGGTATTCGTCTTCAGACATATGCGTTTTAAGGTATTTGTTGACCAGAAGATAGAGCGCTTCCAGCTCATCATCTCCCAGGCGCGGCAGCAGGGCGCGCATGAAGGAATCTTCGCTGAATTTCTGGAGATAGAACATCACGGTTTCTTCGTCGGTTTTCCTGTCCATGCCAAAGGCGCCGAGGCCTTTGTACTCCTGAACAAACTGATGGCTGTCTTTTTTCATGGCGATTCAATTGGATTTTTTAAAATTTGGTATTAGTATTTTTGATAACGGTTTCAGGCATCCGGGTCCATTCCCCGCTCGGTGATCATGTAAATGGCGCATGAGGGCCTGTGTTTGCAATACAGCTTGGGATCTTTGCACCGCAGGCACTCCTTGCACTGGTAAGTGTCGTATTTGGCGCAACGGTATGGTGTCTGCCTTGAGGGATGTTTTTTACAGGGGCCCATTTGTTCTCCTTGCCGATGGGGGCGGGGAGGGTGACTCCCCGGAACTGCCCCGGATATCTGGTTTCAGGGACAATATTGGACAGGATGGGCATTTGTCAATCTTGATCTTGACGGGAATAGGCACCTGTGGCATGAAATCCTTTTTAATACAGGCCGAATTCCGGACCCGAATCCCGGTGTCCGTCCATAAACAATATACAGGAGCCCATATATGGGAGCAGATAAAAAAAAGCGCCCCGGCCCCAGGTTGCTGGTCCGCCTGGTACTGAGCCTTACCGTGATCGGGATGGGCCTGGCCGCCATGGTTTATTTTTCTTCCCAGAAGAAAAAACCCCACAAGGGCAGTGCCAGGGAAATGGTGCTCAGGGTCTCCGTAAAAGAGGCTGTCCCTGAAACCGTCCATACCCGGTTGCGGGGGTTTGGAGTGGCGGAACCGGTCACCGTCGTCCGGCTCTCCGCAGAAGTGGCCGGCAGGATCGTGTATACCCATCCTGCATTCAAGCAGGGCAAAAGCATTGCAGAGGGTGAGGTGATTTTCAGGATTGATCCCCTGGATTACCAGGCCGCCCTGGATAACCTCAGGGCGGAACTTGCCCGTGACGAGGCCGCCCTGGTCCGCACGGAAAAAGAGTATGCCGCCGACCAGAATCGACTGTCCACCATACGCCGGACCATGGATCTGGCAAGGGCCGAATACGACCGGGTCAGGACATTGCTGGAAGAAAACAGCATCGGCAACCGGTCCGCCGTGGATCTGGCCGAACAGTCCATGAACGATGCCATTGACGCCCACGATCAGATGAAGCGCTCCCTTTCCCTTTACCCGGTGAACATCAAAGAAGCCAAGGCCGCGATCATATCGGCCCGGGCGGATGTGGCGCAGGCCGAAGCAGACCTTGCCCGGTGCACGGTCCGTTCCCCGTTTACCGGCAGGATCAAGTCCACGGCCATGGAACTGGGCGAGTATGCCACTGCCGGAAAAGAAGTGCTCACCCTGGCCGATGATTCTCAACTGGAAATCCTGGTCTCCCTGGATGCCAGGGAAGCCACCCAATGGCTTTCTTTCCGGAACAAGGATACGGCCGCCTCCCCGGGCTGGTTTCCCAAACCCGATCCCGTGGCCTGTGAAATCCAATGGATCGAGGCCAAAGACCATACCTGGACCGGCACCCTCAACAGGCTGGTGGAGTTTGACCAGGAGTCCAGAACCATGACCATGGCCGTCCGGTTTGACCCGGTCAAAAACCGGTGTGACGGCTGCCTGCCCCTGATCGACGGGATGTTCTGCAATATTTCCATTCCGGGAAAGACCATTGAAGGAGTGTTCCGTCTGGCACGCTGGCTGGTCACCACAGACAACACCATCTATGTGGCCGAAGACAACCGCCTCAAGACCCGGGCTGTCAAACGGGTATATACGGACGGCGATCTGGCTTTTCTCAGGGGCGATATCCGGTCCGGGGACCGTCTGATCACCACCCGGCTGGTCGATCCCCTTGAAAATTCTTCCCTTAGAATTATAGACGGCGCAGGAGGCTGATCCTTATGAGATCGATTATCGGCGCCTTTGCCAGGAACACGGTGTTTGCCAATATCCTTTTGCTCACGGTGGTGACCGTGGGCATCATGGCTGCTGTCCTGATTGTCAAAGAGTCGTTTCCGTCCATGGAGAAAGATACCATTACCGTGACCATGTCTTATCCGGGGGCCGACCCCGAAGAGGTGGAAGAGGGCATTTCCAGGAAAATCGAAGAGGCGGTGGAGCGGATCGAAGGCATCACGGATTATACCACCGAAAGCTCGGAAAACTTTGCCTCGGCAAGAATGGAGGTGGAAAAGGGCTATGATGTGAAAGATGTCCTGGACAAGGTAAAAACCCAGGTCAATGCCATTTCCACATTTCCTGTGGATGCGGAAAAGCCTATTATCTCGGATGTGGTGCGCAAAAGCACGGTCATGGCCCTGTATCTGGCCTCGGATATGCCTGAACGGCGGCTCAAGGAATGGGGCCAGCGGCTCCGGGACCGGCTCCGGGATCTGGACCATGTGTCCCAGGTCTCTCTGTCCGGCACCCGAGATTATGAGATCTCCATTGAGGTGTCCGAAGAAAAACTGCGGCAGTATAACCTGACTTTTGACCGGGTGGCGGATGCGGTGCGCAACTCCAGTGTGAACCGGTCCGGCGGCACCCTGAGAACCAGCGGCGAAGAGATCCGGCTGAGAACCCTTGGCCGGAAATATACGGGCGATGAACTGGCCCGGGTGGTGGTCTATGCCGGGCCGGCCGGCCAGCTCGTCACCCTGGACCGGATTGCGACCATCCGCGACGGGTTTGAAGAAGACCCGGCCCGGGCATATATCAACGGCAAACGGTCCGTGATCATTACCGTGTCCAAGACAGACGAGGAAAATGCACTGGTCATCGCCAAGGAAGTGCATGCGTTTATCGAAAAACTGAACCGGGAACTGCCCGAAGGCATTGCACTCAATGTGCTCTATGACCGGACCACTTCGCTCAGGGCAAGGATCAACCTGCTGACCAAAAACGGTACCATGGGGCTGATGATTGTCTTTATCCTGCTCTGGGCCTTTTTAAATACCCGCCTGTCCTTTTGGGTGGGCATGGGAATTCCCATTTCACTGGCCGGGGGCATGGGAATCCTCTGGGCCATCGGCGGCACCATCAACATGCTTTCCCTGTTCGGATTTATCCTGGTGCTGGGAATTGTGGTGGATGACGCCATTGTGGTGGGAGAGTCCATTTACGTCCACCGGAAAATGGGCAAGCCACCGCTCAAGGCGGCCGTGGAAGGCACCCTGGAAGTGGCCATGCCCGTAACCACCGCCGTTATTACCAGCATTGTGGCTTTTATTCCCCTGGCTTATGTGGGGGGCACCATGGGCAAGTTCATTGCCATTCTGCCGCCCGTGGTCATTGCCTGCCTGCTCATATCCCTGGTGGACTGCTTTATTCTCCTGCCCGCCCATCTGAACAATCTGCCCGAGATCGGTAGCAACACCGGCCCCGGCAGGTCGGCCTCTGTTTTCAGCCGCCTGAATCCGGACCGGTTGAATCAGTACACGAGCCGGGCCATGGAAACCTTTGTCCATAAGATTTACACCCCGTTTCTGGAAAAGGCCCTTCACTACCGTTACCTGGTGTTCTGCACGGCCATTGCCGTGATGCTGGCTGTTGTGGGCATGATCCGGGGCGGTATGGTGAAATACTCCGTGTTTCCCCAGACCGACGGATATGTGATCACGGGATCTGTGGCCTTTCCCGAAGGCACCCCCTCGGTGGTCACCGAAGCGGCTATTGAGAAAATGGAGACGGCATTGCTGGATTATGCCAAAGGGTTTAAGACCCGGAGCGGTGACCCCCTGGTCCGGGATATCCTCACCTTTCTGGGCGCCTCTTCGGACAGCATGACGGCAAGCGGCCCCCACGCCGGTATGGTCCAGGCCATTCTCCTTGAATCCGAGGAGCGTGGCGTACATTCCAAGGACATCCTGTTTGAATGGGAAGACCGCCTGGGCCATATTGCCGGGGCTGAATCCGTAACGTTCCAGGCCCTGGGACCCGGGCACCGCCGCGCACCCCTGGGGTTTGAGCTTCACCATAAGGATCTGGCCACCCTGGTGGCGGCCACGGACCTGCTCAAGGAAAAGCTTGGGGAGTTTGACGGGGTGTACCAGATCAAGTCCGACCTGAACCAGGGAAAAAAAGAGCTGCGGTTTAGCCTCAAACCCGAGGCAAGGACCCTTGGCCTGACCGTGGCCGACCTGGCCTCCCAGGTCAGTTCCGGGTTTTACGGGAATGAAGCCCAGCGCATCCAGCGGGGGGATTATGATGTCCGGGTCAAGATCCGGTATACCCGGGAGGAGCGAAGTTCCCTTGAAGACCTGGAGTCCATAAGGATCAGGACCTCCGAAGGGGTGGAGGTCCCCCTGCTGTCCGTTGCTGAAATTGATTACGAGCCCGGATTCTCAACCATCCGGCGGGCCAATGGAAAACGGAGCGTTACCATCACGGGGTACGTCAATACCCGGGTGACCACGGCCAATGAGATCTTTGACGATCTGTCCAAAGGGGTGCTGGTCGAACTGAGGGAGACATACCCGGACCTGACCATTCTGCTCAAGGGCGACAAAAAACGGTCCAGGGAATCCATGTCCAGCCTTAAAATCGGGTTTCCCATTGCCCTGCTCGGGATATTTACCATCGTGGCTACCATGTTCCGGTCTTATCTCCAGCCGTTCGTCATCATGATCACCATCCCGTTCGGCATTATCGGGGGCGTACTCGGCCATTATTTCATGGGGTATAACCTGTCCATGATGAGCCTTTTCGGCATGGTGGCGCTGACAGGGGTGGTGGTCAACGATGCCATCGTACTCATTGAACGGATCAATGAAAAC
The DNA here is from genome assembly GCA_036881925.1 of Desulfobacter sp. GTDB lineage: Bacteria > Desulfobacterota > Desulfobacteria > Desulfobacterales > Desulfobacteraceae > Desulfobacter. The sequence goes on from JBAJNJ010000006.1 coordinate 123,826, forward strand.
CTGGCCCGGCATATTCCCTTTTTCGAGGCCATTCTCAGGGGCGGGGCCCGGCGGTTCCGGGCGATTTTTCTCACCACCCTGAGCACGGTGGGCGGACTTGCGCCCATGTTGCTGGAAACCGATCTCCAGGCACAGTTCCTCATCCCCATGGCCATCTCCCTGGCATCGGGCGTGTTGTTTGCCACGGTGCTGACCCTGGTGTTTATCCCGTCGCTTCTGGCCATTTTCAATGATTTCAGGCAACTGGCCCACCGGGTGCGGACCGGCGCCTGGCCTGAGTCCAGAACCATGATAGAGCCTGCATCCCGGCGGTATGATCATCTCAGGGAAGCCGGCGGGCAGGACCTGCCAAAGGAAACCCTATGAAAATCCTTGTCATTATTTTGAGTGTTTTTCTGGCCGCACCACCGGCCTTTGCCGGAAAAATGACCCTGGAACAGGCGTTTGAGCGGGCCCTGGCCGGTAATCCCACCATCAAGGCCGTGGTAGCCCGGATCAACCAGGCCAGGGAAGAGGTGACGCGCACCCGGGCAGCGTATTACCCCCAGCTGGACCTGAGTACCGGGGCCACCCGGAGCCGGATTTCCAGGAATGAAAAAGAGGCATCTTCCAGTTTACAACGCGTCTCAGAGACCTATGACGGGTCTTTGTCGGCATCATGGGTGCTGTTTTCGGGGTTCTCGCGAAAGTACGCCCTGGAAGCTGCCGTATTGGGCCAAGAACAGGAAACCGTTGACCATGCCGATACCATCCGTACCCTGATGGCATCCGTGGCCGAAAGTTTTCATACGGCCCAGTTGGCGCTGGCCAACCAGTACATTTCCGAATCCAACAGGGATTTTTATGCGGGTCAGCTGGAAACCGCCAGGATCAAGCAGAAGGCCGGTGTCGGCTCTCTGACGGATGTGTTGAATTTCAATACCCGGATGAACCAGGCCCAAATTGAAATGGAGCAATACCGGTCGGATTTTGACGTGGCCAGGACAGCACTTGCCGCCCTTCTGGGGGATGATGTCAGCACCACCCCACTGCCGGACCCGGTGTTTCCCGAAGAGAACGGCGACCTGGATATGGCGGTCCCGGATCCTGAATCCGAGATTTCATTTGCCATGTCCCATCGCCCCGATCTGGCCCGGCAGGAACTGGCGCTAAGGATTGCCAAGGCCAATGCCGGAGAGGCAAAGGCCGAGTTTTTTCCCGAAATCAGCCTTTCCGGTTCTGTGGGTGCCGACCGGACCAACAGCGCCCGGTTTGACGCCCATGATATTGAAAACAGTGTGGGAATCGAACTGACCTATCCCCTTTACAGCGGAGGCGAAGACCGGGCTGCCCTGAGAAAGGCACTTTATGCCGGCGCCGAGGCGGAACAGGATTTGAAAAATCTGAAAAACGAAATTGTCTCCCAGGTTCGCCAGGACTGCTTTGCCGTGGATGCGGCCCGGAACCAGCTGCGGCTTTACCGCGAAAATGCAACGCTGGCCAAACAAAACAGGGATATGGTGGCCAAAGAATACGAATTCGGCACTGCCGACCTGGTCACCCTCAACGAAGTGCAAAACACGTTGACCGAGACCCGTCAGCGCATCGCCCTTTCACTGATTACTCTGCGGCAGGCCCGGTACGAACTTCTGGCGTCCACCGGCGCCATTTATAGAAAAAAGAATGGTGCCGACACCGGCGCCACAGCACCGGCACCTTCCGGGCAGGACTGAAAACATGTCCCGGGTGAATTCGCCTGTTGCCCGCTCTTTTTTTAAGGCCGCATTTCCGGGGTTGCGAAATCCGGATTTGAATGTTTACAAACCCTTATATTTCTTTTATAATTTTTAACCATATTCATCCCTTTTCATCTTTCACAATAGGAGTTTTCATGGATTTTGAAGATCTGGCATCCCGGCTGGGCATTGATAATGAAGATTTCAGGGAGCTTGTTGAGTTATTTATCGCCACCACCCAGTCCGATATGGAAAAAATCCGCCAGGCATTAGCAGACCGGAATCCGGCAGATGCAGGAGCGGCAGCCCACTCAATCAAGGGGGCTGCGGGCAATCTTGGATTTGAGGATATGGCCAAACTGGCAGAGACAATGGAGTCCCAGGGAAAAGACGGCAGTTTGAACGGATTTGACGCGTATACGTCTGAAATGGACGGATATGTCACGCGTCTGCAGGAAAAGCTTTCGGGAGATTAGACATGGCTTTGGAAAAGAGGCAACCATATAGTGTACTGGCCGTTGACGACAATATGCTGAACCTCAAGCTTATCGAGAAAGCCCTGACCAAAGAGGGGTACACAGTATATGCCGCAGACAACGGGCCGAAAGCCAGGGAGATCGCCGGGGAAAAACAGCCGGACCTGATTCTCCTGGACATTGAGATGCCCGGAGAAAACGGGTTTGACGTGATTACAAAACTCAAGGACAATTCCGCGACCAATACCATACCGGTGCTTTTCCTCACCGGTGTCAGCGAGGTGGACGCCAAGCTCAAAGGATTTGACCTGGGCGCGGTGGATTATATCATCAAGCCCTTTCACCCTCAGGAGGTCCTGGCCCGGGTCCGGATTCATCTGAAGCTTTCCATTGCAACCAATTCGCTGATCCAGGACCAGGCCGGTAAACTGCGTCAGGTGACCGCAGCCCAGGAAGCCATGCTGCCGCAGCCGTCCGAATTCCCCGATGCCAGGTTTGGTGTGTATTACAGGGCGCTCCAGGAGGCAGGCGGAGATTTTTACGACATTCTCAATATTTCGGGCAATATCACGGGATATTTTGTGGCGGATTCGTCCGGCCATGATATTGAGACCTCATATATGACTGCATCGGTAAAAGCCCTTTTGGCACAGAACTGCACCCCGGTGTATTCCCCTCTGGAAAGTATGAAGATGATCAATGACGTGCTGGTGGAAATTCTGCCCCCGGGCAAATATCTGACCGCATGTTACATGCACCTGAACCGGAGCACCATGAAAATGACCATCATCAATGCGGGCCACCCGCCCGTAGTCTGCCTGCCCCAGGAGGGAGAGCCTTATCTGTTCAAAGGGGAAGGGGACATCCTGGGCATGTTTTCCGATGCCGGCTTCGGCCAAGTGCAGATTACGGTGAAAGAGGGAGACCGTTTCTTTCTGTATTCCGACGGACTGGTGGAGTCTGCCGAAAACAAGATTACCTGGGCGACAGGGGCGGACAGCTTACTGCCGGTCTACTCGACACTCAGTAACACGCCTTACGCGGATGCACCCGCAGAGATGATCAGCCAGTTGTTCGGCAACGACTCCTGTCCTGAAGATGACATTGTGCTTCTTTGTGTGGAGGTGTAGATATGACAACCGGATCCGAGCTTATTTACGAATCAAAAGAATCTGATACGTCCCTTGAGGTCCGGTGCTCATCCACAATGAAATATGTTGACGATATTTGTACGGCCGCCACCGCTTTTCTTGAATCAAAAGGGGAGGCGTTTACCCCGCATATTTTTTCCATCAACCTGGTCATGCGGGAGGGTTTGACAAACGCCGTCCGTCATGGCAATAAAAGTGATCCGGACAAGACCATTGACTTCAGCCTGGAAGTCGACACCGACAATATCATCCGGGTGCGGATTGCGGACCAGGGAGAAGGATTTGACTGGCGCAATATCCGGGAACACCCGCTTTCCGATGTTGCAGACCACGGCCGGGGGATGCCGATCATGAAGGCGTATTTCAGCCACTACCGCTACAACAAAAAAGGCAATGTCCTGTTCCTGGAAAAGCTGATTTAATTGGTCGTTAACACAAGCCTAACAGATCCCTAATAAAATAAATGTAAAAAAATCCTAACAATTTGACCTGCTATCGTGCAAAACCAAACTCGGGAGAGATGAATGACGACCCATCTGACGCGGGCCATGCACAAAATCAAGAAAGAGATTCTCTCTCTGGGTGCCATGGTGGAAGACCGCTTCAAAAAATCCATTTACGCGATTAAGACTGAAAACCTTGACCAGGCCCAGGAAATCATAGAGACCGATTACAAAGTGGATGAACGGGAAATCGAGGTTGAAGAAGAATGCCTCAAGACCCTTGCCTTATATCAGCCCGTTGCAACGGACCTGAGGCTGATCATCGCCGTGATCAAGATCAACAACGACCTGGAGCGGATTGCCGATTATGCCGTGAATATCGCCCACCGCTACAAAACATCCGCGGGAAATTCCAATAAGTTCAAATATGATTATACCGCCATGGCCGAGCAGGCCGCCAAAATGCTCAAAATGAGCCTGGATGCCTTGGTCAGCATGGATGTGGACATGGCTTATACGGTCAGGGAAATGGACCGTGAAGTCAATGCCATGAGAAATGATGCCTACCGGATTATGAAGGATGATATCCGGAGGCATCCCGAGATGGTGGAGGAAATCATCAATATGTACCTGATCTCCAGGCATATCGAACGGGTAGGGGACCATACCACCAATATTGCCGAAGAGGTGATCCACCTGATTGAAGGGGAAATCATACGCCATTCCTGATGGCTAATGGAAAATTAACGAAAAATTAGCAGAAACGAATGATGCTGACAGGATGAAACCATGTCCAAGGAAACCATATTAATTGTCGATGATGAGGAAGATATCCTCGAACTCATCAAGTTCAACCTGAAAAGCGAAGGGTATAACATTCTCCAGGCCATGACCGGTGAAGAGGCCATCAAGATTGCCAAGCAGTCCGGCCCGGATCTCATGGTCCTGGATCTCATGCTGCCGGGGATCGACGGTCTTGAGGTGACCAAATACCTGAAGAACAACGACGCCACAATGGATATTCCCATTGTCATGCTTACGGCCAAAGGCGAGGAGTCCGACATTGTAACCGGGCTGGAACTGGGGGCCAATGACTATATGTCCAAGCCTTTCAGTCCCAGGGAGCTGACCGCGAGAATCCGCGCCATTTTAAGACGGCGCCAGAAAAATTCCACAGAAGCCCCGGTCCGGGTCCGCCAGGAAGGGGACATGGTCATTGACCGGGCCAAGCACCGGGTGACCATTGAGGGCCAGGTGGTTGAGTTGACGCTGTCGGAATTTGAACTTCTCTCTTTTCTTGCCGAAAAAAAAGGATGGGTGTTTACCCGGGGCCAGATTGTGGATGCCATCCACGGGGAAAACTACGCCGTGACGGAACGGAGCATCGATGTTATTATCGTGGGATTGCGCAAAAAGCTGAAAAACTACGCGTCCTGCATTGAAACCGTCCGGGGTGTGGGATACCGCTTCAAGGAATAAACCGGGCGCAACCCCAAGCGCGAGGCTTCTCTCTTTCATGCACCGCAAAAAACCCAAATTGATATGGCGGATTTTTCCCTCATTTCTGATCATCATCTTGTTGTCTCTGTCAACGGTTGCCTGGTACGCCACCAGCAATTTCAGGAACTTTTTTGTGGAAAATTCCGAGCGGGAGTTGTCGGTCAGGGCCCTTATGGTCCGGGACCGGTTCGCCCGTGCCCTGTATACGGACAACCTTGCCGGCCGTGAAATTGACGCCCTTTGCAAGCGCATCGGCGAAGAAATCCGGACAAGGATTACCGTTGTCCTGACCACCGGTGAGGTGATCGGCGATTCATTTGCCCGGATTGAAACCATGGAGAACCATAAAGACCGGCCCGAAATCCGGCGTGCGCTTGCCGGTGAAAAAGGGGTTGCCATCCGCTACAGTTCCACCCTGGACAAAAACATGATGTATATCGCGCTTCCCATGGCCCAGGGGCGCGAAGACACGGCAATTATACGGACGGCCGTGTCCATATCGGATATTGATACAAGAATATCAACGGTGCGCAACAGCGTGCTTTTGGTTCTGATCCTGACCATTGTGGCGGCTGCTGTTGCCAGCCTCTATGTTGCCAGGCGGATCATCAACCCGGTGGAACAGATGCGGAAAGGGGCGGAAGAGTTCTCCAAAGGCAACCTGGATAACCGCCTGCCGCCGACAGACACCGAGGAATTGTCCCAGCTGGCAAGATCCATGAATTTCATGGCCCGGGAACTGGACCGGAAAATCATGGATGTGAAAAACCGGAGCCGGGAGCTGGAAGCCGTGCATACCAGTATGCAGGAGGGGGTGATTGCCGTTGACGGAAACGAGCGGATCATCACTATCAATACCGCTGCCGCCAAAATTTTCGATTTTGCACCGGAAACTCTCAAGAACCGCAACATCCTTGAAGTGGCCAGGAATTTCGATCTCCAGACATTCATTCAGAAGGCGTTGTCCACACACGAGCCGGTTGAGGATGACATCGTCATTGAGCGGGAAGACCGCCTGGTGTTGAATATTCACTCCACAGCCCTTTACGATACAAATGAAAACCGGATGGGCACCCTGATCATTTTTCATGACATCACCCGTATCCGTTTGCTGGAAACCATGCATAAGGACTTTGCCGCCAATGTGTCCCATGAGCTGAAAACCCCTTTGACAACAATCAAAGGGTTTATCGAAACCCTTCAGCAAATGATGGCGGATACGGATGCGGTTACGGGGGATACGGTTGCCGCATATGAACGGTTCCTGGGAATCATTGAAAAAAATGTCAACCGGATGATTGGCCTGATTGACGATTTGCTGGCATTGTCGCGGTTGGAACGGCTCAGGGGAACGGATATCGTGCTTGACACCCATCCCCTGGCATCCCTGATCCAGAGGGCCGTGGAGTTCTGCCAGGAACAGGCCGACGCAAAAGAGAGCCGTTTGATTGTCAGTTGTCCGGAGGACATCTCTGCCCAGGTGGACCCGATTCTGATTGAACAGGCCGTGTTCAACCTGGTGGGCAATGCCGTCAAATACAACCCGGAAAAGACCGACGTGACAATTGAAGTGACCCGGGGACACGGCCAGATTATGCTGACGGTCAGGGATTCAGGCCAGGGCATTGATAAGGAACATCTGCCCAAACTCTTTAACCGGTTCTACCGGGTGGACAAGGGAAGGAGCCGGGACCAGGGCGGCACAGGCCTGGGGCTCGCCATTGTCAAGCATATCGTTCAATATCACAACGGCCGTATTGAGGTGGACAGCCAAAAGGGCGAGGGAACCTGCTTTACCATTACCATACCGGTGTAATCTGAGGGCCCGGTTGGTGACGGCCATGACCGGCCGGGTGCAGCGGGTTATCCGTAAAACGCCAGGGCGTTTTTTCCCAGCACCATTGCCTTTTCATCTTCTGTCAGGCCGGATTTGTCCAGGTCTGCATAGTATCTTTCCGGTGTCAGCAAGGGGAAATCCGTTCCGAACAGGACCTTGTCCAGAACGCCTGCCGCCTTTGCCATATCATAAATGGCGGGATCATAAAGAAATACCGAGGCGGCCGTGTCATACCAGATATTGGTAAGACGCTCTTTCATCTGTCTTTTCATCACATGGTAAAAGAAGACCCCGCCGCCCCAGTGTGCCAGGATGATGTTGTTGTCCGGAAATGCCCTGGCAAGTCCGTCGATCTGCTCCAGGGTAACCGGTGTTTTTCCCGGGTAGGGATGGCCCAGGGGTTCATTGGTGTGGATCATGCAGGGCAAATTTCCTTTTTCTTTGAGCACATCCATGACCGGCTCAAGGAGGCAGATGGCCCTTGCATCAATCCCGGTCAGATAAAAGGCCAGTTCTCCCACGCCTGACAGTCCCGCATCAATACACCGCGCTGCTTCTTTTGCCGCACCCTCCCAGGCCAGATCAAAACAGGCCAGGCCCCGGAGCCGGTCCGGGTTCGCCTGTACCGCTTCGATCACGGCATCATTGTTTTGTCTGGTGTAATCCGGGTTCCGCCAGGGAAAGCCGCTGACCACTGCGATATCCACACGGTGGCGGTCCATGGTGGCCACGATTTCCCCGGCTGTTGCAATCCTGGACTTGGGAGAATCATATAACAACTTGAATTCAGGCTCGTTTTCAAAGTACCCGGATCGGTCGGTTTGCACGGGTTTTGGGAAGAGATGAATGTGAGAATCAATGATCATGGTAATGTCCTTCGCATGAATAAATATTGAAAAAACTCAGTGGACAATATATATTAATTCCCTTATTCAAACAAGGAATGAATACGCAAGGTTTATGAAATACTACCCCATATTTCTGGATGTTCAAGACAAGACCTGCCTGGTTGTGGGCGGCGGAAAAGTGGGGACACGCAAGGCGCTCGGACTGGCAAAGGCCAATGCCCGGGTCCGGGTGGTCAGCCCCGGGTTCTCCCCTGAGTTGGAAAACAACACGCATCCCAATATCTGCCTGGACAACAAAACATTTGATGCCTCCGACCTTCAAGGGGCCTGCCTGGTGTTTGCCGCCACGGACAGCAGTGCGCTTAACGCACAGATCCGGGATGCTGCCCGCCGGGCCGGGATCTTATGCAATATTGCAGACGGGGATGATAAAGGGGATTTTATCCTTCCTTCGGTGGTCAGCCGGGAGGATCTGATCCTTGCTGTATCCACCTGCGGGTCAAGCCCGGCAATGGCCAAACGCCTGCGCAGGGAACTTGAGGCCAAATTCGGGCCCGAGTACGGGACGGCCCTGACCCTGATGGCCAATATCCGGACAAAACTGCTGGCCCGGGGCCATGATCCCGAGGGGCATAAGAAGGTGTTTACCGCACTGGTGGCGTCGGGATTGCCGGAACTGATTGCCGCCGGGGACCAAAGCCGCATTGATGCTGTACTGGCCGAAGTGCTGGGCAGCGGATTTACCTTTGACGGACTGGTCGGCCAGCCGCCCGCGACAGGATTAGATTAGGAGCTGTAATACCAATGGATTTTTCCAATATGCTTTTGCAGGGAGCTGCGTTGCTGTATTTTATCAGCATGGCCGGCTATATCTGCTACCTGTTTCACCAGAAGGACCGCATTCAGAAAACCGCGTTTACACTGGTTGCCGCTGCCGTGGCGGTTCACCTGGTCAGCGTGACCCTTGCAGGTGTGGCCACAAAGACCCTTCCCATTCATAATATGGTGCAGAGCCTTTCCATGGCTGCGCTTGCCTTTGGCGGAATGTTTATCTATGTCCAGTACCGGTTCAACCTTAAAATACTGGGGGTGTTTGCTTCGGGAATCCTTTCCGTGCTCATGCTGGCTGTGGTGCTGCTGCCGGATACACCGGTGGAGCCGGATAAAATCCTTAAAGGGTTCTGGTTTGTGTCACACATCATACTGGTCTTCACCGGGGAAGCTGCCCTTGGGCTTGCCTGCGGCGCAGGCATTCTCTACCTGATCCAGGAAAAAGGGATTAAGGGAAAAAATCCGGGATTCTTTTTCCGGCGGCTGCCGTCCCTGGATTTTCTGGACATGGTTTCCTATACTTGTATTACCACGGGATTCGCCCTTTTGACATTTGGCTTGGTGACCGGGTTTATCTATGCCAAATCCATTTGGGGACAATTCTGGAGCTGGGATTTTAAAGAAGTGTTTTCCGTGGGGACGTGGCTGGTATATGCCGCTTTGCTTCACCTGCGCATTTATTCGGGATGGCGGGGTCGTAAATCCGCTGTCATGTCCATTGTTGGATTCGCCATTATTATTTTCACCTTCCTGGGAGTCAACCTGATTCTTGGCGGGCATCATCAAGCGTTCACACAATAGCGAAAAAATATGTCAAACATCATACTCATTGGCGCCAACCACAAAACCGCCCCGGTGGAGATCAGGGAAAAACTCTCATTTTCCGAAGATGAAACCCTTGCCGCCCTGGCATATCTGAAAGAAGCTCCCCAGATCAAGGAAGGGCTTGTATTTTCCACCTGCAACCGGATGGAAATTTTGTATATTCCCGAGACCGGTGACGAGATCGATGCCATGATCGAATTCATCTCCCGGCATAAGGGATTGCCCGTATCCGAGTTTAAATCCGCTCTTTATATTCTTCAGGGCGATGAGGCCATCCGCCATATTTTCTGCGTTGCCGCCAGCCTGGATTCAATGATGGTTGGTGAGCCCCAGATCCTGGGCCAGGTCAAGCAGGCATATAAAACCGCTGTCAAGATCGGTGCCTCCGGGGTGCTGCTCAACCGGATGATGCACAAAGCCTTTTCTGTGGCCAAGCGGATACGAAAGGAAACCGGTATCGGCGACAATGCTGTTTCCATTTCCTATGCCGCCATTGAGCTGGCCAATAAAATTTTTTCCGACCTGTCCGCCAAAAGCGTTATGCTGCTGGGGGCCGGTGAGATGGCAGAACTGGCGGTTGAGCACCTGATCACCCATAATGTAAGGCGTATTGTCGTGGCCAACCGGACCTTTAAAAATGCCTTGTCCCTGGCCCAGAAATTCAACGGGGACGCGGTCCAGTTCGAAGAGCGGGAGGCCGCCCTGGCCGAAGTGGACATTATTATCAGTTCCACCGGGGCCACCGATTACGTGCTGACCCGGGACCAGGTGAAACGGGCCATGAAAAAGAGGAACCACAACACGATCTTTTTTATCGACATCGCCGTTCCCAGGGATATTGATCCCAAAATCAATAATATCTCAAACGCCTATGTTTATGATATTGACGATCTGAAAAATATCGTGGAAACCAACATCCAGCAGCGGGAGCAGGAAACCGTGAAGGCCGGCCGGTTCGTGGAGGAGGCTTTGGTCACGTTCCGGAAATGGCTGGACAGCCTGGCCATTGTTCCCACCATCAAAGCCATCAATGAGAAGATGACCACCATTGTGGATATGGAGTTTGAACGGACATTATCTGGTATGTCCCATCTGGCCGACAAAGATATTGACGCCATCCGGCGGATGACACGGGCCATTGCCTCCCGGGCCATCCATGATCCCATTATTTTTCTGCGAAATACCGGAAACCACCGTGACGACTCCCTTTATCTCAACGTGGCAAGGCAATTGTTCAATCTGGATATACCCGACCGCGAATAACCCACGAATAACCCGTGAATAATCATTGTCCCGACGCCTGAAAGATACAGCGCTAAGGCATCTCAGACATTTTGGGTAAAGATTAAAAGCTTTACATTAAAAAAATATCTGATATAATAATAGTTTATGATGCTGCGAAAGTTGCATATTTAAGCGAAGGACAATGCCATGAAAAAAGAAGACCTTGAATACTTTAAAACCCTCTTGACAGACAGGCTCAACGAGCTGCTTTCCCATGCCGACAGCACGGTAACCGGGATGACCAAGCCCAAAGAGAATTTTGCTGATCCCACGGACAGGGCGTCCCATGAAGCGGAAAGAAGTTTTGAGCTGCGTATCCGGGACCGGGAGCATAAGCTGATCAAAAAAGTCAAAAAAGCCCTGGTGCGAATTGACAACGGCACATTCGGCCGCTGTGAAAGTTGTGAAGAAGATATCTCCATTGCCCGGCTCAAGGCAAGACCTGTGACCACACAGTGCATTGAGTGCAAAACCCGGGAAGAAGATATGGAAAAGGCCCTGGGTATTTAAGATCGTGTAAAGGCGTTACATCCAAAACGTGACAGTTAATACTTGATTGATCTTCATGTACATTCGACTGCGTCGGACGGGTCCCTGTCTCCCAGACAAATTCTGGAGCTGGCGCAAAATTCCGGTATCAAGGCAATTGCCCTGACCGACCACGACTCCATTGCCGGGGTCAAAGAGATCCACCATATCGTCCATTCCTTTCCCCTGGAGTTTATCACAGGGGTTGAAATATCCTGTGAACCCCCTGAATCCTTTAAATCGTTGGGCAGCATCCATATGCTGGGATATGGGTTCTCCGTTTATGACCGCGGCTTGAACGCGGTGCTGGACCGGGCGGTTGAGGAGCGGGAAAAACGGAACCCGAGAATCATCCGGCGTCTCAACGACCTGGGAATCGATATTTCCATGGCAGAGGTGGAGGAGCGTTTCGGTGCGGACCAGACCGGCCGTCCCCATATTGCGGAGCTTCTGGTTGAAAAAGGCGTCGTGCCCAGCTTCAGGGACGCCTTTGACCAGTACCTGGGAAAAAACAAACCCGCCTATGTGGATAAGTATAAGATTTCCTGTGCCGATGCCATCCGTATTATTACAGATGCCGGCGGGGTGCCTGTGCTGGCACATCCCGGGCTCCTGGAATTCGACGATGCCGGCGGCCTGTCTGAGTTTCTGGATTCTCTTGTTCGGGACGGGCTTCAGGGGGTTGAAATTTTTTATACGGATCATGACGAAAACCAGGTCAACACCCTGACGATGCTGGCCAGGGAGAGAGGACTTCTGGCCACGGGCGGATCCGATTTTCACGGCGAATTCAATAAAGGTGTTGCGCTGGGGCAGGGAAAAGGGGATTTGAACGTATGTGATTCTGTGTTCAGGGCCTTGACTGAACGTCTCTGTGAATTGCGGGCCATGCCACGGCTGGATCTCCTGGAAGCCAATCTGCAATACCAATTCAACGACAGGGCTTTTTTGTCCAATGCACTTTGCCACAGGTCCTACCTGAACGAAAACCAGAGTTCCTGCGAATCGGATAACGAACGCCTGGAATTTCTGGGAGATGCCGTTCTGGGGCTGTGTGTGGGACATATGCTCATGGACGGTGATCCAGCCAAACAGGAGGGAGAGCTTTCCAAATTGAGATCAAACCTGGTGAGTGAACCCGGCCTGGCCCGGATGGCCAGGCAGATCGACCTGGGCCGGTTCGTTAAACTGGGCAAGGGCGAGTTCCTTTCCGGTGGCGGCGATAAAAACTCCATCCTGTCTGATGCGTTTGAGGCGGTTGTGGCGGCGGTTTATCTGGATGCCGGTTTTGACAAGGCCAATGAGATTCTCACCCATCTCTTTGACGCACCGGTCAGGAAAACCCTGGTTTCGAGCAGGACCGTTGATTACAAAAGCACCATCCAGGAGTATGCCCAGGAACATTACGGCACCACGCCGGAATATACCGTGTCAAAAGAGATGGGGCCGGACCATGACAAAACCTTTGAAATCTGCCTGCGCCTGGACACTCTCCAGGCCAGTGGATGGGGTAAGACCAAAAAGGCGGCTGAGCAGGATGCCGCAAAAAACGCCCTGGTACGTCTGACGCCTGGCTTTAAATAGGAAGTGAATGTCCGCCCCCCTGGTCATTCCGTATTTCATTCCCCACCAGGGATGTCCCCACCGTTGCGTGTTCTGCAACCAGTCACTTATCACTTCAAAATATAGTCGGAATAGCTTGAACACCGGGTTGCCGGATTGCCGGGAACTGGACCGTGTCATTCAAAAATACCTGGCCTTTAAAGGCGACCGCCCCAGGGTGGAGCTGGCTTTTTTCGGGGGCAATTTTCTGGGCTTGCCGGCTCCGGATATCAAACGTCTGCTTGAAAGGGTTTCCGTGTACCTGGAATGTGGCGAGATCGACAGCATTCGCTGCTCTACCCGGCCGGACACGATTACGGAAGAGCGTCTGGAATTGGTGCGTGACTACAGGCTTGATCTTGTGGAGCTAGGGGTCCAGTCCATGGATGACACGGTGCTTGGAAGAGCCGGCAGGGGACATACCCGGGAAGATACGGTCCGGTCCGTCCAAAAACTCAAAGAGGCGGGTATCCGGGTGGGAGTGCAGGTCATGGCCGGGCTTCCCGGGGACAGTCGCCAAGGCGCCCTTGATACCGCCGGGACACTTGCGGACCTGTCGCCGGACCTGGCCAGGATTTATCCGGTGCTGGTCCTTGCCGGCAGCACCCTGGCAAAGTGGTATGAAGCCGGGCGGTACACGCCTTTGGGCCTGGACGAAGCTGTGTCGCAGGTCAAGGAAATGGCCGGAATTTTTGACCGGCAAGGGATTCCCGTGGTTCGCATGGGGCTCCAGGCCAGCGAAATGATGGATGACCCGTCACAAGTCCTGGCAGGCCCCTGGCATCCGGCCTTCGGACACTTGGTTTTTTCCGCCCTCATGTTTGAGACGGCTTGTGAAGAAATCGACCGGTATCTTGACAGGGTGGGAAAACGTGGGGCCGAACAGGTGGCACTGATGGTTCATCCCCGGTCCCTTTCCCGGGTCCAGGGCAACAAAAAGGAAAATCTGGAAAAGCTGGCCGGACGTTATCCGGGCCTGAAGTTTTCCATTGTGACCGACAATGGGACCGCACAGGGCAGGGTCAGGGTTAAAAAAGCCCTTCCTTGAAAAGGTCTTCGGAGCCTGACACAGTATCCGGCTCAGGCGTATATTCCGTGGGGATGGTGCCCTCCCTGAAACATTCGAAAATGGTTTTTTCACTCTCTTCAATGGGGAGGAGTCCGGTTTTGGCGTCGATTTTGGCAAACACAATGCCTTCGGGGACGTTAAATGTCCTGACCGGTTTGCCTTCAAGGGCGTTTTTCATGTATTCCAGCCAGATAGGACTGGCAGCTCTTGATCCGGTTTCACCCTTGCCAAGGGGGGCTTCCTGGTCAAGCCCCACCCATACACCGGTGGTGTATCTGGGGGTATAGCCCAGGAACCAGGCGTCAAAAAGGTTGTTGGTGGTACCTGTTTTACCGGCCACCGGCCGTTTCAGGGCTTTGACACGCCGTCCCGTCCCCGATTTGACAACGCTTTCCATCATATTGGTCATGATGTAGGCGGTGCTCATGTCAATGACTTTTTTCCGGACCAGTTTTGACGATTCCAGCAGATTGTTGTCTCTGTCGTAAATTTTGGTGATAAATACCGGTTCAATCAAATATCCCAGGTTGGAGAACACAGAGTACGCATTGACAATTTCAAGAAGCGACAGGCCTGATGAGCCCAAGGCGATGGAAAGATCCCGGTTGATTTCAGAGGTAATGCCCAGTTTTCTTGAATAGTCGATCACATAGTCGATCCCGATGTCCTGGAGGATTTTGATGGTGACGATATTCCTGGACTTGGCAAGGGCCTCCCTGAACAATGTGGGCCCGTAAAATTTTTCCTTGTAGTTTCGGGGTTTCCACACAAAATCCCGTTCCGTGTCCTCAAATACCACCGGCGAATCAATGATCATACTGGCTGCCGTGTAGCCCTTGTCCAGGGCGGCGGCATAAATAACGGGCTTAAATGCGGAGCCGGGTTGCCTGCGGGACTGGTAGGCCCGGTTGAACTGGCTGTTTCTGTAATCCCTTCCCCCGATCATGGTTTTGACATGGCCTGTTTCAGCCTCAATGCTCAGCAGGGCGGCCTGGGCCACCGGCTCCTGGTATAAGGCGAATTCAAACGCGTTGTCTTCCATCACTTCGTTGATGACCCGGACGAAAATCACATCACCGGCCCTGAGCACCTCGGAAGGATTTCTGACCTTGGTTTCGTAATAAGCCACATCCGGGTCCGGTTTCCGGGCCCATGTCATGGTTGCCAGCCGGATAATGCCATGGAAATCCCCGACCCTGACCCGGGTGATTTTGTTTTCGTCGTCCACCGACAGGACAACACCTTTGTATATACTGTCCTTTTGCAAAAGATTACCGTTCAGGGTGGCGGCCACGTCCCGGCAGAATCCCTCAATGCGAAGGGCAGGGATGTTCTTGACAGGTCCACGGTAACCCGTCCGTTTGTCAAGGTCTCCCAGTCCGTTTTTGACGGCAGCCCTGGCGATTTTCTGAAGTTCGATATTTACGGCGGTATGAATGTTCAAACCCTGGTTGTAAAGCAGGTCCGGCCCGTATTTTTTCTCCACATACCGGCGGACATGTTCGGTATAGCGGGGAACCCGTTCGATGAACCAGTTCTTTCTCGGTTTGATGTCCAGTTTGGTGTTGATGGCGTTGGTCACATCCAGGTTTGAAATCATTCCCTCTTCTTTCATCCGGTTGAGGGTGTATATCTGGCGCTGTTTGGCGCGGTCGGGAAACCGGAACGGGCTGTAACGGCTGGGAGCCTGGGGCAGTCCTGCCAGCATGGCGCATTCAGCCAGGTTCAGGTCTTTTGCATGTTTGCCAAAATAGTTTTCAGAGGCCGCTTCAACACCGTACGCCCCATGTCCCAGGTAGATCTGGTTCAGGTAAAGATAAAGGATTTCATCCTTGGCAAACTTTTTTTCAATACGATAGGCCAGCATGGCTTCTTTAAGTTTTCGCTCGTAGGTGCGTTCCGGGGTGAGCAGGAATGATTTTGTCACCTGCTGGGTGATGGTTGACCCGCCCTGTACGATGGTGCCGGCCTTGAAATTTTTAATAAAGGCCCGGACAATGGACTGGATATCAATGCCGGGATGTTCCCTGAATCTGGAATCTTCGGCTGCCACAAAGGCATTGATAAGGTTCTCCGGCATGTCTGAAAGGGGGATGACAATTCGCCGTTCTTTATAAAACTCCCCGATTTTCCTGCCGTCATCCGAGTAGACATTGGTCACTGTGGCGGGCCGGTAATCCTTAAGGGTGTTGATTTTGGGCAGGTCAAGACCGATATAGTAAAAAAGCCCGGCAACGCCTGCACATCCAAGTATTCCCAGAACCAGAGATGAAATCAGCATCCATTTTGCTATGGAGAAAAACAGGTTTTTTTCTTTTTTCTTGGCTCGTTTTTTCAAGACCTGGGAGCGGCTTTTCTTAGTTGTCATAACACCTTTGGAGAGCTATATCTATTTTTAGGATAAAAATTAACTGCTTTTACCAGATTCACCGGTTTCTGGCAATAGGCATGGCACAAGGCAGCAGGTGCGTTGCCATGGACAATTATAATTAAAATTCTGTTTACAGGCATTGAAAAATGGTGGTAATCAAGCGATCATGGCGTCAGGAATATGATGCATGGGGATGTGTGATCGTGCTGCATATATCGCCGTAAAATGATACAAAATACCCTGGGCTTTAACCGGGATAAAAGGAAATAAGAATGAAACGCCTTTTTGTCACCCTTTTGTTATGCATGTTTTTGTTTGACCCGTCCGTGTCGTCTGCAGGGACTTCGCCTGCCTCTCCGGCGCGGCTTGATGATCCTGTGTATCAAAGCCTGAGCTGGTGGGGAGAGTTTTTCCGGACCAAAGTGAAAGACGTTCTGAAAGATTACGGCGGTACAGTTGCACAAAACAATGCCCTGAAAAGTGCAGGGGCATCATACCAGAAGCACCTGACCGCAGCACTCCCCGCTCCGGAAGCTGTTTCTTCGCCCCATGCCCAGGCGGTTTTGTCCGGAGTCTTTATGTTTGATGCTGTTTATGCGGCGGTCTTCCTCAAAGCAAAAGATGCGGCGGCATTTATGGAAAAGGCGCAGCAATTTTCCAGCTTGGCCGGGGTGACAATGCCCATGACAACGGGGTTGAAAAAGATTCTGGCAGAGCCGGGCAGAAAAGGCGGCCCGGATGCCTGGCGGAGCGCCTTGGATGAATCCATGACCCGGGCCCTGGATGCAGGCCTTGAAAACGACCGTCAGATCGTTCTGTTCGTGGACCAGATATACGGCAGCATTGTTGAAGGACTTTACATCACCACCGAATCCATTGCCCAAAGTGGCTACTCTCCTGAACTGATGGCCTATGCGGACATATGGCATACACATCTTGACGTGCTTGTGAAACTGTTCGGGATTTTCCGGGATGACCCTGCCTTTTCAGCCCTTCTGAATCTGAACCAACGGCTCAGTAAAATCGGGGAAATCAACAAAGTCATGGCATTTGACCGGATGACCAGGCAGAACGTGGACCAGATACGAGAATTGGTAGCGCCACTGCGCAGCAATATACTGGCAGGGCGTCCGGGATAGTTGCCGGCTGGGGCTGTTATTGATTTGGCCTGTGCAGGTCCCGGTGTTCCGTTGCCGAGGAAACGCCGCCGGACACCCCCGGGCCTTTTTTTCCGCCTGCATCAGATACTCTCTGCTATATCCGTTCGCAAGTATATTGTGTGCATAAATATGAATTGACTTTTTCGGCTCAAATCATTAAATATAAAGGTTTTAATGCTGTTTACCGCAGCGTGGACCAGATTATGTAAGGACGATGAATTATCATGGTGGAACTTGATTTTGAAAAAACCGGCGGGTTGATTCCCGCAATCGCCCAGGATGCCGAAACCGGAGAGGTGTTGATGCTTGCCTATATGAACCGGGCCGCATTCGATGAAACCCTGTCTTCGGGAAAAGCCACATACTACAGCCGTTCCAGAAGCGCCCTATGGAAAAAAGGGGAAACCTCGGGCCATGTCCAGCATGTCCGGGAAATCCGGGTGGACTGCGATCATGATACCATTCTTCTGAAAGTCGAGCAGGTCGGCGGTGCTGCGTGCCATAAGGGCTATAAGAGCTGTTTTTTCAAGACTGTCGATGAAAACGGATTCAACATTGATCAAGAACGGGTGTTTGACCCGGAAAAGGTGTACAAATAATGGAAAAAATATTAAAACTCGGCATTCCCAAAGGAAGCCTTCAAAATGCGACCATCAACCTGTTCAAACGGTCGGGATGGAAAATTAATGTGGAGGGCCGGAGTTATTTTCCCGACATTGACGATGAAACCATTGAATGCGCCCTGTGCCGTGCCCAGGAAATGTCGATCAATGTGGAAAGCGGTATCATTGATGCCGGTCTTACCGGCCTGGACTGGGTGGCGGAACACGAATCCGATGTCCACGTGGTGGCGGATCTTATTTACTCCAAGGTCAGTGCCAGACCGGCCCGGTGGATTATCGCCGTTGCCAGCGATTCACCCATCAAAACCCTTGAGGATCTTGAAGGCAAAACCATTTCAACTGAACTGGTTCAGTTTACCAAGCGGTTTTTCAAAGAACGGAATATCAATGTCAACGTCAAGTTCTCCTGGGGTGCCACAGAAGCGAAAATCGTCTCCGGACTTGCCGATGCCATCGTGGAAATCACGGAAACCGAAAGCACCATACGTGCCCACAACCTCAGGGTAATCCATGAAGTAATGGAAACCAACACCCAGCTTATTGCCAATAAAACAGCCTGGGAAGATCCCAGAAAAAGGGAGAAAATCGAGCAGATCGCCATGTTGCTTCAGGCGGCGCTTGTGGCTGACAAACTGGTGGGAATAAAGATGAACGTCCCTGAAAGCAAGCTGCCGGGTATTGTGGACCTGCTTCCCAGCCTGAATGCGCCTACGGTTGCTTCTTTGTACCAGTCCGACTGGTTTGCCGTGGAGGCTGTTGTTGAAACCCATCTGGTCCGGGATCTAATCCCCAAACTTCTGAAAGAAGGGGCGGAAGGTATTATCGAATATGCCCTGAACAAGGTGATCTGAGATGAAACCAGCCAGGAGATGTGAAAAAATAAC
Organism: Desulfobacter sp.; assembly: GCA_036881925.1. Taxonomy (GTDB): domain Bacteria; phylum Desulfobacterota; class Desulfobacteria; order Desulfobacterales; family Desulfobacteraceae; genus Desulfobacter. Next base: position 142,973 of record JBAJNJ010000006.1, read on the forward strand.
CCCGTTTATCGTCATGGATGTCCTGGAAAAAATCCATAAAATGGAAGCCAGGGGCATTGATGTGGTGCACATGGAAATCGGGGAGCCTGATTTCAGTGTTCCCGAGTGTGTTAACCGGGTTTCCGTGGAGGCGTTCTGTCAGAACGAGACCAGCTATACCCACAGTCTGGGAGACATCAGGCTCAGGGAGGCTATCCGTGATCACCACAAACGCAGCTACGGTACGGACGTGGACCCGGCTCAGATCCTGGTGACATCCGGCACATCTCCGGCCATGCTTTTACTTTTTTCCGCATTGGTGGACCCCGGTGATGAGATTATCATATCTGATCCCCATTATGCCTGTTATGCGAATTTTATTCATTATGTACAGGGCGTGCCCGTCACGGTGAAGGTGTATGAGGAAGACGGTTTTGTGTACACGCCTGACGCCATTCGTGAAAAAATCACCCCACGGACCAAGGCGATTTTTATCAATTCCCCGTCCAACCCCACAGGAAATGTGATTCCCGAGGAACGGATGAAGGAAATTGTGGCCATCGCCGAAGAACACGGGCTCTACATTATTTCAGATGAGATCTACCACGGCCTGACCTATGAGGGAAAAGACTACTCCATACTTGAATTTACGGACCGGGCATTTGTACTCAACGGGTTTTCCAAGCGCTTTGCTATGACCGGCCTTCGTCTGGGCTACCTGATTGCACCGCCGGCATTTATTCGGTCCCTTCAGGTCCTTCAGCAGAATTTTTTCATCTGTGCCAACTCCGTGATCCAACTGGCCGGGGCCGCCGCCCTCACCGGTGCGGAAGAAGAAACCGAACATATGCGCAACACCTACAATGAACGGCGAAAGTTTGTCATCCGCCGTCTCAAGGACATGGGGCTGGGCATTACCGTGGAGCCCACAGGGGCCTTTTATGTGTTCGCCAATGCCAAACACATTTCCGGGGACTCTTATGCACTGGCATTTGATATCCTGGACAAGGCCCATATCGGTGTGACGCCCGGGATTGATTTCGGAGCCAATGGCGAGGGATATCTGCGGTTTTCCTATGCCAATTCCATGGAAAACCTTAAAATCGGCATGGACCGTATGGAAGGGTATCTAAAAGCGTATTCATGAAGATCCATGAGGTAGAATTTATTAAAAGTGCGGTCAAACCGTCTCATTATCCGGAATATGCGTTTCCTGAAATCGCATTTGCCGGCCGGTCCAACGTGGGGAAATCTTCGTTGATCAATACTCTGATCCGGAGAAAGGATATGGTCAAAACCAGTTCCAAACCCGGATGTACCCAGTTGATTAATTTTTTTCTGGTTAACGAAACCCTTTCCCTGGTGGATCTGCCCGGTTACGGATATGCAAAAGTTTCCAAGAAAATCAGGGCCCAGTGGCAGCCAATGGTGGAGCGGTATCTTTCCAGCCGGGAAAATCTTTTGGGACTTATACTACTGATTGATATCCGCCGGGATGCCAGGCAGGAAGAGTTTGAAATGGCAAAATGGCTGGAGTCCCACGATATGCCTTACCTGGTGGTCCTGACCAAAGCGGACAAGCTGTCCGCCACAAAGCAGGCCAAGCGGGTAGCTGCCATCTGTTCCCAGCTCAACCGGGATAAAAACGGGGTCATCCTCTTTTCCGCCAAAACACGGAAGGGCAGGGAGACCATATGGGACGAAATCAATAACCTGCTTGAATGGTACGATATGGGAGAGGATCAATGACGGAAAAAGAAACCCGGTCCGGATTTGTCGGCATCATCGGCGCCCCCAATGCAGGCAAGTCCACATTGCTGAACCATGTATTGGGCCAGAAGATTTCCATTACTTCCAAAAAGCCCCAGACCACCAGGGACAATATCATCGGTATCATCAACCGGCCTGATTCCCAGATTATATTTGTGGATACGCCGGGAATCCATAAAAGCACCACGCTTTTGAATCAGCGGATCGTGGACCAGGCCATGCAGGCGCTGGAAGATGTGGACGTGATTCTGTTTATGGTGGATGCGGCATCCCGTAACTATTCCGCAGAAAAGTTGATTTTAAGGCGGCTTGAAAAAGAGGCAAAGCCTGTCGTCCTTGGGCTGAATAAGATTGACCTGGCCAATAAGGCCGATGTCTATGTGCTGGTGGGTGAGTTCAAGTCATTATTCGATTTTAAAGCCATTGTGCCCATCTCCGCTAAAAAGGGGGTGCAGACGGAAAGTCTGCTCCAGGAACTGGAAACCAGCCTGAATATCGGACCCAGGCTCTACCCGGAAGATACCTTTACTGATGTTTCGGAAAAATTTATGGTTCGGGAAATCGTCAGGGAAAAAGTGTTCCGCCTTACCGGAATGGAAATCCCTTATTCCAGCGCCGTGACCGTGGATGCCTTTGAGGTGGAAAAGAAACTGATCGTCATCCATGCCAGCATCCATGTGGTCCGTAAATCCCAGAAAGGTATTATCATAGGCAAACAAGGCACCATGCTGAAACGGATCGGCAGCAGTGCCAGGAAAGATATTGAAGAAATGCTTGGCACCAGGGTATTGCTCAAGCTGTTTGTGAAAGTTACCAAGGACTGGATTTCCAACCAGCGCCACCTAAGTGAATTCGGATACTAACTGGAAATGGATCCGTACTTTACCTTTTCAGACGAAGCTGTCATCAAAAAAGAGCGTGCAAAAGCCAGGCAACTTCGGGCAAGCCAGTGGTGGAAGCGGAAACGCGCCAACGGAATTTGCCATTATTGCAAAAACGCATTTCCCCCGAAAGAACTGACCATGGACCATGTGATTCCCATCGCCCGGGGCGGACGTTCTGAAAAATTTAACCTGGTTCCCTGCTGCAAGACGTGTAACACCCGGAAGCGCCAGATGCTGCCGGTTGAGTGGGATGCCTATATGGATGGACTTAGGAAGAAAGAATAGACCTGTCCGACAGGGCAGAACACATCTGTCCTGCCGGATGAAAGCATAAAATAAACGATGGCCTATTTTCTACTGCAGAGTCTGTGGATCGTCTGGGCATGCCATTCGCCGCGACCGGAAAATGTCGGCTGACCCAGATCGATAAGGCGTTTGGCAACCTGGTCGTAGGTGGCGCCTTCATCCCGCATGCCATTGATGATGTCCATGATTTCATCTCTGGGCATCAACTTTGCGTTACCTTGGGGAGCGCTGGAAACGACAGGTTCCGTGCTGACGACTTTTCTCCGTTTTCTCAGTACAGGCTTGACCGGTGGCTGAGGCTGAGCCTGGGCTGCCTTTTTGACCTTTTCCTGTTCAAGCTCTGCCTTCAGCAGTTCTTCAACCGTGCCATCATATTCTTCTTCTTCAGGCTCCTGAGAAGAAACATAGTGATGCTCAAATACCGGCTGCTGCTGAGGTGTGTGGGGTGCTGCTGCATCCGGGGCGATATTCAGGTGAGCCATCACCAACTCCATGGAATCTGCCTGGCGCTGAAGCAGGTCTGCCATTCTTTCCTGAACCGTGATCATGTACTCCTGGTTTTTGACCAGGGTCTCGACCTGGTTGTTCAGGTTGTCCAGAACATCGGCCAGAAGCGTAATGTTCTGATCTTCAAGCGGCATCTGGTTGCCCTGCTGCTGGTGGGGAGGGAGGCCCGGAGGTCCAGGCTGCCGCTTCATCTGCGGGTTTCTGGAACTGGGATATCCACCGCCGCCGCCATAAGAGGGAAACCTGGGACCGCTTGAATAATGATATGAGTTGTCATAGCTTTTGCGTGTTTTAGGGGCACGCTGTTTTTCAGCCTGTCCGTTACGAAGGCTCTGTAAAAAATCGTTCATTTATTTTGCTTCCTCCTTCGGAATGTAACCAATGTCGCACGAATGATTAATTTGAGTGTACAAGACCTCGAGTTTCAACCGTTCTGGATTCAGATGCGAGCATTAAAAGGATTTTTAACAGCATTCTAACAGAATGCAGCGTATTTATCTATCGTTTTGTCCCTGATGTCAAGTGTTTTTTACGATCTGACACCCGGCGACAAACTCCGCTTTTTTTTCGTCAGAATCCCGCGACAGATGCTTATATTGAATCCTCACAGCGTCTATGTTACCATGGGAAAAATAAAATTACCAGTCTCGGGAAACTTCCCGGAAACGGCCGCTGGACGCCGGCTACGACTGATTTGTCAAAATTATTATAAAGGAATCGAAGAATTAATGGAAAACAAACAATATGACACTCCCTTTGCCGTGGATACACCGGATGTCATCCGGAAAGATCTTCTGGAACCCATCGAATATGCGTATAAATCCAAAAGAAGTATTGATATCAGGATCACCCAGCCCGAGTATACTTCTGTCTGTCCCATGACGGGATTGCCGGACAATGGCACCATTATCATTGAATACAGACCCGATGCCCATCTGGTCGAGTTAAAATCCCTGAAGTACTATCTGATGCAGTACCGGAATGTCGGGATGTTTTACGAACATGTGGTCAATAAAATCCTGGATGATCTTGTTGAGGTGCTCAAACCCTTAAGCATGAAAGTCACCGGTGAATTTACGCCGCGCGGCGGAATCTCTTCGGTGGGTACGGCAGAGTACGTCAAAGCCTGAGTGACAGGTCTTTTTCATAGGCCTGTATCAACGCAAACGTTTCGTCCCGGCTTTCCAGTCGGGACAATTCCCGCCTGAACGACGATGCCCCCGGAAAGCCCCTGACGAACCATGAGAGCCTGCCCCGCAGCATTTTACAGGCGGTCTGCTCTCCGAAATACTCCACATAAAGCCGGGTCAGCCGTTCCATTTTTCTAAATATTTCGCCGGGTGGCGGGCAGGTGTAACTGCCTGATTCGATAAAAGTTTCGATCTGTGAAAAAATAAACGGGTTGGCCATGGCGGCCCTTCCTACCATAATCGCATCGCATCCGGTCTGTTCCAGCATCCTTACGGCATCTTCCGGGGAATTAATATCCCCGTTTCCGATCACGGGAATGTCAACTTCCTGTTTTAACCGTTTGATCTGGTTCCAGTCCGCTGTTCCCCTGAATGCCTGTGAAGCGGTCCTGGGATGCATGGCAATTGCATCCACACCCGCGTCCCGGGCTGTTTTTGCAAGAGCGACAGCCTGGTCCCCGGAATTGTCCCAGCCAGTCCTCATTTTAATGGTAAAGGGCAGATCCGTGCTTTTTCTGACCGCCCTGAGGATATCACGGGCGGTTTGTGGCTCTTTCATCAGTGCAACGCCTGCTCCCTGTTTCACCACTTTCTTGACGCTGCATCCAAAATTGATATCAAGAATGTCGGCAACTCCCATTTCGTCCACAAATGCTGCGGCCCTTGCCATGGCATCCGGATCCGATCCGAATATCTGGATTGAGAGGGGGCGCTCTTCCGGGATGGACCGGAGCAGGGTCAAGGTTTTTTCCGAGTTGTAAAATATACCTTTAGCACTCACCATCTCGGAACAGACAACTGCACAACCGCATTCCCTGACGAGTTGCCTGAATGGGAGATTGGTGATGCCGGCCAAAGGGGCCAGAAAGGTCTTTCCTTTTATATCAAGGTCTTTTATTTTCATTGGTGTCCGGGTTTTCTCGCGGGTAAATCGTTTTCTGTCCTGGCATAGCAAAACAGGCAGTTGTGATAACAGGGGTGGTGCGCATATGAGCCGATGTCAACGGATCTGGTGCATTGGCAGCCCTGCTGCCGCCGCTGGCCGTAATCCTTTGCCGTTTCCGGGGTGCCGCCGAACAACCGCTTGTAAAGCCTGCCGTCAATACATGCGCCGGATGCGATGTTTTTCTGCAGGCCAAGTGCATCCAAAAGTTCGGCTTCGCAGCAAAGATACAGTTGTACGCCTTTTTCTGCCAACTGGCCTGCCATTTTTTGTATGACTTCTTTTTTGACGGAGGTATCCGGATCTGTGAATTCAATCTGTGGTTTTCCCGCCATGGCAAGGCGGCGAATTCGCTGATTCACCTTTTTATAGGGATCGTAAAAACTGGTGATGCAGCGCCTAATGCCCAGGTCGGACAAATATGCTGAAATATGCTCAAAATCAAACATATTGGTGGCGGACTCCCCGTTTACCCTGTAAAAACAGATCGGATCAAACCGCCAGGAAATCTGGGACGGATCTATGGTCCGGCAGAGCCGGGCGATTTGTGCCAGCCGTATTTTAAGGTTCGGAATACCCGGCTCAAGCAAAGGGGTGGTGGCGTTGACGGTGAGGTTGAAAAAAAGGTGATATCCCCTGTCTGTCAGGATGCGGTCAAGGTTCAGGTCAAGAAACGGGCCGATGTGCTTTGACCAGAACACAATGGTGTGGACGGCTTGTGGCGTAACATCAACGATCCGGCTCTGCCGGTTGAACGGGTTGATTATTGTGAACTGCCCCCTGGTAATCCCATCCAGAAACCAGGGGCTGTAACATCCGGGAATGTCGGTTCGCCTGGAGGCGGACAGGATGGTTTTGGGGTTATCCAATATCCGGTTCCGGGTCTGTTTTGCTGTTCTTAAGGGATGCAAAAGAGATGATTTTTCCCTTTGATGCATCCCGGGTATCATCCCCTTTTGAATCCTCTTTGTCGGTACGGGAGCTATCTTCAGGAGGCGCCTTTTCAAATTCAATGGTTCCGGGTTCTTCGCCGGGGCATTCGACAACATCCAGGCGCATTTTTTTCCCGTTCATGAAAAAATCCCCGCCGTTAATGTAATCGTCTTTCAATATCCAGGTGACGACCTGAAGCGGCACCTGCAACATCAGCAACTTGATCTGATACCAGTCTTTTTTATGGTCCGGGAGTATGCTTTCAACCCGGGCGAATGAAACCGGGGCGTCTTCAAGGTGAATTAATACGATGTCGTTGATTGTGGCCATGGGCTCCTCAATAGGGTTATTTTTCTTGTCAACCTGAAAGATATACCATACTCTTTGGATTAGCAAAAGAAGTGAATGGTAAGTTAAGAGGCTGATCCTGCGGAGGTGTCTTTGGATAAAAAGTGGCAGGTCTTTTTTCTGGTGGCGGTTTCCATTTTCATGTCCACGCTGGATTCAAGTATTGTCAACGTTGCCCTGCCATATATGATGCAGGCGCTTTCTGAGGATATGGAGTCCATCCAGTGGGTAGTCACGGCTTACCTGCTGACCGTTTCTTCCCTTCTGCTGACCTTTGGCAGGCTTTCCGATATCAGGGGCCGCTTCTTTGTCTACCGTTCCGGATTTGTCTTTTTTACTTTGGGATCTTTTTTATGCGGGATTTCGGGAAATGTCACTTTCCTGGTGATGGCCAGGGTGATACAGGGCATGGGCGCATCCATGCTCATGGCCTGTTCTCCCGCACTGATTGTCGACGTCTTTGAACCGGCGCACAGGGGACGGGCCCTGGGCCTTGTGGGGGCATGCGTGGCCGCAGGCCTTACCGCAGGCCCGCTGGCCGGCGGCATACTTTTGGAGTGTTTTTCCTGGCGCAGTATTTTTTTTATCAATATCCCCGTGGGGGTGGCTGCCCTTATGTATGCCGGTACTGTATTGAGAGATAAGGCCGGCGGATGCGGCGAATCCATGGATATTGCCGGGAGCCTGCTGGTCATTATCCTGATTTCCAGCCTGATTATCGGCCTGACCAACGCCGGGGAGTGGGGCCTTGGTTCCGTGCGGACAATTCTCTGCTGGACAATTGGCGTCCTTTCCGGGGTTGGATTTGCCGTGAATGCCCGTAAGGTGCGGTATCCGTTGTTTGATTTGGGATTATTTAAAATCAGGCGGTTTATTCTGCCCCTGGCTGCTTCACTGGTCCTTTTTGCCGCATTATTTTCCCTGATTTTCATGATGCCGTTTTACCTGAGTCTGGCCTGCGGACTTTCCCCGGCCCGCACCGGGCTGGTCATGATTGTCCCGTTTCTTTTTCTCCTGCTGGTCTCTCCGGTCGCAGGTGCCCTGTCAGACCGGTTCGGTTCCAGGATATTATGTGGTGCGGGAATGTTTTGCCTGGCCCTGGCCCTGGTATTGCTGGGACAGCTTTCCCCGGCACAGGAAATGTCCGGTATTCTCTGGCGCCTGGCCCTGGCAGGTGTGGGAACATCCCTGTTTATCTCTCCCAACAGCAGGGTTGTGATGGGAGCCGTACCGGCTGACCGGCGCGGTATTGCTTCGGGAGCCGTGGCCACAGCCAGAAATCTGGGAATGGTTCTGGGGGTTGCCCTGTCAAGTGCCGTATTTACCCACTCCTTTACGGCACTGACCCAGGGCCGGGGACTGGACCGGTACGCACCTGAAATGGCACCGTTTTTCATGGCAGGATTCCGTGATGCCATGGCGGCGGGTGCTGTAATCGCCGGATTGGGGATAGTTGTCACTCTGGCAAGGGGAAGTGAAACAAAACAAACAGAAAAAGGAGAGTCGTTATGAACATGGCATCGGACTATACTGCACTGGACAGTCCCCATATACTTGCGTACCTGTTCCATCCCAGAAAAGAGATGCCGGGCAGGGCAGCCCGGCCGGATCGTGAAGACATTATGATCCCTGTTGCAGAAGGCGTTTCTCTGGGCGCTTCCCTGCACATAAACAATCCCGGTGCGCCGATGCTTTTATTCTTTCATGGCAACGGGGAAATCGTTTCGGATTATGATGATTTGGGCCATTTTTTTACATCCAGGGCCGGGGTCAATTTTGGTGTGGTGGACTACCGGGGGTATGGCGCATCCACAGGAGAACCATCCGTAACCGCCATGATGTCGGATGCCCATGTGATTCTGGAATTTTTGCAGGAATTGATGGAAAAAAAGAAAATCACAGGCCCGCTTTCCGTGATGGGGAGGTCCCTGGGCAGCGCCCCTGCCATTGAACTTGCGGCCTCTGCACCTGAAGCATTCCACAGTCTTATCATTGAAAGCGGATTTGCCCTGTCAGGCCCATTGCTCAGGGTGCTGGGGCTGGACCCGGCTGTTGCCGGGATTGAAAGGCTCAAGGGAAAGGAAAACCTTGATAAAATGGCCGGAATCACCTGTCCCTGCCTGGTGATCCATGCCGAGCTTGACCACCTTATTCCTTTTTCAGACGGACAGGCCCTGTACGATGCCTGTCCGATATCGGAAAAGTTTCTGCTGGAAATCAAAGGGGCCAATCACAATGACATATTTATTCATGGAATGGCCCCTTATCTGGATCAGGTAAAACGTTTTTGTGGCGGGTAATCCCGGGGATGCCGGGTTATTTTTTACCCAAAGGCACGATGAATACCGGGGTGGATGTCCGTTTTAATACCTTGCGGACCACATTGTCCCCCATGGCTTCGGCGATAAGACCTTGCTGCTTGCATCCCATGACAATGGTATCACAGCCTTCTTCCACGGCAGTCTGGGCAATTTCGGAGGCAATGGATTTGCTTTCCGTAACCAGGATTTTTTCAATGGGAGACCCGTCTGCCATTGATGCCGGATCCTGATCTCCTTCCGAGAAAAAGCCTGCAATGGCCTGGCGGATGCGCAGGGCATCCACATTTTTTCCGGTGAGCAGGTTCTGTGCCCCGGTCTTCTGCTCGTTTTTCAGGTTTTGATACAGGGTTTCTCCAAAGGCCATCCGCACGAGTTTTTCAGAGCTTTTGCTGGCTTCCTCCATCACGTGAAGCACGATGATATGGGCGCCTGAATAGGCGGAAAATGCAGCGGCATGCTCAAATACCTGTTTCATATCCGTTGACAGGTCAGAGGCAAATAGGATTCGTTGGGGTTTCTGGATCATGTCGGGTCTCCAAATGGGTTGGGGTTGTAAAAATTTGTTTCATATAATAAATGAAAATCATTGATATGCAAAGGCAATTTCTTTTTCAATGGTTGCGGCGGAACAATAAGAAACAATAAGAGTGGTGCGCCGGACCGGCGCACAACATCAGCTTGCTCATGAAAAGGGAGTAGCGCCGCCTGGTGCGCATCCACCGCTTCCTGTAACCGTGAAGCTTCCGGCACTCATCTGTTTGGTGACGTCCGGGCTGTTACATTCCGGGCATCTGATCCTTTCGGTATCATTGGCAAACACCAGCTTTTCAAAGGTTTTATCGCATGCATCGCATTTATATTCAAAAATCGGCATGACTCATCTCCTTATATATGGTTTCGGTGTGGTTATGGCTGTTTTCAAAATCACGTTCCGATTCAATTTCTGCGTTCCGTGGTTGCACAGCAAATAACGCTCAAATTTTCAGCATTTTTTACTGACCCGGTATTCCCGTTACGGTTCTTTCGGAACATACTTTCTGTCATTTGTTATGAATTGGATTGACATAATCAGGGTCAGAACCTGCCCTGTTTGAATTTCTCCACTCATAATTTCTGGCTGAGGCCGGCTTCCCTGACCATTTTATACAGGGCGTCAACACTGAGGCCGTTCCGGCGGGCCGTTTCTTCCAGTGGGGTATCCGGGTGAATTGCAATGCCTTTAAAATTCAGGATTGTGACGACAAGATCCGGATTTATCCCGTAAAACTCTTCCAGCATGGCAAGAGATTTTTTGGCAATGCCGGACCCGGCTGCCAGGGGCATTTTCTCCAAGGCACGGACACGTTCTTCAGTTGTCCCATGTTCATCAGTCCCGGACCATGGCAAATGAAACCGTATTGCCATAATTGCTTTATTTGAAGCAACCGGGAAAAACAAAACGGCAACTGTCAGGAGTATACCTGAAATAACGATGATGAACAGGAGTGGCTTGTGCATATCTCTATCAATTTTTGGGCATGTCCGGAAGCTGTTAAAGATACATTTCTGACACAAAATTCATCCTGATTCAAGGATGTTCATGTCCGGCAGCCCGGATACATGTCATCTGTGACGCTGGAAAAGGGTGGAATCATTGCTATGTTTATATCATAAACAGGGCATCGTGCCGCCGGGACGTTTTGTGGCGGCCGGAAAACGGCAAATAAATCCGAACAAACCGGGGAGAATACAAATGGAAACTTTATTGTTCATAGGCGGTTTTGTAGCAGTGTACCTGCTGCTCCAGATTTACATCCTGCCCAAAATGGGTATTTCAACATGAATGCGGGATGCCTGTCAGGGGACGGGCAGGAACAGGAAATCAGATCCATTTGAGAATAAGGATTGACACCCCGGCGAACCTTACCTAACCTGACACCCGTAACAGGTAAGGTTTAGCCGGGAAGGTGGCATGTGAAAACCCATGAGATGTGGAATACAGATGTTGTAAATCAGATCCTGGATACCATGGCTGAGGGGCTGTTTACCCTTGACGACAGCGGGGTGATCACCGCATGGAACAGGGCTATGGAGAACATCAGCGGATATTCGGCCGCAGAGGCGGTCGGTCAGGGGTGTGCCCTGATCAAGTGCAGCCGGTGTTACGGCAGGCGCTGTCCGGCAGATATCCGGGCGTGCGGGGTGTTACGCCACGGCAAAACCGAAGCCAAGGAGTGTTTTATACGCCACAAGGAGGGCTATGATGTCCCGGTGATCAAAAATGCCCGGGTGGCCCGGGACGCAACAGGTCTGGTGCTGGGGGTGGTGGAAACCGTTACCGATCTTACGGACCTTAACCGGTTGAAAAAAGAAAAACGGTCCGCAACAGACCAACTTGAAAAGCACTACCGGCTGGGAAACATGATCGGAAAATCTTCGGCCATGGAAAATGTTTTCCATGCCGTCCGGGCGGCTGCGGACAGCCGTGCCACCATTCTTATCCAGGGAGAGAGCGGAACCGGCAAGGAACTGGTGGCAAAGGCCATTCACTATGAGTCCGCCGGAAACCACAGGCCCATGGTCACGGTGAACTGTTCCGCCCTGTCCGAAACCCTTTTGGAAAGCGAATTGTTCGGTCATGTCAAAGGTGCTTTTACCGGGGCGCACAAGGATCGTATCGGCAGATTTGAACAAGCGGATACCGGTACGGTTTTCCTGGATGAAATCGGTGAGTTGACCCCTTACATGCAGGTGAAATTGCTCAGGGTCCTTCAGGAGCGGGAAATTGAGCGGGTCGGCGACAATCGCAAAAGAAAGATCGACATCCGGGTGATTGCGGCCACACATAAGAAGCTGAGGGCGCTGACCCGGGAGGGAAGGTTCCGTGAGGACCTGTATTACCGGCTGAACGTCTTTCCTGTAAGGCTGCCCCCGCTCAGGGAGCGCCTGGAAGATATCCCCCTGCTGGCATCGCATTTCATCCAAAAGGGAAATCAGCGGGAGGGCAAGAATATCCAGGGAATCTCACCCGGCGCCATGAATGCGTTGATGGCCTATCCATGGCCGGGAAATGTCAGGGAACTTGAAAATGCCGTTGCCCACGCTTTTGTGCTTTGCCGGTCCGGGGATATCACCGTGCAGGATCTGCCCGGAGAAGTCCGGGACAATGATGGGTCGCGTCCTCCGCAGCAGGCCGCACGATCTGTCAATGTTTCAAAGCAGGCTTCTCCGTCCGCAACGCCTCCCGGCAGCAGGGAAGAACTGATAGATCTGCTCAATGCCTGCAACTGGAATAAGGCTGAAGTGGCCCGGCGGATCGGCAAAAGCCGCACCCTGGTCTGGAAGTACATGAAAAAATGGAATATCCCTCTGAAAAAATTCTAAAGTCATAATTTCTTGACAACCCCTTGTCCCCCATCTATAGTCATCCAAAAAGTGAAAAGTGATAGTTTTTACTTTTTATTTTTTTGGCGATATATCCTTAAAAAAATCTGTATCATTGCATGGAGGATATCTTGGGAGACCCAGGCGGACGGCCCAGAACAACGAACAACAAGCCCATGCTCAAAATGAAAGAACTGGCCGATGCCACAGGTGTGGCCAAATCGACGATCCTGCTCTATGTGAATAGGGGCTTGCTGCCCCAACCCGTTAAAACAAGCCCGAATATGGCTTACTATGATCCGGTGTGCATTGATCGCATCGCCTTTATCAAAAAGGTTCAGTCCTCTCGCCGCCTTCCCCTGGCCGCAATCAAGGGACTTCTTCGCGAAATGGACAAAGGCAGGGATATCACCCCCCTGCTTGAGCTCCAGTCCACGGTATTTGGAACAGGTTCCGGGAAAATGGATACCGACGCTTTTCTAAAAGCGTCCGGATTGACGCCGAAAGAGCTGCAGCGGCTTGCCGGCCTTGGATTGATCATGCCTGTTGAAGCCGACCGGTTTGACGACCAGGACCTGGAGCTGGCGATAAAACTCAACGCTTGCATGAAAAGGGGGATGGACCCTGAGGACCTGAGTTTTTATCCAAGGTTTGCCAAAGAAATCGTGGATGCAGAGATACAACTGCGGGATGCCTGCACCCGGGGGCTGGGATTCAGGGAGGATGCTGCACTGACCCTGGAACTCACCCAGATGGCCAGGGGGCTCAGGGCATATGTGATTGACCGCACCCTGCAAAAGAAATTAATTAAATTTAAAGGACTTAAAAAGAAAAACAAGGAGGAAAGATGAGCGATCCCCTGTTTGACCCCATTCGTATCAACACACTGGAGATCTGCAACCGGATTTACCTGCCGGCCATGCATCTCGGCATGGCCCATGAGTTTGAAGTGACAGACCAGATTGTTGATTTTTACGCCCGCAGGGCCCAGGGCGGGCCCGGCATGATCTGCGTGGGATATGCCACTGTGGATGCGTTGTCCGGAAATACGCAGAATATCGGCGCTCACGAGGACAGGTTTATTCCGGGGCTTTCCCGTCTGGCGGATGCGATCCGGGAAAACGGTTCCCTGTCTGCTGTCCAGATCAACCATGCGGGCCGGTATAATTTTTCTTTTTTTATCAATGGCCAGCAGCCGGTGGCGCCTTCTCCCGTGGCGTCACGGATGACCAAAGAGACCCCCAGGGCGCTGGAAACCGGGGAAATCAAATCCACCATTGCCGCGTTTGCCGCTGCCGCAGCCCGGGTGAAAGCAGCAGGGTTTGACGCGGTTGAGATTTTAAGCGGTACGGGTTACCTGATTTCCGAGTTTCTTTCCCCGCTCACCAACCAGCGTACGGATGAATACGGCGGATGCCTGGAAAACCGGATGCGGTTCGGAATTGAGGTGGTCGGGGCGGTCAGGGATGCTGTGGGGCCCGACTTTCCCCTGATCGTGAGAATGAACGGAAATGATTTCATGCCGGGCGGCAATGACCGGCAGGATCTGCTGGCATATGCCGGTGCTTTGTCCAAAGGCCCCGTGGATGCCCTGTGCATCAATGTGGGATGGCACGAGGCACGGGTCCCCCAGATTGTCTCCCAGGTGCCCAGGGGAGCGTTCGGATACCTGGCCCGGGATATCAGATCTGCCGTGGATGTCCCGGTGATCGCCAGCCACAGAATCAATGATCCTGAAACCGCCCGGGATATGATCCGCCAGGGATACTGCGACATGGTCGCCATGGGCCGGAGCCTCATTGCGGACCCGGATCTGCCGGAAAAGGCCAGGCAGGGAAGGGAAAAGGAAATTGTCCATTGCATTGCCTGCGCCCAGGGGTGCTTTGACAACCTGTTTAAGCTCAAACATGTGGAATGCCTCTGCAATCCCCTGGCCGGTCATGAGTACAAAGCAGATGCGTCCATGGCCGGAACGCCTAAGAAAGTGCTTGTGGTCGGCGGCGGTGCTGCCGGAATGACCGCCGCGCTCACGGCCAGACGCCGGGGTCATGATGTCACGCTTTATGAGCAGGGCGGCCGCCTGGGCGGGCAGCTTCACCTGGCCGCAGCCCCTCCGGGCCGGGAGGAATTTGCCCAGTTTGCAACGGATCTTGAACATCAGCTCAGTGTGGAAAAGATACCTGTGGTCCTGAACCGGGAGGCGGACCGGGAGGTCCTGGAAAACCAGGCCCCGGATGTCGTGATCCTGGCCACAGGAGCACAGCCCATGACACCGGCAATTCCCGGCATGGACATGCCTCATGTGGTTGGGGCCTGGGATGTGCTTGAGGACAAGGTGTCCACAGGCAGAAAAGTGGCGGTGGTGGGCGGCGGTGCCGTCGGGGTTGAAACCGCTCTTTTTCTTGCGGAGAAGGGCACGGTGTCCGCAGAGACCCTTAAATTCCTTCTGGTGAACCAGGCGGAGTCCCCGGAAAGCCTGTTCGAGATGGCCACCCGGGGCAGCAAAAAGATATGCCTGATCGAGATGACCGACCGGATCGGCAAGGATATCGGCAAATCCACCAAATGGGGCATGATGCAGGACATGGGCCGGTTCGGGATCGAGTCCATTACTGCTGGCAAAGTGGTCAGGGTCACGGAGACCGGCCTTGAAATCGAACAGGACGGCGATCTCCTGGAAATGGCTGTGGACACGGTTGTTGTGGCAGCCGGTTCCGTCCCTTACAATCCCCTGGAGTCCATTGCCGGGGACCTGGGGATTGACTGCCGGGTTATTGGAGATGCATCTGCCGTGGCCATGGCCTTTGATGCGGTTCATGACGGATACCGGGCAGGCGCGGATATTTAATTCGGATTTTCATCCGGGCCGGTTTACTATCCCCGCCTCTTTTCAGGGCCGCTTTTTGATTTCAGCTTAAAGGGCGGCCCGGAAGGAATTTGGGATTCAGGTCGAAAAGGGCGTTGACCCTGTCCGTATAGGCCGGGATACTTGTGGCCTTTAAAATTTTTTTCAACGGCTTTGCACTGTTTTCAAAAGAAGGCCCAAGATAGCTCCAGAACCCTTTCATCCGGCCGGTAAGGTGGCCCGGGCCCGAAAATACCGTGGCATAGCTTTGGAACAGGTCGTCGTGAAAGGCCTTAAGCCGTTTCAGCCGGGGCTCCGGGGGGCTGATTCCCTTGATATCTTCGGGAAGAAAGGGGTTGGACAAAAGGCCACGGCCGATCATGATTCTGTGGATATCAGGGAACTGTTGCCGGACCCGTTCAAAAGAAGCCAGATCCACGATATCCCCGTTATAGACAAAGGGGTGTCTGCCGGCCTGGGCGGCCCGGCCGAACGCATCAAGATCGGAGTGGCCGGTGTACATCTGTTCACCGGTCCTGGGGTGGAGGATGATCTCATCCAGGCGGTGCTTGTCAAATACCCGGAGCAGGTCATGGATTTCATCCTTGTTCCGTCGTCCCAGGCGGATTTTAACGCTCAGTGTGGGCTTCATACCCGGGATGATTTCGGACAACAGGGCGTCGATCCGTTCCGGGTATAACAGCAGGCCCGATCCCCGATGCTTTTTGGCGATTTTGGAATGGGGGCAGCCCAGGTTCCAGTTCACCTGCTGATGCCCCATGGCATACAGATGGTCTGCCAGAAAGATAAAATCCCTGGCCACATTGCCCAGGATCTGGGGAACCACAAAAAGGGCCCTGTTGTGGTCCGGATCGACATCCCGTATCCTGGACGGCTTGAGCCGCTGCTGGCCCATGGTGGAAATAAAAGGGGCGACGGCCATGTCAATGCCTGAGAAATGGCGGGCGTAAACGTTCCTGAAGGTCACATCTGTGAATCCCTGGAGCGGGGCCATGATAAGGGTAAC
Source organism: Desulfobacter sp. (assembly GCA_036881925.1). GTDB lineage: Bacteria > Desulfobacterota > Desulfobacteria > Desulfobacterales > Desulfobacteraceae > Desulfobacter. Next base: position 159,389 of record JBAJNJ010000006.1, read on the forward strand.
GGGGGTGTCTGTCATAAGGTCTGCTTGGGCTTTGATCTTCCCCGGGCCAAAACCGTCAAAAAAAATTTTGACAAACCCGAGGACGATCCATTATAGAATCAATATTTTTCGGACCAGCTATACATAACATTAATTCGGATTGCAAGGAGTGTTTTACGGTATGAAAGAGCTCTACAAAGACGTCATCCAGATCAATCAGATGCCAGACGATTCCGCAAAGGAAGCCAAAGCAAAATCCTTCTTTGAAAATTTGAATGCCATGACACTCCCGGCCCGTTTCAACTGGGCCAAAGAAGTTTTCGAAGATATACATGTGGTCGAGACCCCGGACAAAACCGCCCTGATATATACGGACATCCATACCCGGGATACCTGCTCCTTTTCGTATCAGGAAATGTCCTCAACGGCCAACCGCCTGATCAATTTTCTGAAAGGCAAAGGCGTCGGCCACAAAGACAATATGTATATGATGACACCTATATGCCCGGAAGTCTGGTTTGCCAGCCTGGCCTGCATCAAGGCCGGCATTGTATCGGTCCCCACGGCAACCACAATGACCCCCAGGGAGCTGGAATTCCGGTTTGAAACCTATAAACCCGATGTGATCCTGGCAGATGAGGCTTCCGTGGATATCCTGGAGCAGGCCATTGCCGAAACCGGTATTGCACCCCGTGTGAAACTGGTTCTGGGCGAGCGGGAGGGGTGGACCTCTTTTGAGACTATTGATGCCGAACCGGACCAGGCAGAGGCTGCAGATACGGCATCTGACGAAATCCTGTTCTGCTTTTTTACCTCGGGTACCACAGGGCTTCCCAAGCGGGTGGGCCACACGGCCGCATCCTACCCTGTGGGGCATTTGTCCACCACTGTGATGATCGGTGTCAGGCCCGATGATGTTCACCATAACCTGAGTGCCCCCGGCTGGGCCAAGTGGGCCTGGTCGTCGTTTTTCGTCCCCTTTAATGTGGGCGCTACGGTCACCGGTTTCAGGTTTGACACCCTGGACGGGGATGCGTACCTCAACGCCATTGCCGACAATAAGGTCACAACATTCTGCGGACCGCCCACGGCCTGGCGTATGTTTGTGAACATGGACCTGGAAAAATATGATCTGTCCTGCCTTCGCCAGTCCATATCCGCTGGTGAGCCGTTGAATCCGGAGGTGATTTCCCAATGGAAAACCCATACCGGCACTGAAATCCGGGATTTTTACGGCCAGACCGAATGTACGGCCATGATCGGCAATCCCCCCTGGATGACCGGAAAGATGCGGTCCGGCTCTTTTGGTATGCCGTCTCCGATGTATGACGTGGCCCTGGCTGATGACGAGGGCAACGAAATCACCGAACCCGACCGGGTCGGTCATATCGTCGTGAAAATGAACAATTGGAAAGCGATCGGCCTGTTTGCGGAATACATTGGAAACCCGGAAAAGATGAGTGCCGTGTTTGTGGATAATTTTTATTACACCGGTGACCGGGCCTCTTTTGACAGCGACGGCTACTGGTGGTTTGTGGGACGTGCGGACGATGTGATCAAGTCTTCCGACTACCGCATCGGCCCCTTTGAGGTGGAAAGTGCGCTGCTGGAACATCCGGGCGTGGCAGAGGCTGCCGTTGTCGGTGCGCCGGACCCCAAACGGTACCAGCTTGTTAAAGCCTATGTGATCCTCAACAAGGGATATACGGGCAACCGTGAACTGGCCCTTGAATTGTTCAAGCATACCATGAATATTCTCGCCAAGTTTAAAATCCCCAGGATCATTGAGTTTGTCCAGGACGTGCCCAAAACCATCTCCGGTAAGATCCGCCGCATTGAGTTGCGTGAAATCGAGGTGAGCCGCATGGATTCAGACGGGGAAGATGAGATCAAGGAGTTCTTTTACTGGGATTTTTCCGAACTCAGCTCAAAGAATAAATAAGTATTCAATCATGCCCTTTTCCAGGCCGTTGCGGTATCAGGAAAAGGGCATTTCCACGTCTACCTCCCCGGTGCCGTTTCGGATGAATCTGGCCTGGGGATATTTTTTCTGGAACAGGTAGAGCATTTTTTCATTTTCAGCCAGCACCGTGGCCGTAAAACCCGTATAGTTGTTTTCCCTGGCAATCTTTTCAAGGGCATTGATCAGAAAAGACCCGATGCCCTGGCCGTGGAATTCTTCCCGGACCAGGAACGCCACTTCAGCCTGGTCCCTGCCTGCCTCGGCATAGGAGCCGATGGCAACAATCTGTTTGCGTTTTCCCTGTTGCATCAACGCGATCAGGCTCATGTTGCGCCGATAGTCCACCTCTGCCCACTGGCGCTGGAGCATTTCCCTGGAAAACACTTTCCGCTTGTTGAAAAACCGGTAATAAATTGAATCTTCCTGAAGGGAATAGTAGAAATGCCTGGATTCAAATTCATCCGAAGGGAGCAGGGGGCGGACTTCAAGGCTTTTGCCGCCGGGCAGGGTCATGGTGTCGTTGTAAGAATCCAGGAACAGCAGGTCCTGGCTGGTCGGCGGGAGCTGGTCCGCAAATATGTAATGCCGTTGCTTGGCTTGTTCAACCAGTTCTTTCCTGAATTTGGGATGGGCAATCTGGGCCAGTTCCATGACCCTTTGGGAAATGCTTTTGCGCCGGATTTCGGCAATCCCGTATTCCGTCACGATAATATCAATATCCCCTCGGGTGGTGGCCACACCTGCTCCCTCACTCAAATGGGGCACGATCCGGGATACCTTTCCGTTCTGGGCCGTTGACGGGATAATCACAATGGAAAACCCGCCGTCGGACATGGAAGATCCCCGGATGAAATCCACCTGGTCGCCAATGCCGCTGTAAAACAGGTAGCCTTTGGAGTCGGTGCAGATCTGTCCGGTAAGGTCCACTTCAAGCGCGGAGCTGATGGAAATAAGATTGTCATTTTTGGCAATCACATTGGGATCATTCACAAATGCCGAGGACCTGAAGTAGAACATGGGGTTGTCATTGACAAAATCGTACAGCTCCCTGGACCCCATGCACAGGGAGGTGACAGCCCTGTCCTGGAGGTAGTTTTTTTTCCTGTTGGTAATGGCTTTGCGCCTGAGCAGGGGCAGCAGCCCGTCCGTGATGACCTGGGTATGGATGCCGAGATCTTTTTTGTCCGCAAGGCAGGGCATGACCGCGTCAGGCAGGTGGCCGAACCCGATCTGGAGGGTGGCCCCGTCATCCACCAGCATGTTCACATAATGGCCGATCCGTTCCACCACTTTCCGGTTCTTGGCTTCGGGCAGGGACTCAAGGAGAGGTTCCTCATATGCCACCAGGTAATCAAGATCGTCGATATGGACCAGGGAATCCCCCCAGGTTCTGGGCATGTTGGGGTTCACCTGGGCAATGACCACGCCTGCGTTTTTCATGCCCGAAAGGGTGATGTCCACGGAAATGCCCAATGAGCAGTATCCATGGTCGTCCGGTGGGCTGACCTGGATCAGCGCCACATCCAGGCCGATTTCATTATCTTCGAAAATTTTCGGGATCTGGGACAGGTACACCGGGATATAGTCGATTTTGCCTTCAAAGGCGAACCGGCGCATGAGAATGGAGATAAAAAAGAGCTTGATGGAAAACCTGGACAGAAAATTATCGTCATCCAGGTATTCGGACAGGGTTGTGGAGAGCATCTGGTAGACGATGATGTCCTGAATCGACTGGTTCTCGACCATGGCCCGGATCAGCCGCTGGGGCTCCCCGCATCCGGTGCCGATAAACACTCTGGAGCCATTGTTGATTTTTTTGACGCTTTCCTCTGGGGTGAACAGTTTTTCCGGACAAATTTCCTTTAAATCCATAACTTTTCTCCTGCCAGATCATAGGGATAAGCTGCAGGCCAGATTATTAACCAAATCCATGCCAAAGTACAAGAGAAATCGCAAGTTCAGGAATGCCCGGGCCATGCGTCCCCGGACCGTGGGGCCGGAACAGGGCGGCCAGGTGAAGACAGGTATCGGGGATGGAACTTACACCGGTGTTTTTCCGGAATACAGGGTGACACCGGGCGGTACTTTGTCCAGGGAAAAACCTTTGGGTTTGGTCATCCTGGGGTCGTCATAAATGGTTTTAACCAGGCGCTCCCGGTGGTCCGGATGGGAAATTGAGGCAATGGCAAGCCCCTTGAATCCCAGGGGCAGGTCCCTGAGGTCTGCAATGCCGTACTCCGTCACAATGACGACGCTGTCATAGGCGGATGTAGTCAGGGTGATACCCGAAGGACAGGCCGTGACGATTTTGGACGCGCCTTTGTCGGTCAGGCTTTTGATGGCAATAATGGGGGTGCCGTGCTTTTTATGGCTCAGGGCTCGCACAAAATCGGGCTGTCCGCCGACTCCGCCGTAGTACCGGGACGGATCAATAAAGTCGGCCCAGACATTGCCGCTCAGGTCCACGCCGATCGCCGTGTTCACGGAAAGGAACGGGCTGCAGTCCTGGATGGTCCGGGCTGCATTGGTATACATGCAGGGCCGCATCTGGACCTGGGTGCGCATATCCACGTAGTCGTAAAGTTTTTGGGAGCCCATGATCAGGCTGGTGGTGGAGTAGCCCGTATTGATTTTCTTTTTTTTATTGGTGATGATTCCCTTTTCCTGGAGGTACATGAGGCCGTCACCGTAAAGCTCGGTCTGAACACCCAGGTCCTTGTATCCCGAACTGCTGATAACGCCGACCACGGCATCGGGAATCTTCCCGATGCCCACCTGGAGGGTGGTGTCGTCTTCAAGAAAATGTTCCGTGATCAATTCGCCGATACGCCTGTCCGGGTTGGGCAGGTTGTCGAAATCCGGGGCATCAAAGGTATATACGGGTTTGATGCCCTCTTCGATAATATAATCAATATCCTGGCCTGAAATGACCGACTGGCCCTGGGTAAAAGGCATGGACGGGTCCAGTTCGGCAATGACCAGTGCGGCGGTATCAAGAGCGGCGTGGACCGCATCCACCGAAAGACCAAGGCTGTACTCACCTGTGGTTTCATTTTTTCTGACTTTTACGATGACCAGGTCGATTTCATATCCGCATCCCCGGCCCATGAGACGGTCCATATTGGCCAGGGTACAGGGCAGGTAATAGGCTCGGCCTTCGTCTGCTGCCTTTCGCACCTCTCCGCCCGAAAATATGGAATAGGCCCTGACCTTATCCTGGAAGCCCTGTTCAACATAGGGAACCGGGCCGTGAAGGAGGATATGGATCATTTTCATAAAAGGAAGCCGGCCGGCATCATGTTTTATGGCCCGGGTCAGGGCCTGGATACTGGCGGTGGGCGTGGCGGCGTTGGATCCGATATAGCAATTGATATGGTCCTTTTGGCCCAGGTGCCGGGCGATAATGTCACCAATATCATCCAATTTTGCAGGTGCAGGCGTTTTCGTCATTTTTAGGGGTACCTCTCGGGTTGGGTGTATTTTATAAATATACGAATGAAACAGGCAGGGTTCAAGCCCGGTAAAAACAAAATAAGGCTTGACGATCGTAATATTGATACAGTATTGATACGGTATTAATTCGAAAGGGGTGGCGTATGGTCTCCATTGATATTGACAAGAAATCAGGAAAACCCTTGTATGCACAGATCCGCGACAGGATTCAAAAGGCGATTCTGGACAAAGAACTGGCACCGGGGGACAAATTGCCTACGGTCTCTGCTTTTGCCAAACAGGCAGGGGTGACCCAGGCCACCATTCGCAGGGCCATGGAGGATCTTAAAGCCCAGGGCCTCACCCATTGCCATGTGGGGCGGGGGACATTTGTATCAGCCCCCCGGTGTCCGGATGAGAGGAATACAGAAAACCATCGGTCTTCGGGATCGGGGGAGGCGCCCCGTATCCGGCCGGCCGTTGCTGCCCGGCAATTGCGCCAGGGGGTGTCAAAAGGACTTTGCGATCTCATGAGTGTGGCTTCCCAGCCCGGTGTACTGGATTTTGCAAAAGGTATTCCCGACCCCGGTCTGATTGCGCCGGGCCTTTTTGAAGAGATGGTTGCCGCAGCCATGAAAAAAAATACCAGGGCGTACATGGAATACGGGGATCTCAAAGGGATGCCCGAACTGCGTGAGGCCATCGCGTCAAGGTATGCGGACAAAGGTGTGGCGGTTTCCCCGGAACAGGTATTAATCACCAACGGGGCCCAGCAGGGGGCAAGTATCACTGCGCGGGACGCTGCTGAGAACAACCGCCGCGTCATTATCAAAGCACCTGGTTTCCAGGGGCTTGTGGATGCATTTGTGGGCAACGGTAACTGGGTGGATACTGTGGTTGCGGACAAGGGAATGGATGTACCGGCGCAGTTAAAACGGTTAACCGGCGAAGACGGATCGCACTTGTTATGCATCTGTCCAGACTTTCACAATCCAATGGGTGAAGATGTCATGGCGGAACAGCACAGGGGGATTGCCGGCTGGGCCGGTAAACACAACGGCATCGTTCTTTCCGACGAGATTTTCCAGGATTTGAGAATCGAGGGAACTCCGCCGGAGCCCATGATCAATCTTCTGGGCCAGGACCGGACCATTGTGATGTCTTCACTGTCAAAGTCGTTGATGTCCGGGCTCCGGATGGGATGGATGATCAGTTCTCCCCGCCGTATCGATGAATTCGCCCGGCTTAAAAGGCTCATGGATCAGACCGGCCCGCCGCTGATGCAGGGAGTTTCCCTGGCATTTCTGGCCTCCGGTGCCTATGACCGCCACCTGGAAAAAATGAGGAGCATCTACAGGGAGCGGCGGGATGTGATGTTGTCCTGCCTGGATCAACTCATGCCCGAAAACGTCTCGTGGACACGCCCCAACGGAGGATTTACCCTCTGGGTCACCCTGCCCAGGGGATATTCCAGTGTTGCCCTTCTGATTTCTGTCCTGGACAAAGGGATCAACCTGGTGCCGGGGCCTGTATTTGACATGGATCAGCGGTTTGTGAACGCCTTTCGCCTGGGGTGGGCCTGGACCGATGCCGATCAGATTGCGGAAGGTATAGAGATCCTTGCTGATGCGGTTAAGGAATTGTTGCGGAAAACACCAGGGGACTCGGGCCTGAGCGGGCTCGGGCATTTTTAAGGCAAATCAGCCTGTTCCGGAAAGACAACAGGAAAGGAGAAGCCATGAACGACAGTTATTTTCTGGAGATGGTGGCCAAACAAAAGCAAATTGACTTTGAACAACAGGCCCGGCTCCGGCGTCTCCGCCGGACTGCCCGCGGGCAGCAACCCGGTGTGTGGGCAAAGATGTGGATAAGGTTTGGTGATTTTTTGATCCACCAGGGTGAGGCCATGAAGTCAAGGTACATGCACCAGCCCTGCCTGGCGCCCTGTACTTCAAAAACGGGTGGACGCTTGCACCGGGATACCTGAAGGTGCTAAGGTGGCGTTCTGATTTTTCAGTATAACGGGTTTTACGGATTAAGGAGAGACGATGAAGATTCTGGTACTTTACTATTCAAAAGGCGGGAACACAAGACGGCTGGCCCAGGCTGTTGCAGAAGGCGTTGATGGTGTGGAGGGGGCGGAATCTGTTTTAAAGACATGTGAACAGGTGACCAAGGAAGACTTTCTTGACGCCGGGGGCGTTATTGCCGGCTCTCCGGTTTACTTCGGCGGTATGGCAGCGGAACTCAAGCAGGTGTTTGACGGGTTTGTCAGTACCCGCAGGAAGATGGAAGGGCGTGTGGGCGCAGCATTCACCACATCCGCAGATCCCACCGGCGGCAAGGAGACAACCATGATGGGGATTATCCAGGCCATGATGATTTACGGGATGGTCATCACCGGAGATCCCATGGCGGCCACGGGGCATTACGGGGTGGCCTGTGTGGGTGCACCGGATGAAAAGTCCCTTGAAAACGGCCGCCTGTTGGGTCGCCGGGTGGCGGAACTGGCGCTGAAGCTCGGCAGTTGATGCCGGGCGGACAATATATGCGGACAGGTGGGAAGGGGCGCAGGATAGTGGTGCCCCTCCTGCTTATCATCCTGGCCGTTGCTTCCCTGTCGGGCTGTCTGGGATGGTTAATGCCTGCCGATACCGGTGTCCCTCCAAAAGTATTCGGTATTGTAAACACGTTTCCCGAGCATCCGCAGTACATCAAGAAAAAAACATTGGTGGCCGGCCACAAGGTTGCCATGGTGGAATCCATTTCCGTGAAAAATCAGCTCACGGAGATGGTTGCCCGGTTCCTTGAGGAGAGTGGCTACAGGGCAGTGTCTGTGGATGACAGGTCTGCGTTGACATCCGGACAAGTGGACATGCTTATTGAGATTGTTCCGAAAAAGGCGATGAATATCAAGGGGCTGTTTGCCTGCGGATTTTCAGACCGGAAATTCCTCCTGGGTCTTGTGAACCAGCCGCCCCGGTCTTACATCGGCATCCAGTTGGCACTGTCCCGGAAGAACAGCACCCGGGTTGTTACTACCAGGCCCCAGGGGCGGTTTTCCCAATTAAACACGGATATGCCGGATACCTGGGAGGCATTGTCCCGGAGGGAGAAAAAGAGGTTTGAAGCCAATCTCAGGGAAAATCTGGCCAAGGCGACCTATCTTTCACTGAAGCAACTCAAAATCTGATTGCCAAAGGCGTTTGGGGGCCCGGAAAGAGGTCGGACGGGAATCGGTTTACGTTGTGCTCTCGTCGATCCAGTCCAGGTAGGATTTAAGTCCGTCTTCAATGGGAACACGGACAATCTGGGGCACCTCATATCCGTGTTGGTTGCAGATAAAGGTTTCAGCTTCTTTGTACAGCGCTCCCTTTGTTTTGATGATCAGGCGAAATTCCGGATCATGGTGGACTTTCTTTTTCCAGGTGTAAATGCTTTTGACCGGGTGGATCTGGGCGCAGGCCGCCAGTTTGTTTGTCACCAGATCCGATGCCAGTTTTACGGCATCGGACTCCGTGGGGCAGGTCACTAAAATTATACAATGGCCCATAACCTTCTCCTGAGTCTATGTCTTAAGCAATGTATTACCCAAAGGTTTTCGGTTCAAAGTCCAGGGTGGCAAAGTAATCGTCCATGGTCTCCGCCCGCCGTATCAGCTCCACGGAACGGTCAGACCTGAAAAGCAACTCTTTGGGTCTGAGATGCCCGTTGTAGTTGAATCCCATGGCATGACCGTGGGCACCGGTGTCGTGAATGACCAGGATATCCCCTTCCTCGGTTTTGGGCAAGTCTCTCTGGACGGCAAATTTGTCGTTGTTTTCGCAGAGAGCACCGACCACGTCAACCGTTCTCAGGGGGAGGACATTTTCCTTGCCGTGGATGTGAATATGATGGTAGGCGTCGTACATTCCCGGACGCATCAGGGATGACATGGATGCATCAACCCCGACATAATTCCTGTAGATTTCTTTGTGGTTGATCACCGTGGTGACCAGAACACCGTGAGGACCGGTGATATAGCGCCCGCTTTCCATATAAAGCCTGGGCACCCATTTGTGCGTGGCTTCAAATTTTTCAAAAGACGCGACAATGCCCCTGGCCATGGACCGGATGTCAAATTGCGGAGCATCCGGGGTATAGGGGATGCCGAGTCCGCCGCCGATATTGATGAATTCGAAACGGATGCCAAGCTTCTCGTGGATCTCCCGGATCAATTCAAGAAGCATGTCCGCCGTATCAATCATATACTGGCAGTTCAGCTCGTTTGAGGCCAGCATGGTGTGGATGCCGAATCGCTTCACTCCCATTTCCATGGCTTTTTCATAGGCGTTGAAAATCTGGGTGTGGCTGACCCCGTACTTGGCTTCCGTGGGGTTGCCGATGATGCTGTTGCCGCTTCGTTTGGCACCGGGGTTGTATCTGAAGCAGATGAGTTCGGGAACTTCCGGCAGTTTTGCCAGCAGGGAAATATCGTCAAGGTTGACAATGCATCCCTCATGGTCCAGTGCGGCCCGGAACTGGCCGATGCTGGTGTTGTTGGAGGTGAACATAATATCATCTCCCTTGCCGCCGATGCGCCTGGACAGGGTGATTTCGGGAACCGAAGAGCAGTCAAACCCGAACCCTTTTGATTTCAGCAGTTTTAAAATGCTGGGATTGGGGAGCGCCTTGACCGCAAAGAACTCCTTGAATCCGTCGATTTTTTCAAATGCCTGGTTCAGGCCGTCGCAGGTTTGTTGGATACCGGTTTCATCATATATATGAAAAGGTGTGCCAAAGGCATCGGCAATGTCCGGTAAAACAGGGGACAGTCTTTTTTTATAGTCTGGTGACATGGGCATGGCGGTTTTCCTTAGGATTGCTATGTTGTATTCAGGGGGTTATATCTGGTCGGGCAGTTGGATTTTTGCACTTTCCTTGAATGTGGAAAGGGCGATGGATGTGCGGGTCTCGTTTACCGCCTCAATTGAGGCGATCTGTTCTTGTATAACGGATTCAAGTTCCCTGTTTCCGGATGTTTTGACTTTGGCCATCAGGGTGTCGCCGCCGGCCAGGTAATGCACCTCCTGGACCTGCTCAATGGCCGAAAGCTTTTCGCCGGTGTCCTGGACCAGGGAAGGCGCCGTGACCCGGACCTGTATAAACGCCGTCATGTCACAATGGAACATTTCAGGGTTCAGGCGGACTTCATAGCCCTGGATAACCCCCCTGGCTTCAAGTTTTTTGATCCGCTCAAGAATGGCGGAAGGGGCCATGCCAATGGTTCTGGCAACCTCCACATTGGGTATCCTGGCCTTTTTTTGGAGGATTTTAAGGATTTCAAGGTCTGTTTTGTCCATGGACGATCAATCCCATTATATATTGAAAAGTTGTAATTCGTGTAAAATGTTCTTTTTTAAGGTTTTTGTCAAGAATTTTATAACATTTTTTACCTTTTAAAAAGAATAATATTCTTAATCGCTTTGCCTTTGAAGGATTTGTTTTTTGTTGCTAAAATACAGGGTTTCATATACATTTACCCTATTATTCTGGACGGATTAACAGACAGGTTGACGTGGATGGACAAGGATACAATTAAGATTCTGGTTGTTGATGATGAAGAGGGTATTCTGGATGTCACCGAAGGGTACTTTCAAAGAAAAGGATATGACGTCTATACAGCCAGCAACGGTGCAGAGGCACTGGATATCATTAACAACGTCAAAATCGGTTGCATTTTTACGGATATCAACATGCCTGTCATGGACGGACTTGAACTGGCTGAAAAAGTCCGCCAGATTGAGAGTACGCTGCCGGTCGTCGTGATGACGGGATACCCCTCGCTTGAAAATTCCATTCAGACCCTTAAGAACGGCGTTGTGGACTATTTGATCAAGCCCGTCAACCTGGAACAGATGGAACTCACCCTGAAGCGGATTCTCAGAGAGCGTGAGTTGTTCGTTGAAAATCTGATTCTCAAGGAAGAGGTTGAGCGGCAGGAGCGCCTCAAACAACTAAACAACGAATTGCTCCGGCGGGTGGAAGAGGTCAATACCCTGAACCGGGTGATGGAAGACTTTGCCGCCACGGATTCAAGTTACGGCATCTTCAACAAGGTCGTTGATCTGGGGGTGGAAGTCCTTAAGGCAGACAAGGTTTTCTTCCATATTTATTCAGAGCAGGATGGCTCACTGGTGCTTGTGGCCAATTCCGGTTCGGGCTACCAGGCCGAAGATATTCCGGAAGCCTACAGAGCGGACATCACGGACAAGGCAAAAGCCTATATCATTGATTCGTTGAAAACCGATAAAAATCCGTGCCTGATTGCAGACTCAAAAAACAACAATGCCCTGGGTGAACCGATCCGTTCGCTGATGGTTGTCCCACTGAAAATCAGGGACAAAATATTCGGGGTCGCTTCCGCCTTTATTTTTCAGGAAGGCCGCTTTTTCAGTGAGAAAGACATTTATTACATGAATTTCATCACCCAGAAGGCGGCATCCGCCATTGAGAACATTGCCCTGTATGAAAATATCTATGAAAATCTGTTCTCAACGCTCTACGCTTTTGTAACGGCCCTTGAGGTCCGTGATCTTTACACCCGAAAGCATTCCACCCGCGTGGCAAAATATGCCCATATGATTGCAGAGGAAATGGGGTGTACCGAAGAAGAGCTCGACGTGATCAACTTTGCGGGCAGTCTTCATGATATCGGTAAAATCGGGATCCGTGACGATATCCTTCTCAAGCCCGGGCGCCTCACCGATGAGGAATATGAAAAAATCAAGGAGCATCCGGTCATCGGCGCGGATATCATCAGTAAGCTGGGGCTATGGGACCGGGAGATGGAAATCATCCGCCATCATCATGAGCGGTATGACGGTAAAGGCTACCCTGACGGCCTTAAGGGCATGGAAATACCAAAACTGGCAAGAATCATGGCGGTGGCCGACTGCTATGATGCCATGGCGTCGGATCGGGCCTATCGTAGAAAAATGGATAAAAAAGAGGTTCTTGAAACAATTGTTGGAAATTCAGGCACACAGTTTGATCCGGAAGTGGTTGAAGCGTTCCTGCGCATTGCCGATCACAAGCTCCCGGATGATTTTTAATGGCTTGAGACTACAATTAAAATATGCTAACTTGATTTCGAGCATAACTGCATTGACGATTTAAAGACGGAGTAAATCTTCCATGGGCGTTCCAAACAAGGATGAGAGACGCAAATATTCCCGGGTTGGGTTTACTACCAGAATTGAGATTATACTCAAGACTGATGGAAAACAAGTAATCCTGGATGCCAGCTCAAAAGATCTGAGCATAAAAGGGGTCTTTGCACAAACCGGGCAGAAATTTCCTTTAAAGACCCAGTGCACGGTGACCATTTACCTGAGCGGGGGTGTCGACGATATTAAACTTGAAATCCAGGGACATATCGTCAGACAGACAAATTCAGGTATTGCTGTCGTTTTTGATTCCATGGATGTTGATACCTATGCTCATTTGAAAAATATTGTCCGGTACAACAGCGGTGACGAATCCGCATAATTCCTGAAAAATTCCGGAGGTATTAGGCTGTGGATGTAAAGCTGATCAATCCTTTCATCAATGCAACCATAAACGTACTGGAAACCATGGCCTTTGTTACGGTTACGGCCGGCAAACCTTATGTCAAGCAGGACAGCAAAGCTATCGGAGATGTTACCGGTGTCCTTGGACTGACCGGGGTGGCCAACGGGACTATTTCCGTTACCTTTGAAGAGAATTGTATTCTCACGGTCGTTTCCAACATGTTCGGGGAAGAGATGAATACCCTGAACGAAGATATCGCCGATGCTGTCGGGGAATTGACCAACATGATTTCCGGGCAGGCCAGAAGGGAACTTGATGAAGCCGGCAAGGTCTTTAAGGCAGCCATACCGTCGGTGATTACCGGAAAGGACCATGCCATACGCCATTACACGGACGGGCCGAAAATAGCCATTCCTTTTAAAACCGATGGCGGAGAATTTACAATTGAGGTATGCTTTGACAGGCAGAAAAGGGGTTAAAATCCAATTAAGGAGGAAAGTGTGGCAATGGACACATCCATCAAGGTTCTGATCGTTGACGATTTTGCTACCATGCGCCGTATTTTGAAGAATATTTTAAAGCAGCTTGGTTTTAAAAATCTTGTGGAAGCTGATGATGGGACAACCGCCTGGGAAGTTCTTGAAACTCAGGAGATAGATTTGATCATATCTGATTGGAATATGCCTAAAATGACCGGGCTGGAACTTTTAAAAAAGGTCCGTGCCAGTTCTCAGTATAAAACAGCTCCTTTTCTGATGGTAACGGCGGAAGCACAGAAGCAGAATGTCATAGAAGCGGTTCAGGCCGGTGTCTCCAACTATGTGGTCAAGCCGTTTACCGCTGAAGCGATTTCCGATAAATTGAAAAAGATTCTAAAATGAATATTGTCCCCATGGCTGAAGCATCCGTTGACGACGCATATATTCGGGAAGGTGAAGAAAGCGCCTTTGACCGGAGTGGCATTGCCGGCATCAGCAAGGGGCTGCTCAAAGTTCTTGATACGGCACGGAAAGTGGCAAAATCCGACTCTTCTGTCCTGATTACGGGCGAGAGCGGGACAGGCAAGGAGTTAATTGCCAGGGCAATTCACAAAAATTCAGCGAGAAAAGACGGCCCCATGGTGATTATCAATTGCGGGGCCATTCCCAGTGAATTGCTTGAAAGTGAGCTTTTCGGCCATGAGAAAGGCGCATTCACAGGGGCGCACAGGCAACGGACAGGCCGGTTCGAAATAGCAGACCAGGGAACTATTTTTCTGGATGAGATCGGTGATATGAGCCCGGACCTGCAGGTCAAGCTGTTGCGGGCACTCCAGGAAAGACAATTCGAACGGGTTGGGGGCAGCCAGACCATTGAGGTGGATATCCGGGTTATTTCAGCAACCAATAAGGATTTGCCCGCCGCAATCGAAAAAGGGACATTTCGAGAAGATCTTTACTACCGGCTCAATGTTATCCCCATCCACATCATGCCCCTGAGAGAACGGACAGAGGACATCATGCCACTGACCGAGCATTTCCAGAATATGTTGTCCCGCCGGATGCCGGGCTATCAGGCCAAACAGTTTACGGAAAATGCCTGCCAGACACTGATGAAATATGACTGGCCCGGAAATATCCGGGAGCTTGAAAATTTGGTCGAGCGGATTTCCGTGCTGGTAGAAGCCGAAGAGGTCCGTGTTGAAGACCTGCCTGAGTGCATGACCTGCTCTGCCCCAAGCCAGGAATCTCCTTCGGTTGCCTCCGTGTTTATGAATGACATCGGGTTTTCCGAGGCTGTAGACCTTTACCAAAGGGCTTTGATTTCACATGCGTTGAGCGAAACCGGCTGGGTAAAGGCAAGGGCTGCAGAAATGCTTAAAATGAACCGTACCACCCTGGTTGAGAAAATTAAAAAAATGGATATCGCTCCTGAATCCGAGATGCCATTTTTTTGACGCCATCTCAAGGATTTCCCTTCCGTTTCCACTCCCATATTGTCATATAAACCCCTTTTCTGGTCTTCTAATTGCCGGTTTGATCTGTTATGATATATATAATATGGACATGGCATATTATTTGCTTTTATAGTTCCCAACTATTAACCCACGAGGCAAAGAATACGTTATGAAAAAATTAGTATCCGTATATCTGGGAACATTGCTGGTGGCATGTCTGGTAGTGGTTGTTCAGATCTGCCTTGTCAAAAGTGCCATGGCCAGTCTTCCTGTCGTGAAAAATATCCTCATCAAGGACTCGCCTTTGTCCGTAGAGTTTGAGCTGACAGGCAAAGCACCGGTAAAGGTCATCCGGATCGGAAAAAAAGAAGTGCTGGTGGCCATTAAGAATGTGGTGCTGGCCAAGGGATATAAAGTTCATGGCGAAAAACATCCGGCCATTGATTCCGTCAATGTTGAATCCCTTGACGGGAACGTGGTGGCGGTTGTGGTTGTCGGAAAAAAGGCTTACGGGGAAATCGATTCCGGATTCAATAAAAACCATACCCGGCTGACCGTTGCCCTGACCAAGGACCGGAAGATAAAAACGCCACCCGTCAAAACAGTTGCCCCGGCGCCCAAAGCGCCGGCAGAAGGCAAAACGGTTGCTGCAAAAGCGCCTGAAAAAAAGGTGGCACCCAAGGCGGTTGCCGTGCCGGTTCCAGCGCCTGCTCCTGTGGCTGAAACACTTCCGCCCCCCACTCCTAAGCCCGTGCCGCCTCCCGAGCCCACTGCTGAAAAAATCGGGCCCACAGTTGAAGAAAAAGATATCGCTCCCCCTCCGGTGGAATTGCCTCCGGCTGTCGAAAAAACACCAAAAGCCAAGGAGAAACTCCAGAAAACCGCCGATATAAAAGCCCCGCCCATGTACGTGCCTCCCAAACGGGTCAAAGGGGAGTTCAGAGGAGATATCAGCGATATTTACCGGGGTGCTGACCCGCTTATGGGGTGTGAGGCAAAGCCGGTTGAAAATGCGCTTTTACTTATTAAAAAAGAATTGTACGACGAGGCTTATGATATTCTGGAACAATACGTGTTCCAGGAAAATTTTTCATGTCTGGAACAGGTGTATTATTTAAGAGCCTATGTATTTTATAAAAATATCCAGGGCGAGGATTATGCCAACCTGATCAAGGCCGAACGGATGTTCCAGGATGCGCTGGTCTCTTTCCCCAAATCCAGATTTGTTCCCTTTGCCTATGCCGGTGTCGGTATGATCCAGGCCGCGCTGAAAAACATGTCGGCTGCAGAAGGGTATTTCAATATTGTCCGTAAAGGATATGTGGATTACACCGGGATGCCGGAAATACAATTCCACCTGGCTAAGATCTATGATGAAAAAGGCTACATGGATAAAGCTCTTCGTCTTTACAGGGATGTCTTCCAGGCACCCATGGACAATAGTTATATCACGGATGCGGGCGTGGGGTATGGAAAGGCCCTGTTTAACAAGCGTAAGTATTTTGACGCCCTGAGTGTTTTCAACTATGTGGTAAAAAATGACGCGAAAAAAGTCTATGAATCTCCTGATCTTCTCCGGTTTACAGGGGAATCCAATTTTGAGTTGGGTATCAGCAAAGGTGCCAGGGATAATTTTATACGATTGCTCAACCTTTTTCCGGAAATTCCCGACAAGGCCATGATTCTTTCAAAGGTCGGCGATGCCTATGGCATGGAGAATAACGAGGAAAAAGCACTGAGGATTTATGAACTGGTCAGGGAAAAATTTCCCGACTCTCCGGGATTTATAAATGCATCCATCGGCCTTGCCAGATATTTAAAAACCGATCCTGAGAAAATAGAAATTTATGAAATGATCAAGAATCGGTTTCCTGAAAATACTTATGCCCGGATTGCCATGATGCGGCTGGCCGAGATCTATCAGAAAAACGGGGAGTATAACAAGTGTATAAAAGAGATCGAAGATCTGCTTTCCACCCACCCCAGGGGATTGCGGTATGAGGCCGTGAAGTTGATGCAGCGGGCTTACGAAGCGCTTTTCAAAGAACAGTTAAAGGCGGATGAGTATACCTCTGTTCTGAACCGGTATGAGATGGAGTATGTCAAACTGGATAAAATGAGCAGCCGTCTGATTGCATTTCGCGTGGGCACGGCATATCTTAAAGCAAACCTGTACGAGGAGGCATTCAACCACCTTATCACCGCATACAAACAGTATAAACGGTCTGAACGTTCTCCCGAACTGCTTTTCGGCCTGGGGCGTGCCATGGATGAGTCCGGCAGGGATGATGACGCATTAAAACTGTTCGCCTCTTTTGCCAAGCGGTTCCCAAAGAACAGTAAAACAGTGGATGCATTGACCCGAATGGGCCGGATCTATTTGGAAAAAGACAGCTATGCCAAAGCCAGCGGCACCCTTAACCGTGCCCTGGCTGCATCGGAAAAAGACCTTGACCGGGGCGGCATTCTCATGCTTCACTCTGACGTGTTTGAGAAAAAAGGCAATCTTAAGTCTGCAGCACGCTTCAGGGAAAGATCTGTAAAAGCATATACGGCAGCTCCGGGAAAAAATTATGGCATCCTGGCATCTTCATATAAAACCCTTGGCAGCACATACCTGCAGTTAAAGTCCTATGTGCAGGCGGCAGATGCGTTTTCAAAAGCGCTGCAGTTCTCCGAAGGGGATCGCGCAAAGGCCAATCTCGGATTTTTACTGGGAGATGCCTACCAGCGCGGCAACATAATGGATAAGGCCAAAGAAGCCTTTGAACAGGTGGCTGGGACTTACGATTCCGTATGGGCGAGGCTTGCACAGCAGCGCCTGAATACCATGGAACTGGCTGAAAAAATGATAAACTCTTAAGGATTCTCGGCAAGAATGCCCGGACAACGTATACTCCTTATAATTGAAAATCCCAAGGAACGCATGACCTGTGTATCGCTTCTGGAAGGCCTGGGCTTTCTGGTGGATGCCGTTCCTGAAGGCACCGGTGCACTGGCCTGTCTGGCCGAGAATAAACCGGCTGTTGTGGTGGCCGATGACACCACGCCGGAGTTCTCGGCTGTTGAATTTTTAAAACAGGTTGCCGAATCCGGTCTGCCGAGCAAAACCGTCATCATCACACCGGAACCCGTGGTCGACTATGCGGTCAGTCTTATGAAATACGGGGCTGTGGACTATCTGATCAAGCCCGTTGACGACCGGCAACTCGAGTTAAGCATACGAAGGGCCCTGATGATGGCTGCACCGGAAACTCCTGCTCAGGAGAAGAAAACAGCACCTTCGAAAAAAGCGGTCCGGATTATTACCAGGGATGCCAAAATGGAGAAATTGCTGGGCCTGGTTTCCAGAGTGGCTGACTCCAGTGCTTCCGTATTGATTCAGGGGGAGAGTGGTACGGGAAAGGAGCTTTTTGCCCGGTATCTGCACGAAAAAAGCAGGCGCAGTAACCAGCCCTTTATTGCCGTCAATTGTGCCGCCCTGCCGGAAAATCTTCTGGAAAGCGAGCTGTTCGGCCATGAAAAGGGGGCGTTTACCGGAGCCTTGTCCAGGAAGATGGGCAAATTTGAACTGGCCAACAAAGGCACATTGTTTCTGGACGAGATCACTGAAATGCAGTTTCATCTCCAGGCAAAGCTGCTCAGGGTTCTCCAGGAAAAAGTCGTGGACCGTGTGGGCGGTACCCAGGCGGTGGACGTGGATGTCAGGGTACTTGCCACCACCAACAGGGACGCCAGGGAAGCCGTTGAAAAACAGGCCTTCAGGGAAGATCTTTTTTACCGGCTCAATACCATTCCCCTCGTTATCCCGCCGCTCCGGGACCGGGGCGGGGATATAAAACTTTTATGTGATTTTTTTATCAAAAAGTACTGCAGGATTGACGGAAGGGATGTCAAAGGATTGACGGATGAAGCCGCCACCCTGCTTTACAACCATGGGTTCCCCGGTAATGTCCGGGAACTTGAAAATATTATCCACAGGGCCGTGCTCCTGGCCGAAGCCGATATGATCTGCCCCCAGGATCTGTTGATGGAAGGTGTGGAAGCGGGCATTTCCCAGGTGTCTCCGGATCCTTTGGAAACGCCTGTTGATATGGCTTCAGGCTCCCTGAAAGAAATGGAGCAAAAAATGATTTTCAAGACCCTGGACCAGACCGAGGGAAACAGGACCCATGCTGCCAAGATACTGGGCATAAGCGTCAGGACACTTCGAAACAAGCTCAACGAGTACAAAGAACAACTCTGACCCTCAATCCGGCATGTAAATTGCTTTATCTCTTACCAACCAGTTCCGGTATCTGTGATTAAACGGTTGCCCGTATCAGAATCCGGACAGATGACACGCCAAAGGGGAGAGAAGCAAAAATGTCAGATCCAAGAATTTTCAACCGGACATTTCAAATGATATCCAACAGCATGGATATCTCCGCTAAACGGCATAATCTGATTGCCAGCAATATCGCCAATATGGATACCATCGGGTACACCCCCAGCGACCTGGATTTTCAGAGCGCCCTCAGCCGGGCTATGGCAGGCCCGGAACCGGATTACCTGGATCAAACCCATGAGAAACACCTGTCCACAAACTACGGGGCCTCTCCTTACACCGTAAAAGGGGAAGACAGCGAGGATGTGGATATCTATCATCTGGATTCCGTAAATATTGACACGGAAATGATGAATCTCATGCAGAACAACGTAAAGTACCGGTCAACCATAGAGTTATTGCTGAGAAAGATGACCATTCTTAATTATGCCATTGACGAGGGAGGTAAATAAGCCATGGATTTAATGAACGCGTCAAAAATAAGCGGAACAGCCCTTGCGGCGCATCGGACAAAGCTGAATGTCATTGCCGAGAACCTGGCCAATGTGGATACCACCCGGACCGATGAAGGCGGGCCTTATCGAAGAAAAATGGTGGTGTTTAAAGGCGAGGATATCAGCTCCTTCAAAAGCGTGATCCAGAAAAATCTGGAGAAAAAAGAAATCGGCCGCATTGAGCTGGACCCCATTGAGCTGGGAAGCGATCCGAAGCCGGATAACGGCAATGGCGTGACCGTGGACCAGATTGTCAGGTCCCAGGAAGATTTTCACCTGGTATACAATCCTGCCCATCCGGATGCGGACCCTGAAACCGGGTATGTCAAAATGCCCAATGTGGACCACTTAACGGAAATTGCAGACATGATGGTTGCCCGGCGGAGCTATGAAGCCAGTGTGACAGCCCTGGCAAACACCAAGAGCATGGTGGCCAAGGCATTGGAAATAGGTAAATAAGCTTTAGGAGATGCATATGCCGATTAATGAAATAAGCACGGGAAAACTTGCCCTGCACAGGGAATCACTGCCCGAAACCCTTGGAAAAAGAAGCCCGGAATTCTCGGAGCGGCTGAAATCAGCGGTATTGGAAGTCAATGAGAACCAGCATATTGCAGATGATTCCCTGGAGGCGGTGATCCAGGGCAGACTCGGTATTCACGAGGGGATGATGGCGCTGGGAAAGGCCAGCACCACCTTAAAAGTACTGGCACAGGTGAGAAACAAGGCCATGACGGCGTATAACGAAATCATGCGCATGCAGGTATAAGACGCGCGGGAGTTGGTTAAATGAATCCGGTTGTTGAGAAAATCGTCAATACATTCAAAGATATGTCCCTGCCGAAGAAGATTGCCCTGGGGGTAATGGCACTGGTGTTGGTGGCCGGGTTTACCACCATGTTCATCTGGACCAATAAAACGCCGTTCAGGGCCGCCTATACCGGTTTGAACCAAGAAGATGCGGCTGCTGTCGTCGAGATGCTGAAAGCGGCCAATACCCCGTATCGTCTGACAGGAGACGGCACCACCATCATGGTGCCGGAAAACCTGGTTTACGATATTCGCCTGACCATGGCCAAGGAAGGCATTCCCAAAGGCGGCGGGGTCGGATACGAAATCTTTGACAGAACCGAATTCGGGACGACTGAATTTGTCCAGAAGGTAAACAAGAAGCGGGCCCTCCAGGGAGAACTGGCCAGAACCATCAAGGCCTTTGACGAGGTGAAAAATGCCAGGGTCATGATTGTCCTGCCCAAGGAATCCGTGTTTGTGGAAGAGACCAAGCAACCTTCGGCCTCGATTCTTCTGGAACTCAACTCCGACCTTGCAAAAGAAGAGGTGGCTTCCATTGCGCATCTGGTGGCATCTTCGGTCCAGGATCTGACTCCTGAGCTTGTCACCATCGTGGATACGGCCGGTAGAATATTGTTCGAAGGAAAATCCGAAGAAGAGCAGGCAAAGATTGATGCGGAAAACCTTGCCGATGCACAGTATCAGTACAAGATCCGTTTTGAGGAAAATCTGACCCGCAGAATCCAGACCATGCTTGAGCGGATTGTGGGCAAAGACAAAGCCATTGTCCGGGTAACCACTGAGATGGATTTTTCCAAAAATGACATGAATGAAGAGATCTACGATCCGTTTGAACGGGGCGGTGAATTCGTGCGGAGCCGGAAAAACAAGGCGGAAAAAGTGGTGCAGATGACCGAGGAAACCACCATTCCTTCCAGTGTAAATCCCATCACGGATGAAGACCAGACCGTTGACCAGACCAATGAACGGATCAATAAGAGTGATGACACGGTCAACTATGAGATCAGCCGCAGGGTCCGGGAGACACGAAAACCAATGGCAACGCTTATGCGGCTTTCCGTGGCCGCGGTCATTGACGGCAACTATGAATTTCAGACCGACGACGGCGGCAACAGCAAACGGGTGTATGTGCCCCGGCCTGCCGAAGAGATGGCGCAGTTTGAGAATATTGTGATAAAGGCCATGGGATACAATGAGGAACGGAACGACCAGGTCTCCATGGAGTGCTTTCCTTTTGCATCCATTGGCGATCTGGATGCCGGAGAGCCCAAGCTCACCGGGTGGCGGATGGTCCAGAAGGAATACGGCCGTCTTATTGCCAATCTTCTGCTGGTACTGGTACTCTTCCTCTTCGTCATCCGGCCCATCATAAAAACCGTCAGGGATATCAAAGTAACGGTTGAGCAGGAGGCCCTGCCGTCGCCCGAAGAACTGGCGCTCCTTGAAGAAGAGGAAAAAGACCCGGAATTCATCGATATGGACGCAGATCAGCAGCGTGAGTTCCTTGAAATGATGACCGAACAGCAGAAGGAAGATTTCCTCAAAAAGATGACGGCCAGTGAGCGGGCTGCCTATCTGGCCAACATGTCGCCCAATGAAAAAGCCAAATATTATGCCAATAAAGACCTTTACAAGGCCGTGAACATCATCAAAGGCTGGGTCAGTGAATCCGACGAAGAGGAAGAAGAGGAATAAGCCATGGTAGACGTATTGGATCCGAATAACTTAACGGGGTGTCAAAAGGCCGCCATCTTTCTGATGTCCATGGGTGAGGACTATGCCACTGCTGTGTTTGCCAAAATGACCGAGCAGGAAATTTCCGATATTGCCTTTGAAATGTCCAAGATCGAGCACATCACCCCGGAGATGCTCAGGGCGGTTTCCATTGATTTTGTGGAAAAATTTGAGGGTGAGTCCAAGATGATTGTTGAAGGGGATTCTTTTATCAAGAATGTAGTCACAAAGACCCTTAAAGAAGACGAGGCCAAAGCCATCCTCGAAGACCTGGAAAAGAAAAAGCAGGACAAACCGTTCATCTGGAGCCGGAATGTAAATGTGAGCACCCTGGCCGGTTATGTTGAAGGTGAACATCCCCAGACCATTGCCATGATTCTGGCCCACATGCCCGCTGAAATTTCTTCTGAAATCCTTATGAACCTCGCTGATGAGCAAAAGGGGGATATTGCCATGAGAATCGCCCGGCTGGGACAGATTTCCGAAGATGTAGTCCGGGATGTGGACAAGGCCCTGAAACTCGAACTGAGTGGTGCGGTAGGACCTGGCGGCAAAGCCGGAGGCCTGGAAGTGCTGGTGGATATTATCAATGGTGTGGACAAGTCCACGGAAGATTCGGTCATGGAATATGTTGAAGAAGACGACGCTGAAATGGCCAATGAAATCCGGAACCTCATGTTTGTATTTGAAGATCTTACCAATATTGATGACACTGCCATGAGAGAAATTCTCAAAAAGGTTGAGGGGCAGCAGTTGACCTATGCCCTTAAAACCGCGACAGAGGAAATGAAAGACAAAATTTTCTCCAACCTGTCCCAGCGGGCCGGTGAGATGCTCAAGGATGATCTTGAAGCCATGGGGCCTGTCCGCCTTGCAGAGGTTGAAGAGGCGCAGCAGGCCGTTGTCCGTGCTGCCAAGGAACTTGAGGCCGACGGCACCATAACCCTGGGTAAAGGAAAAGATGATGTCCTTGTCTGATGATGAAAAAAACAATCGTCCGGATGATGACGGGTTCACACCCATTGATGTGAGATCCCTGGACAGTTTTGAGGAAGAAAAGTCCCAGAAAACAGAGGATTCGGAACCGGATTTCGACAGGTTCAAGCTCCTGTTCGATCCATCGGCGTTTGAAGAGGAAGATGTTACCTTTGAGGCCCTTTATTCACTCAAAAAAGATATGGAAGAGGAGCCTTTTGAACCCCTGATCGAAGGTACGGGAGAAGATCAGCCGCCTCCGGCACCCGAAGAAGATGACAGCGGGGAAGTCGAAGAGGACGAGGAACCTGAACCGACCCCTGAAGAGATCGGCTTTGAACAGGGATTTCAAAAAGGCCTGGAGCAGGGCCGGGAAACAGGTGAAGCGGAAGGGAAGGCCAAAGGCCTCGAACAGGGACTTGCCAAGGGAGAGGCAGAAGGATTTGCCAAAGGGGAAGCCGAAGGATTTGCCAAAGGTGAGGCCGAAGGGCTTGAGCAGGGACGGCAGCAGGGACGGGAAGAAGCAGAAGCAGAGGTGCGGGAACAGGTCGCCGGGATTCTTGATCCGCTCAAAGAGAGCCTGGAAACCGCTGATGATCTGTTGGAACGGCTGCTCAAGCGGTATGAAGTCCAGATCCTTGACCTCGTATTTAAGATTGTTGAAAAGGCGGTCGGAGCAAAGCTCGATACTGATGAAGAAATCGTGAAGCACACGGTTTTGGATGCCTTACAGCATCTTGTGGCGCCTGAAGAAATTACCCTGAGTATTTCCAATGACGATTATGAATATGTGGAAATGGTCAAAGAAGAGTTTTTTGAAGCGGTCCGGTCGCTCAAACATATTGCGGTCACATCCGATCCCATGATTCCCAGGGGCGGTTGCAGAATAGAGAGTACCGCAGCCACCATTGCCACAGACCCGGAATCCAAACTTGCGGCAGTTTATGACGCCATTGCCAGGACAGAGCGATGAAAAGCGATACGCTTCTGGACCGGATCGATTTCCAACCCTATGCCAGGGCCGTTGACGGCGCCCGGACCGTGGTGCCCGAAGGACGGGTCTCCCAGGTGGTCGGGCTCATTGCCGAAGGGGACAGCCTGGGACTGGGCGTCGGGGGTATCTGCAGCATCATCAATGACCAGGGCCTGGAAGTAAAGGCTGAAGTTGTGGGGTTTAAACAGGAAAAAGCCCTGTTCATGCCCTATGGCGATATCCGGGGGATCAGCCTTGGCAGCCGGATCCTGCCCGTGGCCTCTTCTCCCATGGTCGGAATGTCCGATGATCTTTTGGGCCGCGTGGTGGACGGCATGGGCAATCCCATAGACGGCAAAGGCCAGATACAGACCACCTGTTCTTATTATCTATATGGAAAACCCCTGGGCCCGCTTGAACGAAAATCCATTAAAGAACCCCTGGATGTCGGAATCGGGGCCATCAATTCCATGATCACCCTGGGCCGTGGGCAGCGGGTGGCCATCATGGCCGGTTCAGGCGTGGGGAAAAGTGTGCTCATGGGCATGATGACCAAACATACAAATGCCGATGTCGTGGTCATAGGGCTCATCGGGGAGCGGGGCCGCGAGGTCAAGGATTTTGTGGAAGACACACTTGGCCCGGAAGGGTTGAAGCGGGCCGTGGTGGTGGCTGCAACCTCGGACTCTCCGCCCTTGACCCGTATGCGGGGCGCTTATCTGGCCACAACCATTGCGGAATACTTCAGAGACCAGGGAAAAAATGTCCTGCTCATGGTGGATTCCATTACCCGGTTTGCCATGTCGTCCAGGGATGTGGGGCTTGCCGCAGGAGAGCCGCCCACAACAAGAGGCTACACCCCTTCGTTTTTTGTCCAGATCCCCATTTTGCTCGAACGGGCCGGCTGCCTTGAAAGCGGCGGTTCCATCACAGGCATTTACACGGTTCTTGTGGAAGGCGATGATATGAACGACCCTGTGGGGGACACGGTTCGGTCCATTGTGGATGGGCATATTGTACTGTCCCGGGACCTTGCCAACAGGGGGCATTACCCGGCCATTGATGTCATGGCCAGTGTATCGAGGGTCATGCGGGATGTCAGCCAGCCGGACCATATGGCGATCCGGGAAAAGGCGGTGAATATCATGGCAGCCTATAAAGGGGCGGAAGACATGATTACCATCGGTGCCTATGTGGATGGATCAGACCCTGATGTGGACCGGGCCAAAAAACTGATGCCCGGTATAAACAAGTTTCTGCGCCAGGACATCAAGGATAGAATGAACCATAAAACCAGTGTTGCAGGACTTACGTCCGCACTGGAAACCAAGACCAAGTAAATACCTCCCATGAAACGGTTTAAATTTAAACTGCAATCCCTTTTGAATTATAAGAAGCATCTTGAACAGGTGGCACGGCAGGAAATGGCCAAAGTGGTGGCGGACGTGAATCAATGTGAACAACAGATTAAAGACTTGCATGAGGATAAGGCGCTTTCCGCCAGGAAACTTGATCGCCTTGTGGAAAAGGGAATCAGTGCCCAGGAGTTCAATTTGTACAATGGGTTTTTAACCACACTGGACAACATGATCCTGGATGAGAAAAACCGGAAAATTTCCCTGAAAAAGCTTCTGGCGGAAAAGCGTTCCATGCTCAAGAAAAGAACCATTGACAAAAAAGCCATGGAGCGGTTACGAGAAAGACGTGCAGAAGAATTTACCCGGGAGATGCTTTTAGAAGAGCAAAAGGGGCTGGATGAAATCGGGACGCTTAAGACCGTAAGGGAGATGAACAATGGCCAACGCTAAATATATCGTGTTTATTTTTGCCGCAGTATTCTACCTGACCGGTATTTTCGGATGGGAGATCTGCAATATGCCCCTGGGAAACCCGTCTCCTGCCTTTGCACAGGAAAAGGAGGAGGATGCGCCAGCGGAGGATGGAGAAGAAATTCCCCCCTGTCCGGAATGCCCGGAATGTCCGGACCCTGCCAAAGTCGTCCTGCGGGGGCTTGAAGATAAAAAACAGACCATTGAAGCTGCCGGGAAAATCCTTGATCAGGAAAGAAAAGAACTTGAAACCTATGAAGGCCAGATCGATGAAAAACTGGCTGCCCTGAATGCGCTCAAAAAACAGATCAATGATGATATGGCCCGCCTGGAACAGAAAAAGACCCAGAAAGAACAGGAAAAAGAGGCCGCCTTTGAGGCAAAAATGGGCCGCCTCGTTAAAATGTATGCGGGTATGAAACCCAAAGCCGCCGCTTTGATCGTCGATAAAATGGAGCTTAACGTGGCCCAGGAAATTTTCCTGCGCATGCGGGAAGCGTCCGCCTCCCAGATCCTGGCATTTGTCAACTCCGAAAAAGCCGCCAAAATCAGCGAACGCCTGGCATTCAAGCAAAAATAATCCCGTCCTATAGTCCTACTTCCTACTATTAAGGCCACCTCTAATCATGGTCTTTTGGCTCGATTTCTGTGTTGCATACCCTAAAGGGCAGACGCCCAAAATTTGAATCCTCGAAATACGCAATGTATAGATGTTCTCAAAATTCCGTTCCGATTCAATTTTCAACTTTGGTGGTTGCACAGCAAATGACGCTTAAGTTTTCAGTATTTTCTACTGAATCGGTATTCTCGTCAGCGTTGTTTTTCGGAACATATTTTTGTCATTTGCTATATTCCTCCGGTTGACATTTTGCCGCGCCTTGAACTCAAACCAAAATCCTGATGATCAGAAGCCCTCTTAATTTCCGGAAAACCCTGTCTTCCCGCCGCGTGTTGCGGCTGGGTAAATTCTTCCCTTGGATGCATTATTCAGGGAAATTACTGCCTGATCCGCGGGCAAACAATAGATCGAAACCGACCTCCGTATTTTTAACTATTTGAAATGAATGGATTAAATTTATAATCCGTTGCTATGGCATGATGGTTGCTTTTTTGTAGGCAAAGCAAACGAATAAAAGGTGACCCATGGATTTTACATTTTCAGACATAAACGGCACATTGATGAGCATGTCCCAGGGCAAATTGTCCAACCTTCAGGGATCGGATTCAAGCCGCACAGATTTAAAATCCGGACAATTCATGAAAAAGCTGAACCGGCTTTTCCAGGAACACCAGCCACAGGCAGTCTCCGGCAATGGAGAGGACACTTCACAAGAGGGTGGGTTGCCGGAAATGCTGGCCGAATCCATGGGGCAGGAAGAGGGCATTGCCTTTTTAAACCAGTTGCGCGCCTTGTTTTTAACCCTATCAAACGGGAATCCGGAAAATTTGTCCATTAACGGGCAGGGGCTGGACTCCCTGGGGCAGCTTCTGGTCAAGGCCGGGTTTGATCCGGCATCTGTTGATGAACTGATGGCCGGTTTTTCCCTTTCCCTGGAAGAAGGCGAAGAAGTCACGATTTCCGATCTCATGGGTGGACTTTTTGGACTTCCTCTTGAAGAGGAAGAGACCGAAGCCTACCCGGAAACGGAAAATCTCATGGCCACGTCAGATGTTCCTTATATGTATTCCCTTTTAGGGGCGTTGGGTCTGGAAGAAGGGAAAATCTCAGAAATTATGTCGCAGGCGTCACGGGGCGGCCAGGGATTCAGCCTTGATACGGCCGTTGAAATGCTCCGCCAATTTGAGGCGGACGCGTTTTCTTCCGGCATGACCTATCAGACGGCTGAAGACGATGACTCTTATCTGACCTTTCTAAAGCAGCTTGGCCTTGACGCGGAAACCAGTGGCAAAGGTACCCTTACACTGAGCGGACTGATTAACTCCCTGGAACAGAAACAAGACGCTCTTGCTTCTGTGGCACCCGGTGACGAGGCCACACAGACAACCGGTCTGGCCGGGGACATGCGCAGCCAGTCCGGAACCTCCCAGTCCGAGTTGTTCGGGCAGCTATTGAAAGGCCTTGATACCTCCGCATCTGCAACCGCCCAGGCTGCAGCCGACGCCGACCTTGTCACCGGCCAGATCCGGGAACAGCTTAAAAATGATGCTCTGGACCCGGTGAGAAGCATTATTACTGTTGACGATGCAAACGGCGGCAGGCAAACACCGGATAAAGTGAACCCGGCATTCCTTGCCGGCCAGGCCAATGCGGATGGGGGCGGCAAAACAGGGCCCGGTATGAAAGAACCGTCCGCAGAAACCATATCCCTGCTTGGTAAGTCCAAGGATAAACCGGCATCATACACCGATGCCGGCCAGGCTGCCCAGGCAGGCGAAAAAGCAACCGGCACCAACGTACTTGCCAGCGGTGCAATGGCAAAGGCCAAACAGACCTTCAGCAGTCTTCCCAATCATGTCACCCAGCAGGTCGGAAAAAACATCGTCCGTGCCGTCAACCTCGGAGAAAATACCCTGCGGCTGCAACTCAAGCCGGCGGAACTGGGCCGGGTCTTTATGACCATTGACAACACCGGGGACAGCATGAAGGTGAGCATTATCACCGAAAACCAGTCGGCAAAAGAAATTCTGGCATCCAATGTTAACGAGATCAGGAGCATACTCTCTTCTTCCGGGATCAGCCTGGAGAAGTTTGAGGTGGATATGAGCAGTAACTTCAGACAGTCCATGGCCGATGCCAGGGGGCAGGGACAGTCAAACAAGAAAAAGTCCGGCAAGGGTCTCAGATCCATGAATGATGTTCAAGACGAAAAATCAAATAATTTATCTACTCTGGCCGCTGCAAAGGAATACGGCGGATCATTGCATTTTGTTGCATAGAGGAGGAAAATATGGCTGTATCATCAACATCAAACACAGCGCTTAACAACCTGACTTCCAATTATACGTCCACGACCGATCAGGGGCAGGAAACACTCGGGCGGGAAGAATTTTTAACCCTATTGGTCGCCCAACTGGAAAACCAGGATCCCCTGGCACCCCAGGAGGGTACGGATTTCACGGCCCAGTTGGCACAGTATTCCCAACTTGAGCAGTTGATGAACCTGAACGACTCCATGGAAAGCATGGCCAACGCATTCCAGGACGATGTCGATGGTGACGGCGTCAGTTATATTGGAAAAGAAATCACTGGTTATATTGATTCCATGCAGGTTTCTAAGGGAACCGTGACCAGCGGATTTTACAGTTTGAGTTCTGCTGCGGAAGTCATCGTTGAAGTCTATGATGCCGACGGCAACAAGGTTGATCGTCTCCTTGAAGGGCAGAAGACAAGCGGCGGCCAGCTAATTGCCTGGGACGGAACCGACGCTGCCGGTGAATCTGTTGAAGACGGCACGTATACTTATAAAGTGTATGCAGACTACGGCGACGGGTTTGAAGAAGTCACCACAACAGTCACCGGAACCGTGGACGGCATCACCTATAACGACGGAACCCCCTACCTGGTTGTACAAGGGGTCCTGGTTGCCCTTGACGATGTGACATCGGTTACGGAAATCAACAGCGAGACCGATACGGAATCCATCATGGATTATCTGGGCAAAGGCGTGAAAACCGAAACACCGATTGTACTGATCGAAGACGGAGAGGTTTTCGGGCAGGATTTGAGTTTTGAACTCGATTCGGCAGAGCCGGTAACCGTCAATGTATACAATGCCTATGACGAACTGGTCAAAACCATTGAAGTCAAAGCGGAAGACCTTAATGAGGGAACAAATACGGTTCACTGGAACGGCCTGGATGAAAACGGCGGGGATATGCCGGACGGGCTGTACTATTATACGGTTAAAACAGACTCCGGTGAGTTTGCCAGCACAGCAGCTTCCGAAAAAGTGTCGGCCATCAAAAACGTAAACAACACCCAGTACCTTGTGCTGGAGGAAAGCGGTAGGCTCGTGGCGCTGTCCACCATCAAAGAGATTTACTAATCCTGGAAAGTCGGACCGCTTCATATCTGGACCGGTCCGGATGAAATAGATACCAAGGGGAGAAACCATGTCATTATCAAGCTCACTTTATACAGGTACCAGCGGTCTGAGAAATATGGGTAACGGTATGCAGGTAGTGGGTAACAACATTGCCAACACCAATACCTTAGGGTTTAAAAGCGGGCGTTCGACCTTTTCCGATACCCTGTATGAAACAACCGCCACCCAGGCCGGGACAGCCCAGGTGGGCCGTGGTATGGCTGTGGGCAGCGTAACGAACAATTTTGACCAGGGATCTTTTGAATCCACGGGAAATGCCACCGACCTTTCCATCGGTGGTGACGGGTTCTTTATTGTTCGCCAGCCCGGCACGGATAACGATTACTATACCCGTGCGGGGAATTTCTACTTTGACGCCACCGGCCAGATGGTCAACCAGGAAGGCTATGTAGTCCAGGGCTGGAAACTTGACCCGGACACCGGTGATGATACCGGTGCCATCGGGGATATTATTCTTGACGCCTTTACCAGTTCTCCTGAAAAATCCACAAAGGTAACGGCAATCACCAACCTGGATGCCGATGCCGAAAGTAAAAAGGATGTGCTTTCAAATGCATGGGATTCCGGTGCTGATACCTATATCAGCTCGGGCAGCTATGAGTACCAGACCGTGGTCCAGGTCTATGACTCCCTTGGCAGTTCCCATGACGTGACCATCTACTACGATAAAAAGAGCGGAACGGAATGGGAATACGTGATCACCTGTGATCCGGACGAGGATAATCGGAATCTTGTCCAGGAAACCGATTCCAAAGGGCTTCTGGCCCGGGGAACCATCACCTTCAGTGAAAGCTCCGGTGATATTCTGGACATGACCATGGAAACATTCACGGGGCGGCTGGGGAATTTTACCGCCACCGGTGTCAACACCGTGGATGAGATCGAGTACAATATCCAGGATTACGAGGCCATGCCCCTGGACGGATACGGTTTTGAGTTTGAGTATGACGGCAGCACCTGGGATTTTGTCGACCAGAACAATGATAATATCATCTCGGCAACCGATAAGCCCGACAATTTCGGAAACGCCACCATCATTTACTCGGATGCCACCACTATCCGGCTGGCATTTGACGGCGATACAGACACCGACCTCGAAATTCAGTTGTCCCAGGCTGCCGTGGCAACCGACACCATCGGGTTTGACATCAATGCGGAAGACGGGCTTCACTACCAGGACATTGAGGGATTGACCTATTCAGGCCAGATCACTAATGATGACACCTCGTTGAATATTAACGATCCCACAATAATGACCCATGACAATTCAGACATCGGTATTGTCTGGAATCCTGTTACCGAAACCTGGCATTGGAGTAATCCCGAGGTGGCCAATTCCGGAGGCACACTGGTGGCCGGTGTGGAGTTCAGCGGCACGGCACAGAGTGCAGCAACCGTTGTGAATGTTATCAATGCTGAATATTTTGACCTGGTGGCATCTGACGTCACATTGATGGTGGACAACAGAACCGGTCAATGGGACTGGAACATGCCGCTCAAAGACGATGATTTCAGCACCACCTTTTCCGAGAGCAATAACACCGCCACCCTGACCATTTCTTCTGTCGGCAACCAGGGCGCTGTGGCATCATCCACTTCCACGGGTGTCGCCACCACAAACGTATTGACCTGGAACGGTACGACATGGTCTTCCACCGATGGCGGTGGCCAGACCGAGATTGTTATTGACACGGCAAACAGCAGCTCATCCCAGGTCCAGTTTTACATCTGGGAAAATGATGGTATTGGCGGGTCTGCAGGCGCATCAACTGCTGTCTATACTTTTGGCACCGCCCTGGGAACTGCCGGTGGACAGACCATCAGCTTTTCCGTTGATCCTGCGCCGCCCGAAGAATACCCCGGCGCATCCATTGATACCTCCGGTTCCACGGCCTCGGGTTTCGGCATTGACTGGAACGGGGATTCCACAGTGGACATGGAAATGCTGCCGTCGGCCAATGGTACGACAACTGCCGCGGGTGGCCTCCAGATCCTCTTTGATATTGATCCGGATGAACCACCTGAAAATTACAGCAATGCCACCCTGACCGGGGACCAGACCCAGGCAATCATTGACCTGGATGGGTCCGGGGCCGGATCAAACGATGATATTGTCTTTTCTTTTGACCCGAACCTGACCCTTGGCAGCAGCACCGATGTCTTTACAGACAGGGGGAAAATCAACTTTGATATCCTTGGGTCTACGGCGTGGACAAGCATTCCGGACAGTGATGTGACCAACGACGGATTCTTTGCATTTACATCGGATTTCCTGGGCGGAGACTTCGGCAGCACCGAGATGGATCTGGAGTTCAATGTGGGCAGTACATATGACGGGAATAACTGGATCAACGATTCCCTGTCAACCACCCAGTTCGCCAAGAAATCCTCAACCACTTACCAGGATGCGGACGGGTATGCCGCAGGGGACCTGGAAAGCGTGGATGTTTCCTCGGACGGCACCATAACGGGTAACTACTCAAACGGCCAGCTTATCCCCCTGTTCCGTGTGGGACTTGCCAAATTCTACAATAACTACGGGCTCCATGCCGAGGGCGGGAACCTTTTTACCGAAACCAATGACAGCGGTGAGGCCATCACCAACCGGCCCGGGGAGAACGGCCTGGGAACCATCGCTCCCAACTCCCTTGAAATGTCCAACGTGGATATATCAACGGAACTGGTAAAAATGATCGAGATCCAGAGGGGATACCAGGGCAACTCCAAAACCATTACAACCGTGGATGAAATGCTGCAGACAGTGATCAACATGAAGTAATCCTGATGTATCACCTGTCAAAAAAATGACAGAACCGGTCTGATTCTGACGGTTTTAATCAAAATTCAGGGGGAAGCGGCATGCCGCTTCCCCTTTGTTTTTGGCCCTCCTGTAAAATAATTTTGCAAATCCTGCCACTCCCTCCTATAATTATCTTGCGTTCAGGGGATTTCACACACCCGTCAAAACATTTAAGCAGTGCTGGCACAGGGCTTGCTACTATTTCTGGATACGTGCTCCGGCATATCTGGTTTATGAGAAAGCCAACCCATCACCAGGAGGCATTGTGGCTGAGGACCTGTTGGAAGAAATTGAAGAGAGTGACGGCACCGAAGAGATCAATGTGGATTCGGAAGATGCATCGCCGGAAAAAAAATCATTGCTCAAAAAACTGACCGGGATGAACAAAAAAATAATGATCATCGCGGGTATTGCCCTGCTGGTCATCGTTATCGGTGTCGGGGCCGGTGTTTTCTTTTTTTCAGGCGGGGAAGAGGCCGGCACTGAAAACGCACCACCCGAAACGGCCCAATTGACGGAAGAGGAGATCCAGGCTGCCCTTGAACAGCAGGGCCAGGTCATTTTTGAGGACATCGTGGTACTGGAACCGTTTGAAAGGATATCGCTCAAGGGGAGTTCGGCTATGGGGCTGATCAGCCTCGGCATCTCCCTGGAGCTGACAGACCACAGATACCGGCGGCAGATGTACACTATGGAAGACAGGATCCGCAAAATCGTCATCGGCCAGGTCAGGGAAATGACATGGCTTGAGTTGAGAAGCCCCGAGGGAAAGATCAAGCTGAAGTACGCCCTTCTCAAACGCATGAACAGTATTTTTCCAAAAGTAACGGTCAGAAACGTCTATTTTACTAATTTTCTAATGCAGTGATGGTGTCATGAGTGAAATTCTATCCCAGGACGAGGTTGACAGTCTATTAGACGGTTTGGATTCCGGAGAGGTCGAAACCGAGACCGATACGGCGTCGCCCGAACCTACCGAGGGTGTCATTGCCTATGATTTCACCAGCCAGGATAAGGTGGTCAGGGCAAGGATGCCCACCTTTGATGTGATCAACGAGCGTCTATCAAGGGAAGTACGGGCTACCCTGTCCTCCCTGCTCCAGACCAATGTGGATGTCAGCGCCAATCCGTTTGACACCCTTAAGTTTTCTGAGTTTGTCCGAAGCCTTCCCGTACCCACCAGCCTTCACGTATTCAGGATGGAACCGCTCCGGGGGCACGGGCTTGTGGTTCTTGAAAGCCAGTTGGTATACAACCTCATTGACACGTTTTTCGGTGGCGAGGCATTGGGAAAGGCCAGGGTCGAGGGGCGGGAGTTCACGACCATTGAAGAGGTTATGATCAAAAAGGCGGTGATTGCGGTCCTGAAAAATATCGAGGCCTCCTGGGTGCCCATAGAGCCTGTAAAAGCCTCTTTGATCCGATCGGAAATGAATCCACAGTTCACGGCGATTGTTCTGCCCACCGACCTGGTCATTGTGACCCGGTTTGAAATCGAACTGGAACAGGCCGCGGGAAACCTGGTGGTCTGCTATCCCTACTCTATGATTGAGCCCATGAGGCACAAGCTGTCTTCGGGCGTACAGGCGGAGACCGAAGAAGTCGACTTGAACTGGCGCCTGATGATCGAAGATGTGATTCTCAACTCGGAGGTGGACCTTAAGATTATGCTCGGAAAAACAGAGATTACCGGGGAAAAATTGCTGTATATGCAGCCCGGGGATGTGATCCAGTTGGATAATGATGCCTCAGACCCCCTGTCCTGCTTTGTGGCCGGACTGGAAAAAATGACCGGTTTTACAGGCGTTCAGAGAGGATTTCAGGCATTTAAGATCAATGATAAAATCATAACGGATTGTGAGAATTAATCATGGCTGATGAAAACGGCACCGAACAGGACGCGTCGGAAGAGATCGAAGAAAAAACCGAGGAGCAGGAAGCAAGGGAACTGGATTTTATCCTGGATATCCCTTTGGAGCTTTCTGTTGAACTGGGCAAGACCAAAATGCTGGTCAATGATCTGCTCCAGTTGGGACAGGGGTCCATTATCGAGCTGAACAAGCTGGCAGGCGAACCCCTGGAGGTTTATATCAACCGGAAGCTCATTGCCCGGGGTGAGGTGGTTGTGGTCAATGAAAAGTTCGGGGTCCGTCTCACTGACGTCATTACCCCCATTGACCGGGTCAAATCCCTTGCTGCGGAAGATCAATGAATACAGATACGGATATCTGGGTTTCCTTTGCCGGCACCTTTGGGATGTTGTTTGTGGTCCTGGGCTTGTTTGTCCTGGCCTTTTACATGTTCAGGCGATTTTCTGGAGCGACCCTTGGAAAAGGCGCCAGGGAAATTATCAAGGTGATTGCGGTACACCATCTTTCTCCCAAAGAAAAACTTGTGCTTGTCTCTGTGCTTGATGACACCATTCTGCTGGGGGTGACCCCGTCCGGCATTTCAAAATTGGCAGATATAGATGATACTTCCGGGCTTACAGCGGACATGCGCAAACCTTCTGCCGGGTTTCAGGACCTTCTGGGACGTGCACTGAAAAAATCGGGAACATCCGGATCTTCAGACCCCGGTACCCGGACGTTTTCACCGCAGGACAAAAAAGGGGAGGATCATGTCTAAGCAATGGTTGCCGGTTCTGGCCCGCACGGTCGTCATGGCCGTATTGATACTGGTCTGGGCGGCCCCGGCCTGGTCCGTCACCTTTCCGATCCCATCGCTGGAGTTGAACGTCACAACTGCGGCAGAGCCCGAGGAAGTGGCGGTGGTACTCGAAATCATCGCCCTGCTGACCGTCATTGCCCTGGCCCCGGCCATTTTGATCCTGATGACGCCGTTTACCCGCATCATCGTGATTTTCAGTTTTCTCCGCCAGGCCATCGGCACCCAGTCCAGCCCGCCGAACCAGGTGATCATTGGCCTGGCACTGTTCATGACGTTTTTCATTATCAAGCCTGTGGCCCTGGAAGTATATGACCGGGCGTTAAATCCTTACCTGGAGCGGGAAATCTCCTATGAAACCGCCTTTGAAGAGGCCCAGAAGCCTATCCGGAAATTTTTGCTGATCAACACCAGGGAGGCGGACATTGCTCTGTTTGTCAAAGAGGCGGACATCAAGAAACCCGAAACCCGGGAAGATGTTTCCTTAATGGTCCTGATCCCGGCCTATGTCATTTCCGAGTTGAAAACCGCCTTTATTGTCGGATTTATCCTGTATATCCCTTTTCTGGTCATTGATATGGTCGTGGCATCGGTGCTGCTGGCCATGGGGATGATGATGCTGCCGCCTGTAATGATATCCCTGCCGTTTAAGCTGATGCTATTTGTTCTTGTAGACGGCTGGCATATGATCACAGCCTCTCTGCTTAAAAGTTTCGGAGTGTGACCCATGACCCCTGAATTTGTAATTGAATTTGCCAAACAGGCCATTGTGTTGACCATCTACCTGTCCATGCCCATGCTCGGCCTGGGATTGATTGCCGGTATGGCGGTCAGTGTTTTCCAGGCCGTTACCCAGGTGCAGGAGATGACCCTGACCTTTGTACCTAAAATCATTGCCGTTTTCCTGGGGCTCCTTTTTGCTGCGCCATGGATGCTGGAGGAACTGACCTCTTTTACCGCCAATATTCTTGAAAATATTCCCATGTACATCCGATAGCAGGTGGGTCCGCCATGGAGATGCTCGATATAATCGATCCGGTCCGTTTCCGCATCTTTATGCTGGTACTGGCCCGCATTTCGATTTTTCTGTATTTATTTCCCATTTTCTCATCCCCTGTTTTCCCCGCACAGCTGAAAATGGGGTTTGCCCTGGTATTGAGCCTGCTGTTTGATTCGGTGGTGCCCGTGGATGTGAACCGGTTTCCCGAGGATGTCATCTCATTCGGGCTGATGATCGCCGGGGAAATTCTGGTGGGCCTCACCCTGGGGATATGTCTGCGGATGTTTTTTGCCGGGGTGCAGTTGGCAGGACAGGTCATCGGGTTCCAGATCGGCTTTGCCATGATCAATGTCATGGATCCCCAGACCGGCAGTAATGTATCCATCATGGATCAATTGGGATACTGGGTCTGCCTGATTATTTTCCTGGTTCTCAACGGCCACCATATTGTGATCATGTCCCTGATCGACAGTTTTGATATCGTTCCCATCGGCGGGTTTGTGATGCACCCGGCACTGGCCGCGAAAATTATTGAGATCGGGGGCGGCATTTTTGTTGCCGCCATCAAGATCAGTGCTCCGGTGATCGGGGCCCTGACCTTTGTTAATGTGGGGTTTGGGCTGATTTCAAAGTTTTCACCCCAGATGAACGTCATGATTGTGGCATTTCCCGTGAAAATCATTGTGGGGCTTTTGTTGTTCGGCCTCACCCTTCAGATCATCGCCCTGTTCACCAGGGATTATATAGAACCTTTCAGGCGGCTGCTGCTGTCCCTGCTGTTTTATATGGGTGGAGGATAATGTATGGCTGAAGATCCCGAGAGTGGTGGAGAGAAAACCGAGGACGCGTCGTCGCGAAAGCTCAGCAAGGCAAGAGAAGAGGGCCAGGTTGCCAAAAGTACTGAAATCTCTTCCGTATTTGTCTTGCTGGGCGCGGTATTGATACTCTACCCCAGCATTTTTTTCATATACGAGAATATTGCCGAGGTGTTCCATTTCAACCTCCATTATGACGATGTGCCTGAGTTTAATGCCCTGGATGCAGTGCATCTGCTCTTCTACCATGCCCAGAAAATCATCCTCATGTGTCTGCCTGTTTTTATCGGGGCCTATGTGGTCGCCCTGATATCCAACTTTGCCCAGGTAGGGTTTGAGATCTCCTGGAAAGCCCTGGAACCCAAGTTTTCCCGGCTGGACCCCATCAACGGATTCAAACAGAAATTTTCCTCGCGGGCGGTTGTCGAATTTGTCAAAACCTTTATCAAGGTCGGGGTTGTGGCCCTGGTCTGTTATCTGGCAACCCGGGCGGAGATCCCCAGTCTCTCGGTTTTATATGATGAGAGTGTGGCGCAGATTGCTGTATTTCTCCTGATCGAATCGTTCTGGATTTTCATAAAAGTCTGCCTGATCATGATTGTTGTGGCCATCCTGGACTATGCCTACCAGAAGTGGAAATTTCTGGAAGACCAGAAGATGACGAAAAAAGAGGTCAAAGACGAGCTCAAGCAGACCGAAGGGGATCCCATGGTCAAGTCCCGGATCCGGCAGCTCCAGCAGGAAGCGGCCCGCAAGCGGATGATGGCCGAAGTGCCCGAGGCCGACGTGGTGGTCACCAACCCCACCCGGCTGGCCGTGGCTTTAAAGTATGACGGCACATATATGGATGCACCCATGGTTCTCGCCAAGGGGGCAGGGTCTGTGGCAAAGAATATCCGGCGGATTGCCCGGGAAAATGATATTCCCCTGGTAGAAGATAAGCAACTGGCCCGGAATTTGTATGGGTATGTGGATATCGGCAGTGAGGTTCCCCTGGAATATTACCAGGCAGTGGCGGAACTGCTGGCATATGTATACCGCCTCAAACAGGGACGGTAACGGATAAGCGACAAAGTTTTGACGTTCATGTGTCAAAAACACACCAGTACGAGGTATAAATGGCAGGAGAAGAAACCGCCGGCTTTCTGGCCGGGCTGAAAAAAGAGTCTTCAGATATTTTGATGATCGTTGCCTTTATCGGCATCCTCATGGCAATGATCCTCCCTCTCCACCCCATTATCCTGGATTTTTTCCTGGCACTGAACATCTCCTTTGCCATTGTGGTCCTGATCACGACCATGTATACCAGAAAACCCCTGGAATTTGGCATTTTTCCCTCCCTTTTGCTGGTTCTCACCCTGTTCCGGCTATCCCTGAATGTGGCATCCACCCGGCTGATCCTTCTCCATGGAAATGAGGGCCCGGAAGCTGCGGGTGCCATCATCATGTCTTTCGGAAGTTTTGTGGTCGGCGGCAACTATGTGGTGGGCCTGATTATTTTTATCATCCTGGTGCTGATCAACTTCATGGTCATCACAAAAGGTGCCGGCCGTATTGCGGAAGTGGCCGCCAGGTTCACCCTGGATGCCATGCCGGGCAAACAGATGGCCATTGATGCGGATTTAAATGCCGGGATGATCGACGAAGTCGAGGCGGGGGAACGCCGGCAGGCCATTGCCCGGGAGTCTGAGTTCCACGGCGCCATGGATGGTGCCTCCAAGTTTGTCCGGGGAGATGCCATTGCCGGTATCGTTATTACCCTGATCAATATCGGCGGCGGATTTGTCATCGGAGTGGTCCA
The DNA here is from genome assembly GCA_036881925.1 of Desulfobacter sp. Taxonomy (GTDB): domain Bacteria; phylum Desulfobacterota; class Desulfobacteria; order Desulfobacterales; family Desulfobacteraceae; genus Desulfobacter. Next base: position 198,548 of record JBAJNJ010000006.1, read on the forward strand.
GCAGGGCATGGCAATGGGAGAAGCCCTGACCAACTATACCCTGCTCACCGTTGGCGATGGCCTGGTCTCTCAGATTCCCGCATTGCTGATTTCCGCTGCCGCAGGTCTCCTTGTCTCCCGTTCGGGTGCGGAAACAAAAATGGGCAAGGAATTTGCCAAACATCTGTTGTCCAGTTCCACCCCCGTTTTGGTGGGTTCCGTGATTATCTTCTGCATGGGGCTGGTGCCGGGCCTTCCGTCCATCCCGTTCATGACGCTTGGGCTGACCATGGGCACCCTTGCCTGGTATTTTCTCCGGGAGCAGGAGACAGAAGTTGAAACCGCTTTGGTTGAAGCTGAGGCCGAAGAAGAGGCTGCAGCAGGGCAGCCTGAAGATGTCGACCATTTGCTTACGCTGGACACCATTGAGCTGGAGGTCGGGTACGGCCTGATTCCGCTGGTAGACAAACAACAGGACGGCACCCTGCTCGGCAGAATTCGGGCCATCCGCCGCCAGTTTGCCACCGAGATGGGCATCATTATTCCGCCCATACATATCCGGGATAACCTCAACCTGAACCCGGCCCAGTACCGGTTGATGATCAAAGGGGTTGAAGCGGCAGGCGCTGAGTTGATGGTCAACCATTTCCTGGCCATGGACCCGGGCGGGGCAGCCCAGGAAATCGAGGGTATTGAAACCGTTGAACCGGCATTTAACCTGCCGGCACTATGGATTCCCGTGGACCGGGAGGAAGAGGCCAAATTCGCCGGATACACCGTGGTGGATAACTCTACGGTTATTGCTACCCATCTCACTGAAATTGTCCGCAACAACGCCCACGACCTTCTGGGCCGCCAGGATGTTCAGCACCTGATGGATAACCTCTCAAAAACAAGTCCCAAGGCCGTTGAGGAACTTGTGCCCAACCTGCTGAGTATCGGGGCTGTCCAGAAAGTGCTTCAAAATCTTCTCCGGGAACGGATTTCCATCAGGGACCTGCTCACTATTGTGGAGACCCTTGCCGACTTTGCCCCGGCCGGCAAAGACCCGGATCTGCTGACCGAATATGTCCGCCAGCGTATTGCAAAAGGAATGCTGGCCCCGTATTTACAGGAGGGCAGGGTGCTTCAGGTGATCACTCTGGACCGGCAGCTCGAAGGTATTTTGTCGAAAAATATCAAGCGGACGGAACACGGGGTTTACATGGCGCTGGATCCTGTTTTGATCGGTGAGGTGGTGGGGGCCATTTCCCAGGAGGTGGAGAAGCTTGTGGCCATCAATACCCAGCCGGTGCTGATGACGGTACCGACCCTTCGCCGGCATGTTCGCAAACTGATCGAATCTTCTCTTGCATCGGTTTTTGTGGTATCCCATGCAGAAATCGTAGACGACATTAATCTGCAGGCCGTTGGAAAGGTAAGCTTAAAAAATGAATAAAAAGATTTTCCGGGCAGCCAATATCCAGGAGGCGCTTGCCAGCATCAAAGATGAAATGGGTCCGGATGCCATGATCCTGTCAACACGAAAGGTGCCCAAATCCATTCGGGACCCTTACGGCAAGGAGATGTTCGAGGTTGAAGCCGGTGTTAAGCCCGAAGAAACCCGTGACAATGGGAGTATCGATCTGGAAGATCTGAAATCCGACATTACCGAGATCAAGGACATGATTGCGGTTGCCGGATTCGGCAGTGGTATGCAGACCATACTATGCCGTCATTTTGAATCGGTGGGTGTGCTGGCCTCCCTTCTCAGGAGCGGCGTCAGTGAGCGGTTGGCCGCCGGCTTGATTGAAGCGGCTGCGGAATCGCTTCCCGGCGAAGGGGACCAGGAACGGCGGATGCGGCAACTCAAAAAAGAGGTGATGCGCCTCTGCCTGAAACGGCTGAAGGTGAAAGACTACTTTGACCGGAACAACAGCTCGGGTGTGCCCCATGTGGCAGCGTTTGTCGGGCCGACAGGGGTGGGGAAAACCACGACCATAGCAAAACTGGCCGCCTTTTTAACCTTTACCCGGAAAATGAAGGTCGGCCTGATTTCCATCGACAATTACCGGATCGGGGCGTTTGAACAGCTCAAGGCATATGCCGGCATCATGGGGGTTGTCTGCGTGCCTGCGTTCAGCAGCCAGGACCTGTCGTGCGCCATGGACCGGATGCGGTCCATGGATATGGTGCTCATTGATACCGCAGGCCACAGCCACTACGACAAGGAGAAGATTGACGAGATCCTTGAGTTGATCAAAAACGATTTCAAGATATCTGTTCATTTAACCTTGAGTGTTACTTCTGAATTGATTAATATGAAAGAAGCGGCATCTGCTTTTTCCGTATTTAATCCAGACACCTATGTGTTTACAAAAATCGACGAGACCAAGCGATGCGGTAAAATTCTGGATCAGGTCAGTGCGTTTGACATACCTGTGTCGCTGGTAACCAACGGGCAGAAGGTGCCCGAAGATTTAATCGTGCCGGATAAGCAGGGGTTGCTGAAGATCATTCTGGGCAAGGATCCCAAAGGAGAATAAGTGGATCAGGCAAAAGGACTTCGACAAATGGCGCAAACCAATGCCATGGAAAAGCGGAAATCAAACGTAAGAACACCACGAAAATCCTATCCCAAAGTCATCGCCGTCACCAGCGGCAAGGGCGGGGTGGGAAAAACCAATATCGTGGGAAATCTGGCCGTTGCCATGAGCCGCATGGGAAAACGCGTGGTCATTATTGATGCGGATGTGGGGCTGGCCAATATCGACATTGTATTCAATCTCAGGCCCGAGTATAATATCCGCCATGTGATCAGCGGTGAAAAATCTCTTGACCAGGTCATGATGAAAACCCGCCACGGTATCGGCATCATCCCCGGCGGCTCCGGATTTGCGGATCTGACCCAGTTGAGCGAAGGAGAGAAACTGACGCTGCTCAGTGAGTTTGAATCCCTGGCAGACCAGGCGGATGTGATTTTTCTGGATACGGGTGCGGGAATATCCGCCAACGTGCTTTACTTTAATGCCGCATCAGATGAATGTCTGGTGATTGCTACCACAGAACCCACGTCTATTACTGATGCGTATGCATTGATGAAAGTGATGTCAAAGGAGTATGACATCCGGCATTTTAAGCTGGTGGTCAATATGGTGGACAACGAGGCGGATGCCAAGCGGGTATACGCCTCCTTGAGCAATGCCCTGGATAAGTTTTTGAAAAGCGTGGTACTTGAATATGCCGGGTGTGTCCCGTTTGACCGCAACCTGCAGAAAGCGGTTCAGAGCAGAAGCCTTCTTTTGGATGTTTCCCCGGGTACGCCGGCCGGAAATGCCATGGTTTCCCTTGCGGATACCATGGTGAAAGGCGGTCAGCCAAACCATTCCCAGGGGAACTTAACCTTTTTCATGAACCGGGTGTTTGACGCGTTCCAGTAAAGGGGAATCATTAAAACTTAGATGAAAAAACAGGGTGCAAAAACAGGAAAGGCAAGAGAGGCATGGCGCCAGGAGAGCATTGTCGAATATGCTTACCTGGTCAGGCATATTGCCTCCAGGTTTGCCATGCGCCTGCCTTCCAGTGTGCTGTTTGATGAGTTGATGTCCGCCGGTTCCCTGGGGCTTATCGATGCGGTTGACAAATTTGATCCGGATAAGCATGTCAGCCTGAAAACATATGCCCAATACCGGATCAAGGGGGCCATACTTGACGAGTTGAGAAGTATGGATACCTATTCCCGCTCCATGCGGAAAAAAATCCAGGACATCACCAGGGCCACTAAAAAGATAGAGGATGAGAAAGGGTCACCTGCCGAAGATCGCGAGATCTGCAAAGAACTGGGGGTGGATCTTGAGACCTATCAGAACATGCTCACCGATATTCACGGTGCCGCCGTGCTCAGCCTGGATGAATTTATCAAAACAAAGAAGAACGACTCTTATTCCCAGACCCGGTTTCAGTCAGGAGTCAAGGGAGAGGACAATCCTGCCGATCATTTTGACAGGGCCGAGTTAAAACATGTTTTGGCTGAAACCATCAAAACCCTGACTGAGAAGGAGCAGATTATCGTATCCCTCTACTATTTTGACGAGCTGACCCTCAAGGAAATCGGGGAGGTGCTGTCATTGACCGAGTCCAGGATCTGCCAGATCCACACGGCGGTCTTGATCAAGCTGCGGTCCAGGTTAGAAGACTATGGAAGATAATTCACAGGGGGCGCCATGTCCGATCCGACAGTAGAAGAAGAAAGTTTAATTTCCCAGGGCGATATTGATAAACTTCTGGATGCGTCTTCCATTGAAGAGGCTGAAGAACAGATTGATTCCGCAGACAGCAGTGACGGGAGCGGACTCGATGACCTGGGAGAATTGTCCCAGGATGATATCGACAGCCTCATGGGGGGGGATGATTCGGATGAAGACGACGGCGGAGAGTTGTCCCAGGACGACATTGACAGTCTTATGGGCGGTGGCGCCGGTGATGATGACAATGATGATGAATCCGAAGACGTGGACGATGATGTAGGCGAGCTTTCCCAGGATGATATCGACAGCCTCATGGGAGGGGATGACCCGGATGAAGACGACGGCGGGGAGTTGTCTCAGGACGATATTGACGGTCTTATGGGTGGTGGCGCCGGTGACGATGATGACGACGATGATGAACCCGAAGACGCGGACGATGATGTAGGCGAGCTTTCCCAGGATGATATCGACAGCCTCATGGGAGGGGATGACGACCCGGATGAAGACGACGGTGGAGAGTTGTCCCAAGATGATATTGACGGTCTTATGGGCGGTGGTGCCGGTGATGATGACGACGACGATGATGACATGGAGCTGATTTCCCAGGATGACATTGACAATATGATGACCCCGTCCGAAGACGAGGGTGACCCTGATTCGGAAGAAGACGATGATGAGTTGATTTCCATGGATGATATCCAGGGAGTTCTGGAAGATGACGACCAGCCGGACGTAGCTGAATCTGATGCTTCTGGAGCCGATCCGGTTGCGCCTGCGCCTGAGACTTCCGAAGATGCCCCTGCCGATCCGGAACCAATCCCGGAGGCAGAACCTGAGGATGCCGCAGGGACCGTGGAAGACGTAACGGAAGCCCCGCCGGAAGACATTGCTGGGGCAGGGGATGATCCTCTGGACGAGGTCATTGACGCCGCTGATGCCGTTGAGGTGAATGATTGCCTGATCACCCAGGAAACCATGGACGAATTGATCCGGAATCCACCGGAGCCTCCACAGGAAGACGCTGTTGCTGATACCGGGGAATATCCGGCCGCTACCGTTGACCCCTCCGAAGAGGCGCCTGAGCTTCCTGCGGAAGATCCGGTGGCGCTGGATGAAGAGGACGATTCCGATCCGGTGGATCTTGATCTTGATGATGAGTTTGATTTGGATCTGGAAGACGACATCAATGACGACCTGGATCAGATCCTTGAGGATGATGACGGAGACTTGGATCTGGACCTTGACGGAGACGTTGACGGGGATGTCACACAGGAAGATATTGATGCCCTGCTCCAGGAATCTGATGATGATGATTTTCTTGACGATGACGACGATATACTGATTTCCCAGGATGATATTGACACCTTGCTCATGGCCGCGGACCAGGAGGACGAGGATGTCCTGGGAGACCTTTTGGGAGAAGACGCAGACGGCGGCATGGATGAGGATTTTGATGCTGATGACATCATGGCATCCGATGACGACGATGGTGGCGCCGCAACAGACCAGGTCGTTCTCGAAGGGACAGATGATTCTGACGGCGATACCATAGAAGGAGAAGGTGCCTCAAAATCAGAGCGGCTGAAAAAATTATTCAAATCAAAGCTGGTTCTGGCATCGGCATCTGCCATATTGGTGCTGGGGATTTCGGTGCCGGCGGTATACTTTCTTTTCTTTTCCCAGAAGCCGGCGCCTCTGCCTGAGCGTGAATCTGTTCCTGTGGCCGGTCAGGATATGGGCAGGGATATTGAAGTGGCCAGTGTAACCATTGAAGACGAGATGCAGTTGCCGGTCATCAAACAGTCCGGAACAATTGTACTGTCGGATTTCGTGATTCTTGCGTCAGACCTGTCAAAGGAGATGACATACATATATGCGGACATCTCTATTGATTATTCCGATCAAAGGGCATATCATGAAATAAGTAACAATCTTTCCTTTTACCGGGACCTGATATACGAGTCCATTCAGAGCAACCTGGTATCGGAAAAGCAGAACGAGGTGACGGAAACAGATCTTTTATGGGGCGTGGAAAATTCGCTTAAAAAAGTGCTGCCTCCCCATTATATAGAAAAGATCAGTTTCAAAACCTTTAGAACAAGCTGATATAGGAGGTCTATGACCACAGTTCCAGGACATAACCAGATGTTGCAGCAATCCGGTATGGCCAAGGAATTCAGCCATCAGGCCCATTCTCCCAAACCGAGTGCTGACCAGGCCGTTGCCCATCAGCAGGCGCAGCAGCTTGTCAAAAATTCTACTGTTCAGACCAGTGAAGAATCCGAGCGCTTAAAGCAGCAGAAGAAAGAACGAGAGCGGCGGCGCAAGGCTGCCAAAGCAGAGGCCGAAAAAAAACAGGACCGGGACGAGGACGTGGCTCTGGATTCCGGCACGACAGGAAGGTTGCTGGATACAACCGCATGATACAATCCCTTTCAATCGAATTTATGGTGGCGTTCCTGTTTATTGTGGATGTCTTTCTTATTTTCCTGCTGGTACTTTTTGTAAAACGGGTGAAACGGCTTGGCATGAACCAGGCACGATTGGCTGATGCTGCGGAACACTCCAAGGTTGAGTTGGGCCAGGAGGCAGACAGGGCGGCCCTGGCCTCTGCACGGGGGGTAAAAGAGCTTCTTGAACCGCTGGTTGAGGCATCCAAATCTGCGGCAATGGAATTTGACCAGTTGATCCGTGAAAAGAAAAAAATATCAAAAGATTTAAACGCCGCCCTTGATTCAAAAATCATCAGCATCAATCTGCTGTTGTCCAGGGCCGGTTCATTGCAAAAGCAACTGGAAGAACAGCAATACCAGATCCGGTATCCCCGGCCGGAGACCCCAGGTCCCGCAAGCCCCGCCAAAGAACCTGATGTGCTTGATCAGCAGAACCAGATTATAGAATTGTATTACAAGCAGGTGGATATTGATACCATTGCAGAGCGGCTTTCTATTCCCAAAGGCGAGGTCCAACTTGTCATTGACCTGAAAGAAAAGTTCATTGCAATGGAGCAGTCCTGATGATCCTTGATGTACGGATTTCATCTCCTGAAATAACCCTTCAAAAAGATACGGCAACGCCGCCCTCTGTTTCCGACTTACCGCCTGGCCGGATCATACGGGCAAAGGTATTGGACTCTCTGGCAGGCAACAGGGTGCAATTGCTTGTGGCAGGTCAGAAAATGACGGTAAAAACGGGTCTGCCACTGGCACAGGGAACCGAGGTCCTTCTGGAGACGGTCAGGGAAAATGGGACATTGTCCTTTAGGCTGGCGTCTTCCCCATCGCCCCATGCCACCACGCCTGCGCCGAATTCAAATTCGGGAATATCTGCCTCCCTGGCACGTTTTTTCGAACAGATCAATACGGATTTGCCCGGGCTGGGAAAAACCCAGATTCCCGTAATCAAAACTCTTCTTGGAAATCTGGCCTTGAAATCCGGTGTCCGTGATGATCAATTTCTAACGAAACTCATAGAAAATATGGGGTTGTCACTGGAGCGAAAACTGGAGTCTTTCCTGGCAGACACCCGCGGGCAAACCGGTGGACCAATGGTTAAACAAGAACTGAAATCGGCCATATTACAATTCCTGTCCGCAGATGCAACAAAGGGCAACACCGTTGCCATGAAAGACATTTTTGCTGTACTGGAAAAACCAATAGACTCCTTTTTGGCCAGCTTGCAGGAAGGTAAACCGGCCGCAGACGGTTTTGCCAGACAGGAATTGAAATCTGTCATAATGCAGTTCGTGTCCGCGGATGCAACAGGGGATAAGGCAAGTGGTGTGAGGGATATATCCGGCACACTGGACCGGACACTCGACACTTTTGTGGCAGGCATACGGGGTCAGGGGGGAGCCGTGCCGGCCATGGATTCTTTGGTCAAACAGGATCTTAAAGCCGCAGTGCTCCATTTGATGGCCATGGCGGTAGATGAGGACGGGGGCGGACAAATGAAAGGCGTTTCCAATGCATTGGAAAATTTTCAGCAGCTGAATACCCAGGTTGGTGATTCCAATCGTTTTTTACTGCCGTTTCCGGTTTTTGCAGGGGAGTGGTTTGATTTTGGCCAATTATTGATTGATACCGGTAAAAAGGGATCGGATGGCGAGGAAAGCGAGAACCGGGTAATCCGAATTGCCTTTTTAATGAAAATGACCGCGCTTGGGAATATCCGGGCGGAATTCTCCATATTGAAAAAAGAGATCTCTGGCCGGTTCATGCTGGAAGATCGTGAAACAAGCGACTATATCCGTTCATTGTTGCCTGAACTGGAGAGCAGGCTCGCCTTGATCAACTACAGCGTCAAGAAAATAGACTGCTGTGTTGCACCGCCAAAAGATTTTTTTCCGGATGTACTTCTTCAATCCATGGTTCCGCCATCGGAAAATTCCGGATTTAACTTGGTTGTTTAACCCTGCCCATGGCCAAAAAGAAAAACATAAAAAAAGCAGTTGCCCTGCGTTATGACAGGGCAGTGGATGATGCCCCAAAGGTAACGGCAAAGGGAAAGGGCCGGGTTGCGGAGAATATTATCGCGCTGGCCAAAGAGTACGGCATTCCGGTAAAAGATGATCCGGATCTTGTGGAGATACTGGCTTCCCTGGATATTGACCAGGAAATTCCGTCTGAAATTTACGTGGCTGTGGCGGAGCTGCTGGCCTTTGTATATTCGGCAAACTCCAAACGGTCGTGATGTGGGTTAATCCGCCTCACCAGAGGTCTCTGCCTCATTGTCAAGATTTCTGCTGTCAACCAACCGGTTGCATTCCTGGCAGACAAGCTTGAATTCATTCACATTTCCCCTGAAGAGTTTGTGGTTGCAGAAGGGACAGAAGTAGTCCTTGAGTTCTGAAACCGTTGCTGCAGAGGCATTGCCGTCAGGCAAGAATGTGTTCTGGTCCGTCATGGGGTATCCTTCAATATCAAGTCTTTAATATTCCTTAACCGGAAACGGTAGTGTTTATCCTGATTTCTTCCATTATGCAAGAGAAATCTGTGATTTTGACCTTCCCGGGAGCGGGTGGGAAAATTTTTCTGGGTCCGTCAAGATTCAGATGATTTCATGTCGTGGTTTTGGCGGCAAGTGAATGTTCAGAAAAATAAAAGTCGTATAAATGTGTTGAATCTCTTTGAATAACAAGGGGTAATGTGTGGCGCTCGATTCGCCGGAGGGAGCCGGAAGACAATGGCACCTGTTTTGCATCAATCAAGGCAGAACATGTAAACATAGAAAAAGGAGCGCCTTGTCACATGATTCTTGAAATGACGCGGCCGACCCAGGGCGGATTGAGGCAGGAACGAAAACTTGAGGCTGTTGCCAATCATCTGGCCAATGCATCCACAGTCGGGTTCAAAAAAGATGTGGTCAGTTTTGACAAGGAGTTCAAAGCCAGACTCACCAGGGATTATAGCCAGGGTGATCTTGTACGTACCAATAATCCTCTGGATTATGCACTCGAAACAGAAGGCTTTTTTAAAGTCGAGACACCCGACGGTATCCGGTATACCCGCAACGGCAACTTTTCCGTGAACAATGAAGGGCTGCTGGTGGACAAAAGCGGTAACCCGGTGATGGGACAGGGCGGTGCCATTATTATTGATACCAATGAGGTCAATGAAACCGTGGAGATCAACAAGATCGGGCAGATCGAGATCAATAACGTGGTGGTGGACACCCTTGACATCGTGACTTTTGCGGACCGGAATAAATTGGAAAAAGAAGGAAACAACCTGTTTGCCTATACCGGTGATGCCGGAGATGAAATTTTGCCGGATGTGGTCCAAGGACAGGTCGGTGCGCTGGAGCAATCCAATGTCCGGGTTGTGGATGAGATGGTGCGGATGATTGATTACCAGAGAATGTTTGAAACCTATACAAAATCCATGAAAACCTTTGATGAGGTTGATGCCAAGGCCATCAACGACGTGGGTCAGGTCACGTAAAGGAGATAAATTATGCTACGGTCACTTTGGTCGGCGGCAACCGGTATGAATGCCCAGCAGATGCAGATTGATGTTACCGCCAATAACCTTGCCAACTCAAGCACCACAGGTTTTAAAAAATCCAGGGCATCGTTTGAGGACTTGATGTACATGACCCAGCGGATCGCCGGGCAGACCACACCGGGCGGTGGTCAAGTGCCTACGGGTATCCAGGTCGGGATGGGTGTGAACACGGCCGGGATTTCAAAAATATTTACCCAGGGCGATTATGTGGAAACGGGCAATGAGTTGGATTTTGCCATTGAGGGTGCCGGATTTTTCAGGGTGCTTCATAATGATGAAGACCTGTACACCCGGGCAGGAAATTTCACCCTTGACAGCGAGGGCTTTATTACGAGTCAGGCCGGGGATAGGCTTCAGCCTGAAATCGCCATTGACATTGAAGCGGTGACCATTACCCTGGATGAAGACGGCACATTGACCGTGTTCGGGGATAATGAGGAAATTCTTGCAACGGAAAACGTCCTGGTCACGACATTCATCAACCCTGCCGGCCTTCAGGCGGTCGGAGGAAACCTGTTCCGGGTGACCGAAGGGTCGGGCGACGCCAATGAGGGAACGCCGGGCGAAGACGGTGCCGGCACAACGGTAAATCGGTTTATTGAAAGTTCAAACGTGGATGTGATCGAGGAAATGGTCGGGCTGATTTCCGGCCAGAGAACCTATGAAGCCAATTCAAAATCCATCACAACAGCGGATGCCATGCTCTCGACAGCAGTGAACCTGAAAAACTAATGCTTGAACAGGAATTGTCGTAAATGGGAAAAAATCATTATACGGTTCGGATATCCGCCGGCACGGCCGCCATTGTCTTCATGCTCGTGTTTTTTCAGGGCCTGGCATGGGGCACGGATGAGCCGGCCGGTGTCAGCGATATACACATACGGGTGAATGAGACTGCCGTTGTGAACGGGCCGGATGTACTCCTCGGTGAGATTGCCAGTATTGATGCGCCCGCCTTTCTGAAGAACGGTCTTGCCGCCATTGAGATCGCACCTTCCCCGAAACCGGGACGGATGAAACAGGTTCAGGGCAAAAGGATTTCAAACCTGATCGAGGGGCATGCGTTGACAGATGAGACCATGCGCATTGATGTGCCTCAGCGGATATTCATAAAAAGAAAAAGCCAGGAGCTTGAAACGGAGCAACTGAAAGCCCTTGTTGACCGCTACCTGTCTGAAGATCTGGAACTTTCTGAATACCGCATCACAGAGTTCCGGGTCCGGGGGCTTGAGACATATCCGGTCGGTGACCTGGAAGTGATCATGGACAGGCCAAAGGGAGTCGGGAACAAGGGCAAGTTTTCATTTCATACGGATATCCTTGTGGATGGTGTCAAAATTGACAGGGTGAATCTCAAGGGACGGGTGGCTGTGTATAAATCCGTTTTATGCGCGGTTCGGAACCTGTCGCGTGGTGAGGTCATCGGACCGTCGGATACCGCGCTTAAAACCGTGGATATTTTTGAATTAAACGGTGATTACCTGGAATTCATGGATAGTGTTGACCGCATGGCCCTGACCGCCAATATCGGCAAGGGTGAGTATTTAAGAAAAGGCGTTTTCAAAAAAGCGCCCCTGGTTAGAAAAGGGGATGTGGTCAAGCTGGTGGCCCGCAGAAACAGGCTGTCTATCGTTACCCTGGGAATGTGCCGGGAAGACGGATATGAAAACCAGCCTGTGATGGTCGAGAATATGAAATCCGGGAAACTGGTCCGGGGCTTTGCAAAGAATGAGGCCACGGTGGAAGTGATGTTTTAGGAGGCGATTATGGTCACGATGTTTCAGAAAAAAATAATAGCCACAGGCCTCTGCTGTGCGGCCCTGGTTTTCTCCGGCTGCACGACCAGCCAGATACAGCCTGCGTCCGTTCTGCCTGAAGGACTGTCCGACCAGCCGGCCATACTGCCGGACTATACAGTTGCCAGGCCGTCCGAAGGATCGCTCTGGACAGCGGAAAACCGGTTTTTGTTTGATGATACCAAGGCTGCTTATGTGGGAGATACGGTGGTGGTCGATATCGTGGAAAATTCATCTTCCAAAATGGATGTGAACTCGGAAACCGGCAGAACAACAAGTATGCAGGTGGGGGTTCCCACATTGAACTTTCTCGGAATGAAAAGTCAGATGGGGGGCACCGCAGGCGAAAACCTCATTAGTACCAATTTTGAAAATTCCTTTACAGGCGAAGCCGAGAGTGACCGTCTCGGCCAGGTCACCGCATCTGTTGCCGCACGGATTACCGAAGTGTTGCCCAACGGGAATCTGAGCATCTTCGGCAGAAAGGCCACAAAGGTAGACCAGGAGGTCCAGTATATTATCGTATCCGGTATTATCCGGCCCGGTGATATTGATGCGGACAACCGGGTCCAGTCCACCGCTCTTGCCGATTCCCGTATTGAATATTACGGCAAGGGGGCATTGTCAGACAAACAGAAACCCGGGTGGGGAACCCGGCTGATTGATAACCTGTGGCCGTGGTAACAAGGAGTGGTTGACATGTCTAAAAAGATCCTGTTGTTTTTCAGCCTGGTTGTGTTTGCATGGACATCTGCCGTACCGGTGGAAGCTGCCCGCATAAAGGACATGGCCGCCATCAAAGGGGTCCGTTCAAACCAGTTGACCGGATACGGCCTGGTGGTGGGGCTTAACGGCACCGGGGACGGAAATATTCTTTTCACCCGGCAGTCCCTGACCAATATGCTGAAGCGGATGAATCTTCATTTTGACAAAAATCAGATCACCGTTAAAAATGTGGCGGCAGTAATGGCAACCGCGAGTATTCCGCCTTTCGCCAGGATCGGCGATCGTATTGATATCACCGTGTCATCCCTTGGGGACGCCAAAAGCCTGAAAGGCGGCACCCTTTTGATGATGCCGCTCAAAGGGGTGGACGGAAATATTTATGCCATTGCCCAGGGCGCCATCAGCCTTGCCATTCCCGCGGGTGCCGGCGACCGGGACAGCCATCTGCTTACGGCCAAGGTGATCAACGGCGCCACTGTGGAGCGGGAAATACCGTTTTCCCTTGACGGCAAAAAGAAACTGGTGCTTTCCCTGTTCAGGCCGGACTTCACCACGGCCACACGGGTGGCCGATACCATTAATGCCGCCCTGGGCGACGGTATTGCCCAGACCATTGACGCCAGTGCCATTGGCCTGAGCGTTCCCCAAAGCATGCAGAAAGATAGCGTGGCGGAGTTTATTGCCGATATTGAACGGCTTGCCGTGATACCCGACACCATTGCCAAGGTGGTGATCAATGAAAAAACCGGCACGGTTGTTATCGGCAACGATGTGACGATATCCGGCGTGGCCGTTGCCCACGGAGATTTAAGTGTTGTTATTGATGATGCCGGGGAAGACATGCCCCAGGAACCCGCCTATTTAATGGAGCTGCCCGGTACGTCGACAATCGGGGAACTGGTCAACGGGCTGAATTCCCTTGGTATCAAACCCAGGGATCTGATCAGCATCCTGGAAAGCATCAAAGCCGCAGGCGCACTGCAGGCCAAACTGGAAGTGATTTAATCCGAGCCGGAGGCAATATGAAAATAAATGATTTATCCAATCCCGCACCGCTGCACGACATGTCCGTAGACAAGGCAAAAACGCTTCAAAGGGAAAAAGATCTTGAAAAAGCCTGCCAGGGCTTTGAAGCGATGTGGCTGAACGCTCTCATGAAAGGCATGAGAGATACTCTCCCCGGTGACAGTCTGTTCCCGGAAAGCAATGCCTCTGATATTTGCCTTTCCCTTCATGACCAGTCACTGACTGAAAATCTCTCCGAAGGCAAAGAAGCCATCGGCCTGAAAGAGTTCTTGTACAACCAGCTCCAAGACGACATCTAAATTCCGTTTTCCCCCTCCAAAAAGCGTCATTCACCTGTCCTTTTTATTCCCGGTGGCATAATAGTTGCTCTTTTATCCCTGTAAAAGAAAATACAGGGAAAATCTTTCCTGATATTAATAACGCGAAAGAGTTTTAATTGATTGAAAATATTGCCAAAAATAAGGTTTTGAAGGAGGGCGGGTGATGGAAAAAGTTGCCTATGAAATTGAAAAACTGCTCCAGGAAAAACGATCCTGTTACCGGCAATTGGAAACACTATTGGAGAGGGAAAAAGAGGCCATTGCCACGATTGATCTTGAATCCCTATGGCAGAGCACCAGAGCGAAAAAAGAACTGGCCGAACAGATAGAAGGACTCCGGGAAAAAATCCTGTCCAGGCTTGAAGAAGCCTCTTTGGGGATGGACATGGATCCCCGGTCTTTTTCACTGGCATACCTGGTAGACGCCTTGCCGTTTTCAAACCGGGTAAAGTCAGGGCTGCGCCGGATCAAAGTCGAGATCAATACGGCAAAAGACCGGGTGGTACAGCAGGCGGAGTTTAACAAGGCCCAGGTACAAAAGCACCTCAGAGCGGTGGACGATATCATGTCCGTGATCGGCGATAATTCCAAGCAGAGCCAGTATACGGGTGCCGGCATGATGCCGGGGCAGAAAAAGCACAATTGCATTTTTAGAGCAGAGGTATAAAAATGGCCGGCCTGTCTTCCACAATGAATATTGCCAAGACCGCCCTGATTGCGCAGCAATATGGGCTGAACGTGACCGGTAATAATATTGCCAACGTCAACAATACGGACTACAGCATCCAAAATGCCGCGCATACCAACAATATCACCCTGTCCTACGCCGGACACCTGTTCGGCACCGGGGTGAATGTGGCTGATGTGGAACAGGCCGTGGACCAGCTGCTGGAAAACCGGCTGACCGATGAGAAGTCAGCACTGGCTGCCTTTGAAGAGGCGGAATCTTATATGCGGGTCCTGGAGGGTATATTTGATGAAAATTCGGACTCCAGCCTGACCAACATTCTTGGTGATTACTGGGACGCATGGCACGACCTGGCGGACAACCCATTGGGCACGGCGGAACGTGTATTGATCTACGAAACAGGAAACCAGCTTGCAGACCGCTTTAATACCATTGGAAACGACCTGGATGAACTGCTGATCGAGCTGACCAGCGAGATCCAGGCGGCCATTGTGGATATCAACGCGTATACGCAGCAGATTGCCGAACTGAATGTTGAAATTTTAAGTTCCGAAGCCACCGGTACGGCCAATGACCTGCGGGACCAGCGCAATGCACTGATCGACGATCTGGGCAAACTGATCAACCTGGATGTGATATCCCAGGATGACGGGAGCCTGCTGATCAATGCCGCCAACGGTGCAACCCTTGTAAACGGCGCCAATAACTATGAACTGGTGCTGGAAGAAGGGGCCGTGATGTGGCAGGGATCCTCTTCCTATGATATCACCGCGGATATCACAGGAGGCAAGCTGTCCGGTTGGCTGGATATGCGTGACGAAATCATTCCCGAGTACCAGGCAGAGGTCAATGAGCTGGCCCACGAAATGATCTGGATCATGAATTACCAGCAGTCCCAGGGCACCGGCCTGAACTATTACAATGATATCCTCACAGGCGCTTATGCGGTAGATGACAGCGGCTGGCTGTCCAGTTACTCTTTTGGGGACAAAATCGACTATACAAAAGATACTGCCGTGTGGATGGAAGATACATCCAGCGCAGAAGCCGAGTTTAGAAAAATTCTGGTGGATATGGGCATCTCTGAAGCTGAGACGTCCAACTGGTCCGGAACGGCGCCGGGCGCACAACAGGACCGCTACCAGTTGACCGTCGTGGATGCCGGCGAAACAGGCGACAAGGTCGTTGCAGAAGCCAACGGCGACAACCTTGCCGAAATCTGGAGCACCACGTCAGGAGGTGCCACCTCCGCACTTGACAATATACTCACGGACCAGACCATTACCATCCGCAACACCCCCACAGGCGATCATGAAGTCAAAATCGCCGATTCAGGAGGGGATGCAAAACGGTCTGCCGCCTCCATTGCCGAGGCCCTGAACCTGATAGACGGGGTAGAGGCATATGCGTCAACCAACCAGGTGGAGTTTGACCTTTCAAATATCGCCAACGCCGAAGACGGGGACACAGTTATATATACCCTGTATGTAGACGGCATTGAGCACGAGCAAACTTTTATTGTAGATTCAAACACCGGAACATTAACCGAGCAGTTTGAAGATTCCCTGGTAGATGCAGCAACCGCCATCAATCTGCTCAACGAAGACACGGACCTTTATGCGGACGGACTGGTGCTTAGCAGTGATAAAGGGGCGACACTGGGAATCCAGAACTTTGAAGTACAGGATAATGCCGGGGTCCAGCTTGATACATTTACCAATTTCGACAACACCGATACGTTGACGTTTACCATTACCACTGACGGGGTGCCCACCACCACTACCGAAGTGACCGTAAACCTGAGCGGCGTTGCCGACACCACGGACCAGGACAAGATGTCCGAAGTCTTTTATACGGCGCTGAGTGGTGCCCTTGACGAGGATACGTTTACCGTGGAACTGGACGAGGCCAATGATGCAGTGCGCATCAGGACGCTTGACGGATCTAACATCACCCTTGAAAATGCCGACGGGGATACGGGTAATGATGCAACAATCGCCTTGTCTGCACTGACCGGCACCAATACCTCGGGAACGGGTAACACCAGTTTTGAATTTCTGGCCGCAGCCAATGACCAGGAGATTTTCAACTCAGGCACGGATGACAGTGATACACTGGGATTTTCCGTCACCTCCCTCACCACCACCGGTATGGCCGGCACCACTTCCTATGTCACGGAAAGTACATATACCGGTGCCGGTGCCACCACCGCCGCTGCCATCATGGCATCGCTCACCGTTCTGATGGATGACGGTATCACCATAAACTCCTCAGCAAGCAGCAGTCAGGGGCTCTTTGGTACATCCGGCAGTGCCACTACCGGCAATTCCATCATCACCCTGGGAGGAGAAGAAGGGTTCAGCAACTTTACTGCGGGTGAAACGATTTCTTTTGATGTCGACGGGACCAACATCACCTATACGGTTTCCACCACGGCCGGCGGGACCACCGAATCCGCCCTGGCCAACCAGTTGTACACCGAACTGGGTGCAGCACTTGCCGCAACGGATTATTCCATCGTCCAGAACGGCAAGTCTGTTTCCATTGTTAAAATTTCATCTTCGGAAGATCCCATTGAAATCACCAATTTTTCAGAAACCGGTTCGGATGACGCCACCCTCGTGGTATCCACAGGGGCCGGCGAAGGCACCAATGACCCGGAAAACGGGCTTCTGGAATCCGGAAATACCTACAGGGATTTTGCCACCTCCTCCCTTTACGATGATGAGGCCACCATCTACTGGGAGAAACTGGATGCCGAAGGACTTTATACCGGTGAATACGGTCTGGTAGAAGTGGATGAGGAAGGCATTGTTACCATCAATGAAAACGGCGTTGACACCCTGTCTTTTAATGTCGGAACAGGCACACTGGTGGCCGGTAATACCCTTACAGTCAACATGGATGAAAGCGGCCAGCCCGACCCCCTTGATTTTACGATCAGCAACCAGGCCAACAGTGTCAATGATATTTACACCTTTAAAGTGACCTCGGGTGGTACTGTGGGGCATCTGGACAGTGATGGCGAAAGCACCCTGACCATTGAGTGGTCCAACTCGGTCAGTTCCGGCAGTTTTATCATAGAGGGCAATGATCCGCCCCACACGCCGGATTCAGCCGTGTCCGTCAGCGTGGACGGCATGACGCTTAACTTTTATGACGGAAGCCTGTTTGAAGGCGATGTGTTCACCATCACCACCAATGAGTCCGGCACACCCAAATCAACAAATGCAGACGGTCTTGCAACCGGTGAGACCATGTCGGACTGGCACTGGACCCTGGATTCGTTTGTTGACCAGTTCAACCGGCAGTCCGGAGGGGTGACCGCAAGCGTCAACAGTGACAACCAGTTGGAAATGGCGTCTTCAAAAACCTATCATGTCATGGAAAGTATCGTTTACTCCGGGGAAAACGGCTTTAGTGAGGAAAACGCCACCATTACAATCAACGATTATAGTGCATTGGATTTTAATGCCTCGAACATGCAGTTTGTGCGAACCGCATCCGGAACCTGGGGGATTTTGAATGACGGCACCGGCGGTGAAGCCCAAATTATACCGGACGGTGGCGACGACAACGGATTCCAGGTGGATTTAAACAGCGACGGTGTGGCAGACATCACCATCAAGTTTGCCAAGGAAATCACAGGGGAAGGTACCATCAGCTTTGATCTGGTGTCCAGGGATAGCGGTGACATCAACTTTGCCTTCGGAGACGATGAAACCGAGGCGTCCGGCTTCCTGGCTGCGGCCGGAATCAACACCATGTTCAACGGCGATGATGCCCAAACCATGGAGGTCAACAGTGTGATGGCGGACACCAATTTTATCGCGGCCGGAAAGATTGATGCGGACACGGGTGAAATTTCCCAGGGCGATAACCAAAACGCCATTGCCTTTGCCGCTCTTCAGGACCAGACAATTACCATGAAGCAATGGGAATTCTCCCGTGACGGCACTGCCCAGTCAAGCCTGACAGATGCCACCGTAGACGATTACCTCAGCTCCATGATGGGGTCAATGGGGGTGACGTCTCGGACCATCACCAGCTCCAGGGAGTTTGCGGAAATCATGGTGAAGAACATGACCGAACAGCGCAACTCGGTTTCCGCTGTTTCCCTGGACGAGGAAATGGTCAACCTTATCAAGTTTCAGCAGGCATTTTCAGCCGCTTCCAAACTGCTGACCACGGCGGATGAAATGCTGAGTACCCTGCTGGCCATCAGGTAAATTTAAAAGGAGGGATGATGCGAGTTCCCAATTTATCATTATACAGCAATACCAACTTTCAGCTTAACAGCCTGACCAATGACCTGAGCAATGCCAACGAGGTCATGGCCACCCAGAAGCAGATCAACGGCATTGGCGATGATCCCATCGGGTTCTCACAGGTGCTTGGCCTGAATGCCAGTATCAGTAACCTGGAGCAATACAACAGTAATGTGGATATGGGACTCTCCTGGCTCAAGGCTGCCGAGCCGTCCCTGACCACCATTCAGGAGCAAATTTGGGAGGCCAAAAAACTTGCCAGCCAGATGGCCAATGCATCGGCCAGCGCCACAGAGCGGGCCAATGCCGTGGAAACCGTGGAGGGAATTATCGAGCAGATCCTTGCCATGGCAAACACACAAGTGAACGGAAGCTACATTTTTGGCGGTACCGCCACCGGTACCGAGCCCTTTGCCTATGACGATGAAGAAAATCCAACCGGTGTGGTCTATTCAGGTAACGATACGCCATTTATCATCCAGGCCAACTCGTCATCCACGATAGAGGTGGGGCGGGACGGAGAGAAGATGCTTTCCGTGGATGAGGTAATTGTCGACTCCACCAACAATAAGATTTTTTTCCAGGAAGATCCGGGAAACGGTGAAAATGCAAAGCTGGTCCTTGAGGGAACGATTCCCGACGGGGCATACTCCCATGAAGAGTTGGCAGTTGTGGTACAGAACACCATGAACAGGGCATCCGAGGACGACGGATACGGGATTAACTACGAAGTGACTTATGATACGGACAGCGGTACGTTTACCATTGTGAACGACGGGGCATATGAAGGTTATATGAAGGTTGAGATGCTTTGGGAATCCGGCGAAGAAGCACGGATTACAGGTGTAACCACCAGCGGTATTCTGGAAGAAGGGGTCAGTATTGACGTCCTTAACGGGGATGCCCTGACCCGTGACACGCCAAAACCCGACGGAACAGCTCCCATACGGCTCACCTGGGACGAAGAGGATGGTGTGTGGGGGGTACTCAACGACCCGGGCTATAGTATGAAACTGGAAATAGAAGGGACGGACAGCCGGGTTGAGTTGGACCTCACCGGGGACGGTGTTACCGATATCATGGTAAACCTGGAATCTGCCGCACCGGACGGGGGATACATTGAGTTTGATATTTCAGGCGCATCAGAAGAGCACAGTATCGGGCCGGACATGGGATTCAATTCCGGAGATGTGGCCTATGTGCCGCCCACAAGCTCATCTGCCGTGACACTCAAAACCTTCGACAGCACCAATCGTGTGATTGATTTCATCGAAGACAACGGCACCGCATCCGCGCAATTAAGCGCGGTGATTCCGGACGGTGACTATACTGACATGGATGAACTTGCCGATGCCATTGAAAAGGCCATGGAAGACGCCTCATACTACAATATCAATTATGAAGTCTCCTACGACAGCGATACCAATAAATTTACCATGGAGGAAGACGGTTCCAGTTTAACGGAATTACAACTATTGTGGAACACTGGCACCAACGCGGCCATTAATGCGGCTTCGGAGCTGGGGTTTGATACGGTAGCCGATGACAACGGGGCCACATCCCATACCAGCGACAACCGGGTGGCCCTGTTCACCATCGGCACAGGGGTCAACGACACCATCAATTTCAAGGAAATTCTGCCCGGGTCCAGCCAGGGAGAAACCATTGAATTGACGGCCACCATTGCCGCCGGGAGCTATTATGACACGGAAAGCCTGGCCAGAGCGGTTGAGGACGCCATGGAAGATGCATCTGCAGAATATGGCAACAGGGTTGACTATGACGTCTCATACAGCTATAACAATCAGACATTCAGTATCGAAGAAGACGGCACCCTTGGCAGAAAACTGGAAGACTTGGCCATCCTCTGGGGAACAGGGGAAGATGCTGCAACAAGCGCTGCAGACACGCTTGGATTTGACGAGGCAGATGTCACTGCAACGCCTCTGGAGGGAGACCCGGCAACCTGGGGAATTTTTGAAGCTCTTTTTGACTTTAAGGAATATCTGGCGTCAGATGATGTCGACGGTATCCAGAGAACAATGTCCAGAATGGATACGTACTACACCAGCATTACCTCGGTAAAGTCGGATCTCGGTATGAAATACGACAGGCTGTCAACCACCCAGAAGGTGAGCCTTGAAACCACCGATAGCCTTAAAGAGCGGCTATCAATGATTGAAGATGCGGATTTTGCAGAAGCCGTTATGAATCTGTCAGCTATTGACACGGCATATAATGCCTCTTTGAGTTCAACCGCGAAAATTATAAACATCAGCCTGGTAGACTATATGTAATTATGCTTATATTAACACGAAAAGTCGGAGAGAGCATTGTCATTGGTGACGATATTGTGATCAAGGTGGTGGAGACCGGCAAAAACAACATCAGGATCGGCATAGACGCACCAAGGGAAATTACCGTACTGCGGCAGGAAGTTTATGAGTCCATACAACAGGAAAACATATTGTCATCCAAGGGAGATAAGTTTGATATCACGCGGGCTGCAAAACTGATTGAAAACAAGGAGTCGGGAAAGAAGTAATGAAAATTCAGACAAGACAATTCGGGGAAGTTGATATTGATGCGGATAAAATTATCAATATGCCGTCCGGAATTCCCGGATTCAAGGATAAAAAACGATATGTTGTACTTCAGAAAGAGGAAACCGTACCTTTTTTCCTCTACCAGAGTGTGGATGACTCCAACTTATCCTTTGTCGTGTTGGATCCCACCAAGGTGATGCCTGAATACAGCATTGAAAAAAGCGATTTTGAAAAAAGTGTGGATTGGGCGTTTGAGGAAGAAGAGATTTCCTGTTTCGTCATCGTCACTATTCCAAATGGCAATCCTGAGAAAATGACGGCGAATTTTATGGCACCGCTTGTGATCAACAACGACCGGAAACAAGGGGTTCAGATCGTATTGCAAAGCAGTAACTATTCACACAAACAGCCGCTTTTGAAATGATCCTGGTCCATATACCAATGGCACAGTAAGAGAAAAATGGCTTTTTTCCTGCCTGAAAACCGGCTTATGCCTCAGTATCAAACAAGAGCCCGGCAAGATCTATCATTTTTTCCTGAAGTTCAAGCAACTCCTCGGAAGGAAACTGTTTAATAATCGTATCCGTATCCTTATCAATGATTTTCACGACAATATCATGGGTGGTCTCATTGATACTGAAGTTGAGCTTGGTTTGGATGGTTTCCGCAAGGTCTTCAAGGGCCTCCACAACTTCCTGTGTTTCTTCCCTGGACAATTTGGGGACTGGCGTTTCTTCGGCAGGATCGGTCTTTTTGGAGGGCGTATCAGGCTGAACCGGTTCTGTTTTCCTGGGCTCTGGTGTCTGTATGTCGGCTGGCGGCGGATTGGGCGTGACCCCTTTCACGTCCATACCGGTTTGAAGGGTTTCTGAAATATTCATGGCATTACCTCCTTGTAATGCAACGGACTAACGGCTGATCTTGAAAACGCGGGGACGGTCGGGCGCTTTGCCAGCCGATTTGTATCCGTTCATTGCGTTTTTTCCCTGTTTCATCTGCTTGAGATGCTCTCTCATCTTTCCCCTTTGTATTTCTATCTCAGAGGCAATACGTTCGTCAAGTGCCATGATATTGGTCAGCCGTGACTCAAAAGCGGATAATAAAGGCAGACTGCGGTCCTGTCCCATGCTACCGGCATTTTCCATGAACCGGTTCAGTGCTGCCTGGAGTGCATCAGACGCCTCTTGCCGCTCTGTATTCATGACCTTTACATTTGAAAGGTCTGCGACTTTCATCAGTTCCAGATGTCTGGCCTGAAGTGCTTCATATGCGTCAAAAAGACGTTCAATTTCGTTTGTGTGCTGTGAAAGATCCATATATCTTTCCCCATTTATACGGCGATGGAATGCGCCTTAAATTGTGTGTTATCATAGGCCGGGTACTGCTGCGTCGCCGGTTGTGCCGGCTGTTGCTGCTTGCCCGTCTCTTTCCCGGGTACCGTTGATTTCATAACCGATGTTTCCCAGATGCGTTTGAGCTCTCCAAGGTATTTTATAGACCGTTCTATGGTCTTGATATCTTTGGTTACCGACACCTTTGTCAGTTCGGTCATCATGGTGATGTAAAGACTCCTGAGAAAATTGATTTCTTCGGTCTTGATATTTTCATCCAGGGACGCATTCAACTCGGAAATAATGGCAATGGCTTTCCCGATGTTCTCTCCCCGCTGTTTGGGATCGTCTTTTTTCAGGCCTTCCTTGGCCAGGGTCAATCGTTTGATTGCGCCTTCATAAAGCATGAGGATCAGTTTCTGAGGATTGGCTTCCCCGCTCACCTGGGCTTTACGATACGATTGCATGGCATTCCCATAAACCATAATGTACTCCTTAATTCTCTGTCGCTCTTTGAATTGTCACTGTTGCCGCAACCCGATGATGGCCCATGTCAAACCTCTTTTTTATACAATGAATAATCATTTCATGTAAATAAAGACCGGACCCGGTACTGAATGTATGTCGGCTGATTGCACCCATCGTTTTTTTCCATGTTTTTGCCAATACTAAAGTTACTTATCGGAAAAATATTTCAGAAACTTAAGAGAAAAACCCAACGCCTCCGGAGAGAACATCCCTGTTCCCCCCGGAAGCATTGCAGTATGGTCCATTCCGGCATTTGACCGGTGTCAGAGTTGATTGCCAAATCCTGCCGCCAGGATGACCAGATCATCTCCGTCAATGACATCTGACCGGTTTAAATCCGCCTGGCAGTCATAATCGACATCTCCGGCAGCCGTATTAAACGCCCGGGCGAGGATTGTGAGGTCCCGTCCGTCTATCCTGTTGTCTTTGTTGATATCTCCCTGAAGACCTGTAACCTTGCCTGATGCTTCCGCAGAAAGCTCACTGGTAAGACCGGAAGGTGATACCGCTTTAACCGCGTAGTAGTATGTTACATCCGCCAGAATACATGTGCTATCTTCATATGATGTGCCGGTTGTGGTGCCGAGCAGTTCAAAATCCCCTCCTGATGCGTCTGCCCGGTACACTTGGTATTCAAGAGCGTCAGGTACGGCATCCCAGCCCAGATTTAATTGATCCAGGGTGGCGGGATCCGTGACAATCAAGTTTGCCGGCACGCCTATTCCCACAGGCACGGCCGGATCGCTACCTTCTGTTACCTCAATCGCAATGCCCTGCTCAATCCCTTCAAAATATCCGTTATCAAGGCCGACACTGATACTGGTGCCGCTGCCGCTGATGACATTAAAGCAGACCTGTGCAATCGTCCCCGACCCTGAAATACCACCGATGTCAGCCACCCGGGAGACCCCAACCACAACGATGCCGCTGGATGCATCCCCGTTCAACATGGCAGCATTAAAAAAGGTCGCGCCACTGTCCGCATTGAAAAAGTCGCCTTCCGAAGCAGACTGGTACATCAGCACACCAGGATCATAGGTCAGGTCAAACGCTGCGGAATAAAGCCCGTCAGCATCGGCAATATCCACATTAATACATAGTGTATCCCCGACAACCGGTGCGGGATTGTCCGGTGACAGGCTGACAGTGGTGTCGGGCATGAACCCAAGATCGTAAACATATACAGATCCGGATGAGGCTCCCTTGTCGTCGTCTTTATAGGCGCCGACCAACGCATAAGTCCCGGTTTTTTGGACCCGGACACCGAAAAAATCATCCGTAGCGCCGTCAAACGCGGTTAATTTTGTCTGCTGTGTCCAGTCCTCGCCGCTGCGCTGGAATACATATGTGGCCCCGGTTTTATTAACAAGGCCATTGGCCCCATACGCCCCGATAACAGCATATTTGCCTTCTATGCTCACAGCCTGCCCAAAAAGATCATCAACAACACCGTCTCCGGCAGTCAGTTTGGCCTGTTGGTACCATATAGCTCCGTTTCTTTTAAAGATATAAGCCGCTCCTTTTTGGCTATTATTATGCGTACCCACGATGGCATATTCTCCGTCGATTGCAACATGATATCCGACATAGCTTTGTGATGCCCCGTCCGAGGGTGAGAGCATGGCCTCCTGTGTCCATGTTGTTCCGTCCCTTGAAAAAATATAGGCGGCCCTGCCGGGCTTTCCGATTACAACACGGTCTATGCTGATAGAGACAGATGCCCCGAAATGGTTCCCGGCCGCCCCGTCGCTGGCCGTCAGTTTTGCCTGCTGGCTCCAGGTGGCTCCGTCCCTTTTAAAAATATAAGCCGCCCCTGCATCCGTACCTTTTTGATCATCCAGGTAGGACCCAACCACAACGTATTCTCCGTCGATACCGACCTGATAGCCAAAAAGATCTCCTGTTCCGGCATCGGCAGCCGTCAGTTTTGCCTGTTGCGACCAGGTTTCCCCATCTCGTTTGAATATATATGCGGCTCCGGAATCATTGTTAACGCCCTGCGCACCAATAACCATATAATCACCGGAAATTGACGCACCAATACCGAAACGATCATTTGGCGCGTTATCATCTGCCGTCAGTTTTAATATCTCTGTCCATGCATCCCCATTTTTTTTGTAAATATACGCAGAACCACCGATGCCATCTGCATCTGCGCCAATGACGAGAAAATTCGCCTCTGAATCCATGGACTGGCCGAACAAAGCACCTGCACCACCATCTGCAGGAACGATTTTTGTTTCAGAAATTTCCGCATGAACAGCTCCGGTATGTAAACATAAGAATAGAAAACTACATACCACCACGATCTTTTTGAACATTTTGAACTCCTTTTTAACTTTAAAGCTGGGAATTGGGCCGGATGTGAAATACCCGGCTTTTAATAATAGATCTGCAAGATATGGCTTGTAAAAAAATAGTTTATAGAATCGATTGGTTTGAAAGCTGCTTTTAATTGCTTCATGGCGGCTTGGGTACACATCTACTTATGAAGTGGGTTTTACCGTACGTCTA
The DNA here is from genome assembly GCA_036881925.1 of Desulfobacter sp. GTDB lineage: Bacteria > Desulfobacterota > Desulfobacteria > Desulfobacterales > Desulfobacteraceae > Desulfobacter. Next base: position 224,501 of record JBAJNJ010000006.1, read on the forward strand.
AAGTTGGACGCACGGCTGGGGGCATTTTCGCCATAATCGTAATGCAATAGTTAATGATTAACTATCGCCGCTTGACTCTGTGGCGCTGAACATCTGGGTGACGTAGCTTGACATGGATTCCATCCTGCGCATGTAGGAGTCCAGTTCTACAAAGGTTGCGGTCATTGTTTCGTATCGGGCATCAATGATCTCCTGCTGATTTTCGATACTGTCTTCAAGATCGTCAATCTTAGCATCTATTCCGCTGGTTTCGCTGTCGATATACCCACCGGTGATGGTGAGGTTTCGAATATGGTCGTTAAGGGTCTCGGCAAGGCCGTCTTCATCGTCAGTGCCCAGTATAAAGTCTTTGAGATCCTCAAAATTGTTGGTCAGAGCATCTGAAAGTGTGGTTTCATCAATGGTGATGTTGCCATTTTTATCGATTTCAAATCCCAGGTCATAGAGACTGGTAATACTGCCGTCCACATCAATGGTCATTCCTAAGGCTGAAAGTAATGCGCTTTCCATGGTATCGATAGAAGATGACCTGGCCAATGACCCCCAAGTGCCGGTATCCTCATCATAATCGTCATTGTTGTTGATCTCGGTGGCAATCTCGCTGAAAAGGGTGACAAGGGCGAGAATATCCTCTTTAAGGGAATCTGTCTCCTGGCCTACGGTGATGGTGGAAGAGCCGGTATCTGACAATGTCATGGTAATACCGGTGATAAGGTCTGAAAGGCCCGAGTTGGACTGGCGTTGGTAAGCCACACCATCAACTGTGACGGCTGCATTTAAAGAAGATGAGGACGGGGTGATGGTCTGGTCTGTTGAAAATCCAAGGGCGGAAGCCGCAGAAGAACTCCCCCATTTGATATTCAGATTTTCCAGGGTGCCGGTTTCGGATATTTCCAGTTTTTGAGATGATGAATTCCAGGTTACCGTGTAGTCAATGCTGCTGCCGTTGGCCGCTGATGCCTCTTCCATGGCTTTTTCCACTGCTGCGGCCAGATCATCCCCATTTGAAAATACCGAGTCGGGGATGGTGGCCGTGATATCCGTGGAATATCCGTTTCCCGTATCTTCCTGGAAAACAATATCGGTATTGTTCTCTGGTGCCGATGCCCTGATGACCAAGGGCGTTGAAAAATCAATGGTGGATTCGGATTCCATGATATAGCCACCGCCGTTTTGTTCGGTCAGGGGCAGATCCACCAGGTCGGACGTGATGGTGAGACGGTTGTCTTCTCCGGAACTGTTGGCAGTCAGAACTAGTTTGTACGGGTTTGTCCCTATGCCTGTATTAACGATTGACGCGGTGACTCCTGGATTGTCCGAATCATTATTGATCAGGTCAGCCAGGCTGGAAATCGTTGTGTCTGCGGCAACGCTTATTGATACTTCGGAACCGTCACCCAGCTTGTAAGAAAATGTGGCGGCATCGGCTGAAAACAAAGTGGTGTCTTCGCCTTCGGGAATCGTTATTTCGACCCGGTTCTCTTCGCCTGTCCCGCCCGAGGTGGCGGCGATCTGGAGATGGTATTTGCCGTCACTGCTGTCGAGATAAGTCGATGCGGTAACATAGGTTCCGCCGCCACCGTCATCGTTGGCCGCATCCGTATTAATGGCAGTTACGATATCATCAAGGGTGTATCCGCCGGAGCCGCCCGTAATCGCAATGGTTTTTTCGTCATCACCGCTTCCGTACTTGATCGTCATGGTGTCGCCATCCGCAAGAATGACGGCCGCGTTTGTATCGTCAAAGCCATCGGAAGATTTCTGGATGGTGGGGACGTATACGGATGCGGATGAACTGCTGGCGCCTGCCGACATAAATGAACTCTGGGAGGCCAGGCGGGTTACATTCACAGCATAACTCCCGGTTTCCGTGCCGTCGCCAACCGTGATGCCAATGGCATCCGAAGACACTGAACTGGTCCGTTTCAACCAGTTGGACCCCAGGGACAAGGATAAGGCACTTGCCTTCATTTCCAGCAGCTTGGCATTGATGACATTGAACTCATCCTGGGTTGCCTGCAGCTCCGTGACCTCTTCCTGCATCTGGGTGATGGTGATCTCATCCGCCTCTTTAAGGCCGTCAATGATGCCCTGCAGATCAAGGGAGGAACCGATACCGAGTGTGCTGATGCTACCTGTAGCCATAATTTTTCTCCATTCTTTGCCGATATTAAAGTTAATTATCGGAGAAAGAGGTCAAAAACTTAAGTTGAAAACCGCAACGCTTCCGAGAAGAAGAGGTCTTTTCTTTTCGGAAGCGTTGATACAGGCATTCTGTTTAAAATTCCAGCATTACTGGAGTAAGCTCATAATATTTTCCGCAGATGCATTGGCCTGGGCCAGGGCATAGGAACTGGTCTGGCTCAGGAGCTGCATTTTCGAGAACATCATGGACTCTTCCGCAAAGTCAACATCCCGTATGGTGGATTCCGACGCCTGGATATTGGTCTGGGTCACGGAAAGATTGGAGATGGTGGATGATAACTGGTTCTGTACCGACCCCAGGGCGGCTCGGATTTCATCAATATCGGCCAGGGCCGCATCCGCAATACTGATAGCCCGTTGGGCACTTTCCGCATCCAGAACACTCAAATCCGCCAGTTTATAGGTTTCGGTGTCACTTAATCCGACAGATCCTGAATTGGAGGTATTGACAGCCAGTTCGGAGTTGGCTTCTATAACGCTTTTTTCCACCAGCACCATGTCCTCGGACAAGGTGATCCCGGATGCCGATTGCACATAAAGATCTGTGGTCAGCACATCTCCGGCCTTCAGCTCAACCGAGGACCCGGACCCGCCTGTTCCCGTGTTCAGGGTCATATCCTGGTTCAGGGTCGTGCCGGCAGCCAGGATGGTGTCCTGGGCGAGCTTTGTACCCGCCGTAACACTCATGTCACTGTCAAGGGTGGTGGCACTGGCCACGGTGACCGTCCCCCCGATGGTCGAGCCTTCAGCAAGCACACTACCGTTTTCAATATTTGATCCGCTGGCCAGGTCCGTTGATTTGTAAGTTTCAAGATCCGAGAGAGTCGCGCTGAGCGTACCGCCCATCACATAGGTGTTGTTTCCCAGGATGGACCCGGCAATCAGCTCGCTGCCGGCTGCCAGTTCGGATCCGGATTCCAGAACCATGTCATTGGCAAGCGTGGCCGATGAGAGGGTAGCTGTATATGCGCTACCCGTGTTGATACCGGCAGAGCTGATGGAGCCGACCGTCAGGATCGACCCTGCGGCAAGGGTCTGGTTGGCCGTGGAACTGAGGGCACTGCCCCTGGTCAGATCTGCGGATAATACCTGGTCTCCACTCAATGTGATGACGGTTCCCCCGGCAAAGCTGTCACCGACCTCAAGTACTCCCGCCGTAGTGATCAGTGTGGGGCCGTCCCAAAGAGTGTCTGCAAGGCCGGCAGATGCAGGCAGAGTCAGGACAGTTCCACTTGTCAGTAGGCTGCCCGCTTTGATTACCGCTACGGCACCGGTGCCGGTGGTACCCCAGGTCACTGTACCGGCGCTAGGGCTGTTAAGGTAGATATTATTGACCGTGGCTGTGTCCGCCGTAATCGCCTGATTGGCTGAGCCGGTATCATAAGTCACGCCGATTTCAAACTCCGCTCCCATGGTGGAACCGCTTGTTAGTACGGATCCAGCCTTGATTTGGGTGTTGTCCGATGTTGTGCTGTTGTATACGAGGGTCATGTCCGAAGACAAAGTGATATCCTGGGTTAATTCAACTGCCGACGCCAGTGTATCTCCTACATCATACACCACAACCGCACCGCTGGCCGTTGAGGTAAAGCGGGTGGTCACAACCGTACCTTTGCCCAGAATGGTGTGCTTGTCCAGAGTCGTGCCGGCCGTAACCAGCATATCCTGGTCCAGGGCGGTCAGCCCGGCACCGGAGCTGTCCTGGGTATCGCCTGCAATGGTAATGGAACCGCCAAGAACCGTGCCTTTGGCAATCTGGGTGGTGGGGTACAGGGTAGTACCGGCCATAAGTTCATAATCCAACTGGGTGGAGGCTACCGAGGATTCGACCAGGGCATCCCCCCCGACCTCGGAACCTGAGGCCAATTTGGAGCCGGCAATAATGGTGGAGCCGGCGGCAATGGTTGAATCTTCAACGGTCTCAACATCTCCCGTGATGGTGATATCTCCACCTGTGGCACCGGCCCCGATGCCTTCAATCTGGAATTCGCTGACCCCGGTCTGGGTCAGTTCAAGGTAGCCGATGGTGGACATCTGGCCGGCCGTGCTGCCGAATATATCCGACACACTCCCTTCCACCTCTATGGCCCGCCCGTCCGTGGAGCTTAAGGTCAGCTTCCCGTCACTTGTCATGAAGGCCTCAACCCCGGTTTCGGATGTCTGGCTGTTGATGGCATTGACCAGAGAACCGCTGTTATCATTGGCCTCCACCGGGATGGCGCCGATGATCACGCCGTTGATGGCAAAACTGGATCCCGTGGTTCCCTCTTGGATCGCAGTGGATGTTGTGGACTGGACCACGGCATTGGCGCTGATACCGGTGACGGATGTGTACCGGTTGACTTCGTTTGCCAGGGCACCCATGCCGTTTTCCGGGTCATTGTTATACTGGAGGTCAATGGTGTTCAGGGTCAGTTCCTCGCCGGTAATGGCGCTGGTAATGGTCAACTGGACCTCTCCGCCTGCACTTGATGCCATACTGAGCTGTGCCTGGGAGATATGGCCCACCTTGCCTGATTCCGTGGAATCGATGGATATGGAAGCCGTTTCATTGGCAAATGCGCCGACCTGGATGCTCCGGTTGGTAAACGATCCTGACAATAGTTTCTGGCCGTTGAAAGAGGTGGTCAATGCAATGGCGTCCAGCTCTTCCATAAGCTTGTCAATATCGTTTTGGATGGCCCTCCGGGTGGACGTTGTTTGGGCATCTGATGCCGCCTGGATCGCTTTGGTTTTAATCGTATTGATAATATTGATGGATTCCTGCAAGGCGCCGTCTGCCGTCTGAACCATGGAGATGCCGTCGTTTGCATTTCGGATGGCCTGGCCGATGCCCAGGGACTGGGCTTTGAGAGAATCGGCAATGGCCATGCCGGATGAATCATCCGCCGCTTTGTTGATGCGAAGCCCGGTTGCCAGACGCTCAAGAGAGTCCGTCAACTGGGAGTCGTTGCTAAGCATGCTCCTGTGTGCATTTAACGCGGAGATGTTGGTGTTGATTTTTAACGTCATGGTTTTTTCCTCCCTGAAACGATATGTCCTTTTTTATTCGTGACAAATGCCTTGCAAAACAGAAATCAAGGTCAAAATTAAATAATTTGGGAAGATAAATGGCAAATATCGTACCAAAAACAGGCTTTTGATTTTAGTTGAATAAAATCAGTATGTTATGTTTTTGGCGAGAGGCGGTATGGCAGGCCAGGGAAGAGAAGGCAAGAAGGAATTTCCGGTTAACTATTGGATAACAGGAAATATTTTCCCCAATAAAAATCCCCCCGGAAGACGGATCTTCCGGGGGGAGGTTAAGCGTTATCAGGTAAAATTACTGGAGCAGGCTGATGACATTCTGTGAGGATGCATTGGCCTGGGCCAGGGCATAGGAACTGGTCTGCGCGAGCAGGTTCAGCTTGGAGTACGTTGATGCTTCTTCTGCAAAGTCAACGTCCCTGATGGTGGATTCCGACGCCTGGATGTTGGTCTTGGTGGTCGACAGGTTGGCAATGGTGGATGTCAACTGGTTCTGCACGGAACCCAGACTGCTCCTTATGCCATCCAGGTCCGCCAACGCCGCATCTGCAATGTCAATGGCAATATTCGCATCCTCCTGTGTCAACACGCTCAGATCCGAAAGACGGAGGAACTCCGTATCGCTGAGTCCCACACTACCGGAGTTCGTGGTGTTGATGGCCAGTACGGAGTCGCCTTGAATAACACTTTCGTTGACAAGGGTCATGTCTGCAGAGAGCGTTGTGTCTGCATCAAGGTACAGATCATTGGTCAGAACTTCTCCGGCAGTCACAGATACTTCAGATGTTGCGGTACCGCCAGCTGACACATTCAATGTCATATCCTGGGTGATTACCGTGCCTGCTTTAAGCAGGGTGTCTTGTTTCAGAGTGGTGCCACTGGTCACGCTCATGTCGTCCTGCAGGGTGGTGTTTCCACTGACCGTCAGGGAGCCGCCTACGGTGGAGCCTTCTGCCATGACACTGCCGGACTCAAGTGTCGATCCCGCCTTGAGCTGGGTGGTGTCATAAGTGGTCAGGTTGTCTTGGGTTGCATCTATGGAGCCACCCATGACATAGGTGTTACCGCCTAAAATGGAACCAGCCAGCATCTTACTGCCGGTTGACAGTTCTGATCCGGCTTTCAAGGTCATATCCTCGGACAGGGTTGCCGTTGTTAGAGTTGCCGCGAATGCGGAGGAACCATCGCCAATTGCAAGGGAACTTATCGACCCTTCTTCCAGGTAGGACCCTGCGGCAATTGTATGGTTCGCCGTAGTCGTAAGATCGGTGCCTCTTTCCAGGTCTGAGGACAATACCTGATCACCGCTCAGGGTGATGGCGCTTGAAGCGGCAAAGGTGTCACCGTATTCAAGTGTTCCGGTGTTGGTAACCAGGGTGGGGCCGGTCCATACGCCACCGGTTGATGCCAGGTTCAGAACTGTACTATTTGTCAACAGACTGCCCGCCTTGATAACGGCATTGGCAGCAGAACTCCCAAAGGTGGTACTTCCTGTCAGGTATAAATCACCAGTCGAAGCTGCGTTCGCTGCAACCGTCTGGATGGTTGTATCTGAATCATATGTTGCGCCGATTTCCAGTTCAACCCCCATGGTGGAACCGGCGGCCAGGGTCGTGCCGGCAAAAATAGCCGAATTGTCCCCTGCCGTCGAACTGTACGCCAGCGTCATGTCCGCGTCAACAGTCAGATCGGATGTCAGGGTAACAGCCGATGTCAGGGTATCGCCCACACTGTAGGTGGTGGTCCCAATGGTAAACTCGGTGGTGACAACCGTCCCTTTACCCAACACGGAATCGGCTGTCAGGGTAGAACCGGCAGAAACCAGCATGTTCTGGGTAATGGCCGTGGCAGATCCCCCGCCGGTGCTTGTATCGCCCCCGATGGTCACGGCTCCGCCTAACTCAGTGCCTACCGCCAACTGTGAAAAGGAATACAGGGTGGAGCCTGAAACCAGTTCATAATCCTGGGATGTTTCAGCAATGGAGGATTCTACGGCAGCATCACCGCCCACGGCGGTGCCGGATGCGAGTAGTGAACCTGCATTGATGGTGGAGCCTGCTGCAACCACAGAGTCCTCAGTGGTGGTCATGTCGCCGGAGATCGTGATATCTGCGCCTGTGGCGCCTGCACCAATACCGTTGATCTGGAATTCGGCACTGCCGGCCTGGGTCAGATCCAGATACCCGAAGGTTGACATCTGGGCCGAAGTACTGCCGAAGATGTCGGAGATGGAGCCGTCCACATCAATGGCCCTGCCGTCCGTGGATGTCAGGGTCATGGTGCCGTCCGAATTAATGGATGCACTCACACCATGTTCGGTGGTCTTGTCGTTGATCGCAGCGGCAAGAGAGCCGGATGAATCATTCCCCTCTACTTCAATGGCACCGATGGTGATGCCGTTGATAGAGAAGTTGGCGCTTGTGCTGCCGGCCTGGATCGCGGTTGAACTGGTTGTTTCAACCACGGCCGCCGCGCTGATGCCGGTGGTGGATGTGTAGCGGTTGATCTCATCGGCCAATGCACCCATGCCATTTTCAGGAGAGTTGTTCGCCTGGAGGTCAATGGTATTCAGGGTCAATTCCTCACCGGTAATGGAACTGGTGATGGTCAACTGTACCTCTCCGCCGGCATCGCTTGCAAGAGAAAGCTGCGCCGTGGAGACATGGCCGATTTTTGTAGACTCTGCAGACCCAATAGAGACTGAGGCGGTCTGGCCCGAGTATGCTCCAATATGGATTTTCTTATTGGAGAATACGCCGGAAAGCAGGTTCTGTCCGTTGTAGGACGTGGTCTGGGCAATAACATCAAGCTCTTCCATGAGAGCGTCGATATCCGCCTGGATGGCCTTCCGGGTATTGGTTGTCTGGGAGTCGGTTGCGGCCTGGATGGCCTTGGTTTTAATGGTGTTGATGATGTTGATGGATTCTTCAAGTGCACCGTCAGCGGTCTGTACCATTGAGATACCGTCGTTTGCATTCTGGACGGCCTGGCCGATACCCAGGTACTGGGCTTTCAGGGAGTCAGCAATAGTCATGCCTGATGCATCATCGGCAGCCTTGTTGATACGAAGACCCGTGGACAGGCGTCCAAGGGATTCACTCAGCTTGTTGTCGTTTGCAATCATTGACTGGTGGGCGCTGAGAGCGGCCACATTGGTGTTGATCGTTAATGCCATTATCAATTCCTCCGTGAATTGTTGTGGTAATCGGGCGTCAATGCCCTTTTTTGGAACATAACATTAAAAGATTTAAATTAAATGTTGATGGATTTTTACGATTTTTTCTTGGGTCCTCCTTTCATTTTAAGTTTTTCGTCTAAGAATAGGTATCGGACGGGACGTGTTGAACTTTAAATAAAAATGAAGGAATTGGCAGGTTTTTATCTTGGGTGGATCAATCCGGGCCGGACTGCATATTCCCTCTGGCCTTTGCGAAAGGGAATATGCAGGTCTGAAAATTATACCTGGTCGCCGAAGCTTGCCGCCAGGATAACCAGATCATCACCGTCAATGCGCTCTGAACGGTCAAGGTCTGCCTGGCAGTTATAGTCCGCATCTCCTGTTACCGTATTAAAGGCCCTTGCCAAAAGCGTCAGGTCGCGGCCGTCAACCCTGTTGTCCTTGTTGATGTCACCGGCAAGGCCGATTGCCATGCCGGATGCTTCCCCTGAAAACGCCCCGGTGCTGTTCCCGGCGGCTGATATGGCTTTTATTTTATAATAATAAGCTACATTCGTGAGAATACAGTCACTGTCCTGATAGGAATTTGAAGCTGTGGTTCCGATAAGAGTAAAAGTACCCCCAGAGCTTGTCGCACGATAAACCTCATAGCCAGATGCATCAGTCAGCACATCCCATGACAGGTCCAGCCGGTCCAGAGTGCCCGGATCCGTCACCAAAAGATTCACCGGCACCCCGATTTCAACAGGGACCACCGGATCTTCACCTTCAATCACGTCAACAGGTGTACCAGGCTCCGCCCCTTCAAAGTGGCCATTGTCAATACCTACACTGGTATCGGCCCCGCTGCCACCGATCACGGAAAAGCATACCGTTGCGATGGTTCCCGATCCGGCCACCTCACCGATATCTGCGACACGGGATACCCCGACCACAACGATACCGGCGGACGGATCATTGTTTAACAGGGAGGCTTCAAAAAAGGTGGCCCCGCTGTCTGAATTCAGGAAATTGCCTTCGGATGCACCCTGGTACTGGAGAGCCGTGGGATCATAAGTCAGGTCAAAGGCTGAGGAATACAAGCCGTCTGAATCGGCAATGTTGACGTCAAAACAAAGGGTGTCACCGATCACCGGTATGGTGTTGTCGGGCACGATGGTGAGTGTTGTCTGGGGGGTATCCTGGAATTTGTAAATATACGCGGAACCGGCATCTATCTTGGCGGCAAGGTCGTCCTGAACCGCGCCAACCAACACATAATCCCCGTCAACAGACACGCCTTTGCCAAAAAAGTCATCTGCTCCCGGGTCGGATGCGGTCAGCTTGTGAACCTGCGTCCATGACTGGCCGTCACTTTGGTAAATATAGGCAGCCCCTGCATCCAATTGGCCTCCCTCTCCATCTTCCGTATAGTATCCGAGAACGATAGTATTTCCTTTCAACGAAAATCTGGGAGCCTCAATGCGACCAGATTCAAGGTGGTCCATCGCTGGCCGCAATATTTCTTGCTGAGTCCAGTCTGTTCCTGTCCGCTTGAAAATATATGCGGATAGGTTGCAGTAAAAAACGGCAAATTCTCCTGAGATGGCTGCCCATTTAGCGAAACCTCCCAGTGATGGGGGACCCGGGATTTTCACCTGCTGTGTCCAGATGTCCCCGGTTCGTTTGAATATATAGCCTGCTCCCTTAGCGCCTTGTGCGTAAGCGCCTGTGGCAATATAATCCCCGTCAATAGAGACGTTACGGCCGAAAAGATTTCCGGCGCCGAGATCGGACGGTGCCAGTTTTGCCTGCTGTGCCCATGCTTCTCCGTCCCGTTTGAAAACATAAACCGCGCCTGAGTTTTCTCCGGCATCATCTTCACCATGGGCGGATGCAACAATGGTGTCTCCGCTGATGTCCACTGAAAATCCCAGAAAATCGTTGTCAGATGCTTCGGGATGAGCCAGTTTCGCCTGCTGGCTCCAGTCTGCCCCGTCCCGTTTAAAAACATAAACAGCACCCCTACTGGCATTTTGAATATAAGCGCCGACGACAATATAGTCCCCGTCAATGGCGACGGCCCGGCCGAACCAGTCCCCTGCGGAAAGATCGGCACCCTGAAGCTTGGTTTCTTCCACCCACGCCTCACCGTCTTTTTTAAAAACATATACCGAACCTTTGCCGCTGTCATTCTTATACGCGCCCACAACCGCATAGTCCCCGCTGATGGAAACATACTCGCCGAACAAGTCCTCGGAACCAGGATCGCTGGCGGTTATTTTTACTTCATTGAGACTCGCAAATGCGCTGGCCGGGAAAAAAAATAGAGAAAAAAGCCATACTAAAATACATTTCCTGCTGAACATGATGAGTTCCTTTCTAAAAAAGAAAAAAGGTTTTTGGGAGTTTGAACGGTGAAACTGTTTATTTCACCAATGGTGAAATAAGATAGAAGAGTTGGGTTGTCAACAAATGTTGAGATAAAGGAGCGTTAATATTTTGTTTGGGTGGTGAGTTGGACTTTAAAAAAATAGAGAAACCGGAATATTTTTATCTGGAATGAGACAGGGCCGGCAGCGGAATATGCCCTCCGTATAGGTCATGAGGGGGCGCCTCGTTTATTGTCCGCTATATCCGGCCACCAAAGCTTGCCGCCAGGATAACCAGATCATCACCGTCAATGCGCTCTGAACGGTCACGATCTGTCTGGCAGTTATAGTCCGCATCTCCTGCCACCGTATTAAAGGCCCTTGCCAAAAGCGTCAGGTCGCGGCCATCAACCCTGTTATCCTTGTTGATGTCACCGGCAAGGCCGGCTGCCATGCCGGATGCTTCCCCTGAAAATGCCCCGGTGCTGTTCCCGGCGGCTGAGATGGCTTTTATTTTATAATAATAAGCTACATTCGTGAGAATACAGTCGCTGTCCTGATAGGAATTTGAAGCAGTGGTTCCAATAAGGATAAAACCACCGCCAGAGCTTGTCGCACGATAAATCTCATAGCCCGATGCATCAGTCAGCACATCCCATGACAGGTCCAGCCGGTCCAGAGTGCCCGGATCCGTCACCAGCAGGTTCACCGGTACACCAATCTCAACGGGAACAACCGGATCACCCCCTTCGATGATATCAACGGGTGTGCCGGGGGCCGCACCTTCAAAATGTCCGTTGTCAATGCCCACGCTGGTATCTGCCCCGCTGCCGCCGACCACGGAAAAGCAGACCGTTGCGATGGTACCGGAACCGGCCACTTCACCGATGTCCGCCACACGGGAAACCCCTACCACCAAAATGCCGGCGGCCGGATCATTGTTTAACAGGGAAGCTTCAAAAAAGGTGGCCCCGCTGTCCGAATTCAGGAAATTGCCTTCGGATGCGCTTTGGTACTGGAGGGCCGTGGGATCATAGGTCAGATCAAAGGCAGATGAATAAAGGCCGGTTGAATCGGCAATATTGACGTCAAAACAAAGGGTTTCACCGATCACCGGTGCGGTGTTGTCGGGTACAATGGTGATTGTTGTCTGGGGTGTTTCCTGGAATTTATAAATATATGCGGACCCGGCATCTGTTTTACCGGGAAGATCATCCTGGACTGCCCCGATTATTACATAGTCCCCGTCAACAGAGACGCCTTTACCAAAATAGTCATATGTTCCCGGGTCGGATGCGGCCAACTTATGAATCTGCGTCCATGTCTGGCCGTCACTTTGATAAATATAGGCAGACCCTGAGTTTACTTGCCCCCCCTCTCCATTAGCCATGTATTCTCCGGCAACTAGAGTCATACCTTTTATCGAAAATCTTGCATTGTGGCCCAATGGAATCTGTAATTTCACCTGTTGTGTCCAGTTTGTTCCGGTTCTTTCAAAAATATATACGGATGAGACACCGGAAAAAGCAGCAAGATTACCCGAGATGGAAACCCACTTGCCAAAAAGTTCAGAGGTACTTTGCAGTGGTCCCGGAATCTTTACCTGCTGTGTCCAGGTCTCTCCATTCCGTTTGAATATATAGCCCGCTCCCATAGAGCCTGATTGTCCATAAGCTCCTGTGACAATATAATCCCCGTCAATGGAGACTTTACGACCGAAAACATTCTCGGTGTCGAGATCGGACGGTGACAGCTTTGCTTGCTGTGCCCATGTGTCCCCATTCCGTTTGAAAACATAGACTGCGCCAGAGTTCTCCCCAATATCATCTTTGCCATGTGCAGATGCAACAACGGTGTCCCCGCTGATGTCAACTGAAAAGCCCAAGAAATCGCTATCAGAGCTGTCAGAATGTGTAAGTTTAGCCTGCTGGTTCCAGGTTACGCCATTCCGCTTAAATATATAAACAGCTCCTCTGCTGTTGTCTTTATTGTAAGCACTGGCAACGATATAGTCGTCGTCAATGGCAACGGATCGTCCGAGCCAGTCCATTTCAACCGTGTCAGTGCCCTGAAGCTTGGCCTCTTGAATCCAAGCCTCTCCGCTTCTCTTAAAAACATATACGGATCCTTTGTTGCTTTCGTCCTTATAGGCTCCCACAACTGCATAGTCACCGCTGATAGAAACAGATTGGCCAAAAAGGGCATTGGCGGCAGCATCACTGGCGGTTATTTTTACTTCACTTAATGTCGCAAATGCATGGGATGAGAAAAACTGTAGCAGAAAAAGCCACAAGAAGACAAATTTTTTACTGAGCATGATGAATTCCTTTCTTTGAAAGATAAAGGTGTTATTTGGATTCCGAAGGCAAAAAAAATATTTCGCCAATGGTTAATTAGATGGGGGTCTGCTGTTTGTCAAGAAACGTATGGAGAAAAAGCGGTTAAAATTCTGTTTGGGCATGGATAGACATCATTCCGATTTGATGCCATCGAAAACCGGGACGCTGTTTCAGGCCAGAAAAACCCGGTCCTGTTCCAGGGAAATCTGATACCCTTCATCCCTTGCAAACCCGTTGTTGATTCGTGCCAGTTCGGGATGCTGCTCCATCAGGTCAATGATATGGGAGGTGGTAAACAAAGGGTTGGCGGGATAAAGCGCCTGGTAAATTCTGGTGATGAGTTCAAAATCCTCGGGCTCGTCAACACACCAGCGCAGGTGCGGGTGGGTGGGCTCATAAAAGATATGACCCAATGAGAACCCGTTTTCAGGATTTTCCATATACGGGGTGACATGCTCTTTTTCAGAGGGGAGGGTGGCATTGGTCCATGCGGTTTTCAGGGCGGCTTGTGTGAAGATTTCCGCATCCAGTCCGTGGGGCAGGCATGCCAGCGTGCAATTGTTTGCATAATCATAATCGCTGTCTTGGAAAAGCGTGATCAGATCGTCTATTTTTTCCGGATCTATAAGGGGACAATCCCCGGTCAACCGGACAATAGCACTGGGATTGTAGGGGGTGCAGGCCTGGTAAAACCGATCCAGAACGTTATTCAGATCCCCCCTGAAGCAATCAATGCCCAAGTCCCGGCACAGCAGTGCGATTGGGTCGTCTTCCCTGTTCGTACTGGTCACGACAACGAGCTTGTCCATTTGACGGCTTCTGTTGACCCTTTCAATCTGCAGGGCCAGCATGGGCTGGCCCAGGATCGGCTTCATGACTTTGCCGGGAAGCCTGGATGACGACATCCTGGCCTGTAGCAGTACCAATGTGTCTATATTTTCCTTCATATGTTTATCTTCCCAACATATTCATGGCCCGGGTCATCCGGGCTGAATCCAGCTGAAGCTGGGATACATTGTCCGTCTCATAAAGCGATCCTTCACTTTCCCAAAGCACACGATGCCACTTTGAGAAAAAGTAAATGGATTCATCCTGCGTAATATTGATCTTATCGGAAATTAAACGGGTAAGCTTTACATCGGGGATGTAAAATCCTGCCTGTTCCTCTTTAACCTCATTTGCCCTGAGACAAAAATCCATAAAACAGAAGCGTCCGGCCCGGGAGTGGAATCCACCGAGTTCGCTGAAAAAAGAGCGGTCCATGCTTAGAAAATGATCTAACATTTGAAAAGGTCTTTCCTTTAAGGCGCTGGGGAATTTTTCATCAAGGTGTGCGTATGCTGACACGGGTGAATTGTTTGCATCAACCACCATGCCCGCATGGATAATATTCTGGTGGGGGGTGATGATTCTGGCACCGAACAGGGGGCGGTTTGCATGTCGTTCATAGGCGTTGCCCAGGTTTTTGAGCCAGTTATCCGCAGGGGAAATATGCCGGTTGAAAAACACGAGACGCTTTCCCCTGGAGTGTTCCGCCCCCTTGTTCAATCCTTGTACAATTGACCCGGGGCCGGTATGCGGTACCAGGGTGATATCCCCTTCCAAGGCGTCAAGGATTGTCCGGATCTGTTGGGACACCTCCTCCTGCAACACCAGTAATACTTCATAGGTACCGGCATTTTCGGAAAATGCAGATACCGCCTCCAACACGGCCAGGAAAAGTTCGGGTGTGTCATAGACCGGAATAACAATCGACCAGTCCGGGGCATCCGGCGGGACTGGATCTTTCAGGGGAAAAGACGCAGGGCCGGGGTGGGAAATTGTGTCAAGTATGTTCCGGGTGATCGCAACAATCCGGTCGGCCGCCCCTGTGGTATCTATGAGCTCCTCTTTTATGAACTGATCTCTGGCCTCAGCGGGTAAGGCGGCGGACAGGTCTTCACTCCCGGATAATTTTTCTGCCAATTCTTCAGGTGTCAAATGCAGGGCCACCTTATCCTTGACAAAATCGTAGGGATACCGGTCCGGTGTGGATAGTTTGAGTTGAACAAGGGGTTTTCCAATGGCCAGGGCTTCCAGGCCAGTGGTGCTGGGCTCGGTCAAAACGCAAAGATCACTCATGGCCATCAGTGCGTAGGTGCTCTTTTCACCGTGGAAAAAAAGAATGTCCTGGCTCAGGGATTTTGGTATTTGTTCCTTCCATTTCTTTGCGAGCAGGCCGTCGGTTACGGGGTGGAATTTGCAAACCAGTTGCGTGTTAGGGTTTTCCTGCAGACCCTTGAAGAGCGGTTTGAGATCCTCTAAAGGCGGAAGGGCAGAGGAAAACATGACCAGGACGATATTTTTTTCGTCCAGATTCATCTCCCGACGCATGACGGACCGGGTGTTGGCCTTTCCAAGCGTTATGATTTCCTGGGCAATATGGGTATTGCCGACGGGAATGATCCGTTCCCCCGGGGCCTCGTAGCCGATGAGTTTCTGCTGGGTTTTGCGGCCCCAGACCAGGTTCAGGGTGGAATACTGAACATGGCCGATAAACAGATAGTTCGATGCAACGTAAAGTCCTTCCTGTAGGGTCAGCATGGGGATACCCATTCGTTTGGCACGGAACGCCAACATTTTTCCCCACCGGTTCAGCTCATGAAGGGCAAAGCAGATATCAGGCCTCTCTTTTTCGAGAAAGTTCTTAAACCCGATGTATTCTTTGGCGGCGGCGTAGAGTGTTTTAT
The DNA here is from genome assembly GCA_036881925.1 of Desulfobacter sp. Classification (GTDB taxonomy): domain Bacteria; phylum Desulfobacterota; class Desulfobacteria; order Desulfobacterales; family Desulfobacteraceae; genus Desulfobacter. The sequence goes on from JBAJNJ010000006.1 coordinate 240,330, forward strand.
CCAGAACTGTCAATGCATTTGTCGAACCGATGGCAATATCACGCTTTATGCCGTTGGCCAGGCCGTCTCTGAGTATTCGATAATTTTCATCAACATCGTCCCTGTCATCGTGCCCGACATAATCAAACACATGGACATAATCAAGACCCTTTTCAATGGCCGTGATCTCCTGGGACCGCTCTCCTTGTCCTATAATGTATATGATCCTGGCTCCTGATTGCTCAAGGCGCTTCATAACAGGAGTAAGAAAGCGAGTGTGATGGGCAAGGGCGATATAGACCACGATTATCTTGTTTTTAAAGCCTGAATTCATTGCCGGTCTCCTGTTTTTTTGCTCTGTTCATTGTAAAGTCCAGCACTTGTGAAAACACATCACCGAGTTTTGTTATTTTGCCATGGGATTTGATCACTCTTGATATCATTACGTCCAGTTCTTCCCGGGTGTTAACCGTTGTTGTATGGCCGTACCTGCCTTTGGATACATCCGGATCAAAAATGACTGTAGGAATGGAGTTGAGTGTTGCAATGTCGGACAAATGGCAGCTTGAACAGGCGACCACAGCATCTGCACAGGCAAGGTTCGCGGGTTTATTTAAATCGCAAAATGAATAGGAATGGAATTGCGCCAGGTCCTGTCTACTTAATAAATCGACCGTTTCCTGGTGGGTGTGGGTACCCCTGACCTGGTCTTTACCGATAGAGATCATCAGGTGAAGTTGGCTTCCTCTTTTGCCGAGCGCCTTGATCAGCGTTTTATATTCGTGGCTCATGGCCACGTTGTGTGGAATGTGCAGGACGGTGATATGGTTGGGGATGCCTTCTTTATACTGAGTGTTGTACGGCAGACCAAGAGCGTTTCTCCAGAAGTAAGTGGCGGCGGACGAAAAAAAGTGGCTCTCATATCTGGGCAGGAGCCAGACTTTGTTTTTCAGACCCACGGCGTTTGAGGTGAGCCAGTCATAACTCCGTTCATTGGTTGTGATCACCCCATCCAGAAGGGATGGTATCAAGGTCCACTTGGTGTCAAAAGGCAGTAGTTCATACCCGATCACGGGTACTTTGCGCGCCCTGGCCCATTGCATACACGCATGAAATACCCCCTCCTCATTGGCATAGGATCCCAAGGGGACCGGGATTTGCATCAACATGCACTGGAGTGTGGGGTCATTGGGCAGTTCCGGGGCCAGAAGATTTACGTTACCGCCGTGAAAATCATCCAGTACAAAGGTCCGCCAGGCTGATAATCCCTCTTTGAATTTAAGGCCTTTGATGGACTCCCTTTTGCGGTCATACCACTCCTGGGTATTTTCCGGCAGAGTTCTGACATCAAAACTTTCCGGCGTCAGATCTTTGGCCAGTTCAATCGTCTCTTCCCAAAGAGAGGGGATGAGGAATCTTAAGTTGACATTGGGCGCTGCCGTCCTGAAAAAATTCAGGAAATCAACGATGAAGGGGCTGACATGGTTTTTCTGGAGAATCCAGTAAATGGTGGGCTTCCTGTTTTGTCCGGCTGAAGTGGTCTGCATGTGATGTCCTTATCTTAAAAGCGGTTGCCTTGGTCCGGCTTTTTTCACTCTATTATTCTGTATACGTCAAATGCCTCTGCATATTCAACTCCCATTGAAAATCCCCGGTAGCGGTTTAAGGCTTCAACTCCCGGAAACGACCGGATGTGCGGGGCTTTGGCAAGCTCTTTGCCATATGCGTGCAATGCGTCGGTTTTTACAGGGTAATATGTTGTAATGTCGACAAAGTACCTGGGGGAAAAGGTTTCCGGGGGCATCCAGCCGGTGGCGGAGGGCACTTCAAACCCCAGGATTTTTTTGACAGGGCTTCCGGGCAGGGGGCGGAACAATGTCATGGCGATCTGGTAAACGATTCTGTGGTCAATGTTGAGATCGCCATGGCTGTGAGTGTAGACAATGTCGGGTGCATAGCCGTCCAGGGCGGTGTCAACCTTTTTAATCAGGTCAAGAAGGGGGTAGGCGTCCAGTTGATTGTCCATAAGACCGAGGCAGTGGGCATGGGAGACGTTGAGCAGGGCAGCGGCGTCTTTCATGGCCTGCTGCCGCTGCTCCGGGACCGCGCCCTGGTCCCGGGAGGTTTCCCCGTCGGCAACAAGCTGTATCCGTACCTCATCTCCCCTGTGGGTGTGGCGGGCAATGGTGCCCCCGCATCCCAGGACCTCGTCATCCGGGTGTGCGGCCAAGACCAGGACTTTATGGGTGGAGTCAGATGTCATCTCGATTCATTTCCTTATGTTGCGCTGTTTCGGATATCTGTTTTGCCCAGGTTCCCCTGCATGATGATATCCATGGCCTGGGAGCGGGGGACGTTGAAAAAAAGGTCAAATACTGTCATGAACGGGTGGAACTCTTTTGCCCCCTGGTGATAGACCGGGTGGTGATAGGACTGGAAATAGGGGCGGATGCCGTTTGCCGTGAATTTTTTTTCGTCAGCATAGGCTTTTCCCTGGGTTCCGAAAATAAATATATCCCCGTTGAGTTTCTGTGTCAGTTCAATAATGTACGCTTCTTTTCTGGACTGGATCCCCAGCCCGGAGGCATGAATGACCCGGGTTTTTATCCCGAGATATGCCACGATGGCATCAAGGCATTTGTCGCAATATGCAACCAGCGAATCCGTCTGCAAGGCGTATAGTTCCTCAAAAAACGGCTGGAACACGTCAAAGTACGGAGACCGTGAATAGGATTGGCATATGGTTCTCAAATGCTTTTTTTGCCAGCTTAGATTAGCGGTCTTCATGTCGCGGATGGATTTTTTTGTGTGGTCCTTCATGGCCAGGGGAATGGTGAGCATGACTTCCCGGTCGCCCTGGAGGACCCGGTTCCGGTTGGTAAAAGAATTTTTTTCAAACTGCACATCATCCATGATCACGAAAATATCCGAACAGGCCAGTTTGTGGACAAATCCGAGCCAGGGAAGATAGGCGGGCTGGTGGGCTGAGACGATCATGAAGCAGCCAGCCGTTTCTGCTCCTGTTTGCGGAGCTGTTGCTTGATCAGAGTTTCCACCTCTTCACAGGGAAATGACAGGATATCCCTTTTGGCCCATTTCTCCCTGGCAAGGTCAACATAGGGGGCAATGCGCTGCCAGTCGTCACCTGGAAAATTTTTCCGGGTATTGTCCATCCTAAAGTTGAGGCCCGCAATCCAGTAAATGGGGGAGGCCATGAGCTTGAGGTCGCCCCATTCCTTCATTGTCTGGGGAACCTTGAATTTGGGAAAGCCGTATTTGCCCTGGACAGCATCGTCAAACATGGGGGTGCCGGGGTAGGGAGCATAGTGGTAGACGGATATTCTGGCTTTGGGATCGTTTTCGGAAATCCAGTCGATCAGATCCATGGTCTGGTTAAGGTCCGAGGGCTCTTCTCCGGGCATGAACGCGATAAAGCTGTACATGGTGGATATACTGGTATGGGAAATCTCTCTGACGGTCTGTTTGATGGCCTCGACCCCATGCCCTTTCCGGACCACTTTCCTGAGCATGCGCTCCGAGCCGGATTCGCACCCGATTTCGATCTCGGTGCATCCGGCCCATTCAAGTGCCCGGATCATTTCCCCTCTCAGCAGGGGTGCCCGGATATTGCTTTCCCATTTGACGTTGAGCCGTCGAAGAATTTCCCCGAGTTCATACATCCGTTTGACATTGTCGACCTTTACCCGGCATCCGTTTTGGTCTTTGTAAAGGTAGTGGCCGATGTTGGGGTCGCTCAAAGACAGGTAATCAAACCCGACCGCTTTGTGGATGGTGCTCAGCTCCCGGTCGATCCGTTCCAGGTCGTAAGGTTCCCAGGGAGAGGTCAGGGAGCAGAACCGGCAGGCAAAGGGGCAGCCCCGGGAGGTCATGTACTGCATGTCGCACCGCTCAAAATGAATTCTGGTCTGTTCGTCAAAGGGGAACAGGTCTTCACCGTAAACCGGATTTTCCCAGATCTTGTCCACAAACGGCTCCTGGAGCACCTGCTTGCCCACGGCCAGGACATGGGTGCCGCCTACCCCTGTAATGATATCCGGCCGCAGTTGTTTTGCCCGCATCAGTATATCTGCGGCCTTGCCGGTCTGGTAGCCTGTCATGGTGCTGACCCCGATTTCCTTTGACCTGAGAATCAGTTCGTCCAGCATCTCTTCCGGGTCAAAGCGCTGGTCAAAGTAGGCCACTTTTTTGCCCTGGGACTTGAACAGCGCACCCGGGAACAATATGGACAGGGGCACCAGGCAAACCGGTGAATCTTTTGTGGGCCGGGGATAAACCATCAGCATGTCAATATCCTGCTTCATACGACGCTCCTTTTTTTCCGCCCTGGTCTACCCATCGGCACACTGTGAAAATATTCAAATTTTATCCCTGAAATACCCTTCCCTGACAACGGCGGGATTCCCGATAATCAGTGAATACGGCGGGATTTTGCCTTTATTGATTAGGATGGTGCCGGCCCCAACCACGGAGTTGTCCCCGATATCGACATATCCGCCGATAAAGGTATGGGATCCCACAAATACATGGTTGCCGATGCGGATGTCTTTTCGCGCAATGGTGTCGGAAAGCCCGATGGTTTTCAGGTGGGAGTCTGCGGCATTGATGGCGACAAACGAGGCAATGTCGCATGACTTACCGATCACCACCTCTGCCCCGTTGGCGTTTATCTCGCTGAAAAGACCGATACTGGTGCCGCTGCCGATCCGGGGATTTCCCAGGATGTGGACCAGCGGGTGAAAGCGGTTTTCCGGCACCTGGATACTGGTGATCACCTTTTGGGTGAATTCATCATTTAAAGTCATTGAGTTGAAACGGCCTCCCTTTGGTTACAGGTCTGTCAAGCGTTCGTCCCAGGATGTATACGGCTTCTTTGGGCGCCATGCCGTCCCGGTCGCTGCGCTTCAGGCAGATATCCCCTTCACACAGGCGGTGTCCGGCGTCCAGGTCCCGGCCGGCAACAATCTTCCGGCGGGCGATCCTGCGCATGTCCTGCTCCAAAGGCGAAGGGACGAGGGTGGGCCGGCCAATGGCTTTGATCACGGAACGGATGTCTGAAACATATTGGCCCAGGGCATCCACATCTGCGGAAAACCAGTGATCAGGCCCGGCCATCCCATTGTCCAGGGTAAAGTGTTTTTCAATGAAGGTGGCGCCGAAACAGACCGCACCCACGGCCGCGGCAGAACCCGTGGTATGGTCGGAAAATCCCACACGGACCCCGAATGCATCCCTGATGACCGGTATTTTGGAAAGGTGGACGGTTTCCGGTGCTGCCGGGTACTCGGATACACAGTGCAGCACCGTAACATCCCTGCAGCCGGCTGCTTTGACCGTTTCCAGGGCATCATGGATTTCCCCGGGGTAAGACATGCCCGCAGATAACACCAGGGGAATGTTTTTGCCGCCGTATTCGGACAAAAGCGCCAGGTTGGTCAAATCATCGCTGCCGACCTTGATAAAGGGCAGGTCCGCATGTGTTAAGAGGAAGTCAAGGTCAGATGTGTTCTGGGCTGTGGAGCAGAAACGGATGCCGGTTTTTTGGCAGTGGGAGATGATCCGGCACCAGTCTTCTTCTGAAAATTCATACCGTTTGAACATCTCAAGCATGGACTCGGTGACCTGTTTGCCTTGGGACATATAGGTATAGGTCTGGTCCGGGTCACTGACAAATTCCTCGGCCCTGAAGGTCTGGAATTTGATCACATCTGCGCCGCAGCCGGCTGCGGCATCAATCATCTGTTTTGCCAGGGAAATCTCCCCGTTGTGATTGATGCCGGCTTCCGCAACAATGGTGACATCAGTCATATTGATCTGCCTTTCATCGCTGTCATCCTGTCAATAATCCGGGCCGCGCCCCGGCCGTCCATCAGGGTTTGCTGGCGGGCGGACATCTTCTCCCGGAGCGCCTTGTCTTCTGCCAGGTTCCGTAACGCACCGGTTATGTTTTCCGGTGTCAGTTCCCGGTAATGGCCCAAAGAGATAAAAATTCCCATTTTGTCAAATGCGGCTGCATTCAGTGCCTGGTTTTCGGCGGCCGTCACCAGCAGGGAGGGCAGCCCCATATAGGCCAGCTCCCAGCAGGTGGAACCGGCGGCGGAAATGCCGATATCCGCCCAGGCCATCTGGCCTGCCATATCTGCCGGGTTCCGTATGAATTCAACGGGAGGGCCTGATGCCGGGGCAAGGGGTTCAATCGTTTCCGGGGCCGGGAATCCCGGGCCGATGATGACCCGGATTTCCAATGGGCTGCCGGACAGGTGTTCCAGTGCCTTAAGGATCTGGCCGGTAATATTTTCCGTATCTGCCCCGCCCATGGTGACCAGGATGCGCCGGGCACGGCCGGGGTGGTCGGTTTTGGGCGTTTCGTTTAAAAATTCCTCCCGGATAAAGGCGTATGCCGGACCGAATAAGGTTACGGTGCGCTCTGCACAGCAATACCCAAGGTCAGGGGCGCAGGGATTGTGGTTCACCAGGATATCCGGGCCGTAAAAGGGGCGGTGGTTGTAGTCGTCAAGCATGAGCAGGGCGCAGCCGGTTTCCCTGATGCCTTCCGGGAGATCCGGGGGAAAGTGGTAGCCGTCCAGTATGGTCCAGGCGGCCCTGTGCCGGCGGATCAGTGCCTGGGTGGTGTCCAGGTCTTCTGCGGTGTCCGGAACCGCCGGGTATGCTGTCAGTGTCATGCCCGCCCGGGTGATCCGGTCGGCCAGTTCCGGGCTGGTGCAGACAGATGCAAAGACTACGTTGCCGCCCCGGGCTTTCCACTCCCGGGCCAGGGCCAGGTTCCGCATGAGGTGGCCGGTCCCGATATCCGGGGTGGCATCGGCCCGGATGATCAGCGTCCTGTCCATCTGCCTCCCATTGTATTCATATCCCATTGGTTCAGCATTCATATTCCCGGTTCAGTTCTGCCTGCATATCTGCCAAGGCAAGGGGAATATTGCCGACCCGCCCGATCTGGCATGCCGCTGCCAAAGAGCCCAGGTAGGCACTGGCCCAGATATCCGATCCCGACGCCAATGCCATGGCCGCGCATGTGAGAAGGGAGTCTCCCGCACCTGCCGGGTCCTTGGGGGTCGGGTTCATGGCCGGCATCCTGTCGGTCTGCCATTTGTTGGCCCCTTTGACACCGGGCCCGGGCTGGATCAGGAGGCCTTCCTTGTCCAGGGTGATAAATACATTTTCGGCAACCGCCTTTTTTTTCAGCTTTTCCGCCAGGACCACGAGACCCGAGCTGAAATCCCTCAGGGCCAGGCGCGCCTCCCGTTCCGTGGGGGTGAGCAGTTTCATATGGCAAAATCTGGACACGTCCCCAACCTGGGAAGAAGACTGGCTGTCCGCTACCATCATGATGCCTTTTCCCCGGCATTCTTTGATGATTGATTCGACAAGGGGCTGGGGCATGGCCCCGTAGTTAAAGTCGGAAAAGATAACCAGGTCGGTATCGTCAAGGTGCTGCCGGATCGCATCAACCATTTCTTTTTGCAATGACTTGCCCACGGGATGCTGCCGGAGATGGTTCACCCTGAGCAGGGTTTTGTTGGAAGTCTTGAACCGCTGCTTGAGCGTGGTGGGCCTGCTCTCATCCCTGCACAAAAAGGCATTCACCCCGTATTTTTTCAGATTTTTCCGTGCAAATTCGCCGGCCTCGTCTTCACCGGTGACGGAGAAAAACGTGACATCTGCGCCCAGGTGCCTTGCATGGGCGGCAACAATGCCTGCCCCCCCGACGAACAGGTCACTCATTACCGGGGTGACGACGATGGTGGGATCTTCCTGGCTCATGCCCAGGGGATCGCAGTTGATGTATTCGTCTACGATGACATCGCCGATTACCATCACGTTGAGGCGGCTGAAATTTTCCAGGGTGGCCATGAGGTCATGGCCGTTAAACCCGTGGCGATGCATAAAGGACGAATGTTTCAGAAGACCGGGGGGACGGATACTTTTGGAGTTTCCCTCCAGAAGTTCTTCAAGGGAAAAACTCATAGCGCCGGAGTTGAAAATCAGTTTCCCGCCGTATTCTTCCAGAATCGCCTCTTCGGCGTTATACCCGTTTTCATGTTCTTTTCCCTTGACCATGACATCGGGTTTCAACTGCCGGATAAACGCGGATGTCGGGTCGTTGAGGGTAAAGGCATAATCCACCCATGTAATGGCGCAGATCCCTTCAAGACGCATGGTTTCGTCCAGGAGCGCGGCTTCCATGGCGTCGGAATACACACCGACCACAAGCAGATCTCCCAGGTCTGCCGCGAATTTGAGCAGCCGTAAATGGCCGGGATGGACAATGTTGAACAGACCGGGAACAAAAACGATTTTTTTGCCTTTTCCTGCCAGCCTGCGAATTTCTTCCAGCGCATCGCAGGACGCCTGGCAAAGACCGGTGGGGTGATTCATCTTATCCTGCCTTATCCATAAAGGTTATCGCCGTTTCATGCCGGTGATGTAAACCTTGGACCGGGAGTAGTCGCTGACCTCGGGCTGGGAAATCGACCGGTGCCGGCAATGGGTGCATTTCACACAGGAGTCGTTCATTTCTCCCCGGGTGTTCACCCCCTGTCTGAACCGTTTCATGTTGTCGGACCGCCAGATTTCCAGGATCGGCTCGTGAAAAAATGATCCGATGGGTTCATAGGCGGCCGGGCAGGGGTAAACGTTCCCGTCCGGCTGGATGGACATTCTTTCCCAGGGCAACCTGCATTCTTTATGTCCCAGTTTTTCGGTTTTCCTGGCATTTTCATTGAAGCTTCCACTCTGAAGCACCAATTTTATGCCGATTTCCCGTGCATACGCAATGGCTTTCTCACTTTGTTCTGAAAAATAAGCGATATTGTTTAATGGCATTTCTTTTGTGAGGACAGGCGTGTGGGCCTTGAGATAGGTTAACTGGACTCCTTCTGCGGCATTGAATTTTTTGGCGAAATCCACGGCGTCCGTGAGATGCTCAACTTCCGACATCAGCCCGACAGTCGAGATCCTGAGAATGGGATATTCCGTTCCTGCAGCACTTTTCAGTTCATTGAGCCTGCCCAGGACCTCGCGGATCCGGTCCAGCCCGTCCCGGCCCATATACTTTTTGTATTTTTCCCGGGTAAACCCGGTAACGGACACGGTCAGGTACTTGAGCCGCCCGACAAGGGCCGACATGATCTCTTCGTTGAGAAGGAGGCCGTTGGTGGAAAAGTAGAGCTCAATATTATCGTAGGCGGCAATATGTTTGAAGATGGGCAGGAAATCCCTGCAGGTCAGGGGCTCAAATTTTCCGAACAGGGTCAGTTTTTCCAGGTGGGGCAGCAGGGGGTCCAGACGCAGGAATTTTTCATAGTCAAGCCAGGTGGTTTCCGGCGGGTGAAAGGCCCGCATATGGCAAAACACACATTTCAGGTTGCAACTGGTGCTCAGGTCAAGGTCGATCTGTTTGGGGTAATCCGGTGCCGGCATCATTGGCATGTCTGCTCCTTTGGTTTCTCCACCACAATCCTGGCGACAAAAGGATCGTCATTCCCAAGCACGGCCAGGCCGAACCCTTCTTTGAAAAAGAGCTCATTCCACCCTTTTGCCATGAGTTTTTCCCGGAATGTCTCCGTGTTGACAAACCGTCTGTAATGGTCGGTCAGGCGCTCAAAAGGGCCGATGACCTCTCCTTTTTTCATCAAAGGGTCCCGGGTGGTGCGGAATTCATGGAACATCCGCCCGCCCGGCGGAAGGATCTCCCAACTGAAATCCAGCAGCCGGGTCTCAAGGGGTTCGGGTATGGCATGGAGCACAAACCTGCTGTAGACCGTGTTAATGCCTGTCATACTCCGGACGGGCAGTGTTTCGATCTTGGCAAAGTCAAGTGCAATAAAACGGCCGGGCGCCAGGGCCTTGCCTTTTTTATATTTGTCATTGTTGGCGCATATGGCCACCTCGCAGCCGTCAACCGCCAGCACGGGAATTTTATAGTGCAGAAAGGAAAAGCTGTCCCGGCCGTTGCCGCACCCGAACTCCAGAATACGGGTTTTTTCTGAAAAGCAGTTTTCCAGGCAGAATACCGCAAACGGTGAGGCTGCCTGGTGCTGGAGGCGTCCCCGGGCATAAAAATCATGCCAGAAACTTTCCGTGATTTTATTGACCGGCCATTTGTCCGGTTGCCGGGGTGTGGGGTGCTGCATGTCATACATAAACTTAGGTTCCTTTCTCCCGCTTTCCCGCTTTCCCGGGGAGGGGGGCGGTGCGGGTTTACTTGAGCTGGATCCGGTTCATCATTTTGACGTTGAAATACACCGGATCTTCCATAGAATCCGGAAAAAGGCCTTTTGAAAACGCATCTTCAAGGTCTTTTACGGCATCCACAATACCATGTCCCGGGACAAAGCCCAGTTCCCTGCGGAGTTTGTCCGAAGAAATATGGTAGGAGCGGATATCGTCTGTGGGCGTTGTGACAATATCGATTTCTTTTTCAAGTGTTTTCTGGACAATCCCGGCGATCCCGCCCACCTTTTCGTTCTGGTATCCGGCATTATACACCTTGCCGTCAATTTTTTCAGCAGGCTGGTCCAGAAGGAACAGGTATAGATCCGTCATGTCCTCAATATGGAGGTTGGGCCGCATCTGTTCGCCGCCGAATACTTTGATGACCCCGTTGTTTATGGCATGGTTGGTCAGGATATTGACGGTGAGGTCAAATCGCATTCTGGGCGAATACCCGCAGACCGTTGCCGGCCGGATGACGGTTACGGTCATATCCTTCTTACCCGGCCCAAGCAGATACTCCTCGCATTTTGCCTTATACTTGGAGTAATCTGTCAGCGGTTCCAGAGGGAGATCTTCGGTGACGTCGGTCACTTCCTTGATACCGTAGACGCTGGAGGATGAGGCAAAAATGAACTGCCGGACCCCGGAGGTCGCGGCCTGGTCGGTCAGTTTTAAGAATGCGTCGTAGTTGATGGACTTGCCAAGTGCAGGGTCCAGCTCATAGGACGGGTCATTGGAGATACAGGCCAGATGGATCACCACATCCACGTCTGCCATGCTTTTTTCAAGTACGGATAAAGACCGCATATCCCCTTTGATGATTTCAAGGTTTGACCGGTCTTCAATCCGGTCAAACACATGGTCTCCGTAAATAAAAAGGTCAAGCACCCTGACCTTGACGTTCCTGGACAATAATTTGGGAACCAGTACGGCACCGACATACCCGGCGCCGCCTACAACCAGTACCCGCTTTGCATTATCGCATTGATCGTTCATCCATCCTCCGTGATATTTTACAATTAATCTTTATATCTGTATTTCGGAAAAAAATCCGTCGGGTTAAATTTTTCTATATTTTCAGATTCAGAATGCAATTTTGAGGCCAATTTTGCGTTCAGGGCATCGTAACCCCCGGGGTTGAAAATTTTTTTCCCGATATAATAAGGCACTGTTGCCCTGGAAAATTTTTTCTTGAACCTGAGAAGGGAGGCGGCACCGCCTCCTAAGTGCAGCCGCGCCTGTCCCCTTTTTCCCAGCAGGCGGATCATTTGGTCAAACAAAAAATCATTGGGCCGTTTGTCAAGCGCTGTTGATGCGGACGCCCCCAAAAAGTAAAACACGGTGTTGCCGTCGGTCAGGTAAACCTGGGATGCGCATATCTCATTGTTGCCGTCCCGGGCACCGAAAATTTCGATTCCGGGCAGTTCCGATAAAAATGACCCGGGAAAATAGTACGAGGCCCTGCTGCCAAGCCGGTCCAGGGTGTCATAATACAAATCCAGGAAGACATCAAGATCCACATCCTCGGTGAAGACCAGGCCGGATGACCGGGCCTTTCGTATATTTCTTCTCAGGGACGACGGATATTGAGTCCAGATTTGCTCATCGGGTGTTGTGAGGTCGACCACGACGTTGTTTGCAACCCGTTGCACTTTGTAGTAATCGTTTTCCGGGATATGGGAAAATGGGCAAAACCGTATAAACTCCGTGAGAATGCCGTTTTCAAAACAGTATTTGTCAAATTCCCGGGTAAATGCCTGCAGGCAGGAGGCCTGCCTGTCCGGATCAGGGGCGTCAAACCAGAACCCGCCGAAATCATAGGCGGATATGATGTCCCACCCGGGTGTCTCCAGGGGCAGGCTGCGTTTCAGGTAGGGGTGGGCACAAACGGTGTCACCGGATCTATACACCGCAAGTTCGGGCATGCTTTTGGGGTCCGCTTTTGCGGCTGCGGCAAGATATGCCTGTGATGCATATATGCTGGGCATATCCAGTCCGGCATAAATTGCATTCCATGGGTCTTTACCGGTGATGATCTCCAGTGTCATGCTGCATTACCCGCAGGGGTTCCAGGATGGGCCAATGCTCAGGCACCGGCCTTGGAAACCGGTGCTTTTTCCCGGTCAAACACCCGCACCGCATCCAGGATGCGATCCAGGCATACGTCGACACCCAGGGTATGGGTGTCAAGGGTGAGTTCCGGATGAAAGGCGGTGTGGCACTCGTAAGCCTCGGTGACGCCGGGAAAGCATTCCGCGCTGTTTGCCAACGCCTTTTCATACAGGCCTTTCTGATCCCGTTGCGCACATATCTGAGGGGGACAGTCCAGAAAGATTTCCATGAAATGCGCGATGGACGCCCTGGCTTCTTCGCGCATATCCCGCTTGTGTGAAATCTGGGATACAATGGTGAAGCGGCCCTGGGCATTGTATTGCTTGCAGAGATTCACAACATTTAAAAAGCTCTGGTACCGGTCCGGTATGGAGAATCCAAGGCCTTTGTTAACGGTTTTACGGAGTTCCCCGGAATCAATAAAGGTGACATTTTCATACCCTTGGCTGACAAGTGCTGCGGAAAGCCGCTCGCCCAGGGTAGTTTTCCCGGAGTTGCACAACCCTGTAATCCAAACGGTGCCGGGTGTCAGTATTTTTTTTTCCATGGTGCTCTCCTCTTGTCTGGCTAAACCGTAAAATATTTTTCACAAAGGTGGCGGATCTCCCCGATGTATTCATCCAGAAGATATTCGGGGTTGTTCCGGGCAGGGAAGGAGGTCAGCTCCTCAAATGCGTCCTGCCTGACCGTCAGCGCATACCCTTTGTTTTTTAACAGGCGGATAAATTTTCCCATGAACGCCTGGGGGGCGGATTTGGCCCGGTCAAAATCAACCCGCAGCACTTCGGCGGGATCAAAGCAGGTGTCCAGGGTGGTTTCAATCTCTTCGGTGAGCAATTTGATGGAAATCGCGGCATCTTCCACAAATCCGGACGAGTTGAAATTTTCAAATCCTTTGGGGCGGAAATCAATCATTGCACCGAAGTTGGCCTTTTTTTGCCTGACCTGTTCATTGCGCCTTGCTTCAAGTTTGCCGCGGATATGAGAGTTTAACTGGAACACCGGATCCCGTTTCATATACACGACCACCAGGTTGGGGAAACATTGTTTCAAGTACTTCAGGTTGATGGTGGCCATGATGTTCTGGAACATGACGGGTTTGCCCTTGGCGTTTTCCATGGCGGCGAATTTCTCTGCCAGCCCCTTGAAGTCCACACGTGACGGATCTTCAATATAACAGTTTTCATGGGATACGTTGAGCCATTTCTGCCAGAACCATCCCCATTCGTTGGGCTCGTGCACTCCGGTGGTAATGCCGTGGAAATAACTGTGGTTGCTTGTGTATCCTTCGTGGAGAAGCTCTTTTTCTATAAGCGAGCCAAGGTATGGCGCCAGGTAAAATTTGCCCTGTACATTTGAAATATACCCGATGTCGGACACGCTGATAATATATTGCTGTATGAATGTTTTGCCGGACCTGGGTATCCCGGCAATGGCGACCACGGGCAGTTCCGGGTGCCCGAATTTTTGGGTCAGGTCATTGTCCGCCGCTTCAAGGCACCTGTTTACAGTGTGGATGTCTTCCAAATCGTTCCTCTTTCAACGGTTGTTTCCGGAACCGCGTTAAATGAAGTTCTCATTCATGAATCCCCGCTGGTCCGGATGCACGAGAAGGTGCATGAGCCGGTTCAGGGAGTGGTATCTGCATCCACCCGGGCACTTTTTCAGGTTGATGCCGGGCAGGGTCTTATATATGGTGTCCATGATCTGTTCCGGCGTATCATTGATGTTTCCCGCCTTTATTTTCTGGTGGGCGCACAGGTAAATGTTTTCATCCTCGAACAGGTACAGGCTGTATATGCCGGCATAGCACTGGCCATAGTCGAATATGCTTTTTTCAATACTCTGGATCTGGAAATCCCTGAAAAAGACTTTAAAGCAGTCGTCTTCAAACTCGGTTCTCACGTCGCCGATGACCTCTGTCATGTCGCTGAGCTGCAGGGTGTTTTTTTCTCCCCGCACATCGGTGGCACCGAGGTTGAACGCCGGTTTGAACGAGAGGTAATCCAGGCCGGCTTCCTTTGAGATGCGGGTAATTTCCCTGATGCCTTTATAGTTGAGGTTGTGGTAGACAAACTGTGCACCGATTCTCGGCATTGGGTTTTGCCGCTTGCCTGTGAGGGCTTCGATATTTTTAATAATTTTGAAAAACTGGTTTTTGACGCCGTGGGTCTTAAGGTGGCTTTCTTCATCATAGGCATCAAGCGAGCAGCGGATAAAGGAAAAATAGGCCAGGTACTGGTCGGCGTAACGGTCAAGATGGGTCCCGTTGGTGAAAATTCCCTGTTCAATGCCCAGGGCGTTGACCCGGGTGACGATATCTTTGAAATCCGGATGCAGGGCCGGCTCGCCTTTGCCGATATATGTAACGGCTTGCAGACCCAGAGCCGCTGCTTTTTCCAGGAATGCAACCAGCTTGTCCGCGTTAAAAAAGATGGCCTTTCCCTGCTGGTATTCATACACCGAACACCAGATGCACTTATGGTTGCAGTAGTTGGTCAGCGAAATGGTCATATGGAGAGGAAAGAACTTTTCCTTGTTTTTTACTTTAAGCAGTATTTCCGGTTTGAAAATCAGCTTTTCAAAATTCAGAGGGTTGATAATCACGACTGCCGCCTCACCTGGTCTTGCCAGAACTATATTTACCCGTATGGTGTTTTATGTGACAAAAACTGTTATTTAGCAATTATACATTTCTTTGTAAACAAACAAACCCGGCCCGGCCAGGGCAAACGCATTTACATCTGGCATGATTTTTTAATCCATATGGTTTCAGATACTTATGCTACTTTTGTATACTTTTTTCTGCGTTTGCGACGGTGCCTAAACAACTGAAATCATTTAACTCCAACTTTATATGCGTTGGCCTTGCCGACCCGTCAGTTCAACCGTATACGCAGGTGTGACAAAGCCGGCAGGGTTTGCTATAAATGCATTTCGGCAATTTACAGCCAAAGCTTTACTTTGATTCCCGGAAGTCCGATAGGATTGATTACGGCTTTGCCGTGACGTACAGGGCAAGGTTCCCGGATAACAACACAAAACAGGCAGGATGTAATCATATGGATGACCCCATGGATAACGATATTATGTCGGCAATCCTGAAAGAGGCGGATAAAGGGGTGGCAACGCTCGGCATCCGGAAAAATTTCCTTTACCGGAATGATCCCAAACTCGTGATGATCGGCATGTCCAGATATAAGTTTGTCGGCAAAATGCTGGAAGGGCGGGAGGATGTTCTGGAAGTCGGCTGCGGTGACGGGTTTAACGCGCCTGTGGTAGCCCAGCATGTGGGCAAGCTTTCCCTTTCGGATATTGATGAGAACAACCTGGAGGATATCAGGACCCGGGATCCCGGGAACAGGATGGGCCTCAGGGAAATTTTCAATCATAATTTTGTCACCGCTGCATTGCCCAAAACCTATGATGCCATATATCTGCTGGATGTGTTTGAACATATTGACAAGAACGATTCCCACAGTTTCCTGACGCACCTGAATGCCTCTTTGACGGAACACGGCACCGTGATTATCGGCATCCCGTCCCTGGAGAGCCAGAAATATGCGAGTAAATACAGCCGGGCCGGGCATGTCAACTGCATGACGAAAAATGATTTTAAGACATTTCTGGAGACGTATTACCACAATGTTTTCATGTTTTCCATGAATGATGAAGTGGTTCATACCGGATACGGCCCCATGTCCCAGTACCTTATTGCGGTGGCCTGCTCAAAACGGGCGGCCTGACGCAAGGGGATTTAAGGTGTCTCTAATACCCAGGAAGGATTCATGAAAAATTACTTATGCCTTGATGCGGCTAGTGAACATAAAGAGAATAAAGTACTTCTTGTCTATCCGAAAACAGGTGCGGATGCGGTCGGCTTCAATGTGACGCCGCCGATACCCCTGCTGTACATTGCCGCTTATATCAAAGATTTTTCCGTGGCCATCTTTGACCAGCGCACGGATGATCCGGAAACCTTTTTAAGGCTTCTGGATGAAAATCCCGTTTGTGTCGGCCTGACCTGCATGACGGGACTGCAGATCAAATTTGCCCTGGAATTTGCCGAAATGGCCAAGAAAAAAGGGATCCCCACGGTGTTCGGGGGGATTCATCCCACACTCATTCCCGAACAAACCCAGGAAGACCCCAGGGTGGATTATGTGATTGCAGGTGAGGGAGAGGCCGCCTTCAGGCAGGTTCTCATTGATCTGAAAAACAATGTCCCCATTCCTCCGGTGACCTACGGCAGGCCCATCAACCTGGATGATCTGCCCCAGTCTCCCTATGAGCATGTTGATGTGGATGTCTATACCAAGGTCAATTCGCTTCCGGGGCGGCTTTTGCCGTTCCAATTCAGCCGTGGTTGCCCCTCCCGGTGCACCTTTTGCTGCAATGTGGCGTTGTCCCACGGCAAATGGCGGAGCCAGAGTGTTGATATCGCCATCAGCCAATTGTTTGATCTCATTGACCGGTATGATATTGACTCGGTGACCTTTCTGGATGAACACCTCACAACCAATCCCAAAATTTTCAATGCATTTATCAGGGAGATTAATCGGAAAGTCATCTGGAAATTCCAGTCAAAGGCAAAATTCCTTCTGCGCTACGATTTGGACACCATTTTTGAAAACGGCGGCGTGAATGTCGGGTGCGGCATTGAAAGCGGGTCCGACCGGGTCCTTAAAATGATTAAGAAAGGCCAGTCCGTGGAAGACTGCATTACCCTGAACCGGAAAGTGGCCGATTCCCGGATGGAGGTCTGGTATAATTATATGATGGGATTTCCCGGGGAATCTCTGGACGATGTAAAAAAGACGGTGCAGGTCGCCTTGAAAATGCTGGATGAAAACCCGCGTGCATTTAACAATACCTTTTATGTGTTAAGCCCTTATCCGGGCACTGAGATCGGGGATGAGCTGAGCGAATTCATGCCCAAAACCTTTGAAGGGTGGGCTGAATTCAACCGGCATAACCTGACGGCAAAGTGGCATGATCCGGAAAAGCTCCGGCTTTTTTCCAGGATCACCTTTTCTTCCAAGTTTACGGGCCGCCGCCTGTTAAGAACCTTTCCCGACCATGCCGGGCTCCAGGAACTCGGGGAAGAGATGATTTACAAATGGCGCCGGTTTGATTTCTACAATGACAAGGAATGGGACCGTCTCCACGAGCGCGGTTGGGTGGTGCTCAAGGAGCTGTTCGGGGAAAACGCCTACTAAATCATTGTGCCGGCTTAAGTCCGTCTGCCGCAAAAATCCAGGATACATTGGATCAGGTGGTCGCGTGCTTCCGGGTTTCTGTGAAGCACCGGAATGGACAGGGTGGTATCCTGAAACACCCTTGTCCGGTCTAAGCTGCCTGCCACCCGTGACCGTTCCATGATGCCCGGCTGCTGATGCAGGGGGGTGGTGTGGGAGTGGATGGAGGAGGCGATGCCGTTGGCGTCCAGGTGGTTTCTTAAGGCATCCCGTTCCGGGGAAAAGAGAAAAAAGTTCTGGTATACGGCCCTGCCGTCCTCAAGTTCCGGTATCAGTCCGATATGGCCGTCCAGTTGCTCCCGGTACCATTGGATGGTCTCCAGCCTGGGAGCCAGGGTCTCTTCATATCTTGCCAGTTTGATTTTCAATATGGCTGCATGAATGGCGTCAAGCCGGCTGTTGTAACCGGGCAGAATACAGGTATCCCGGTCTTTGAGCCCGTGGTTTCTCAGCAATTTGAGTTGCCCGGCAAGGGCCTGGTTGTCCGTAACGATACATCCGCCGTCTCCCGGGCAGTTGAGGTTTTTCAGGGGATGAAAGCTGAAGCATCCCGTATCCCCCATACTGCCGGCCTTTTTTCCCTTGAGTTCCGCACCAAAGGCCTGGGCCGCATCTTCAATCACAAAAATACCCTTATCTGCGCAGATGTCTGATATCTGATCCATCCTGGCGGGCTTGCCTGACAGATGAACCGGAATCACAGCCCTGGTTTCAGGGGTGATGGCGGATTTGATGCATGCCGGATCAATGTTGATATCGCCGGATTCTATGTCTGCAAAAACAGGGGTGGCGCCTGCAAGGATGACTGCATTGGCTGTGGCCATGAATGAATTTGACGGCACAATGACCTCGTCCCCGTTACCGATACCCAGGGCCAGAAGGCTGAAAAACAGGGCATCTGTCCCTGAATTGACCGTGATGGCAAACCGTGTCCCGCAGTAACCGGCAATGGCTTGTTCAAGCTCCTCAACCTGCCTGCCCCCGATATACTGGCCGCTGTCCAGTACGTTTTCGATTTCCGCCATTACCGCCGCTTTTATGGGCCGGTATTCCGATGCCAGATCAACAAAGGGAATGTTCATTTTTTTATCCGTATTATTTCATGATGGATGTGAGGTATTTGATAAGATCCGATCCGGATATCCCGTGCGGGCTCCGGCCCTGGTTTGCCACCATGGCTGAAATCAGGTTGCCGAGAAGCAGTATGACTCTTGGATCTGCCGAAACCTTTGATAAAAGGGCCGTGAGAGCGAAAAATGCCTCGGGTTCGCCCGGGGTTTCCAAATGGGTGCCAACCAGCCCGGGCATATGAAGGCGGTCTTCCTGGATAAAACAGGACCCGGAAGGACCGTCATATAATATCTTCGGAATGCTGCTGTTTCCCGGAAGCGTGGATTGGCTGCCATCTCCCCGGGTTATATCCCGGGTAACGGTCATGGCATCAATGCCGGGGAATGCACCCGGATCAACCTGGCGGTTTTCTGCCGCGTGGTTTGTAAACAGGACACTTAATGTCTCTGTTTTCCGGCGTAATTCGTTGGCCAGGGAGCTGCTGATCGTGCCGTACCCCATATCCGCCAGAAGCAGGATATCAAATTTATCCATCCGGCTTAACCGGTGGATGATTTCCGTGTTGTCCGCCTCAGACGGTACGGGATGGTTGCCGGATTGGTTTTGGAAGAGCAGGCTTCCATCTCTTGTGTCCAGAAAATCTTTGATGTGAATGGTTTGGCGGCCCGGTACCCGGTATGTTTCTTCATTCAAGGCTTCTGGCGGCCGGGGAAACGCTCTTTGTTCTCCCCGTACGGACAGAAGGGTGCAGTTGTCGGAAAACATGGCGGCAAATCCTGCAACCGCACAGGCTCCCCCGGCATGGGTTGAGGTCCGGATATGCCGGGTGGAAAGCGTATTGGAGCGTCCGGCCCGTTCAAGGGGGCGGCAATACTCCCTGGTATGGACAATGCTATCCCCGGTGACCAGCACCCTGAGCCGGCTCAGCTTATCAAGGGTTGACAGGACCTGATCCAGCCCGATCTCCTGCCGGATATCTGAAAGGGCGTTCTGAAACGCCTCGGGGAAAACATCCATGAACCGGTTGATCAGGTTAGACGAGGAAAAAACAGTCTCGTGGGTGAACGCCATTTTTCCGCCGTGTTTTTCCACGGTCTCTTTTTCTGCGTTCAGCTTGCCTGTAGGATCTTCGGCAGATTCAAACTCCTGTCCCTTGACGTAGATGTCGGGTTTGAGACGGTCAAGCAGCTCAACAGCCGTGGGGCGGTCATTGACCGCCACAAAATCCACGCATGCCAGTGCTGCAACGGATTCCGCCCTGAGCTGCTCCCGGAACACCGGCCGGTGGGGACCTTTATCAATGTACCTGTCCGGGCTGATGGTGACAACCAGCCGGTCTCCCATATCCCGGGCTGCATTCAGGTGCTTGATGTGGCCGGGATGCATCAGGTCAAAGCATCCATGGCAGAGCACGATCCGCTTGCCTTGGGCTTTTAAGCCGGCAATGAGTTTTCCGAGGGCCTCAAGATTCTGGATTTTGGTTTCAGATATCATTTTCCCCCACCTCTTTTAATGCCTGCCACAGCCCGGGGATGGTTTGGTTGTGCCTGCCCCTGACATAATGGCTTTCACCCCCGTTTTCAACGGTTCTGACCAGCATGGTCTTATACGGTCGGAAATAATAATTGTCAGATTTCCGGCTCAACCCGGTTTTCCAGTCCCGGGGCAATGGCACAAGATCGCAGACCAGTGTGGTCAGCCGGTTTAAAGACCTGCCCTGTTGCCGGCCGACATTCCTGGCCATGCTCAGGGCTTTCAGGTAAACTTCGGGCGCCATCACGGCACTGCCGAAATTCATGACAACCCCCTGGCTGATATTCTCCAGTTGGGTGGCCAGTTTCAGGAAATCAATGTGGGATGCCCCCCCGGTGGCAGCGCCGTCAAAATTGGGGTGCTGGTGGATGATATCCTGGCCGATGCCCACATGGACCGTGACAGGGATATTTCTCTGATAGGCCGCGCCGATGATGCTGAACGCCTTATGAGGAAAATCCGTTCCTGTGCAGATGGCCTCTCCCATGGCCTCGCCGATGCCAAGACCCTTGCTGAACCCCTCGTTAATGATATCGTTGATGCGCCCGGTTTCCTGCCACATGCCGAACCTGCCGTCACGGATATAGTGTTTAACATTCTCCGTGGTGGCGCCGATAAGTGCCAGCTCAAAATCATGGATGATACATGCCCCGTTCATGGCAATACCGGTAATCGCACCCTGCTCCATGAGGTCGATCAGGTGGTTCTGGACACCGGAGCGGATCACATGGCCGCCCATAAACAGGATGACGGGCCGGTCAAGCTCCCTTGCCCGTGTGATGGCCCGGGCCACGGGCAGCATTTCCTGAAGGTGGGCCGGGTCTCCTTCCAGATCAAGGAGGATATCCAGGCCCAGGTCGTGGCGCCGGTCCGACAGGGGATAAAGCCTTATGTCGTTTTTTTTCATATGGGTTGCCGGGAAGGGTTAAGGATTTGCCATTTTCAGGATGCGCTGGGTGTACCCCTTGTGAAACAGCGCAAAGTCACTCAGGTTGACTGATTTTGTCAACGGTTTCTGCTGGATGACGACCCTGAAGGTGTCACGGAGAAACTCATCATGGGTTTCAACGTATGCTTTGACCTTGTCTTCCACCATCTGGTAGTTGATGTGGAATTGCCGGATATACTCGTCTTCAAAAGGTGCCTGATCCTTTTCAAGGTGCAGTAACTGGTCGGACAGGGTGGTCAGGTTATCCGAAACAATCTTTTTATAAAACCGTATGCTGTTAATGAGTTCAGGATCTTGGAAAATCGCTTTGATATTTTTGATTGCTGCGTTGATGTCATCGGCATTCCGGTATTCAATCTTCTTAAATCCCTCGAATTCCTTGCTGTGGACCATTGCCGGCATGGACAAAAACGGGATGTTGTATGAGATGGCAGTCAGCAGGGGCCCCGGGGTGGTGGGCCAGGCGTGGGTGAAGTTGAACGGGAGCAGGATGTTCCGGTTGGTGGCGATCTCCGCCTTGATCTGGTCCTTGTTCAGCCATTTGTTCTGGTATTGCTCCGGCAGGACCTTTCCCCAGCCCTCATCTCCGTATACCCGGACGGTGTAGTCTCTTGAAATACTGTCCACAATAACGAATTTCAAATACTGGAGACCCAGGTAGAAAAAGCGGAACAGGCTTGAGCCGTACTGGAACCGCTCAAACGAGGGCAGTTCCATCACATCCAGGATGAGATGTCTCAGGGAATGGAACCACATGTGAAATTCTTCGTATAAATTGTTCTGGTCCAACTGGCCCATGACATAGAGCAGCGGGTTGATCACACGGGGGATTTCCCCGGCCCTGGAGTTGCTCAGTACCAGGACCTGGTATTCGTCCGTGATATTGTAAGGGGCGTCTATTGAATATTCGGCGGCCGTGGGAGTGATCTGGGCATTGTCAAACCTGAGTTTGCCGAACCAGTTGCGCATCATGAAACCGAAGCTGAGCCGCTTGAATTCCTTAAAGTTAAAGAAATCCTTGATCAGGTAGCCTTCCGGGCTGACATCCCCGTTATCATTGTCCACCACAATGAACTCAACCCCGATAAAGTGGAACAACGCCAGGAGATACAGGTGTTTTTTACCGAAATAATGCTCGATCATATAGTGGTTTGGGGAAAGCACCCGTTTGATCTTGTTTTTAAGGAGGAATTGGATGAGTTCATCAAGGGTCATTGGAAATTCCGGTTCTCCCCACTGGCGTTTCAGCGGGTCAAATCCGGTTTTCATGTTCAGGTAAAACGACCGGTCCTTGTCCGCTTCCTGGAAATAGCGGAAAAAATTGGTGTAAAAATGGCTGCTGTCGCAATTGTAAAGCAGCAGACCGTCGTTGTCCCCGGCAGCTCCTTTCAGGGTGGAATACTGGGTGATGAGCTGATTGGTTTTCACCAGGAGGTTGTGGCAGAATTCGAGCAGTTTTTTCACCCCGGTATTTTCAACCGCCTTATTGTAATGGATCGCGGCATCTCCCAGGGGCATGCGAAAGAATACCGGTTTAATGGTATTCAGCACCCAGTAAAAGAGCATGTTGTCAATATTGATTTTATCTTCATAGGCCAGTCTTTTTTCGCGAATGGTAATGTCCCCGTCAATATTGACCTTAAGGGTCAGCCGGTTGTCAAAGAGAGATGCATTGATTTTTACATTACAAGGTTTCATTCAGCCGCCTTTTCTGTTGTGAGTGTTTCAACCACACTGTGTATAATTGCCTCATGGGTGAGTTCAACAATTCCGTAAACATGGGAAGGGACATGAAAGCGGAGCCCTTCACGCATCCGGTTCAGGCCGTTGTTCTCATCAAAACCGGAAAGCAGGACCCGTTCCACATTGTTGTCTTTTGCCGTATGTACTGCATTGAGAATATTTTCAGAATTTCCTGAGCTGGAAATGGCAATCAAAAGGTCGCCGGGATCGCAGAGTATGCCTAAAGGCTTGGCATATACCTGCCCATAACCAAAATCATTGGCCATGCATGTGATCAACGGGGTCTGTCCCATATGGATGGAGCGGATTCCCGTTTTGTTCATCAGGTCTTGTGCCAGGTGGGCGCACACGGCTGCACTTCCCCCGTTTCCGGCCCACCACACGGTTTTTTTGTTCGCCCGTACCGTTTTGAAACGCCGGGCCAGTTCGTCAAATGCATCTTCCAAAGATACATTCTTGTGATCAATGCCTGCATGAATGTTGTCAAACACGGTGGTCAGTTCATTGATCCATGCCAAAGGGCCGGGATGTTTGTTTTCCATCTTCAGTTACCTGTGCCTGTATTGGTATTGGTTGAAATGGCCTGGAACCGTCAGGCGCATTTGCTCCGGCAGCGTGTGAACTGCCATATCCTTTATGTTTAATATCGGTGAAACCCTGTTGAACTCAAGCGGTTAATATTTTGTGCTCCTGCTGCCCGGCCATTGTCGGACCAAAATCCCATCCGTATTCCAGGCGGCCGTTAATAAGGGGCGGCGACCATGGCTTGCCGCATGCGGGCCTCTCCCAGTTGTGTTTCCGATATGCCGGCTTCCCGGTAAAATGCTGTTTCATTGTCCCACAACATGCCGTGCCACCTGGCGTAAAAATAAACGGCATCGCTGTGTGTTTCCTTTTTGGGGGCGGAAAACAATTGCAACAATTTTATGTCATGGGTGTATATGATGGATGCTTCCTGTGCATCATCCCTTCTCAGGCAGAAATCAAGGAATTTATACCTGCCTGCCCGGGTGTGAAAACCGCCTGCCGCCAAAAAGACATCCCGGCTTACCGCGATAAATTGATCCACCATTTTAAAGGAACGGGTCTGGCCGGTGCAGGGTTCTTTTTCATTCATATGGACAAAGGCGGGAACCGGTGAGTGGTTCTTGTTCACAAGCATACCCCCGTGTACCATATTTCCCGATGCATCTGTGATCTTGCCCCCAAGCACTTTTTCCGAACCGAACCGGTCAAAGGCATCTGCTGCCGCATCCAGCCAGGACAGGCCCGGGGCGATGCCAATATCCGGGAAAACAAGAAATTGCCCGCGGGCAAGGGTGCCGGCGGTGTTCATTGCTGTTGCCGTGGACTGTCCGGCCGGTTGGGTCAGGAAGACCACATCTCCCTTCAGGCTGTCCAGAACGGTCCGGACCTGCTCTGAAATAGCTTCCGGGCAGATAAGGATCACCTCGTAATCATGGTCTCCCGAATGCACGGTGATGGATTCCAGGATGAAAAGCAGCTGGTCCGGATCGTTGCATACAGGGATCACAATGGACCATTTTTTTGAAATCTCGTTTTCATGATCTAAAGGGCAGAGGGATACGTCCCGGTTGGCTGAGACCACATCTTCCATGATCCGGGCAGTTGTTTCAATGGTCTTTTCCGGATCTGTAAGTTCCCGGGCCAGGTGGGCCTTGACCTTATGTTTATCCGGCCGAAACGGCAGGCGGTGGTTCCGGCTTAAAATCGTTTTAAGTTCTTCAGGGGAATACTCAAGGGCAACACCCTCACCGGGGAGAGAGGATTTCATTACTTTGGGGGATTTGAGTGCCAGGAATACGAGCGGTTTTCCAATGGCAAGGGCCTCAAGCCCGGTGGTACTGGTGTCGGAAAGCACGCAAAGATCACTCATGGCAATGAGGTCATAGGTGTCTTCCTGGCCGTGGATAAATACGGCGTTTGCCTTCAAATGTTCCGGTATCCTGTCCATCCACTGCTTGATGGCAGGCTGGGTGGTGATGGTATGGAATTTGACCACCAGTTTTTTCAGTGGGGCATCGCAGAACGCTTCAAGAACAGGGATAAACTCTTCCGCCGGATGCAGGATGGCGGAGAACAGCAATAACACAACATACTGGTTCTGATACCCGTATGTGTCTCTTTTTTTATCCCTGACCCGATGTCTTTTAAGCATGGCGATTTTATTGGCCAGGAGGGTGTTACCGACGGGAATCGCCCGGTCTTCAGGGGCTTCATAATCGCATAGATATGCCTTGGACCCCTGGCCCCATACCAGCCCCAGTGTGCTGTTCTGGATATGGCCCGTCACAATAAAAAGCAGGTCTGCGGTTGTGAACAATCCTTCCTGCAGGGTGATAAAGGGGATGTTCGCCTTTTTTGCCTGAAAGGAAAAGAGTTTGCCCCACCGGTTGTTTTCGTGGAGCGCAATACAGATATCCGGGTGAAACCGTTTGAAAAGGTTTCTGAACGCGCAATACTCCTGGGCGGTTGCATACAGTGTTTTGTCCAATACCGTGGGTGCAATGGCGCTGAACCCGACATCCGTTGAAACGGCTTTTGAAAACCGCGCCTTCATCGCCTGGTAATTTTTGTCTATTTCCGCAGCGTCACTGGCCGACAAAAAGTCAAACACATGGAAATAATTGAGCCCTCTTTCAATGGCTGTGATCTCCTGGGACCGTTCCGCCTGCCCCACAATGTATATGACATTGGCGCCCATGCCGGACAGCTTTTCCATGATCGGGGTGATGTATCTTGTATGGTGTTCCAGCGCAATATAGGCGGCAATGGTTTTTCCCTTCCAGAATGCGGTCATGTTTTATCCCGGTAATGATACGTTGATTTTGGCATGTTCCCGATTGACAATGTCGTACAATATACTTGTGATGTCCGAAACCTGAAGCGTATCTGACAGGATGCCGTTCACAAGCTCTGCAAACCCGGCATCATCCGAAACGATTTTCAAATGCGCCGTTTCCGCTTCCGGTACGGTTTCATCCCTGATAATACATGGAATCCCGTTGGACTGGCCGAGCATGGTGGCGTAATTGTGGGCGCAGGAAATCACCGCATCCGCCATGACCATTTCCCAGGGAGCGGATATCTCGTGGAAAGAATGGGAATGAAAGTGCTTGAGCGCGTCGCCGCAGGTGGTCTCAATGATCTCCCTGTGGCTGTGGGTTCCCCGTGCCTGGTCCGTTCCGATGCTGAACATGAGATGGATCCGGTCGCCATATTCCCGGATCGCCTGTACCAGCCGTTTGTACTCATAGGTCATGGCCACATTATGGGGAACGTAAAGGATGGTCGTGCCTCTGGCAATATTGTACTTCATGCGGTAATGATAGGGAACTTCCAGGCCGCGTTTCCACAGGTTGCCCGCACCAATGGAAAACACATTGGCCTCGTATCCGGGAAGCTGCCATACCTTGCCCCGGACGTCTTCGCATGTGTTGGACAGGTAATCAAAGCTGAGGCGGTTTATCGTCATAATTCCGTCAAGGACCGAGGGAAGCAGTTTCCACCGGGTATACAGCGGGAGCAGCTCATATCCGGTGATAAAAACGCCGTTGGCATGGGCCCATTTGACCCATGCTTCAAAGATGTATTCTTCCTCGGTTCGTGAACCCAGAGGAGTGGGGATCTGAAGGATGACGCCTCTCACATTGGCCAAAGGCGCCATATGAATCTGTGTTTCCGCAATCTGGCCCGCCCCGAAATCATCCAGGAGAAGTGCCCGCCATACATCCAGGCCCCCGGAAAACTCCAGGTCTTTGATCATATCCATTTTGCGGTTGAAGTTTTGATTGGTATTCCCATGATCAATCCTGGACACATTGAAAAAAATGGGCTGGAGCGGGGCGATGGCTGACAGCGCTTTCCGGTCCTGCTCAGGGGCGGCAAAGAGAATATCGATCTTTGATATGCCTGATTTCATCCGTTTCAGGAATTCAATAATATGCGGTGTTACCTGGTTTTCCTGGAGAATCCACAGGATAACAGGTTTGTGTGTTGCTTTTTTCATATGGGAATGGCTTTCAATATGATCGGAAATTCGCAGCAGTTTTTTCTTTATTTCCCTTCAAACCTGTCCCTTCCTATAGTATGAATCACTTCCATTTGCAATGAGATTGCAGTCTGATTGCAGCTTGATTGCAATTAGACTGCAATTAGAGTACCATGAAATGCCATTTGTCTGATTGAAAATGAGTATTGTCTCTCAAATTTATTAAGCGTTGGCGCTACTTTTGCATTACAACTATCCTTGAATCTGTCCAAACAATGAGGAGCATGTCATGTTCAATGGAAAAATTGTTTTAATCACCGGCGGCACGGGATCTTTCGGCAAAAAATGCACGGAAATGCTGTTGTCCAAATATAAACCGGAAAAAGTGATCATTTTCAGCCGCGATGAGTTAAAACAGCATGAAATGAGGCAAAAATTTCCAGATGGCGCCCAAAGTCCCATACGGTATTTCATCGGCGATATCAGGGACCGGGACCGTTTGTACAGGGCATTCTCCGATGTGGACGTCGTTATCCATGCGGCCGCCCTCAAGCAGGTGCCGGCAGCGGAATACAATCCCTTTGAGGCTGTAAAAACAAATATTATCGGGTCCCAAAACGTCATTGACGCTGCAATTGACAGAAATGTCGACAAGGTGGTGGCATTGAGTACGGACAAGGCTGCCAATCCCATCAACCTTTACGGGGCCACCAAGCTCTGCGCCGATAAAATTTTTATATCCGCCAATGCCTATACGGGAAAACGGTGCAGGAGTATTTTCAGTGTAGTCCGGTATGGAAATGTCCTGGCCAGCCGCGGCAGTGTCATCCCTCTGTTCCAGGAGAAAAAATCGGAAGGGGTGCTCCCGATTACGGATGTGAGGATGACAAGGTTCTGGATCACCCTGGAGGAGGCTGTGAATTTTGTTTTCAGTTCCGCCGAACGAATGGTGGGTGGCGAGCTTTTTGTGCCCAAACTGCCGAGTATGAAAGTGACGGATCTGGCAAAAGCCATCTGCCCGGAATGCAGAACCGAGATCGTCGGCATCCGGCCGGGTGAAAAACTTCATGAAGTCATGATCCCTCTGGATGAGTCAAGGCGCGCCATTGAGCTTGAAGACAGCTACGTGATCCGGCCGAATTACGATTTTTTCTGTGAAAGAACAAGGGGATATGCCGGTAAGCGCATTACAGAGGACTTTGAGTATAATTCAGGCACCAATACATGGTTTTTAAGTGTCGAAGAAATGAGAGAGATGCTTGAAAAGCTCAAAAAGTAAAACAGGCGTGACGTCAAATTGACGCACCCGGATCAACAGGTGCCACACACAGGAGTGACTATGGATATTGCGCAAACGCTGCAGCAGGCCGTCAACCTTCATGTTTCAGGAAACCTGGAAGAGGCGGAACAGGGATACCGGAAAGTGCTTTCCGTCAACCCGGATCATCCGGATGCCATTCATTTCATGGGGGTCCTGGCATACAACCGCGGACTCCTGGATGCTGCAAAGACTTATATCAAAAGAGCTATCGAACTGATACCGGACAATGCCGGCTGCTATACGAACATGGGTAATGTCCTGCAACAGGAAGGCAACTACCCCGAAGCGGTGGCGTACTACCGGAAAAGCCTTGACCTGAACCGGAACAACAAACTGGCCCAGAGCAATCTTGGCGTGGCATATACCAAGCTCGAGCAGTTTGGTCCGGCTGTGGACGCCTTTAATGCCGCCATAACACTGGACCCGCAATACACTGAAGCCTATTGCAACCTTTGTGAAACCTACAAATATTTAGGTGACTATGACCAGGCTGAAGCCTGCTGTGAAAATGCATTAAGCGTCTCTCCCGATCATGTCCAGGCCCACTGGAACCTGTCATTGCTCAAACTTTTAAAAGGCGACTTTGAAAACGGTTTCAAAGCGTATGAGTGGCGCTGGCAAAGGGACAGCACCCCTAAAAGGGCTGTTACTGCGGGAGAACGATGGGCCGGACAGCCTCTGGAGGGAAAATCCATATTTGTATATGAGGAACAAGGCCTGGGTGACACCATTCAATTTATGCGGTATCTGCCGCTGCTCCGGGAACTGGGGGGGCGAGTTATTTTTGAGGTGCTTCCCCCATTAATCCGCCTTGTCTCCTCGTATAAGGACCTCGATCGTTTGTGGGTGGCGCAGCGCAATGTGGATACCCGGGAAACAGACCGGTTTGATTATCACATTCCGCTATTGTCCATCCCCGGCATTGTCAATACAACACTTGACACCATTCCGGGGGGCTCCCCTTATCTCAGTGCGGACGGGCACCTGTCGAAAATTTGGGAAAAAAGACTGGGTAAACCGGACAAATTCAAAGTCGGGGTTGTCTGGGCCGGTCATCCAGACCATAAAAACGATGCCAACCGGTCTGTCTTGCTCAGTTATTTTAGACCCATGGCAGACATGGAAGATATTGCGCTGTTCAGCATCCAGAAAGACAAGTATGAAAAGTGGACCGATACGGACCCGGCAGAAGTATTTGACAAGGACCTGGGAGAAGAAATATGCGACTTTTCCGACACCGCCGCCATCATAGACAACCTTGACCTGGTCATATCCGTTGACACTTCGGTTGTTCATCTTGCCGGGGCCCTGGGAAAGACAACATGGACGTTGTTGCCGTTTAGCCCGGACTGGCGATGGATGCTGGACCGGAACGATTCTCCCTGGTATCCGTCCATGACTTTGTTCCGTCAACCCTCCCACGGGGACTGGGATTCTGTTTTTGATAAAATAAATGCGTCTCTTTTCGGTATGTTGGAAAAAAAGAGATGAATTTTTCAAAAAGGAGTTGACAATATCCCATGAAACATATAAATTGCCTCTGTTTTTCGGCACTACCCACGGGCCGTTAACTCAGTTGGTAGAGTATCTGCCTTTTAAGCAGAGAGTCGCTGGTTCGAGCCCAGCACGGCCCACCAGCAAAAAGAGTGTCGAAAAGCCCATGCGTCCCCATCGTCTAGCCCGGTCCAGGACACCGGCCTTTCACGCCGGCGACAGGGGTTCGAATCCCCTTGGGGACGCCATATTAAGAAATAAAGCTCTCGGTGATTATCGAGGGCTTTTTTTGTTTTCAAAAATTTTCTTATGTCCTCCCCCCTGTTTTGTGTAAACACTTGTCCGTGAAGAAATCAAATGATATGCCATGGACCATTATTTGATGATCAGTTTTTAAATTGTGTCAGCCCTGTTGCTGAAAGGTAGCCCCATGTCCAGGAAGAAGAAAAAAAGCAAAGCAGGTAAACAGAGCAGGAAATTAAAGAAAAAGCAGAATGCACCTGCCTCTTCCAACAATTCTCCCGGCATGAGCCGTGCGGTCCAGTCCGGGTTGGCGTTTCATCGGAACGGAGATCTCCCGCAGGCGGAAAAGATGTATCGCCAGGCCATTGACGGGAACCCGGGTGACCCGGATGCATATCACTATCTGGGGGTGATTGCCAATCAGGTCGGTAAATATGAAAATGCCGTACCCCTGATTGAAAAGGCAATATCACTTTGCCCTTCCCTTGCCACGGCCCATTTTAACCTGGGGGTGGCACTGGAGAACCTGGGCCGGTATGAACAGGCCATTGCGCATTATAAAAACACAATATCCCTGACCCCGGATTTTGTCTCGGCGTACAATAACCTTGGTATCCTCCTGAGCAATACGGGGCGGCTGGATGAAGCAGTGTCCAGTTATGAAAAGGCATTGGCTGTCGACCCGGGATATGCAGACTGCTATACGAACCTGGCCAATACCCTGGTAAAGCAGGATCGGCTTGACCTCGCCATTCAAATGTATGAAAAAGCTCTGTCCATCAGGCCGGGGTGTGCGGATACGCTGAACAATCTTGGGGTTGCTTTGAAAGATGCAGACCGGCTGGATGATGCAATCCTGAATTTTGAAAAGGCGGTGAACATCCATCCCGGGTTTGCCGAGGCATATAACAACCTGGGCAATGTCTACGGAAAAAAAGGCCTTTCCCAGGAAGCCATCGACAGTTTTAAAAAAGCCGTTGACATCAGACCCGGGTATTTTGAAGCGGTCTGCAATCTGGGTATTGAACTGAAAAATCTCGGGCAGCTAAGCGAGGCGGTGAGTTGTTTCCGGAACGCTCTTTCCCTGAAGCCGGATCATTTGGAGGCCATGACGGAACTGGCAAAAACATTGACGCATAACGCATACAGCGATGAGATCCGGGCAATGGAAGCCTTGTTTTCCCGGCAGGATCTGCCCCGGGAACAGAAGATGCACCTTGGGTTTGCCCTTGGGAAAGTATTTGAGGAGTTAAAGGCATTTGACAAAGCATTTGCCTGTATTGACGAGGCAAACCGGCTCAGGCGGTCCTTTTACGAATACAATATTACTGAAGACCGCAAAGAGATGGATATGATAAAATCCACATTCACCTCCCCATTTTTTTCAAAGAACAAAGCGCGCGGATTCAGCGACAAGACCCCTGTATTTATCGTAGGGATGCCAAGATCCGGCTCTTCACTTCTGGAGCAGATCCTGGCCAGCCACTCCATGATTTTCGGCGCCGGAGAATTAAAGGATTTTTCATCCGCTGCCAATACGATCAAATGGGTTGAATCGGGAGAACCCAACAGCAGTTACGTACCTGTGGGCGGGGCAGACGCGTTCAAAAAGGCCGGCATGATGTATATTGACCGGATTCGTTGTTTTTCCCGGGATGCGGCATTCATCACCGACAAGATGCCCCATAATTTTCTGAACATCGGACTTATAAAGGCATGCCTGCCCATGGCCAGAATCATTCACTGCCAAAGGGATCCCATGGATACCTGTTTTTCCATTTTCAAGCATTATTTCAGTGAGAAGAACTCTCATAAATACGCTTACAACCAGGTAGAGCTGGGCCGGTATTACACCCTTTATACGGATCTGATGGCACATTGGAAAAAGACCCTGCCCGATTTTGTGCTTGATGTGGCTTATGAATCATTGATCGCAGACCTGGAGGGACAGACAAAAAAGATTCTGGACTTCATCGACATCCCCTGGGAAGATGCCTGTCTGTCATTCCATAAAACCCGGCGAAAGGTGGCCACGGCCAGTGCGGTTCAAGTCCGGCAGCCGTTGTACAGGGATTCCATTCACCTGTGGAAACAATATGAAAGGCATCTGGGACCGCTTCAGCAGGCATTGGCAAGCGAAGCGCGAACAGTCTGAAAACGTCTTCTGCCCTTGTATCCTGGTCCTGATGTGATTATTATATGATGACCATGGCGTTTCCAAAAGACGACGGATTTCATCCGCAGGCACAAGATAACATACAGAACGATTACGGATTGCCGCCGTTTATTTGCGGCCCTGTACTTCGTAAACTCACACGGGAAGAACTTGTTCTCTGGTGGGTTGGCCCGGAGCCTTTGAGCGGCCGCTTTGAGGCTTTTGAGGAAGATCCCGGCCATCCTGTTTTTTCCTGCGCCTTTACCCGTGAGAATATCATGCGGGTCAAAATTGCCGGCCGTGCCTGGGTTCATCTGCTGACGATAGCGCTTCCCGCTGATTTGCCTGAAAACCGGAAAATCGAATATTCCATTGTCACGGAAGACGGCAAAGTGCTGGAGCAGGAGATGCCCCACCTGGTTTATCCCGGAGAGGGCCGGCCCTCCTTTATGATCAAAACCGGCCTGGATACCCTTTTCCACGGCTCCTGCCGGAATCCTCACCATAACAGCAGGGATGGGTTTCTGGGGGCGGACCAGCTGCTTGGAAAGCGGCTCGGCGCTGATGACAGGCCCGCGTTGCTGATGCTCACCGGAGACCAGATCTATGCCGATGATGTGGCCGGCCCCATGCTCCACGCCATCCACCAGATCATCCACCTGCTCGGTTTCCCGGACGAACCCTTTGAAGATGCGGTGGTCAGTGACAGCCAGGAACTCTACCAGAGCAATGAGACCTATTATCTGAGGAAAAAAATCCTGCCCAACATCCGGGTGGGCCGCAAGTGGTTCACCCGGGGGGGCATCTATCCGGTATTTACCTCGTTTTTCAGCCACAATCACCTGATTTCATTTGCCGAATATGTTGCCATGTATCTTCTGGCCTGGTCCCCGGTGCTCTGGGAATATGTAGACCTGGACGATTCCGCCGTGGGAGACGCATTTAAAAGTGCCTATGCAGATGAAGCAGAGCGGATCCGGGATTTTGTGGACGCCATTCCGTCAGTGGCCCGGGTGTTTGCACATATCCCGGTGTATATGATCTTTGACGACCATGATATTACCGACGACTGGAACATGACTGTCCAGTGGGAGGCGTCAGCTTATGGCCATCCCTTTTCAAAGCAGATTATCGCCAACGGCCTGGCAGCCTATTGGCTCTGCCAGGGCTGGGGCAATGCACCCGAAAAATTCGGGCAGGGGTTTACACAGGCTGCCCGGGCCTTTCTTGAGACCCCCTGGGGAGAGTCCAGAGCGGCTTTTACAGATATCCTTTTTGATTTTGACGGTTGGGATTATCATCTCCCCACAACACCAAAACTGGTGGTGATTGACAGCAGAACCCGGCGGTGGCGGTCGGAAATCCGTGCGGCCAATCCTTCCGGTCTCCTGGACTGGGAAGGGTTGATGTCACTGCAGCAGCTTCTCATGGATGAGCCGTCGGTGGTGATGGTGGCACCGGCCCCGGTTTTCGGGGTCAAGCTCATTGAAACCATACAGAACATTGTTTCGTTTTTCGGGTATCCCCTGGCGGTTGATGCGGAAAACTGGATGGCCCACAAAGGGTGTGCGTACACGCTTCTCCAGATTTTCAAGCATTTGAAAACCCCCAGACATTACGTGATTCTTTCCGGGGATGTACACTATTCTTTTGCCTATGATGTTAAAATTCGGTTCCGGAACCGCAGCCCCAGAATTTGGCAAATCACCTCTTCCGGCATTAAAAACGAATTTCCCCGGCCGTTGCTCAAATGGCTGGACCGCCTGAACCAGTGGTTTTACGGCGCGTATTCCCCGTTGAATATATTTACAAAGCGGCGGCGGATGAAGATCAGGGCGCGTATCCCCTTATCCCGGAATCACCGGCGGTTGATACCGGACAGCGGCATGGGTATGGTCTGCCTGGATCATGAAGGCAGACCCGTGTGCATCCGGGAGATCTATGCCCGGGGAGAAGCATTGGAGTTTGTTCGGCCAAGATCCCGGGAAACAGAACCGCGTTAAAGAGGTTTAACGCTTTTTGAGATTGACATAAGGAAATGAGGTCCATATGCTTATCACCATTCATCCCTTCCGGCATCCCGGCCCGGCCCGAAAACCAAGCCGGTCTGTGGGAAACGGCAGGATCATATCGACCATACCAATACAATCCGGATAAGGGCGTTGTAATATAATGAACAACCCGGAAATAAAACGGAAACTTGCAGCCATCGTATCCATGGATGTAAAAGATTTTTCCCGGCTCATGGCTGACGACGACGTTGCAACCGTTAGAATGCTCAAGGCCTGTCAGAAACTGATGGCGGAGCAAGTTGATGCCCACAAGGGCAGGGTGGTGGATTCCCCGGGGGATAACCTGTTATCTGAATTTTCCTCTGTCGCGGATGCTGTGGCATGTGCGGTGGATATCCAGGCCGTGCTCCTGGAAAAAAACAAGGATTTGCCCCGGAACCGTAAAATGGAGTTCCGGATCGGTATCAATCTCGGCGACGTGATCCAGGACGGAGATCAGATTTACGGTGACGGGCTTAACATTGCCGCCCGGATTGAAGGCATTGCACCGGGCGGCGGGATCTGTATTTCCGGTTCGGCATTTGAGCAGGTTAAAAAACTCCTCCCCCTGGGATATGAGTACCTGGGGGAGAAATCCTTGAAAAATATATCGGACAAAGTGCCGGTGTACCGGGTGCTCACAGATCCCAAAAAAGCCGGAAAAATATCCTATGCCAGGCGGCATGACAACCCGAAATACCGGCGGCGAAAACGGATGGTTGCCCTGTTGCTGTGCATCGGCATTGTGATGTTTATTGTGGCGAAGAACAAAGGCAACCCGCCGGGAAGCACCCATCATGGCCCGTCACGGCTCAAGGCCAGGCTTATGAAGCCCCATAAGCCTTCCCTGGCGGTTCTTCCTTTTGAAAATATGAGCCGGGATCCGGACCAGGAATATTTTTCCGATGGGTTGACCGAGGATTTGATTACAGATCTTTCCCAGGTGTCGGGGTTGTTCGTGATTGCGAGAAACTCGGTGTTTGCATATAAGGGCAAGCCCGTAAAAATAGAAGAGATCGGCGATGAACTGGGAGTCCGGTACGTACTTGAAGGCAGTGTGCG
This sequence comes from Desulfobacter sp., assembly GCA_036881925.1. Classification (GTDB taxonomy): domain Bacteria; phylum Desulfobacterota; class Desulfobacteria; order Desulfobacterales; family Desulfobacteraceae; genus Desulfobacter. The sequence continues at coordinate 275,570 of JBAJNJ010000006.1, forward strand.
TAAAGTCGGGGAGCGGGTCCGGATTACGGCACAGCTGATTGATGTGGAGACCGAGGGGCATATCTGGGCCCAGCGCTATGACCGGAATCTGGAAGACATTTTTTACGTTCAGGATGAAGTGCGGCAGAAAATCGTGACAGCCCTGGCCGTGGAACTCACCTCTGAAGACCAGCGGCGGATGACCCAGAAACCCAAGGTCAACCTGGCTGCCTATGACTATTACCTCAGGGGAGTTGAACTCCAGGCCGGTAAAATGCAGAACGGGGTGGCCCGGGCCAGGGAAATGTTTGAAAGAGCCGTGGCCATTGATCCCGGTTATGCCCGTGCCCAGGCGGCATTGGGCCATACCATTCTTCTTGACTGGATTTTCGGTGCCACACAGGACCCGGCCATGCTGGGACAGGCAATGGCACTGGCCAAAAAAGCCGTGGCGGTTGATCCCGAAGAAAGCGCGGGTTACGGTCTTTTGGGAACGGTTTACCTGTGGACCCAGCAGCATGACAAAGGCATTGCCCAGGTGCGGAGAGCCATTGCCCTGGAGCCGGGGAATGCGGAATGGCTAGCGTCCCTGGGGGAACAGCTCACCTGGTCGGGCCTTCCGGAAGAGGGGATCCAGTACCTGGAGCGCGCCATGCGGCTGGATCCCAAGTATCCGGCCTGGTATCTGTGGAATCTCGGCCATGCCTGTTTCCTAACCAAAGACTATGACAGGGCGGAAGATATCTTCCAGCGCGCCCTGGTCAAGGACCCTTACTTTTGGCCGGCCCATGCTTACCTGGCCCTGACCTACGACGCCCTTGGCCGGACAAAGAAAGCCATGGACGAGGCGGATGAGGCTTCCCGGGCCACCCGGGACCAGCCGCCCAGAACCTGGGAAAACCGCCTGCCGTATAAAGACAGGGACCTTGCGGCCCGTATTATTGCCCGCATGGTTGCCCTGGGTATGAAATAAACAGTTCAGGATCTGCCATGACTTCCTCCCCCATTCTTTCGGTTGAAAATCTTGTGAAAGCCTATAACGGCGTCACGGCCGTGGACAATATCAGCTTTAGCATCGCGGAAGGTACCTGTTTTGGCCTGCTGGGCCCCAACGGCGCCGGCAAGACCACGACCATTGAGATCATGGAAAACATCCTGGCACCGGATGCCGGCCGGATCCTGTACCGGGGAAACAAGCGCACCAAACAGTTTAACCAGGATATTGGGATCCAGTTCCAGCAAACCCAGCTCATGGGGTTTCTTTCCGTGGCTGAAACCCTGAAAACATTTGCTGCGTTTTATGATTGCCCCCTGGCCCTGGAAGAGGTGATTTCCCTGTGCCAGCTGGATGAGATCCGGGACAAGATGAACGATAAAATATCCGGTGGCCAGCGCCAGCGGCTCCTGCTCGGGCTGGCCCTGGTCAATGATCCCCACCTGATTTTCCTGGATGAGCCTTCCACCGGGCTGGACCCCCAGGCCCGGCACAATGTCTGGGATATTATCAGGGATGTCAAATCCCGGGGTAAAACCGTTGTCCTCACCACCCATTATATGGAAGAGGCGGAACAATTGTGCGACACCATTGCCATCATGGACCGGGGCAAAATTATTGAAACCGGTTCTCCCCGGGAGCTGATCCAAAAGCACTGCCGGGATATGGACCTGCCGCTTCAGAATCTTGAATCGGTGTTTCTTAAACTCACAGGCAGGCACCTGAAAGATTAGTCTGCCGCCGGGAAAGCAACCGCCATGCGTTTTAAAAGAATATGGGTATTGTTTCTGGCCAGGAACCGTGAATTTCTCAGGGACCGGGCCGGTTTTGGCTGGAACATCCTTTTTCCCTTCCTTATTGTGGTCGGTTTCGGCCTGATTTACAGTTCCGATACCCAGGAAGTCTATAAGGCCGGAATTTTCCCGGTGGAAATCTCCCGGGAGCAGGCTGGCGATACGGCTGAGCCGGAAATCCCCCGGGGACTTGGGGAGCATCCCCTGGTTCGCCTGGTGCCCTTTGAAACCCGGGATGCAGCCATGGAAAAATTAAGGCACCATAAGGTGGATATCCTTGTGGAAAACCAGGGGTCGGTACTCAGGTACTGGATCAATGACGCCTCGTCCAGAGGCGCGGTTGCAGAGCGGATCATCCGGGAAGCGGCCGTGGCACCCCACCTGGTTGCCGCTGCCGTTGAAAAGCAGGAGATCAGTGGCGTTCAGATCCGCTATATTGACTGGCTTTTCCCGGGAATTCTGGGAATGAATATCATGTTTTCCGCTTTTTTCGGGGTCAGCTACGTCATTGCCCGGTACCGGCGCAGCGGGGTGCTGAAGCGGCTGAAAGCCACCCCGGTGACGGCGTTTGAATATCTCACCTCCCAGTTGCTTTCCCGGGTGGTGGTGCTGGCCTTTTCCTGCACGGTGGTGTGGCTGGGCTGTGATGCCCTGTTCTCTTTTCATGTCCGGGGCGCATGGCTTGATATCTGCCTGGTGTTCCTGGCCGGGATCTGCTGCCTGGTTTCCTTTGGGCTGGTTCTGGCCTGCCGGGGAACCAACGAGGAACTCACCAACGGGATCATTAATTTTATTTCCTGGCCCATGATGTTTTTATCCGAAGTCTGGTTTTCCATTGAAGGGGCATCTGCCTGGGTCCGGGGCGTGGCCGAGTGTTTTCCCCTGACCCATTTCCTCCGGGCCGCCCGCCTGGTGATCAATGACGGGGCCGGCCTGGCCATGGTGTCCCAGGAGATGACGGCCCTGGCCCTGTTCTCCGCTGCCTTTTTAACCATCGGTGCCTGTTTTTTTTCCTGGACCCGCTGAACCTCAAAATAACGTCTGCTTGAACTTCCAAAATGGATTCCGGATAAATCCGGCTGTTCCTAAAATTTTCGTTTTGGTGTATAATTATCTGATTTGCAAGTTTATCTCGGAGGGTAAAATATGAAACCGGTTGTGGCGCTTCTGGGCCGCCCCAATGTGGGAAAATCCACGTTATTCAACAGAATTGTCAAGTCCCGCCAGGCCCTGGTGGATGATATGCCCGGGGTAACCCGTGACCGGCACTATGCCGATGCCCAATGGGATGATGTGCCTTTTACCCTGGTGGATACCGGGGGCTTTTTAAGCACGGATGACGACTATTTTGCCTCCCAGATCAAGGATCAGCTCCTGGTTGCCGTGGACCAGGCCGATGTCCTGGTGTTTGTGCTGGACGGCCGGGCCGGGCTTTCCCCATATGATCGTGAGCTTGCGGATATCCTGCGCCGTACGGAAAAAAAGGTGTTCTACCTGATCAACAAAATCGAAAGCCCCAAACAGGAGGACGAATTGGGGGAATTCTACACCCTGGGTGTGGATGGGTTTTACACGGTCTCGGCTGAGCACGGGGTGGGAGTCGGTGATTTCCTGGATGACCTGGTGGCGGAACTGCCCGAATCCCCGGCAGCGTCCGAAGAGGATGATGACACGGCCCCGGTCCGCATTGCCATTGTGGGACGGCCCAATGTGGGAAAATCCTCCCTGGCCAACCGTTTGTTCGGCGAACAGCGGGTGGTGGTCAATGACAAGGCCGGCACGACCCGGGATGCTATTGAGCTGAGCGTAACCCACAAGGGACGTGAGTTCATTTTAAAGGACACGGCCGGTATCCGGCGCAAGGGCAAGGTCACGGAAAAGCTGGAAAAATTCTCCATTTTAAAATCCCTTGACAGCCTGGATGACTGTGATGTGGCCCTGATTCTGATAGATGCCTCGGAAGGGATTACGGACCAGGATATCACCATTGCCGGATATGCGGAAAAAAGAGGATGCGGCGCCATTTTCCTTCTCAACAAGTGGGACCTGGTGGATAAGGCGGAGAAAGGCCAGCAGGCCTTTTTAAAGGACTTGCGTGGGATGGCCAAGTTCCTTTCCTATGCCCCTGCCGTCACCATTTCCGCCAAAACCGGGCAGCGCTGCCACAAAATCTTTGACGAGGTGCTCAAGGTTCATAAAGAGTATTGCCACCGGATCAACACCGGCATGGTCAACAGGATTATCGAAGATGCCGTGTACCGGGAAGAACCCTCCCTCCATAAGGGAAAGCGTCTCAAATTCTTCTATGCCGCCCAGGTGGCGTCAAAACCGCCCTGTTTTGTCTGCTTTGTCAATTACCCCAAAGCAGTTCATTTTTCATACAAACGCTACCTGATCAACCAGTTGCGCGAGATGATTCCCTTGAATCTCACCCCCATCAAGCTCCTTTTCAGGGAGAAAACCGGGAAAATCGAATTTTCAGGCAACACCCGGGAATTTGAAAGAATCCGGAAAAAGAAAGAAAAAACAACCGCCAAAAAGCAGAAACAGCGCAAGGAGCAAAGCCGCAGGAAACGGGAACGGGATAAGAAGAACGCCTGAGCCCCGGCAGGATATCCGGAATGGATTTATTTGAGACACATGTCATGGAAGCGGTGGCCAGGGACGCCCCCCTGGCGGACCGGATGCGTCCCCGGAGCCTGAAAGAGGTCATGGGACAGGTGCATATCACGGGACCGGGCACCTTGCTGGAAAAGGCCATTGCCGGCGACCGGGTTTTTTCCATGATCCTCTGGGGACCGCCGGGCTGCGGAAAGACCACTCTTGCCAATATCATCGCCCGGGAAACCCAAAGCGACTGCGTCAAGATTTCCGCCGTGCTCTCGGGGGTTAAAGAGGTCCGCCAGATCATTGACAAGGCCCGGGAGACCCGCCGCCTGTATAAAAAAAGAACACTGCTGTTTGTGGACGAGATCCACAGGTTTAACAAAGCCCAGCAGGATGCCTTTTTGTATCACGTGGAAAACGGGCTGATCACCCTGGTGGGAGCCACCACTGAAAATCCTTCGTTTGAAGTCAACCCGGCCCTGGTTTCAAGATGCCGGGTGTTTACCTTGAACAGCCTGGACAGGGACGACATCGTCCGGATACTGACGCGTGCGCTTACAGATCCGGAAAAAGGTCTGGGCATGGACGAAGACAGTTTTTCACCGGACGCCCTGGCCCACATTGCCGACGTTTCCGACGGGGATGCCCGCATGGCCCTGACCAACCTTGAAACCGCGGCCCTTCACTGGCGTAACGGAAAAGAAGGCAGCCAGAGACAGATCGCTATCAACGATGTTGAAGCGGCTGTCGAAAGAAAACTGCTCAGGTATGATAAAGCCGGTGAAGAACATTACAATCTTATTTCCGCATTTATCAAGAGCCTCCGGGGGAGTGACCCGGATGCGGCCATTTACTGGCTTGAGCGGATGCTGGCCGGGGGCGAGGACCCCTATTACACGCTGCGCCGGATGATCCGGTTTGCCACCGAGGATATCGGGCTGGCAGACCCCGGTGCCCTGACCATGGCCATGAATGCGGATGCGTCTTTCCGGCGCCTGGGCCGTCCCGAGGGCGACGGATCCCTGTTTCAGGCCGCGGTGTACCTGGCCACGGCACCCAAAAGCAATGCGGTGTATGCCGCCCAAAAAGCCGTCAGAAAGGCGATCCGGGAAGACGGCCACCAGCCCGTGCCCATGCATATCCGCAACGCCCCGACCCGGCTGATGAAAGAGATGGGGTACGGTAAGGGGTACAAGTATGCCCATGATTTTAAAGACGGGTATGTGCCCCAGTCCTACCTGCCCGACGCCATGTCGGGCCAACGGTTTTACCATCCCACCCAACGGGGGTATGAAAAAACCGTTAAACAGAGGCTTGATGCCTGGATTGCACTGAAAAAATCTAATTCATCTGCCTGAACCCGATCAACCTGGCCCGGGCCAGTTCATATTCATTCCATGTGTCCAGATAAGTGCCCAGTGCTTCCCTGTAATGATGGGAGGCGTTTTCCCTGTTTTTGTCGCTTTCGGCATCCAGTCCCAATGCCGTATGAAGGGTGATGAGCTTGGCCGGTGTATTGGCGGAAAGCTTAATCAGCTCCCCGGCATCGGGGCCGGCCAGCAAATGGGTGATCAGGATGCCGTACCATGGATTCCGGATTTTTTCCCTGAAGTACACGAGTTGATGCCGGGCCTGGTCCGCCTCTCCGGTCAGTTTCAGGATCTGGCCCTTAAGCAGCCCCAGACTCAGGCCCAGGGCAGTTTCCCTTATTGGCGTGTCAAAGTATTGGTTGATCAATGAGAGGGATTGGTTCCACTCGGAGCGGGCTGCGTGGTAAAAGGCGATCCGGCCGATAATGGTCCGGTTGTCCGGCGACATGTCAAGCAGTGCCTCATACGCCTCTTGTTTTTGGTCATGGGGAGTGGCAGATGATTCAAACTGCCGGATCAGGGCCAGGGCCCTGCCAAAGGTTTCCTTGGCCTGGTCCCGGCGGGCGGCGGCTTTTTTCCACAAGGCGTTCCGGTCGGCGCGCAGGGCGGCCTTATCGCTTGCAAAGGCGGCCTGACGGTCCAGAAGCCGGTTCAGCCTGGAAAATGCCATAAAATAGAGATGATCATTGGCTCCCGCAAAAAGGACAATTTCCCGGTAATGCATCATGGCCTGGGCCATGTCATTATTTTTTTCCCGGATCAGCCCGTCAATAAACATACGCCAGGCGCTTTCCGCCGGGTTTTCATAATCCGCGACTCCGGAAGCCAGTGGCTGCCCTGATTTGAGAATCCGGGCCAGGTAACCGGAAAATTCATCCGGGTGGTGCCAGGGCATGGTAAACAATCCCTGGGTCAGCCGGGTACTGCCGGTGTCATCGGCCAGCCAGTCAATGATGTAAAGCATAAGTCGGGCGGTTGTATTGTCCCCTTCAATGGAGATCAGCCGGGTAAAAAACCTTTTGCTGGTTTCCAAATCGTTATTGCAAAAATCCAGGAGGGCAGTGGTGAAGACCAGGGCCGGGTCCTGGCTGTTTTTTAAAAGGCCGTGGGCCAGGGCGGACGCGCCTTTGTAATCGTGTGCACCGGCAAGGGCCAGCACCTGGTTGAGTTTCTTTTCAAGGGTGAAGTCCAGGATGCCATTCCATTTGGGCCTGCCCTTTTTCAGGCTGGCCACGAACGCGGCCGGTTTTGAGATGGGAAGCACCAGGCCGAAATCCGACAACGGGGTGTGCAAAGGGATCTGGCCGGACGGCTGGTCCGTCACTACCCCTGAAGCGATGCCGATGACCCGGCCGCCGGCGTTGATGGCGGGTCCGCCGCTGTTTCCCTTGTAAATGGAGGAATCCACCTGGATCAGTTCTTTGGAGGTCCGCCGCACATGGCCCCGGGTGATGCTGGCGTTGATCCGTTCATCCTGGGTCCGGCTGCCCAGGGGAAAGCCCATGATAATCACGGGAGACAGCCGCTTGATGTTGACCGGTGCCTGCCGGGTTTCCAGGGGCAGGGGCTGGATATCTTCGGGAAGGGTGTCTATTTTCAATACGGCAAAATCATGCTGGAACGGCAGGTAAAGCCGGTTTCCGGGATTGCGCACGCCCCGGGGCACCCCGACCACCCTGAGCCTGCTTTTACCGGTGGAACTGAACGCGCCGGCAAGGTAATAATCATCTGCAAGGTCTGCGCTTTCCCCAAGGCCCTGGAGGCGGTTAAAGGCTTTGGCCCCCTCAAACCAGAGATACATCCGGTGGCCGAACTCAAGCTCCTTGCCACGTAACCGGGCCCTGATTTGAAAGAGGACAGGGTCTTCAAGCCAGGGGCAGGCCACATGGCGGTTGGTCAGCAGGTATCCCTGCTTATCAACGAGAAATGCCGTGCCTTCCACCTTGTTTTTGTAAATAATCTGGCGCTCGTGACGGAGCCAGTACTCAACCATTAAAAAACCGATGGAGCGGGTGTGGGATTCCAGGAAACGGGTAAAACCCGCATCGCCCGGCTCCGGCTCCCGGGTGTAATACATAAAGGTGTTGGTGGCGACAATCCCGATGATAACGATCAGGAGCGCCAAGACCATGCGTTTGAGCCAGGTGATTTCCCTGAGAAGGGTTGGCCCGCGGCGGCGGGGCGGCGAATGGATCGGCCCCGGAGCAATCCGTTCCAGAATTCTGCCCAGCGCCCCTTTGACCCTGGCCATGGACTGGGGCCTCAGATCCGGATCATCCGAAAGCATGACTTTGATCAGCACGGCCAGTTCCGGGTCCAGTCCCTTGATCCGGTCCACTTTGGATGAGAATTCCGTGAGATTATGGTCTGCGGTAAGCAGTTCAATAAATATTTTTCCAAGGGACCAGATGCCGGTCCTGAAATCAATGGCCCGCTCATTGATGATATCCGGATGGCATGCCAGCAGTTTCCGGAGCATAGGGCCGTGATGGGTGGCCCTGGCATTGAGAAATCTGGACAGCTTGTAGTTGATCTTTACGGAAAGGTTCCGGGCCTTACGGCGGGGAATCAGGATATCATCCAGGATCAGATAGGGCATAAAGTGGTCCTGGCGGTGGAGCAGGTCCAGGGCGGATGCAATATTGTAGAACAGGGTCACCATTCTGCGCTGGTCGTTCAGAATGCCGGAGACAAAAATACTTCCCCAGTTGTCGGCATCCACCCATTCGCTGACCCGGTACCAATGGCCGGTACTGCTCTGCCGGATGGCGTAGTGCTGGACAAAGGCGTCTTCCGGAAGTCTGGAAAGGGTCTCCAGCTCGCTTTCCAGGCGCTTGGCAATACGCTCATCCACCCCGGACTGATCGGTAAACAACCGGATGGTGACCGGTTTTTGATGCCCTTTTTTAAGGACCCGGCAAACCAGTGAGGACCGCCCTTCGTGAATAATGTGCTGGATCCGGTAATCGTCAATGGACGTCATCCCCCCTACCAGCCGGCTTCCGCAGGCCGGGCAGGTTTTAATGGCCTGGGCCACAATTTGTCCGCACGATTCGCACCGTTTCATGGGGGCCCTCCTTATGAAGGGGTAATGCCCGGCGGCAATATCCGGGACACCAGAAGAAAAGGGGATTTTCTTCCAGAATAACTTTTTTCCCTGTTATTCGTCAAGGCAGGCACACTCCAAGAGGCTGCAGCGGCCTTACACGGTTTGTAAAATAGAAAGTCGTGGTGTTAAAGAGAGCTGTTACTTGACGCTCATGCCCTCATCCAAGTACCTGATCAAGGGATAGATGAAAAACTCAATGATCCTTCGTTTGCCCACGTTGATCTCTGCCGTGACCCCCATGCCGGGCGAGATGGGGGTTTCTTTCCCATCGACGATCAGGCTGAGCTGCTTCGGGGTAATATAGGTTTCATAAATGAGGCCGAGCCGTTCGTCTTCAATACTGTCTTTGGAAACCCGGACCACGCTGGCGTCAAGCGTGCCGTATTTCTGGAAGTTGAAGGCGTCAAGTTTGATGGATGCGGCCATGTGCGCGGCAACAAACCCGGCATCCTTGCTCAGCAGCACCGCCTTGACCAGCAGGGGGGTGTTGACCGGGACAATATGGGCCAGTGCTTCGGCAGGGGTGACAACCCCTCCTGTGGTATGAAAAAGCAGTTGGGAAATATGCCCGTCAACCGGCGAGGTAATCTGCTGACGGGTACTGATAAACTCCGCCCTTTCGATCCGGGCCTGCAGGTAGAGGAAGTTCTGTTTTTTTTCGGACAGTTCCGCCAGGAGCCGGTTGCGGAACTCTTTTTTGATATAATCGATTTCCTGGTCTGTCTGCAGCTTCAGTGCCTTGATTTCCGCAATACGGTGGGTGGATGCAATGTATTCGGTTTCATATTGCTTGGCCTGGCTTTGGTTCTGTTCGTACTCATCCCGGCTCACAATATCCCTGACCTGCTCGAGCCGGTCCAGTCTTTCCGAAACTATACCGGTCATATAGCGGGCCTGGTCTGCGGTCCGATACTCAGCCGCCAGTTTTTCCTCCAACTGGGCCAGTATTTCCTGCTTCACCCGGATCTGGGTGTTGAGGCGGCCTTTTTCCGCATGAAAGATTTTTTGCTGCACACGCAAGACATCCGGGTCCACATCTCCGGCTGCAGGGGAGAAATCCCGGTTGTCGAGCAAGGCGCTGATCCGTTGTATTTCCAGGCCGACCCGCTGATAATCGGCCCGGGTTGAGGCCAGTTCCGGATCAATATCCGAGGGATCGATTTCCATGAGCACCTGGCCTTTTTCAACATAGTCCCCGGGCTGGATGAGAATAGACCGGACCACGCCGGTGTTCAGGGGCTGCACGGTTTTCACCTCCCCGCTGGGAATGATTTTTCCCCGGGCCGTGACAACGATGTCGACTTTACCGAAAAACATCCATAGAAAAGTGAAAAGGATAGCCGCAATCACAATCCAGAAAACGGTCCGGCCCAAGGGATTGAGGGGGCGCTCCTCAATCTCAACCAGCAACGGCTTGAATTCATGGCGGTCGTCCTGTGAAGCACGGGTGAACATTTTAACTGTCCTGCCGGGTCAAAAGTTTGTGATAATAGCCGGATTGCGCCAGCAGTTCCGCATGGGTTCCGGACTCGGCAACCCTGCCTTTTTCAAGAACAATAATCATATCGCAGTCCTGAATGGTATCCAGGCGGTGGGTGATGATAATGGTGGTCCTGCCTTTTTTGATGGTATCCATGTTCTGCTGGATGATGCTTTCAGATTCATAATCAAGTGCGGATGTGGCCTCGTCAAATATCAACAGCCGCGGATTGGTAATCAGGGCCCGGGCAATGGCAATCCGCTGCCGCTGCCCCCCTGACAGGGAGGAGCCCCGTTCGCTGACATTGGTATCATAGCCTTCGGGCAGTTGGGAGATGAACTCATGGGCCCCGGCAAACCGGGCAACCTGCAGGATTAGTTCCATGGGAGCATCCGGTTTGGGTAGCGCAATATTTTCCCGGATTGTGCCGCTGAACAGGTAATTTTCCTGGAGCACGACCCCGGTATTAAATCTCAGCCAGAACGGGTTGAGATGGCGCGCATCAATTTCATCGATATAAACCGCCCCGTCCGTGGGGATGTAAAGCCGCTGGAGCAGTTTTGCCAATGTGCTTTTCCCGCTGCCGCTGCGGCCCACGATGCCCACGCTCATCCCCGGCCGGACATCCAGGGACAGATCTTCCAGGACATTGGGACCGCCGGGCGTGTATTTAAAAGAGACCTTGTCCAGTTTCAGGGCGCCGTTGAGCCGGGGCAGGGTAATGGCTTTTTCTGTGGTGACCTCCCGGGGATGATTGAGGATATCGCCCAGCCGCTCCACAGAAAGCAGGGCCTGCTGGAATTCATTCCACAGGTTCACCAGGCGCAGCACGGGTGTGGCAAACTGCCCGGAAAACATCTGGAAGGCAATCAACTGGCCGATGGTCAGATCTCCCACAAGAACCGCCTTCACACCCAGGTAGAGAATCGAGATGGTCATGAGCCGCCGCAAGGTATTGGAAACCGTGCCGGAAATGTTGGACATATTGGCCAGGTTGAAACCGGCGCTGACATAGCGTCCCAGGTGGTCTTCCCAGCGTTTCTGCATGGTGCCTTCCAGAGCCAGGGACTTGACCGTCTGCACGCCTGTCACGGATTCCACCAAGTAGGAGTTGGAGGCTGCCCCCATCTGGAACTTGTTCTCCAGCCGCCGCCGGAGCTCCGGCGTGATGGTCAGGTACAGCAAACCGATCACCGAAACAAATCCCAGGACAATCAGGGTGAGCTTGACGCTGTACACCAGCATCACCGCCACAAAAACAAGGGAGAAGAACAGATCGATAATAACGCTGACCGCCTTGTTCGTGATAAATTCACGTATGGTATCCAGTTCCCTGACCCTGGCGGCAATATTACCGACCTGCCGTGCTTCAAAATACCGGAACGGCAGGGCCAGGAGATGCTTGAAAAGCTTGGCACCGAGCTTGGCATCCAGCTTATGGGCGGTATGAATGAAGATATAGTTCCGGGAAAGGTTCAGGAGCAGCTCGAAGACAACCACAGCCAGGAAAGCAATGGCAAGCACATCAAGGGTGGTCATACTGCGATGGACAATCACCTTGTCCAGAATGACCTGGGTAAACAGCGGGGTGACAAGGCCGAACAACTGAACCACAAAAGAGCCGAGCAGCACCTCACCGAGAATTTGCTTGAATTTGATGATCTCACGCAGGAACCAGTTAAAGCCGAAACCGGTTTGGGAGCTTGCCTGCCTGTGGCGTAGAATGATGAACTGCCGGAACCGTTCTTCAACCGCTTCACAGGTATTTTCAAAGGTTTTTTTGGCGTTGGGATCGAACAACAGGCATTTGCCTGATGTTTCATCTGCCTTGAGCAGTACGGCATAGTCCGCGTCATCACTTACGGCAATGGCCGGCAAAGGATATGCCCCTGCAAGTTCCCGGACCGGAAGTGTTTTCAACTTGGCTTTAAAGCCGAATTTACGGGCGATGCGCAGCAGTTCCTCGGGCCGGACCGTATCATCCACGCTGAATTCCCTGGCAATGGCCCGGATATCAATGTCAACCCGGTTGACCCGCGCTGCAACATCAAAGGCAATCAAAGCGCTGTTCATGAGCCCGCCTCTTTGATCAGGTTGAGGCGCAGGGCCGAAGAAACATTGTCGATCCTTTTCAGTTCAAGCTCAAGCGCTTGCCGGTTCAACTCAATGGTGCGGCTCTGGGCGGTAATCCGGTCGGTCAGCCCCTGGCCGGCGATGCGGTCCCCATAGTGCTGCTGATCTGTAATACGGATTTGTTGCGCATGGCGCTCTTTCTCCAGGGCCACAGACTGTCTGTAAGTATTCAGGGCTGTTGAAAAGTCCTGCTCCAGTTCGGCCTTTTTTTTCTCCCTCTGGTACCTGAGGCCGGCAATTTCATGGTGGATCTTTCTTCGTTTGGCCTTGTTGGCAAAACCGTCAAACAACGGGCACTCAACATAAAGTGTCAGGGAGGTGTCCCGGGGCTCAAGGGTGGACAGGGAGTCCAGGTAACTCTGCTCGTCACTGCCGAACTGCCGCCAGGACCCGTAAAGGTTCAGTTTTGGATATCTGGCTCGCTTGGCCATGGACAACTCCGCTTTTTTGTTGACGATCTTCTGGTCATAGATTTCCATATCCGGATGCCCGGTAAAATCCATAACATCGGCAGAGGCATCAGGAATCTCCGGCCGGGAAAAATTTTCCAGAACAGTTGTGTCTGCCTGATACGGCTGCCGGGTATGGAAGCTGATGCGTTCAAGCAGGTTTTGGAATGCCGTGCGCTGGTCCTCAAGCCGGCTGAACGCAGTTGCCATTTCCAGTGCATGGTCTCCAAGTGTATCGCGCCTGAAAGAACCGGCCATGTGAAGCCGTTCCGCCATACGGAAGATGTTTTGTCTGGCTGTGTAGATTTCTTCCAGGGTTTTTATGCGCTGCTGTATCTTAAGGCCTTCAGTATACAGCTCCAGCAGTGTTTCCCGGGTTTCCATCCGGGCTTTTTGTTCCCGCAGCTCTGCAATCCGCACGTTGCGCCGGGCATGTGTGATATTCAGCTCCCTGATGCCGAAATCATACAAGGTGTACTTGGCTGTTGCGATCAAGGAATGCTTATAGCCGGAAGCACTGTTGGCAATAATGGCATCACCCACAGAGACAATATCGCTGTCTTCTTCAAACACATGCACATATTCGTTGCCGAAGCGGACAGCCAGCTGCGGATAGTTTTCCGCCTCTTTTTCACTGACACCGGCCTGGGCCGCCCCGATTTCCTCCTGGACAATATACCGGTCAAATGAATGCTGCAGCCCGGCGGAAAGCACCTGTTCAAAGGTCAGGGACTTTGCCAAACCCTTGGGAATTGCCGGGCTGCAACACAATAAGACAAAGACAACCATACCGTAAAAAAACGGATGGGATAAAAATGCGGTTTTCACAGGCAGATTACACCGATTGCCAACGCGCCGCGATAATGGTCATGAGCTGGTCGTCTTTTTGAACCTCTCCCATCCCATCAAGACTGATCCCATCTGCCGGGGCATAAGCGGACATTTCCTGGATCAACTGATTGATATCCGCATCTGTCATGGGGCTGCCGCCAGGCGCAGAGGGGGCTTGAGCAGCAGTGTCCTCTTCGGCTCCGGAATCGGCAATCTGAGGTGCAATGCCGTATTCTTCAAGGGTTTCCCCTTTTGGTGCTTCACCACCGGCATCCCGGATTTCATAATCAGAATCAAGCAGATAGGGTTCATATCCGTCACCGTCGTCTGATGCACCACTGAAAGCCGCCATATCAGGTGCCGAAGCCGCGGCCCCTCCTGCCGTATTCAAGAAGACATCCAGTGCCGCCGATGTCGATGCACCCCCGGAACCTTGGGATGCGCCGATATTGTCCGTAACAAAGTAATTGAAGTTGACGGATCCGCTCATATTCGCCTCGGGGTGGTAGGTCCACGTCCCATTTGCATGGTCAATGAGTGTGCCGCTGTCTGCTGTCAGGTTGTATACGGACAAAGGATCTCCATCCACATCGCTTGCATTGGCCAACAGATCGTCGGCCGTGATGAAGATGCTGCCATCCTCCATGATGGCGCCCAGATCCACTGGTCCTGAAACCACGGGTGCGTCATTTACTGCAGTGACGTCCAGTGATGCCGAGGTGGCTGCACCAGAGGAGCCATATGAAGATCCAATGTTGTCCGTGACAAAGTAGTTGAAGTTGACTGATCCGTTCATATTTGCCTCGGGGTGATAAGTCCACGTCCCGTTTGCATGGTCGATAAGTGTGCCGCTGTCTGCGGTCAGGTTGTATACGGACAAAGGATCGCCATCCACATCACTTGCATTGGCGAGCAGATCATTGGCTGTGATGAGAATACTGCCGTCTTCAAGCATGTTACCCAGATCTACCGGTCCTGAAACCACAGGTGCGTCATTTACTGCAGTGACGTCCAGTGATGCCGAGGTGGCTGCACCAGAGGAGCCATATGAAGATCCAATGTTGTCCGTGACAAAGTAGTTGAA